>NZ_UETT01000001.1:0-715480 GCF_900115935.1 Pseudomonas sp. 43mfcvi1.1 | reverse complement strand
CTTTTTTAATATCGATTTTTCCCGTTCAAGCCGGGCAATCCGGGCTTCCAGCTCCTGAATTTTCTGTTGTTCCGGGGTCAATGCTTTGCTCTGCGGCGTAACACCTTGGCGCTCTTGCTGAACCTGATCAACCCAGCGGCGCAGGGCCGACTCGCCGACGCCAAGTGAACGGCTGGCTTCGATGTAGCTGTAGTTTTGCTTGAGCACGAGGTCGGCAGCCTCGCGTTTGAATTCAGCAGAAAAGGAACGGCGTTGTTTGGTCATCTGACACCTCGATCTGGCGAGCATTCTCACCTAAATGGGTGTCCGGTTTCATTAGACCACTACAGGTCATCCACCAGCCATTCCTTGACGGAGGTGAGAGCGTCGGTCAGTTGGTCTTTAGTAATCGCTGTCGTGACGACCACGTTGGTGGTTTTCTCACGACTGTCACGGCCACCCACCAAGAGCGACAGATTCCGATAATCATAGTAGTCATGGAATAGGGCACTGAATCGATTGGCTAGGAATTTTTTGTCCGACTCGTTGGAGATCACGATCCCTCTGGAGAGGAAGACTTTTCTGAGCTCAGCGCTCGTCAGGCTTCGCTGCGTTAGCGCATCGTAGATCGCTTTGTCGGATGCAAAGTACAAACTACCCATTCTCATGTCAGTCTCGCTCCCATCCGATCGCTTCGGGCTTATAGTTCGGAATCGCGTGATTTACGATCTCCAGTTCGATCGCCTGCAGTTTCCGTTTGCGGTTTTCGTCTTCGCCCCACTCGGTCACATAGCTGTTGATGGCAGCATTGAAGTTGCTGAGGATGCTGCTGTGATGGTGGCGATTGGCAACTCTGATTCGGATTTTCAAGTCCTTGTTGGCGTTGAGGATCTGGAACCTGGATAGCGCGTCAAATAGGTACCTGAACTCGATCTCGGTGCTACCATCGCGGCGATAATAGATCAGATAGCCTTCGCTATACGTTTCAGTCACGTTTTTGGCTTTCTCGCAGTACGACATCACCTCTTTGTGGTGAATGATCATATACGGCGAAGCGATGAGCTCTGCGGTTGCCGCACGATCCCAGTACTCACCACTAGCCTTGTGCAAGACGAGGTCAGGGTAATAGAAGGTGTAATTTTCCTTCGGGAATGTCCCTTCTGCTCTGAGGGTGTTTACATCGAGCTGCAGCGTCTTCAGGTAATTGATTAATGAAGGTTCGACGATATGAACCTGCTGAGAATCTTTGATATGCAGATTCTCACCTTTGTAATCCTTGAAATGATCGTAGAAATTCTTGTCGTATTCGTCATCGTGGTTATAGACGAATAACATCCCACGAATTTCATACTTCTCACGCTTGGCCAAATGGTAGCGAGTCTGCCATTCCAGCGAAGCACGGGCACAGTCGATGGTCTTGCCCAGGGACTTCAGGGCCTTCTTGATCGAGTCCAGCGTGATGGAGCCAACCGCATAGCTTTTCAAATCGGTATGAAGGTAGATGGCTTTGTTCAGGTAAGGATCTGCGTACTTGAACACCACGTCCGTCGGGTGCGTGTGCTCAGACTTCTTCAAGGGCGCGTGTGTTTCCTTCTTCACGCAGGCGAAGTTGAGGTTGGCAGGCCCCTCTTTCTTCCAGCGGAAGAAGTTGAAGATGTCGCTGGAAACGAGCTCCGCGAGCCTCGCAATTTTTTCGGTTTCGCCGCCTGACATGGTCGTTCCTGTCACGAAATGAATGCGCAGGAACGGTACCGGCAAGGAGATATTGGCCCTAGCCGTGGAGGTGCGTCCTGCTGTAAATATGGCCTCATGCCAGCACAAAGTACCGTAAAACATCGTGCCCGGCCACCAGTTGATGGGAGATTACCCGCGCATCACGTGTTGCGGTGGAGAGGAGCCCCCGGAAGGGACTTCCAATCCAGTTAAAAACGGAAAACTGGCCCCAGTGAAATCAGGATTGCGGATTGAGGATCACATTCGCTCGGCAGGCTGAGCGAAAAAAACCCGGCACGAGGCCGGGTGGTTACCCGCCATCCCCAAGACGCAGCCCCCAAATGAGAGGGATGGAGAGCTGACAAGAGAGGGTGGGAGCGAGATATTGCCAAAGGGTGTCTTCCTGCGCAATAGAAGCCTCTTGCCGAACACCTCCGCCGCACCTCAGGCAACTCGTGAAGTCCACGCATTTAGGGCAGCCCGAGCTAGATGGACCCAAGCAAGCAGCGACATCCGTTATCACAGCACGAAGACAGCACCTCAGCTTGAACCCAGCGCACTGCAAACGATTTGTGCGGTCCCTTCGAAATTTTCCATATTGAGCATATCGATTGGCGCGCGACCTTTTAATCGCTCGTGAGGCTTACAAAGGGCGCCATAAAGCCTCCATGCATCGACATCCGGAAACCGCGCTAACGCAGCAAGTACCAACTTGTGCCGCAGTGGATCAAGCTGCCAATCAGGAATGCGCTGACCGCGATTCCCAAGGCTCAGGGACAACAGGCGCCGAGCTTTGATATCGCGGTTGATCTGATCTCGGGATTTGCCTGCCAGTTTGGCGAAGACAAGCAGCGGCAAATTATTCGAAGCTTCATAGGTGGCTAGCATCTCGGCGCGCTGACGTTGTATCTCAGATACTTGGGGTTCGCGCAGCTGTTCAGCCTGCGTTGAAGCAGATAGGACAGGTGAATACTGATCCGCGTTAAGGACCGGTTCGTTGCTGATGGACTTTTTAGAGGCTGAGACCGTCGTCGCTGGGAAGCCACTGCTGTACAGAATGGCGTTTGTGTTCGCGCTTTCCAACGAAGGTAACGAAGCTGCGCCCTCTAAACGAATAGTAAGCGGAGAGCTTGCCGCTTTCAGCTGGCCCTGCCCCCACAGATCCAGGCGGTTCGCCCAATCCTGCATCATCGTCCGGCGCTGCTCCACGTATTCCGCGTGATTGTAGGCCGCACTCACCTTGTCCGGATCGGCATGAGAAAGCTGAGCATCCACCCACACCTTCGGGTATCCGATCTCGTTCAGCGCCGTCGAGATCGTCGCCCTCATGCCATGACCGGTGAGTTGATCGGCATACCCCATCCGGCGCAACGCGCCATTCAGCGTGTTCTCACTGATACGCTTGCTCAGATCGCTTCGATGCGCAAACAAGTAGCGTTGTGCGGGGACAACCTGTTCCAGCAAGTGACGCACAATCTCCAGAGCCTGAACCGACAACGGTACGATATAAGGCGGTACATTTTGGGTCTGCTTACCTGGCTTTCGCATGGCTAGCTGGAGCTGTTTCACCACCTCCGCGGGTATCACCCACAACCGCTTCTCCAGATCGAACTGGTCGGGTGTTGCCAAGCGCAGCTCGCCCGTGCGGACACCGGTCAGCAGCAACAACCGAAGGCCAAGCCGAGTTTGGTTGGCGCCGCCGTAGTTTCGAAGAGCAGCCATCAATGCCGGGAGCTCGTCCATTCGGAGAAATGGATTGTGCGTAACCGGAGGTTTGGGGATCGCGACAACGTCTAGATCGGAAGCTGGGTTGTGTTCCAGCCCCTCGATCTTCACCAGTGCATAGCGGAACAATTGGTTGAACCAGGTCCGGCATTTTTCGGCTGTCGTTAGGGCCTTGCGCTGTTCGATCCTGCTCAGCAAATCCAACAGATCGTGACGATTGATATCGTAGATGGAGCGTCCGCCCAGCGTGGGCAGGACGTCCTTATTGAAGATTCTCAAGATCTGCGAGAGCGTGCTCTGGCGCCCTTCCTTCAGGCTTAGCCTGCGGAACTCCACCCACTGATTGAACACGGCCTCGAAGGTATGCTCTGTCGCAAAACGAACAGCAAGCCGTTGTTGTTTTCGATGCTCATAGGGGTTGACGCCTTGGGCAACCAAGGCGCGCGCATCGTCACGTCGTGTACGCGCTTCTTTGAGGGAGATTTGTGGGTAACAACCCAAGGACATGCGCTTCTGCTTGCCTGCCCAGTAGTAGCGGAAGAGCCAGACTTTTCCGCCGCTGGCCGTCACATTGAGTGTGAGACCATCACTGTCGCCGAGGGTGTAGTCGTTACCGGTGATTCGGGCATGCCGAACTGTCATTTCTGAGAGTGCCATCGCTAGCTCCTGAACAGAGTCAGGGCCAGATGCTCATCTCGCTACACAATCTGCTCCAGCATTAAACCGATTCAGTGCTCGTCAGAATCCTGGACTCAATTCTGGACTTACACGCACCGGATAGTGCTGGATTTCGGTGGTTCCCGCTGGAACGAAAAAAGGGCCTAAAGGCCCTGATTTCAATCACTTACAGAATTCAGTGGAACTCTGTAGCGCAATATTTGGAGCGGGAAACGAGACTCGAACTCGCGACCCCGACCTTGGCAAGGTCGTGCTCTACCAACTGAGCTATTCCCGCGTCTTGGTGTGGCGCATTCTATAGATTCAGACTACGCCGTCAACCCTTTGATTCAAAAAAGTTTTATTTCGGCTCTACATCCGTCCGCAGATGTGGCCAGGCGGCGCGCAGGTACTGGACCATCGACCACAGCGTCAGGCCGGCGGAAACCAGCAGCAATGCATAGCCCAGCAGCACCCAGAAGCTGAAGTCTGACGGGTTGGCCAGCAGGATCACCAGCGCCAGCATCTGCGCGGCGGTTTTCCATTTGCCGAGGTTCGACACGGCAACCTGGGCGCGGGCGCCCAGCTCAGCCATCCATTCACGGAGCGCCGAGACGACAATTTCGCGACCGATGATCACCGCCGCCGGCAAGGTCAGCCAGAGGTTGCCGTGTTCCTGCACCAGCAACACCAGGGCCACCGCGACCATCAGCTTGTCGGCCACCGGGTCGAGGAAGGCACCGAACGGCGTGCTCTGCTCCAGGCGTCGGGCCAGGTAACCATCCAACCAGTCCGTCGCGGCGGCGAAGGCGAAGACCGAGGCGGAGGCCACGTAGCTCCAGTGGTACGGCAAATAAAACAGCAATATGAAGATCGGGATGAGCAGGACGCGTAGGACGGTAATCAGATTTGGGATATTCATCGGCACAACTGGCTGCGAGGTTGACGGGCATTCTACTCGCTGTGCAGGTTTGCATAAATCGACTCAGCGAGCTTTTTACTGATACCGGGTGCTTTGGCTATCTCTTCGATGCTGGCACGAGACAGCTCCTGCAATCCACCAAAATGTTTCAACAAGTCGCGACGGCGCGTCGGGCCGACGCCTGCCACACCTTCGAGTGTAGACGTACGGCGCGTCTTGCCACGGCGAGCACGGTGCCCGGTGATGGCGAAACGGTGGGCTTCGTCGCGGATCTGCTGGATCAGGTGCAACGCCGGCGAATCGCCCTTGAGGGTGAACTCATGGGCGGCATCGTTGAGGTACAAGGTCTCGAAGCCGGCCTTGCGCGTCGCGCCCTTGGCCACGCCCAGCAGGATCAGGTCGGGCACCATCAGCTCATTGAGCACATCGCGGGCCATGGACAACTGGCCCTTGCCGCCGTCCACCAGGAGGATATCCGGCAACTTGCCCTCCCCGTCCTTCAGCTTGCCGAAGCGGCGCATCAACGCCTGATGCATCGCCGCATAGTCATCTCCGGGCGTGACGCCTTCGATGTTGTAACGGCGGTAATCGGACTTGATCGGGCCTTCAGGACCGAACACCACGCAGGACGCTACCGTCGCCTCACCACTGGAATGGCTGATGTCGTAGCACTCCAGCCGTTGCGGCGGCTCGTCCAGGTTGAGGACATCGGCCAGGGCATCGAACCGCGCGGCCACGTGCTGGCGGTTAGCCAGACGCGCGCCCAGGGCCTGTTCGGCGTTGGTCACGGCCAGTTGCTGCCAACGGGCACGGGTGCCGCGCACGCGATGGCTGATGGTCAGTTCACGACCACGAAGCTTGTCGATGGCTTCGATCAGGGCCGGAAAGTCTTCATGGACCACGTTGACGATCAACTCGGCCGGCAGGTCGCGTTCCGGACTGCTGATGTAGTACTGGCCCAGGAAGGCCGCCATGACCTCGGCAACGTCTTCCTCGATACCGACCTGGGGGAAAAAGTTCTTGCTGCCCAATACGCGACCGCCCCGCACGCTGATCAAGTGCACGCAGGCGCCACCGGGGTTGATGAACGCGGCGATCACATCGACGTCGCCACTGCCGCCTTCCATGCTTTGCTGGTCCTGTACCCGGCGCAGCAGGCCGATCTGGTCTCGCAGTTCGGCGGCCCGTTCAAATTCAAGGTTGACCGCCGCGTCTTCCATCGCCGCTGACAGTTCATCGGTCAGTGCATTGCTGCGCCCCTCCAGAAACATCACCGAGTGACGCACATCCTCGGCGTAGACCTCGGGTTCGACGAACCCGACGCACGGCGCCTTGCAGCGCTTGATCTGGTATTGCAAGCAAGGCCGGGTGCGGTTCTTGTAGTAGCTGTCTTCACATTGGCGAACGAAGAAGGTCTTCTGCAGCAGGCTCAGGCTTTCACGAATGGCCCCGGCGCTGGGGTAAGGGCCGAAATACCGGCCCTTGGCCTTCTTCGCCCCGCGATGAATGCTCAGGCGCGGGAACGCCCCGTCGGACAGGAACACGTACGGATAAGACTTATCATCACGCAGCAGGATGTTGTACGGCGGGCGCCATTCCTTGATCAGCGTCTGCTCGAGCAGCAACGCCTCGGTTTCATTGGCGGTAATGGTGGTTTCGACTTGCGCGATGCGCCCCACCAGGGCAGCGGTCTTCGGTGCGAGGCCGGTCTTGCGGAAGTAACTGGCCAGACGTTTCTTGAGATTCTTGGCCTTGCCGACATACAGCAGGCGCGCGTCGCTATCGAACATGCGGTACACGCCTGGGCGGCCACTGCATGTAGACAGGAAAGCGCTTGGATCAAACAATTCAGTCATTATCAGGCGCTGGCATCGACCATGCCGTGGCGCACCGCCAACAGTGTCAATTCGACGTCACTGCTGATCGAAAGCTTCTCGAAGATACGGTAACGGTAGGTGTTGACGGTTTTAGGCGACAGGCACAGCTTGTCGGAAATGATCTGCACCTTCTGGCAACCGACAATCATCAAGGCGATCTGGATTTCCCGCTCCGACAGCGCATCGAAAGGCGAATCGTTGGTCGGTTGGAATGACTTGATCGCCAACTGCTGGGCGATTTGCGGGCTGATGTAGCGTTGCCCGGCGAATACCAGGCGGATGGCCTGGACCATCTCGTTCAAGCCGGCACCCTTGGTCAGGTAACCCGCTGCGCCCGCCTGCAATAACCGGGTAGGGAACGGATCTTCTTCGCAGACAGTTACCGCGACCACCTTGATGTCCGGGTGACTGCGCAGCAGCTTGCGCGTGGCTTCAAGACCGCCGATGCCGGGCATCTTGACGTCCATCAACACCACGTCGGGTTTCAATTCACGAGCCTTGATCAGGGCTTCTTCCCCGGATTCGGCCTGGCCAACTACCTGCAGGCCATCGATGTCAGCCAGCATTCGTGTAATGCCCGTACGGACGAGATCATGGTCATCGACCACTAACACCCTAATCAAGCAGACACCTCACGATTTGGTCTTATTTGGGTTGCCCCACACCTTAGCAAAAAAGCATCCGACAGACCTAGCGCAAAGGGACAGATAAAAGTTACAACACATCTTTATCGGCACGGCATCCTAGGCGTCAAGCGCCGACGTCCCGCTGCATCCTCAGGAAACATTCATCCTCGCCCACGATGCGCAGGCCCATGCGTTCGTACAACACCCTGGCCGGATTATCCTTGAACACCGTCAGGCGCAGCGCCGGCCGACGCTCCAACCTTACCATGTCCCAAACCTGTCCGATCGCCCAGGTACCTGCGCCTTGTCCGCGGAACGCCTCCCCTATTTGCAATTCCCGGATATACAACGCCCGGGCATCACGACTGAGGCTGACAAAGCCCAGCGCCTGGCCCGCACGACTGATTATCCAGTTCTGGCGAATGATCCAGGCCAGATCGAACGCTTCGTCCTGCCAGAGCAAATCATGCTTGAGGTAATAGGCAAGCATATTGTTGCAAGTCAATTGCCGGGCGAAGCCGATGTCCCCGGCCGTTGCGGCACGCCACTCAAAGCTCATGAAGACCTCATCACCCCATTGCCACCGGCACGACTTGCCCCTCCCAGCCGTTGGCGTCGCGGCGGGCAATCACCAACAGTTCACCCGTGCCTGGCGCCGCCGCGAGCAACGCACCGTCCGGCCCCCAGATGGCACTGCGGCCAGCCGATTCCCAGCCTCCGGTGGCGCCGCCATGATTTGCCATCAGCACGGTCATGGCATGCTGCGTGGCATATCCTTGCAACAACGTCGTATCGGGCACGTAGCCACCCTCGGTAATCAACACCCCCGCGGCATACAGCGTAGCGCCCCGCCCGGCTGCCGCAGCAGCATGGCTGGCGTGGGAAAAATCGGCACATACCGCCAGCGCGATGCAATCGCACCCCATCGCCAACATCGAGCCACCCTGCCCCGGGGCGAAGGCGATTTCTTCGCCCGGGTGCAGATGCTGCTTGCTGTACACCCCAAGGGCACCGTCAGCGCCAAGAACCAATGCGCCGATCAATACCGGGCCATCCGCCGACAGCCGAATCGGCATGCCGACTACGGCGGTCAGGCCAAGCTCACGCGCCAAGTCACGCAGCGGCTGCAGTACGGCATCCTCCGGCAAAATGGCCAGATCCGCCGCCAGGCCGCGTTCGTAGCCGGTGAGCGACAGTTCAGGGAATACCAGCAACTGTACTCCCTGCTCAGCCGCCACCTGCATGAAACGCTGATGGCACGAGAGGTTGGCGCGAACGTCCCCCGCGATGGAAATCGATTGGGCGGCGGCGAAGGCTGGAGCGGTCATGGGGCTTCCTGAAGAGACAGTGCAAACCTGAAGTTTGTCATAAAGCCCGGCGGACTCAAGCCAGGACGAACAATTGCATGCCCTCGATAGAATTTTCTGATTGAACCGGCGCACCGCCCTCTAGTAAGCTCGGGGCCATTCATCGGAGACAGATCATGTTCAACGCCCTCTCACCGCTTCAAACCGCCAGCGCCCCGCGCTCGGTTGCGGCTGCCCGGGCGAACAGCGTTCAAACTCCGGTCAGCTTTTATTTTGGGTATTGGTTTAGCCACTGGCGCGCCTGATACCCAACCGGCGCCCACTTTAAACGGGTCGCCTTCCAGAGTTTTCCAAACCCCCGGTCGGCCTCCCGACCGGGGGTTTTGTTTTTCAGGCCCCAAAACATTTGCAACACCCGACAACTTGAGGATTGAGCCATGAACTACGCCACTTATTACCGTTACGACAGTTTTTCCGCCTGGCGATTTACCAGCCACCGCTCGGGACAGCCTGCCGCCTCCGATCGGTCACCTACCGGTGGCAAGCCTCAGTTGCGGGCCAATACGGCCAATTGTCGAACACCCCACTAGGACCGGCGCGCGGGAACGAACCCGCCACCCGTCCAGGAAGCCAGATCATGAATTCATCCGTCTCCGCTTTGCCGCTGTCCACGCTCAACCCTGCCAATGAAGCCCTGACCCTGCGTCTGCCGAGCTCGTTGCAGCTCAAGCATCAACTGCCCCTCAGCACCGCGCTGAGCCAACAGGTGAGCGCCCATCGCCAGGCCATCCGCGCGATCCTCGATGGTGAGGATTCCCGTCTGTTGGTCATCGTCGGCCCCTGCTCGATCCACGACCCGAAATCCGCCCTCGAATACGCCGCCAACCTGGCTCGCGTGGCCCATGAAGTGAGCGACAGCATGCTGCTGGTCATGCGCGCCTACGTGGAGAAACCTCGCACCACCGTGGGCTGGAAAGGCCTGGCCTACGATCCCGGCCTGGATGGCAGCGATGACATGGCAACCGGCCTGACGCTGTCCCGGGAGCTGATGCGCGAGATGCTCCAACTGGGCTTGCCCGTCGCCACCGAACTGTTGCAACCCATGGCCGCCAGTTACTTCGACGACCTGCTCAGTTGGGTCGCCATCGGTGCGCGCACCACCGAATCGCAGATCCACCGGGAAATGGCCAGCGGCCTGGGCATGCCGGTAGGGTTCAAGAACGGCACGGACGGCGGGGTCGGCATTGCCTGCGACGCCATGCGCTCTGCCGCCCACCCCCATCGGCATTTCGGTGTCGACAGCCAGGGGCATCCGGCGATCATCCAGACGCCGGGCAACCCCGACACTCACTTGGTGTTGCGCGGTGGCCATCGCGGACCGAACTATGACCGCCAAAGCGTCACGCAGATACACAGTGACCTGATCCGCCTGAAGATACCGGCCCGGATCATGGTGGATTGCAGCCACGCCAACAGCAGCAAAGACCCGCTGCGCCAGCCGCAGGTGTTCAATGACGTGTTGGAACAGCGCCTGCAAGGCAATCGTTCCCTGATCGGCATGATGCTCGAAAGCCACCTGTTCGAAGGCTGCCAGCCACTGGGTCCATCGATGCGCTACGGCGTATCGGTCACCGATGGTTGCCTGGGCTGGGAGTCCACCGAGCAGTTGTTGCGCGAGGCCCATCAAAAGCTGCAATTACCAACCTGAGTCGCGAACACGCCTTCCCCTGGAACCAGGGGAAGGCGTGGGCCTTGTGGGAACCTTCGCTCAACCTGACACCGTGGAACGCACCTGAACTGTCACGCCCTCTGAACGCTGGCTGACGTCATCCAGGCGCTCGACCTGATAGAACACGCCCACCGATCTGTTGCCTTGACCCCGCCAATACGCCGCGGGAATCACAAAAACGAGCGGCTGGCCTGCCGTGGCCTCGGTGATTTCGCGCTCCAGGACATAAGCGGAGTTGCCGTTGCACTGCAACCAGACCAGCTCTCCCGCCTCAAGCCCGGGATCATCGATGACAATCGTCACTCCCTCTTGCAGGTCGCTGACATCCAGCCAGCCGTCGTTCACCTCCCGAATCCGAGGCGTCTTCAACGCGGGACGCAGCAGAGGACCGATGTGCAGCGACAAGGGCTCGGCGCGACGCACTGAATGTCCACGCCTGACGACATAGACCAGCGCCAAGGTGTGTCCCGCATGGGGAGCGATCAGCGCATGATCGATCCAGAGCGACACCTCACGACCGACAGCATGGGCCTCTATCTCGAGCACGTCGCGCCAAAGCGCCTTGGAATCCTTGTTGGCCGTCAGGATCAACCGATCGCCGACCGCCATCCTGGCGTAGGGCCGAATCGTCACCCAGGTTCCATCAGGCACCCGATTCGGATCAAGGCAGCCACCGACCGCATCGTTGGCAATGGCGGGCAGCAGTTGCGGTGACACATCGCCGACTTCAAGTTGCAGGGGCTCAGAAACCAGGGTGTCGGGCAATCGTTTGCCCGTTACTTGGTAGGAGATCTCCAGCGAACCACCGTCCAACTCGGCGATATGCGCTTCGCGCACGACGAACACCACGTCCCGCCCTACTTGCCGCTCCGTGACGAACCCGGCCACTTCATGCCGGTAGGGCCCACCTTCGTTGTTCAGCCCATGCCAGCGCAGCAGCACCTCATCTCCGCACGTCATCATTGGATAAGGTTTGACGGTGATCAGGGTCTTGCGCCAGGCGGGGTCTATCACCCCTTCCCTGGCCGCTGCCAGGATCGGGGGCGGCAGTCTTGTTCCTGACGTTGAACGGGATCGTTGAAGAGATGGGTAGATGATCATGTGCAGGCTCCAGTCCTTGGATGAAGGCACCGTTCGCATAACGGCACCCGATGGAGCCATTAAAACCGGCTCGCCCCAAACCCACAGCCAGACAAGGCGACAAAGGCAGTGGTCTCTGGCGTTCAAAGCTGTAGCTGCAAACGCCTGAGATTATAGGAGACCTCCTACACCTTTAGTCACAGCCGGGGCACTTCCCATTATTCCCACTTTTTTTATTCCGGTTTCCCTGGTTTAGCGCGGTTTCTTCCTACACCGCCGCTTACGAGCCTGGATTAGAGTGAAGTCGCAAACTCAAGGTGAACCTCTTCGAAAAAGGTACGAACATGCAACGGAATGCAACCACTCAATTCCCCATCCTGTTGGTCCATGGGTTGTTCGGGTTTGACAGGATCGGCGGTTTCGAACTTTTCCATGGCATCAAACAAGCTCTACGCGCAGGCGGCGCCCGGGTGTTCATCCCGTATTTGTCGGCCCCCCATTGCAACGAGGCCAGAGGCGAACAACTGCTGGTGCAGATCGATCGGGTCCTGGCTGGCACCGGCGCGGCCCGGGTCAACTTGATCGGCCACAGCCAGGGTGCGCTGACCGCCCGATATGCCGCCGCGCTGGCCCCCGAAAAAGTTGCCTCGGTCACATCGGTCAGCGGTCCCAACCATGGTTCCGAACTGGCTGACTTCCTGCGCAAGGCCCTTACTCCAGGACGGCTGCCAGGACATGTGGCAAGAAGCGTCGCCACACTGTTCGCCGATTTCATCTCGCTGCTCGATGGACAGGAGCACCTACCGCCAACCGCCGTGGCCGCGCTGGCGACGTTGACCACCGAAGGCGTGGGCGCCTTCAATGACAAATACCCCCAGGGCCTGCCCAAGAACTGGGGCGGGAACGGCCCGGAAAGGGTCAACGGCGTGCGCTACTACTCATGGAGCGGCACGTTGCCAGAGGCGACAGAGGAAGAACTGGAGCCTTCGCAGGTTTTCTGCCGCGCCTTTTCCGAATACTTCATCACCGAAGCCGGGCAGAACGACGGCCTGGTCGGGCGTTTCAGTTCGCACCTGGGCAAGGTCATTCGTTCCGACTATCCAATGGACCATATGGAGACCATCAATCCAGGAGACGGCACGCTGCGCAAGGGTACAGCCCCCACGGCGCCTAACCCCACAGAGCTTTACCTGCGCCACGCCGAGCGCCTGCGCAAAGCCGGCCTTTGATCGCCGGCCCCAAGGTTTTGACGCAATTTTGACAACAACCGGTCAATGAATCCGGTAGGCTCAACACCTTTAAATATATCGAAAGGAATTTCCCCCATGGCCAAAGCCACTGCCCGCCACATCCTGGTTTCCACCGAAGACAAGTGCAACGAACTCAAGGCCCAGATCGAAGCCGGCGCCGATTTCGCTGAAGTTGCCAAGGCCAACTCCACCTGCCCATCCAGCCGTCAAGGCGGCGACCTGGGTTCGTTCGGCCCGGGCCAGATGGTCAAGGAGTTCGACACTGTGGTCTTCAGCGCCCCGATCAATGTGGTCCAGGGGCCGGTCAAGACCCAGTTCGGCTACCACCTGCTGGAAGTGACCAGCCGCCAGGATTGATGGTCCCTTGTGGGAGCAAGGCTTGCCCGCGATGAACGATAACGCGGAACAGCTGTTGGACCGCGGCGCAGCAATCGCGGGCAAGCCTTGCTCCCACAGGCCTTGCTCCTACAGATAATCCCTCGCCACAAGGACTGGCGATCCACGCGCCGCTCGCGTACAAATCGTGGTCATCGATCACCCGGCTTTAAGGCTGACAATGCGACTGGCGTTCCCTTCCCTGCTATTGACTGCCGTGGTCCTGCTGACAGGCGCCGCCGACGTCGAGGCAGCACCGCAACATGCCCTGACCGTCTATGGCGAACCGGCCAAATACGCCGAAGGCTTCGGCCACTTTGCCTATGCCAACCCCCAGGCTCCCAAAGGCGGGACCATGCGCCGCTCGGCCATCGAGATCGGCCATTTCGACCATGTGCTGCCCTATATCGACAAAGGTATCGGGGTCAGTCAGATCGACGGGATGCTGTATTCGCCCCTGGCCCAGCGCTCGCTGGATGAGCCCTATACCGTCTATGGCCTGGTGGCGCAGAAGATGGAGCGTGGCGAAGATGGCCTGTCCCTGCGCTTCTACCTGAACCCCAAGGCGCGCTTCGCCGATGGCAAGCCCATCACCGCCCAGGACGTGCGCTACAGCTTCGAGCTGTTGATGACCCAGGGCAGCCTGCGCTATCGCACCCAATTCGCGGCGGTCAAGGACGTCGTGGTCGAGGACGAGCGCACCGTTCGCTTCGACTTCAAGAACAATGAAAGCCGCACCCTGCCCCTGGACATCGCCACCCTGCCGGTCTTTCCCGAACATTGGTGGAAGACCCGCGATTTCGCCAACGGCGGCGGCTACGAGGCCCCACTGGGCAGTGGTCCCTACCGGGTGAGCAAGGTCGATTCAGGGCGCAGCATTACCTTCGAACGCAATGCCGACTGGTGGGGCAAGGACCTGCCGGTCAGCCGTGGCCTCTACAATTTCGACCACTTCAGCATCGAGTACTTTGGCGACACCGATGTCGCCCGCCAGGTGCTGCGCGGCGGCGCCTATGACTACAACCGCGAATTCTCCGCCACCGCCTACTCCATCGGCTATGACGGCCCGGCCCTGCAGGATGGTCGCCTGCAAAAGGCCCACCTGGCCACCGAGGCCCCCCAGACCGCACAGGGTTTTGTCTTCAATCTGCAAAGACCGCAGTTCCAGGACCGCCGCGTACGCCAGGCCTTGGCCATGCTCTGGGACTTCGAGTGGAGCAATCGCCAGATGATGCGCAACCTCTATGTGCGCCAGCAGAGTTACTTCTCCAACACAGACCTGGCCGCCCGACAACTGCCCGATGCCGGCGAACGGGCGCTCCTCGAGCCGCTGCGCGGGCAGATACCCGACGAAGTCTTCACCCAGGTGTTCGAGGCGCCGAAAACCGACGGCAGCGGCGTGATCCGCGACAAACAACTGCAAGCCCTGGCGCTGCTGGAACAGGCTGGCTGGAAACCCGACGGCGACCGCTTGGTGAATGCCGAAGGCGAGCCGCTGAGCTTCACCTTTCTCAACAGCCAGAACGGTATCGACCGCCTGCTGCTGCCCTATAAGCGCACCCTGGCGCAAATCGGCATCGACATGAGCATCCGTCGTATCGACGCGTCCCAGTACGTCAATCGCCTGATGAGCCGCGATTACGACATGATCATCACCGGCTACCCCGTCAGCACATCGCCAGGCATGGAACTCTATAATTACTTCGGTTCGGCGGCCGCCAACGATCCGGGCGCCAACAACTACATGGCCTTGAAGAACCCGGCGGTGGACACGCTGATCGACGGGCTGGTCAAGGCCACTACCAAGGCCGACATGCTGCGCCATGCCCACGCCCTGGACCGGGTGCTGCAATGGAATTACTACTGGATCCCCAACTATTACCCGCCAGGCAGCTCGACCGTGTGGTGGAACCGCTTCGGCATTCCAAAGGTACAGGCCAGCAATGAGGAAGCGATCGAAAGCTGGTGGGAAGTGAGCAGCACACCGTTGACCAACGAGCAGATGCGCGCCGAACGCCTCAGGCGCGGCACACCCGGAGGGCCGCATTGATGTGGGCTTATATCGCGCGGCGCCTGCTGCTGATCATCCCCACGCTGGTGATCATCCTGCTGGTGAACTTCGTCATCGTGCAGGCTGCGCCCGGCGGGCCGGTAGAACAGGCCATCGCCCACCTGCAGGGCATCGGCGGCGCCAGCGTCGGCAGTTCGGGCAACGCCATGACCGGCAGCTCCCGTGCCAGTCGCGGCCTGGACCCGCAGCTGATCAAGGACATCGAGAAACAGTACGGTTTCGATAAGCCGGCCCACGAGCGCCTGTGGCTGATGCTCAGCAGCTATGCGCGCCTGGACTTCGGCAAGAGCTTCTTCCGCGGCGCCACGGTCACCGACCTGATCCTGGAAAAGATGCCGGTGACCATCTCTCTCGGGCTCTGGGCGACCTTGATCACGTACCTGGTGTCGATCCCCCTGGGCATCCGCAAGGCCGTGCATCACGGCTCGGCATTCGATGTGTGGAGCAGCACAGCAATCATCATTGGCTATGCCATGCCGGCGTTCCTCTTCGCGATGTTCCTGATCGTGGTGTTCGCTGGCGGCACCTCGCTGAACTGGTTTCCGGTGCGCGGGCTGGTGTCGGATAACTTCGAGTCGCTGTCGACGCTGGGCAAGATCGCCGATTACTTCTGGCATTTGGTTCTGCCGGTCACGTCGCTGGTGATCGGCGGCTTCGCCACCCTGACGATCCTGACCAAGAACTCGTTCCTCAATGAAATCACCCGCCAATACGTGGTTACCGCGCGAGCCAAGGGCATGAGCGAACGGCGGGTACTGTATGGCCACGTGTTCCGCAATGCGATGCTGCTGGTGGTATCGGGCATTCCCCAGGCGTTCATCAGCGTGTTCTTTGCCGGCTCCTTGCTGATCGAGGTGATTTTTTCCCTCGACGGCCTGGGACGCATGAGCTACGAGGCTGCGGTATCCCGGGATTATCCGGTGGTGTTCGGCTCGCTGTTCATCTTCACGCTGTTCGGCCTGCTCATCAAACTCATCGGCGACCTCTGCTACACCCTGGTGGACCCGCGCATCGACTTCGCCGCGAGGAACGCCTGATGTTCAAGCTTTCTCCCTTGGGCCGCCGGCGCCTGGAGCGCTTCAAGAAAAACCGTCGGGGCTGGTGGTCGTTGTGGCTGTTCATCGGCCTGTTCATCCTGAGCCTGGGCGGCGAACTGATCGCCAATGACAAACCGCTGGTGGTGAGCTACCAGGGCTCGCTGTATTTCCCGGTGTTCAAACGCCATACCGAGCAGGAATTTGGCGGACAGTTGCCGTTCCAGGCCGACTACCGCAGCAGCTACGTGCAAAACCTGATCCACAAGGACGGCGGCTGGCTGTGGTTCCCACCGATCCCGTTCAGCGACGACACGCCCAACTATGACCTCAACAAGCCGGCGCCGAGCCCGCCCTCATCGGTGAACTGGCTCGGCACCGATGACCAGTCCCGGGACGTACTGGCCCGGGTCATCTTCGGCGCGCGGGTGTCGATCCTGTTCGCCCTGGCCCTGACCGCCATCAGCGCGCTGATCGGCATCGCCGCCGGTGCATTGCAGGGTTATTACGGCGGCTGGGTGGATCTGCTCGGGCAACGTTTGCTGGAAGTCTGGTCGGGCCTGCCGGTGCTTTATCTGCTGATCATCCTGTCCGGCTTCGTGGAACCGAATTTCTGGTGGTTGCTGGGAATCATGGCGCTGTTTTCCTGGCTGGCCCTGGTGGACGTGGTGCGCGCCGAGTTCCTGCGCGGGCGCAACCTCGAATACGTGAAAGCCGCCAGGGCCCTGGGTCTCAGCGACCGCAAGGTGATCGTGCGGCATATCCTGCCCAACGCGATGAACGCCACCCTGAGCTACCTGCCGTTCATCCTCACCGGCGCGATTTCCACCCTCACCGCCCTGGATTTCCTCGGCTTCGGCATGCCGGCCGGCAGCGCCTCCCTGGGCGAACTGATCGCCCAGGGCAAGCAGAACCTGCAAGCGCCATGGCTGGGATTGACGGCGTTCTTTACCCTGGCGCTGATTCTTTCCCTGTTGGTATTTATCGGCGAGGCGTTGCGAGACGCGTTCGACCCACGCTCTTGAAAACAGCCATGAAGCGGAACCTTGAGATGAGCGACAACCTGATCGAAATCCGCGACCTGAGCGTGGCCTTCAACGACAACACCGTGGTGCGCAACCTGTGCCTGGATATTCGCCCTGGCGAATGCCTGGCCTTGGTAGGCGAGTCGGGTTCCGGCAAGTCGGTGACAGCCCATTCGATCCTGCAATTGCTGCCCGAGAACGGCACCCGCACCACCGGCAGCATTCGCTATCGCGGCCAGGAACTGCTGGGCGCCGAGGCCAAGACCTTGCGCGAACTGCGCGGCAACCGGATCGCAATGATCTTTCAGGAGCCGATGACCTCGCTGAATCCGCTGCACAGCGTCGAAAAGCAGATCGGTGAAACCCTGATGCTGCACAGAGGCCTGGGCGGCAAAGCCGCACGCCAGCGCATTCTGGAACTGCTGGCCCTGGTGGGCATCCAGAAACCCGCCGAACGCCTCAAGGCCTACCCTCATCAACTGTCCGGCGGCCAGCGGCAACGGGTGATGATCGCCATGGCGCTGGCCTGCGAGCCGGAACTGTTGATTGCCGACGAACCGACCACCGCGCTGGACGTGACCGTGCAGCGCAAGATCCTGCTGCTGCTCAAGTCCTTGCAGCAACGACTCGGCATGTCCCTGCTGCTGATCAGCCACGACCTCAACCTGGTGCGCAGCATCGCCCAACGGGTGTGCGTGATGAAGGCTGGGGAAATCGTCGAACAGGCGCCTTGCGAAACCCTGTTCAGCGCACCGAAACATCCCTACAGCTGCGAGCTGCTGCACGCCGAACCGGAGGGCGAAGCCTTGCCCCGGGACGAACGCGAAGACGTGTTGCAGGTACAGGACCTGCGCGTCAGTTTCCCCCTCGGCGGTGGGCTGTTCCGGCGCAAAGAATATTTGCACGCCGTGGATGGCATCAGCCTGTCCATCCAGCGCGGCAAGACCCTGGGCATCGTCGGCGAATCCGGCTCCGGCAAGTCCACGCTCGGCCAGGCGATCCTGCGGCTGATCGAGTCCGAAGGCAGTATCCGCTTTCAGGGCCAGGCCCTCGATCAGCTGTCGCACAAGGCGCTGCGACCATGGCGCAAGCAGATGCAGGTGGTGTTCCAGGACCCGTTCGGCAGCCTCAGCCCACGGATGTCGGTGCAACAGATCATCAGCGAAGGCCTGGAGGTCCACCAGCCCTCCAGCCCCGAACAGTGTGAAGCCCGGGTGATCCAGGCCCTCAAGGAAGTGGGCCTCGACCCGCTGACCCGCCATCGCTACCCCCATGAATTCTCTGGGGGCCAGCGCCAACGCATCGCCATTGCCCGGGCGCTGGTGCTCAAGCCGGCCCTGATCCTGCTGGACGAGCCGACCTCGGCCCTGGACCGTACCGTGCAAAAACAAGTAGTCGCCCTGCTTCGCCAACTCCAGGAGAAGTACGACTTGACCTACCTGTTCATCAGCCATGACCTGGCGGTGATCCGCGCCCTGGCCCACGACATGATCGTGATCAAGGACGGTAAAGTGGTCGAGCAAGGTGCCAGTCATGACGTGTTCGATTCGCCCCAGCACCCTTATACCAAGGAGCTGTTGGCGGCGGCGCATCCGGGGTGGGCATAATCCGGCGCATGGCAGAGCTTCGTGTCGCCCCATCGCGAGCAGGCTCGCTCCTACACTGGAGCGACGCGGGCCCGTGTGGGAGCGAGCCTGCTCGCGATGACGGCGGCACTGACATCACCTATTCGGGACAATATCGATGAACCCCACCGAAAGCCTCAAGGATTACAAGCGCGTGCGCACGCTGGCGATCCGTTCGTTGTTCGAGATCATCGAGCAGTCCAGCGAAGGCACGGTGATTGTCGACCGTGACGCGAATATCGTCTGGATGAACGAACGCTACGCCCGGCGCTTCGGCCTGAACTCGGCCCAGGACGCGATTGGTCGGGCGTGCGAGAGCGTGATTCCCGGCAGCCTGTTGCGCGAAGTGGTGCGCACCGGGCGGCCGATTCTGCTGGACATGCAGGACACGCCCAAGGAACCGCTGGTGGTGATGCGCCTGCCGATTCACGACAGCGCGGGTGCGGTGATCGGCGCCATCGGTTTTGCCTTGTTCGACGAGCTGCGCAGCCTGTCGCCGATGCTCAAGCGCTACCTGAGCATGCAGGAAGAACTGGCCTCCACTCGCTCGCTGCTGCGGGCGCGGCAAACCAAGTACAACTTTGCCCATTTCATCGGCACCAGCAACGCCGGCCTGGAGGTCAAGCGCCGCGCCCGACGCAGCGCCAGCGCCGACTCCCCAGTGCTGCTGCTCGGCGAAACCGGCACCGGCAAGGAACTGCTGGCCCAGGCCATCCACAGCGCTTCGCCGCGCGCGCACAAGGCGTTCGTCAGCATCAACAGCGCGGCGATTCCCGAAGCGCTGCTGGAAGCCGAATTCTTCGGCACCGCGCCAGGGGCTTTTACCGGGGCTGATCGCAAGGGCCGCGCCGGCAAACTGCAGATCGCCCAGGGCGGTACGCTGTTCCTCGACGAGATCGGCGACATGCCGCTACCGCTGCAAAGCAAACTGCTGCGGGTGCTCCAGGAGAAGGAGTACGAACCGGTCGGCTCCAACGAGGTACTGCAAAGCGATGTACGGGTGATCGCCGCCACTTCCATGGACCTGGAAGCGGCGATCAAACGTGGGGAGTTCCGCGCAGACCTGTATTACCGCCTCAACGTATTGCCGATCCAGGTGCCACCGCTGCGCGAACGCCTGGATGACTTGCCAGCCTTGAGCGAGGCGATCCTCGAAGAACTGCGCAGCCAGCACGAACTGAACCACGACGCCCTCGATCTGCTGCGGCAACACGCGTGGCCGGGCAACATCCGCGAACTGCGCAATGTGCTGGAGCGGGCCGCGCTGCTCAGCGATGACCTGGTGCTCACGGCAGCGGACATTCGCGCGGCCATCGGCACATTCATGCCGGTGACGCGAGCGGCGGACGTTAGCTTCGAATCCCTGCCCCATGAAACCTTCAGCCAGGCCCGCGCGCGATTCGACCGGCAACTGATCGAAACCACCCTCGCGCAATGCGGGGGCAAGGTGGTCGAGGCGGCTGAGCGGCTGGGGCTGGGAAGGTCGACCTTGTACAAGAAGATGGTGGCGTTGGGGATTGCAGAGTCTCAATAAAGAGACTCATGTCTCTACATTTAGACAATCTCTTTTGGAGCGCTTCGCGCTCATCGCGAGCAGGCTCGCTCCCACATGGGCGGCGCTCTCGAGAAGTACACGGTCACCCTGTGGGAGCGAGCCTGCTCGCGATGAGGCCCGCACAGCCGCTGAAAATCTCAAAACAGAGAAAAAATCTTCAAAGCACCCCCTCAAAAATCCATAATCCCCTTATATTTCAATAAATTACACACCTGGCACAAAACTCGCTAAAGCCCTCCCCACAGCTTCATCACAACAATAACAATCCCAGGAGACACACCATGAGTGTGATCATTGCCTTGGCAGCCCTCACGCTGCTGATGGTCGCCGCCTACCGTGGCTACAGCGTTATCCTCTTTGCCCCCATCGCCGCCCTCGGCGCCGTCCTGCTCACCGACCCGTCCGCCGTCGCCCCTGCCTTCACCGGGGTGTTCATGGAAAAAATGGTCGGGTTCATCAAACTGTATTTCCCGGTGTTCCTGCTTGGCGCGGTATTCGGCAAGCTGATCGAGTTGTCGGGTTTCTCCCGCTCCATCGTCGCCGCCGCGATTCGCTTGCTGGGTACGCGCCAGGCCATGCTGGTGATCGTGCTGGTCTGCGCTTTGCTGACCTATGGCGGCGTATCGCTGTTCGTCGTGGTGTTCGCGGTGTACCCGTTCGCCGCCGAGATGTTCCGCCAGAGCAATATCCCCAAGCGTCTGATCCCGGCCACCATCGCCCTCGGCGCATTCTCGTTCACCATGGATGCCCTGCCCGGCACGCCGCAGATCCAGAACATCATCCCCAGCACGTTCTTCAACACCACCGCCTGGGCCGCACCGTGGCTGGGGGTGATCGGCACGATCTTCGTGTTCAGCCTCGGCATGCTGTTCCTGCAACGCCAGCGCAACAAGGCCCAGCGTGTGGGCGAAGGCTACGGCACCGAATTGCGCAACGAGCCGGAAACCGCCGAAGACATCAAGCTGCCGAACCCATGGATCGCTGTTTCGCCACTGCTGGCGGTGGGGATCATGAACCTGATGTTCACCCAGTGGATTCCCCAGTGGTACGGCAAGACTCATAGCCTGGCGCTGCCGGGCATGGCCGCGCCGGTCACCAGCGACATCGCCAAGCTCACCGCGATCTGGGCGGTACAGGCTGCGTTGCTGGTGGGCATCATCATGGTCCTGCTGTTCGGTTTCCGGGCTATTCGCAGCAAACTGGCCGAAGGCAGCAAGAGTGCCGTGGGCGGTGCCTTGCTGGCAGCGATGAACACGGCTTCGGAATACGGCTTCGGCGCGGTGATCGCCTCGCTGCCAGGCTTCCTGGTCCTGGCCGACTGGCTCAAGAGCATTCCCAACCCGCTCGTCAACGAAGCCGTAACCGTCACGCTGCTGGCGGGCATCACCGGCTCCGCCTCGGGTGGCATGAGCATCGCTTTGGCGGCGATGTCCGAAACCTTTATCAACGCCGCCCACGCCGCCAACATTCCCCTGGAAGTGCTGCACCGGGTGGCCGCCATGGCCAGCGGCGGCATGGATACCCTGCCTCACAACGGCGCGGTGATCACCCTGCTGGCAGTGACCGGACTGACCCACCGCGAAGCCTACAAAGACATTTTCTGCATTACGCTGATCAAGACACTTGCGGTGTTCTTCGTGATCGGTGTGTTCTACGCCACTGGCATTGTGTGAGGTTTCCATGACAACCACTCTTTCGGGCAAGACTGCCCTGGTCACCGGTTCCACCAGCGGCATTGGCCTGGGCATCGCCCTGAGCCTGGCCAGGGCCGGCGCCAACCTGATCCTCAACGGCTTTGGCGATGCCTCGGCGGTGATTGCCGAGGTGAAACAGTTCGGCGGCCAGGCCGGCCACCATCCAGCCGACGTCAGCGACCCGGCGCAGATCGCCGACATGCTCGCCTACGCCGAGCGCGAGTTCGGCGGCGTGGACATCCTGGTGAACAACGCCGGGATCCAGCATGTGGCCGCCGTGGAGGATTTCCCCGTGGAACGCTGGGATTCGATCATTGCCATCAACCTGTCCTCGGTGTTCCACGCCACTCGCCTGAGCCTGCCGGGCATGCGCGCCAAGGGTTGGGGGCGGATCATCAACGTCGCCTCGGTGCACGGTCAGGTCGGCTCGGTGGGCAAGGCGGCGTATGTCGCGGCCAAGCATGGGGTGATTGGCCTGACCAAAGTGGTCGGCCTGGAGACCGCCACCAGCAACGTCACCTGCAACGCCATCTGCCCCGGCTGGGTGCTGACGCCGCTGGTGCAGAAGCAGATCGACGACCGCATTGCTACCGGTGTCGATCCGCAACAGGCGCAGCATGACCTGCTGGCCGAGAAACAGCCGTCCCTGGAATTCGTCACTCCCCCGCAACTGGGGGAACTGGTGCTGTTCCTGTGCAGCGAAGCCGGCAGCCAGGTGCGCGGCGCGGCGTGGAATATCGATGGTGGGTGGTTGGCTCAGTAGGCTCCTGCGAAGCCCTGTGGGAGCAAGGCTTGCCGCGATGAAGTCGATGCGCTTTTTCAGAATCGAGGCGCCTGTTTCGCGAGCAAGCTTTGCTCCCACACCTGATTGAGCCGCTCTATAGTTTGTGTGTGTGCATAAAAAAATAAGAGGCACCCCATGTCCGACATTCTCTGGCAACCCAGTCCCGAACGCATCGCCCAGTCGCGCATGAACGCCTTTCGCCGGTTCGTCAACGCGCGACATCACCTGCAACTGCACGACTACCCTGCCCTGCACGCCTGGAGCATCGACCAGCGCGAGGCATTCTGGCAGGCCATCGTCGATTTCTTCGAGATTCGCTTTCACCAAGCCCCCGACGCGG
This sequence comes from Pseudomonas sp. 43mfcvi1.1, assembly GCF_900115935.1. Lineage (NCBI taxonomy): Bacteria > Pseudomonadati > Pseudomonadota > Gammaproteobacteria > Pseudomonadales > Pseudomonadaceae > Pseudomonas > Pseudomonas sp. 43mfcvi1.1. Next base: position 692,112 of record NZ_UETT01000001.1, on the reverse strand, counting down.
TATTGGTGGAGGGTTCGCAAATGCCCAGCGCCCGATGGTTCCCTGGCGCCACGCTGAACTTCGCCGAACACCTGCTGCGCCGCCGTGATGACACCGTCGCCGTGGTGGCGCTCGACGAAAACGGCGGTGAGGAACAACTGACCTGGAGCGAACTTGCCGCCCATGTCGCCGGCCTGCAAGCGAGCCTGAAAGCCGCTGGCGTAACACAGGGCGACCGGGTGGCCGCCTGCATGCCCAACACCTGGCAGACCCTGGTGGGCATGCTCGCCACCACCAGCCTGGGGGCGATCTGGTCCTGTTCGTCGCCGGATTTCGGTACCCAGGGGGTTATCGACCGCTTCGGCCAGATCGAGCCGAAGGTACTGATCACCTGCGCCGGTTATCGTTATGCCGGCAAGGTCATCGACCAGCGGCCCAAGGTCAACGAAGTCCTCGAGCGACTGCCGTCGCTGCAGCAGTTGATCGTGCTGCCCTATGCCCGACCCGATGCAAGCGTCGACGATTTCAAGACCCGGGCCAACGTCGCATTGTGGGACGCGTTTTATCAAAGCGGCGGCGAACCGCAGTTCACTGGCGTGCCCTTCGATCATCCGCTGTACATCCTCTACTCCAGCGGCACCACCGGCGTGCCGAAGTGCATCGTCCACGGCACCGGCGGCGTGTTGCTGCAACTCGTCAAGGAACATGGCCTGCATGTCGACCTCGGCCCCGAGGATCGGCTGTTCTACTACACCACCTGCGGCTGGATGATGTGGAACTGGTTGGTGTCGGCCCTCGCCGTCGGCAGTGCGGTGGTGCTCTATGACGGCTCACCGTTCCATCCCAGCCCCGAGCGCCTGCTCGACCTGATCGACCAGCAGCGCATCAGCGTGTTCGGCACCAGCCCCAAGTTCCTGGCCTCACTGGAGAGTCAGGGCTTCAAGCCTCGGCAAAGTCACGACCTGGGCAGCCTGAAGACCATTCTGTCCACCGGCTCGGCCTTGGCGCCCCATAGCTACGATTACGTGTACCGCGACTTCAAGCCCGACGTCTGCCTGGCCTCGATGTCCGGCGGCACCGACATTGTCTCGTGCTTCGTCAACGGCAACCCGCTGTCGCCGGTGCGTCGAGGCGAGATGCAGGGCAAAAGCCTGGGCATGGCCGTGCAGGTCTGGAACGAGGCCGGCCAAACGGTCATCGGCGAAAAAGGTGAGCTGGTGTGCACCCGGCATTTTCCGGCGATGCCCATTGGTCTATGGAACGATCCACGACAGGAGAAACTTCGCGCGTCCTATTTCAGCCAGTTTCCCGGTGTGTGGGCCCAAGGCGACTACGCCGAAGAACTGGCCCACGGTGGCTTCCTGATCCATGGCCGCTCCGACGCCGTGCTCAACCCCGGTGGTGTGCGCATCGGCACGGCGGAAATCTATCGGCAGGTGGAGAAGGTCGAGCAGGTGCTGGACAGCGTCGCCATCGGCCAGCAATGGCAGGGCGATGTGCGGGTGGTGCTGTTTGTGCGCCTGCGGGACGGGGTGAAGCTGGATGAGGCCTTGGAGCAGCAGATCCGCCAAGTCATCCGGGCCAACACCACGCCACGGCACGTGCCGGCGAAAATTCTGGCGGTGACGGACATTCCCCGGACTATCAGCGGCAAAGTCGTCGAACTGGCGGTGCGCAATGTGGTGCATGGCGAGGTGGTGAAGAACACCGATGCCCTGGCCAATCCGGAGGCGCTGGAGCAGTTTCGGGGACGGCCAGAACTGGCCACTTAAGCGCAGCAACTCCTGTGGCGAGGGGATTTATCCCCGCTGGGCTGCGAAGCAGCCCTAAAACCTGACATCTCGGTGTGTCAGACGGAGTGAGTTGACTGAACGTGGGACTGCTTCGCAGTCCAGCGGGGATAAATCCCCTCGCCACAGGAGCGTGCCCGACACGATCAATCCATCAACCCCCACTCACCCGCCGCCGGATCGGCGGGTGGCGCCGCGCCCGACTCGGCATGCAACTTCAGCCGCAAGCGCAGGTTGTTCGCCGAATCAGCGTTTTTCAGCGCTTCTTCCTCATCGATGGCTCCCTCTGCCACCAGGTTGAACAAGGCCTGGTCAAAGGTCTGCATGCCCAACTCTTCGGACTTTTCCATGATGCCCTTGAGCTCGCCCAGCTCATTGCGGCGGATCAGGTCGGCCACCGTGGGCGAGCCTAGCATTACCTCCACCGCCGCCCGACGCTGGCCGGTACGGGTGCGCACCAGGCGTTGGGAAACGAAGGCCTTGAGGTTGTTGCCCAAGTCGTTGAGCAACTGCGGCCGACGCTCTTCCGGGAAGAAGTTGATTACCCGGTCCAGGGCCTGGTTGGCGTTGTGGGCATGCAACGTGGAAATCACCAAGTGCCCGGTGTCGGCAAACGCCAAGGCATGCTCCATGGTTTCCCGGTCGCGGATCTCGCCGATCAGTACCACGTCCGGCGCCTGGCGCAGGGTGTTTTTCAGGGCAGCATGAAAACTGCGGGTGTCGACACCAACCTCCCGCTGGTTGATGATGGATTTCTTGTGCCGATGGATATACTCCACCGGGTCTTCGATGGTGATGATGTGGCCGCTGCTGTTGCGATTGCGGTAATCGATCAGCGCCGCCAGGGAGGTCGACTTGCCCGACCCCGTCGCTCCGACGAACAGCATCAGCCCTTGCTTCTGCATGATGGTATCGAGCAGCACCCGTGGCAGTTTCAGGTCTTCGAAACGCGGGATGTCCAGCTTGACGTTGCGTATCACCATGGACACGTCATTGCGTTGTTTGAAGATATTGACCCGGAAACGCCCGACGCCGGCCAGGGAGATCGCCAGGTTCATTTCCAGCTCCCGATCGAACTCAAGGCGCTGTTCGGCGTCCATCAAAGACTCGGCGAGCCTGGCAATGTCGCCGACCTTGCATGCTTCATTACCCAAGGGCTTGAGCACGCCCTCGAAACGCGCGCACGGTGGCGCCCCCGTGGACATGTAAAGGTCGGAACCATTCTGGCTCGCCAGGATTCGCAACAACGGATCGATTTCCATGGACTGAAACTTCCGCGAGACATCAATGAAACAAGCCGAGCCGAACATGAAACCCGTCAGACCAACCTGCACTTACCTTTCCCTGAGGATAGTAGACGCCGTGGCACAGACACGACAGCCAGGGATTGCATGATGAGCGCGACACCCGCCGGCAGCGATACACAGCGCCTGCTCAGCCAAGTGGACTGGGCCATGACCCCGCTGGGCACTGCCCAAACCTGGCCCCAGAGCCTGCACACCGCCGTGGACATCGTGCTCCACTCGCCCATGCCGATGGCCTTGCTGTGGGGACCGCAACTGTCGCACCTCTACAACGACGCCTTCGGCCGCCTGACCGGTGACAAGCATCCCCGGGCGTTCGGCCAGCCGACCCATACAGCATGGCCCGAACTCAAAGGCGCGACCGAAGGGATTTATCACCGCGTGTTGCAAGGCCAGACGCACACCTGCCGTGATCAACAATGGCGCGTGCCCTTCGCCGGGCGTCTCTGCGATGTCTGGCTGGACCTGACCTACAGCCCGGTGCGCGACGAAAGCGGCACCGTCGCAGGCATCCTGGTCACCGCCATCGAGACCAGCGAACGGCGCCGCCTGGCCATGGAGTTCGAACGACGCTCCGAGGCCAGCCTCAAGGCCCAGCACGAAAGCGAAGAACGCCTGCAACTGGCCCTGGCCGCCGCTGACGCGCTGGGCACCTGGGACTGGGACATCAGTGAAGATCGCTTTATTGCCGATGCCCATTTCGCCCTGTTGCATGGCGTCGATCCCAGCCTGTCACGCCAGTTGCCGATCAGCGCCTACCTCGAAGGCGTGCACCCCGAGGACCGGGCGATGGTTGCCCGCAGTATCAAGCACTGCATCACCCACGGTACCGAATACGCCGAGGAATACCGACTGTTGCAACCCGACGATGAATTGCGCTGGGTGTACGTGCGTGGTCGCTGCTACAAGGATCGCCACGGCCGGCCCAAGCGCTTTCTTGGCGCCGCCCTGGACCTGACCGAACGCAAGCGCACCGAGCAAGCCCTGCGCCAGAGCCAGACCGAGCTGCAGCTGATCATCAATGCCATGCCGATCCTCATCAGCTACGTGGACCGCGAAGAGCGTTTCCGGCTGAACAACAGCGCCTACCTGGACTGGTACGGCCTGACCCCGCAGGAACTCTACGGCAAGAGCATCCGCGAAGTGCTTGGCGAAGAGGCCTACGCCGCCCGCGCCCAGCAGATCGCCGACGCCCTGGCCGGCAAACCGTGCAGCTTCGCCGTGCAGTCAAACCATCGCGACGGTCGCCCACGCCATGCACTGATCAACTACCTGCCTCGCCAGGGTTCGGACGGCACAGTGAACGGTTTCTACATCTTTGTGATCGACGAAACCGAGCGCAAGAAAACCGAGGAAGCCCTGCGCAACCTCAACGAAACACTGGAAGAACGCGTCATCGCCCGTACCCACCAACTGGCCGAAGCCAACCAACGGCTGCAAAGCGAGATGTTCGAACGCGAGCGCGCCGAAGAAGCCCTGCGCCATGCCCAGAAAATGGAAGCGGTGGGCCAGCTCACCGGTGGCATTGCCCATGACTTCAACAACATGCTCACCGGCATCCTCGGCAGCCTCGACCTGATGCAACGCTACATCGCCGCCGGCCGCACCGCCGAGATCGGGCGCTTCACCGAAGCGGCGGTGTCTTCGGCCAACCGCGCCGCCGCCCTGACCCATCGGCTGCTGGCTTTTTCCCGGCGCCAGTCCCTGGACCGCAAACCGCTGGACGCCAATGACCTGGTGCGCTCGCTCGAAGACCTGCTGAGCCGTACCACCGGCGATCACATCGTGCTGCGGCTGCAATTGACCCACGAGCTATGGCTGGTCAGCACCGATGCCAGCCAGTTGGAAAACGCCCTGCTCAACCTGGTGATCAACGCCCGCGATGCGATGCCCGACGGCGGCGAATTGATCGTCGAAACCGCCAATGTCTATCTCGACGGTACTGACATCAACAGCCTGGAGCCCGTGAAGGCCGGGGACTATGTGATGATTGCCGTCAGCGACAACGGTAGCGGCATGACGCCCTCCGTACGGGCCAAGGCCTTCGATCCGTTCTTCACCACCAAACCCATCGGCCAGGGCACTGGCCTGGGCTTGTCGATGATCTACGGGTTTGCCCAACAGTCCGGCGGGCACCTCAACCTGGACAGTGTGCCGGGCCAGGGCACGCGAGTGCAGCTGTACCTGCCGCGCTTGCACATTTCCCCCGCCCAACAACCCGCCACACCGGAAGCGATCGACGCACCGCCGGCCATCGCCGGAGAAACCGTGTTGCTGGTGGAGGATGAACCCGCCGTGCGCATGCTGGTGCTCGACCTGCTGCAGGCCCTGGGCTACACCGCCCTGGAAGCCCGGGACGCCGTGACCGCGCTGCCCGTGCTGGAATCGGACCAGCGCATTGACTTGCTGGTGACCGATGTCGGGCTGCCGGGCATGAATGGCCGGCAACTGGCGGAAATCGCCCGCCAGCACCGGCCCGGGCTGAAGGTGCTGTTCATGACCGGTTACGCGCAGAAAGCCGCCGAACGCCAGGGCTTCCTCGAACAGGGCATGGATATGGTCGCCAAACCGTTCACCCTCGATCTGCTGGCCAACAAGATTCGGACGATGATCAACCATGACAGCTGACTTGAGGCATAATCGCCGCCCCGTCGCACCGCTCAGGTCACCGCTGCAATGAAAGCCCAAGCCCGCCATATCCTGGTGAAAACCGCCGAAGAAGCCGAACAGCTCAAGCAACGCATCGCCAAGGGCGAAGCCTTCGATGTGCTGGCCAAGAAATACTCCACCTGCCCCTCCGGCAAGCGCGGCGGCGACCTGGGTGAAGTGCGGCCAGGGCAGATGGTCGGCGCGATTGATGCGGTGATCTTCAAGAAGCCGCTGCGGGTGGTGCATGGGCCGATCAAGAGCAAGTTCGGGTATCACTTGGTGCAAGTGTTCTACCGGGATTGAATTTAACTCCAGACGCCCTGTAGGAGACACTTGTGGGAGCGAGCCTGCTCGCGATGGCGGTACATCAGCCGATGCAAATATGGTTGATCCGACGCCATCGCGAGCAGGCTCGCTCCCACAGGTTCTGTGTATCCTGCGTTACCGAGGCATCAACGCCCCAGGCACCTGGATCACCTGGCTCGCCAGCAGATGCCCGGCCTCGGCGGCCTCCTGCGGACTGCCGCCCAGCAAGCGACTCGCCAGGTACGCGGCGCTGAAGGAATCCCCCGCCGCCGTGGTGTCCACCACCCGTTCGACCCGCTGGGCAGGCACTTCATAAAACTGGCCATCGCAACGGATCAGACAGGCCTCGGCACCGCGCTTGAGCACAACTTCCGGCGTGCCAAACTGCGCATAGGCGGCGAACACCGCCTCACTGTCGGCATAACCGAACAGCGCCTGCTCGTCCTCCACCGTCAACAGCGCCAGCTCCACGTAGGGCAGCACGCCGCGATAAGCCGCGCGGGCCGCTTCGACCGAGGCCCAGAGCCTTGGCCGATAGTTGTTGTCGAACACCACCTGAGCCCCGCGCCGACGCGCTTGGACCAGGGTTTCGATGAGCTTGAGCCGCCCCTGCTCGCCGAGCACCGCCAGGGTGACGCCGCTGAAATACAGCACATCGTAATCCAGCAACGCGGCCAGGATCGGCCCGGCGGCCGGAGTGGTAAAGCAATCACGTACCGCCGCCTCGTTGCGCCAGTACAGGAATCGCCGCTCGCCCGTCGCATCGGTCTGGATGCAATACAAACCCGGCAGGCGTCCAGGCAAGCGCTGGACCCGTTGCAACCCGATGTTTTCTTCGGCCCAGCGCTCACACATGGCGTCGCTGAAACTGTCGTCGCCCAGGGCAGTGACGTAATCCACCGCGCCGCTGTCACCCAAGGCGCGGGACAGGTACACCGCCGTGTTCAGGGTGTCACCGCCGAAGCTTTGTTGCAGGCTGCCATCGGCGCGTTGTTGCAGTTCGATCATGCATTCGCCGATCAGGGCGATGCGGGGTTTCTGGGTGGGATTGCTCATAGGTGATCCTGATATTCGGTGGTGTCTGGCAGGGCGCTATCGCGGGCAAGCCTTGCTCCCACAGGGGATCCTGGGTGAACACCCATTTTGTGTTCACAGTCGATCAGTGTGGGAGCAAGGCTTGCCCGCGATGGCCACGACTCGGTCCAAAGGCTAGAAACACGTCTCCATGCTCTCCACCACCCGCAACTGCTCATCTACCAGACAACCCACCCGCCACTTGTCGAAGGTCAGGCACGGATGGGAAGTACCGAACGAAATGATGTCCCCGACCCGCAACTCAACCCCCGGCGCCACACTCATGAACGCATGCTGGTCCATCACCGCCGTCACCTTGCAACCGCTGACGTCTTCCCCCGCCGCCGAATCCGATCCAGGCTTGTAGCGCTTGAGCGGCACCGGCAATCCGGCGTCGTAGGCCACGTCGCGCTTGCCCAGGGCGATTACCGCGAAACCCGGCTCCGGCAGCGATTGCACATGGGCCCAGACTTCCAGGGCCGGGCGCAGGCCTTCGTGCAGGTCGCTGCGACGCTCCAGCACGCAGCACTGGGCTTCTTTGTAGATGCCATGGTCATGGGCCACGTAACTGCCGGGACGCAGCACACTGAGGAAACGCCCGTGGGCATTCTGGGCCTCGAAGGATTCGGCGATCAGGTCGTACCAGGCCGAACCCGAGGCGGTGATGATCGGCTTGTCGATGGCAAACGCGCCGCTGTCCTGCAACTGCACCGCCAGCCGCACCAACGATGCAGCGAACGCGCGGATGCCGCTGATGGCATGGTCACCGTGGATCACCCCTTCGTAGCCTTCGATACCGGTCAACGCCAGCGCCGGTTGCGCCCGGATCGCCTCGGCCAGGGCCAGCACCTCGGCCTCGGTCCGGCAACCACAGCGACCGCCGACCACCCCGTACTCGATCATCACGTTCAGCTTCACGCCACGAGCGGCGAAGAACGCCCCCAGGTCAGCCACGTTGTCGGGATGATCGACCATGCAATGGAATTCGAACGTCGGGTCGGCCAGCAGATCGGCGATCAACGCCATGTTCGGCGCGCCCACCAATTGATTGGCCATCAGTACCCGACGTACGCCGTGGGCATAGGCTGCATGGGTCTGCACAGCAGTGGCGAGGGTCAGGCCCCAGGCGCCAGCGTCGAGCTGGCGGCGAAACAGCGCCGGGGTCATGCTGGTCTTGCCGTGGGGCGCCAGTTCGGCACCACTGCCGGTGACGAACGCCTGCATCCAGCGGATATTGTGCTCCAATGCCTGGAGATGCAGCACCAGCGCCGGCAGGCTGACGTCCCGTAGCAAATGTGCACCGACGGTGGCGGCACCTTTCTCGACGCTGGCATTAGGAATGGCGGATGACATGTTCGAACTCCTCGCACACGGCCGCTAGTGCCGTGGCTGTCTATTCATTGATGCGCCTGGCCAGGTTGTTGGCGCTTTCGATCAGCACCCGGCGGTAGTCGGCGTAATTGTTCTTGGCGTCGGCCCGTGGGGCGACGATGCACAGGGTTGCGATGGCCACGCCATTGGGGTCTTTGACCGGTGCGGCGAAGCAATGGGTGAAGGTGTCGGCGACACTGTCGAAAGAGAAAAATCCATCGAGGCCGGCCTGGCGGATTTCCTTGAGGAATTGCTCCAGGGGCAGGCGCTCGCCATCCGGCAGGATGAAGTCGTCGGGGTCGATCAGGTCGACGATCTGCTGGTCACTCAAATGCGCCAGCAGCAGGCGTCCGGACGCCGTCCACGGGATCGGCGCGTTCTCACCGATGTCCGATGAAATGCGGAAATGCCGCTCGCCTTCCTTCATCAGCGCGACGGTGTATTTGCGCCCGTTGAGCAGGCACATCTGCGCCGTTTCCCGGGTCTGGCGCACGATCTCCTGCAACGCCTGGTCAGCCTCGCGGCTCAAATCGAAATGCCGCAGGTGTGCCTGCCCGAGAAAATACAACTGGCGGCCCAGGTAGACGTGGCCGTCCTTGCCCACGGGTTCGAGGATGCGTCGCTCCAGCAGCGACGCCACCAGTTCATAGACCGTGGACTTGGGGCTGCCGATGCCACTGGCAATATCATTCGGGCGCAGCGGCTGGCCGATTTCCTTGAGGAAGTCGAGGATATCGAACGCCCGATCCAATCCCCGGGCCCGGCGTTTGATGGTGTCTTCGGTCATGTTTTCGGTTCCCATTCAATTGGCCGGGAGTTTAACCAGACTGCTGCGCCGCCTGATAGATCGCTATCGCGGGCAAGCCATGCTCCCACAGAAGAATGTGTTCCCTTGTGGGAGCAAGACTTGCCCGCGATGAGGCCCCGTAGTTCAGGCCTTTTTCTTGTAGGCAATGCAATCGATCTCGACCTTGCAATCGACCATCATGCTGGCCTGCACGCAGGCCCGGGCCGGGGCGTGTTCCGGACTGAAGTACTCGCCGAACACCTTGTTGAAACTCCAGAAGTCCCGCGGATCTTCCAGCCACACGCCACAACGCACCACGTCCTTGAGCTCGTAACCGGCCTCTTCGAGAATGGCGACCAGGTTCTTCATGGTCTGGTGGGTCTGCTCGACGATCCCGCCGACAATGATCTCGCCGTTCACCGCCGGCACCTGACCGGACACGTGCAGCCAGCCATCGGCCTCGACGGCGCGGGCGAATGGCCGTGGCTGGCCGCCGCCTGCGGTGCTGCCGGTGCCGTATCGGGTAATGCTCATGGGTTATCTCCTTATTGAATGGAAAGTTAAAAACGCGTGTTCTTGAGAAATTCCGCCAGACGCGGCGATTGCGGCCGCTCGAACAGTTCTTTGGGTGGCCCTTGCTCTTCGATCCGGCCCTGGTTCATGAACACGATCTTGTCGGAGACCTCGAAGGCAAAGCGCATTTCGTGGGTCACCAGCAGCATGGTCATGCCGTCTTCGGCCAGGCCCTTGATCACGTTGAGCACCTCGCCGACCAGTTCCGGATCCAGGGCCGAAGTGACTTCGTCGAACAGCATCAGGCTGGGGTTCATGGCGATCGCACGGGCAATGGCCACACGCTGTTGCTGGCCACCGGACAACTGGCCGGGAAAATGATTGCGTCGCTCCAACAGGCCAACCCGCTCCAGCCATTTCTCGGCCAGGGCCACCGCTTCGTCCTTGGGCAGCTTTTTCACTTTGAGCAGGCCCAGGGTAACGTTCTGCAACGCGGTCAAATGCGGGAACAGGTTGAATTGCTGGAAGGCCATGCCGGTCATGGCGCGGTGCCGGGCGATGACTTTCTCGGGGTGACGCACGCGCTTGCCGTCGATGTCGTCATAGCCGATGGACTCACCGTCGAGCATGATCTGCCCACCCTGGAATTCTTCGAGCATGTTGACGCAGCGCAGCAGCGTGGTCTTGCCCGAGCCGCTGGAGCCGATCAGCGTGACCACGTTGCCGCGCTGCATGCTCAGGTCCACGCCCTTGAGCACTTCCAACGGGCCGTATTGTTTGCGCAGACCGCGAATGTCCAGCAGCGGCTGGGTGTTGGAGAGCTCCGTATTGGAGAGATTCGAAACGTCAGTCATGGCAAGGCCACCCGCTTTTCAATGTGCCGCCCGAGCAATTCGATGGCGTAATTGATGATGAAAAAGAGAAAACCGGCGAACAGATAGAACTCCAGGGTCATGAAGGTCCGGGCGATGATCTGTTGGGTGCTGAGCAGCAGTTCGGCGACGCCGATCACCGACAGCAGGGTCGAGGCCTTGACGATCTCGGTGGAGGAATTGACCCAGGTCGGCAAGATCTGCCGCAACGCCTGGGGCAACAGCACATAGCCCAGCGACTGATAGAACGTCAGGCCGATGGCCTGGCTCGCCTCCATCTGCCCACGGGGCAATGCCTGCAAGGCGCCGCGCACGATCTCGGCGACGTGGGAGCCACAAAACAGCGTCAGACCCAGGACACCGGCCTGGAACGCGCCGATCTGCCAACCCAGCGCCGGGGCCATGTAGAAACAGGCCAGCACCAGCACGAACACCGGCGTGCCGCGGATCAGGTCGACGTAGAAGCGAAATGGCGCACGCATCCAGGTTCGCCCGTAAGTCAGCACCAGCCCGGCGACCAGGCCGATCAAGGTGCCCAACAAAATCGCCAGCACCGAGCACTGCACACTGGTCAGGAAACCGGCCCACAGGGTGTCCCGGGCGACCCACAACTCATGCAACCAACTGGGGGATTCGTACATGGAACACTCCTAACGGCGGATCGCCAGGCGCTGCTCGAAATACCGCAGCACCATGGCAATGAGGTAACAGGCCGCGACATACAGCGCTGTGGTCACCAGCCAGGTTTCGATCACCCGGTAACTTTCCACGTTGATCTTGCGGGCGTAATAGGTCAGCTCCGGCACGGCAATCGCCGCCGCCAGGGAGGTGTCCTTGAACAGCGAGATGAAGTTGTTCGACAAGGCTGGCAACACGTTGCGCAGCATCACCGGCACGGTGACGTAGGCCTTCACCTGCCACTCGCCCAGGCCGATGGCCAGCCCCGCTTCCCGCTGGCCCTTGTGAATGCTCAGCAGCCCACCACGGAACACTTCGGTCAGGTACGCACCGGCGTACAGCGACAGGGTGATGACGAACGACGGCAGCTTGTCCAGGCGAATGCCCAGGCTCGGCAAGGCGAAGTAGATCAACAGGATCAGCACCAGGATCGGCGTATTGCGGATCACCGTGACATACACCGACGCCAGCACCCGCAACAGCCGATGCTTGCTCAGCAGCGCGAACGCCATCGCCAGGCCGATCACGCAACCGATGGCGATCGACACCAGCGCCAGGGACAGCCCCAGGCCGAGCCCCGCCAGCAAGGTGTCGAAATCGCGCCAGACGGCGGCAAAGTTCAACTGATAATTCATGGTCGACAGTACCTTCAACGGGGCGCCCGAAAGTGGCGCCCCGGGCTCACAGGGTCATTTGAATTCGACAGGGAAACCGATCGCTGGCGATGGCAGCTCGACGCCGAACCACTGTTTGAACGACGCCGCGTATGTCGGGAACTCCACGCCGGTCATGGCTTCATGCAAGGTGGTGTTGACGAAGTTCAGCCAGTCCTGGTCGCCGCGCTTGACCGCGCAAGCATAGGTTTGCGGGCTCCAGGCGTAGGCCGGGCTGCGATAGCGACCAGGGTTCTGCACCATCAGGTACTTGACCGAGGATTGGTCGGTGGCAGCGGCATCGGCACGGCCGGAGTTCACCGCCTGATACATCAGGTCGACGCTGTCGTACTGGTCGACCTTGGCCTTGGGCAGCGCCTGATGCACCAGTTCTTCGGCGTAGACGTTCTGCAGCACCGCCACGGTGACGCCGTCGCCGGCGGCCTTGAGGTCTTCGATTTCCTTGTACTTGCTGTTGGCCGGCAGCAGCAGGCCCACGCCTTCGCGGTAGTACGGCAAGGTAAACGCCACTTGCTGGGCACGGCTGGCGGTGACGGTGATGAACTGGCAACTCATGTCGACCTTGTCGGTCAGCAGGTTGGGAATGCGCGCATCGGAAGACTGCACCACGAACTCGACTTTTTCCGGGTCATTGAACAAGCCCTTGGCGACCATCCGTGCGATGTCGATATCAAAGCCCTGCAACTTGCCATCCGCTCCCTGGAAGTGCCACGGCGCATTGGTACTGCCCGTGCCCACGATCAATTTCCCGCGCTGCAGCACGCTGTCCAGCTTGCTGTCGGCCGCCTGGGCGACACCCACGGCGGCCGTCGTGGCCGCGAAGAGAAAAACACACGCTTTGAACAAGGAAGGTCGGCGTTGCATGGCAAGCACTCCAGAGTGAGTTTATTCCGCTATACCGGAACATGGTATGTAACAACGGAATAGACAGCAGAAAGTGTGCCACAGGTTTGATACCCATGGGGGAAGAAATGGAAAGCGAATGAAATCAGAGGGATGGGAAAACGCAGGGAATAACGACGCCCAAAGGCCGAGGCTTGATTGCTACCATTGGCCACCGCGTGCGGGTAGCAAGGCCCCAAACCGGGGCTGGCGCACCGAAACGGCGCCGTTGTGGAATTGTAAGTACATACCCTGTGGGAGCGAGCCTGCTCGCGATAGCGGTGTATCAGTCAATAATGCCGCTGACTGACCAGACGCCATCGCGAGCAGGCTCGCTCCCACAATGGTTCAGTGGTGTTCCTGGGCTATTTGCGCTTGTAGCTCTTGCTGCCACCAGGCGTGAGGCAATAGACCCCACCCCGGGGGCCGACGCAGTAATTGCCGCTGCCGCATTGGCAACCGTCGGCGGACTTGAGCAACGACTGCGGACGGGCCTCGTTCCGAAGCCCCAGCACAGCGGAACAGGACCTCTTCGAAGCACTGATGGAGCCGTCGTTGCACAGAAAGGTATCGCCGTCACACCCGGCAATCCCGCCCTTGCGCCCCGAGCACGGTTGATTGCCGGCGATGGCCGAAGAACACAGGGCCAACAACAGAACCGCAACACTGGTGCGAAGTAAAGCAGACGGTCCGTGACAGAAATTCATGGCAGCTTCCAGGCTGATAGATGGCTCTATGCTAGCACCGCACCATCCGCTGCGCCTAACGCCCGCAAAACCTCACCCGGGACAACATCCGCAAATCCCCCTTGCGGTAATAGTCATCGCTCCAGCTGTCATCCACCGCCAGCGGCTTGACCTGCTTGAGGGCGAGTTTTTTCGCGAAGTAGCGAAAACGGTAATGCTCATAGAAACGCAGCAGCTCCAACCCGTAGCGGTCGGCCAGGTCGGTATTGCCCTGAATGATCAGGTAATTCTCGTCGTTGCCGCTGCTGGCCGCGGCGCTCAGGTTATGGCTGCCGCTGAGGATGGTCGGAGTGTCGCTAGTGAAGTCGGTGACGATGGCTTTTGTGTGCACCAGCAGGTTGCCCTTCTGGCCTTTCATGGTTTCCTTGAGCCAACCTTCCAGGCCGGTGTTGAGCAGCGCGGTGGCGGCGAATTCGGCGGTGCGGTCGGCGTGAAAGCCGGTGATGCGGCTCTTGGTGTTTTGCAGGCCGTAGCGCAGTACATCGTCATTGGGCTGGCCGAGCAAGGCGTCGAGGATGCGCTCGGGCAGCACAAAGGCGGTGACGAACAACAGGTCCTTTCGCGCCCCTTTGATGATGTCGACGAAGCGATCCAGATCGCCCTCCCCGGTGCGCGGCGAGAACCCGGCGAACAACGCCTCTTGCGGGGCCATGGCATTGTTTTGGGTCAGCCACTGGCGAGTGGCATCGACGTCCTGGGGCTCCGCCCAGATTTGCTCGAATACCTTAAGGTAGCTGCTGCTCACCCGAGGGTCGTCCAGCACATGAACCACGTTGGCCTGGCGGTAGACACCGTTGGCAGTGAAGTTGGTGCTGCCGCACAGCACGGCTTCGGGTTGTCGTGAACCGCTGCCCTCCACCTTGCTCAGCACGATGAACTTGTTGTGGAAAATGTTATGGGTGACTCGTCCGCGCTTGTTGGCTGCTGGCATTTTCTCGAGGCTGGCTTCGTTGCGCGCCGTGGTGTCGTCCCCCGGCTCGGCGTGGTACAGCACTCGCACCTGGGCGCCGCGAGCGTGAGCGGCGGTCACCGCGTCGACGATCACCGGCAGTTCGTATTCATAGATGGCGACATCCAGCGCCCAGTTGGCATCCAGCGCCCGATCGATAAAACCGGTCAGGCGCCCCAGCAAGCCATTTTCCAACCAGCGACGCGGGGCGTCGGGCCAGTCATCGATGGACAGGTGCTTGTTGGCGCCGATCAGCGCGTCCACTTCAGGAAACTTGCGCTGGAACGCCTGGCTGGCGGCCACGGCACGATTGAAGATCACCCGCTGATTGGCCGGCTGCCCGTCGTCACTGGTGACCGTGACTTCCAGGGACTCGCCCAACTGCGGTGCATCGGGGCTGCCGTAGGCCAGATGCACGCGGTAGTGGATCGTCACGCCGGGGTTGACGGCGTAGTCGGCCCAGCGAAATTTCTGCAACGGTGCCTTGTCGCTGGGAGTGGCGTGGAACTGGGGGAACGTGTGGGCCTTGTCAGGAAAGGTCAGGCTGTTGAACAGGAACAGCCAGGGTTTGTCGCCCTGCTGCTTCTCGATGGCAAAACCCAGCAAGCCCTTGCGCCGGGGTTCGGCCAGGTCCATGGCGAGCAGCACGCCGTTGGTGCCGGCATAGGCCTTGACCCGAAAATCGTCCTGGGCGTTGGTGACGAGTACACGCATGGTTCACTCCTGTGAGGGGGCCGCCTGAGCATAGTGCAGTGATGCGGGTTAAGGGGGCAGATCCGGGATCGAGGTGACGCTCATCGCGAGCAGGCTCGCTCCCACAAGGGGCCATTGGTGGTAAGTCGTCATGTGTTCAAAACACAATCCATGTGGGAGCGAGCCTGCTCGCGATGAGGCTCGATCCAACACCGTAAATCTCAGCTAGATAGCCCTTCATCGATATGCCGATACTCCGCCCCCAACTGCCCCGCCAGTTGCCGGGCCCGGCCCAAGCGAATCGGGCCGCGCTCGATGTCGATCAACAGGCACGGGCAATCCAGGCATGGCAGTGCCAGCCCTTCTTTCACTCGCCCATCCGTCATCACCAACACCCGCTGCTGCTCCGCAGGGAAACGCTTGCGTCGCGCCGTCAGCCAGCGTCCGGCCTCGTTCAGCGCGGCCAGCAACGGCGTACCGCCACCGGCGCCCAGGCCATCGAGCCAGTTGCGCAGGCCGGCGGAGGCCTTGAGCCCTTGCACCTGCCAGTTCGGCGCAGTGCCGCTGGCCGTCAGCAGGGCCAAGCGGGCGCGTTGTCGGTAGGCGTCGTCGAACAGTTGCGCCAGCAAGCCTTTGCCATCGCTGAGGGCTCGATGCCGACGGGTCGAGGCCGAGGCATCAACGATGACCAGCCACAGCTCATGGGCCGAGCGGTGGCGACCGTGAAAACGCAGGTCTTCATGCAGGCGTGGACGGCCATTGAGTAACGTGCCCGGCCAGTTCACCACACCACTGGTCGTCGCTTTGCTCCGGCCCTGGCGCCCCTGGTCGAGCCGTCCGGCACGGGGTCTGGCATTCGCCCCCGCCGGTGAACGGGGGCGAATGCCTAGGGCTTTTTTGGCCAGCTCGGCACTTCACGCCGGGCACCCGTCGGCAATGCCTGGGCCGGCAAATCACCCCACTGGCCCTGGCCTTCGTTGGGCTGAGCCGTTGCATTGACAGGTGTTTGCGGCGCCTGGGACGGTGTCGGTGCCGAATGCCCGCGTCGACGGTGACGCAAGGCAAACTCGGCGACAGCATCGATGTCTTCAGCGGCGATGACATCCGCTCCACGCCAAGCGGCATGGGCCCGGGCAGCCCTTAGCCAGACCAGATCGGCGCGCAAGCCATCGACCCCGGCGGCAAAGCAGCGCTCGGTAATCTGCGCCAGCGCCGCGTCATCCAGGGCAATCGCGGCCAAGCGGTTGCGCGCCTGCTGGCAACGTTCGCGCAGCTGCTGCTGGGCCATCTCCCATTCCGCGCAGAACCCCGCCGGATCACTGTCGAAATCCAAGCGGCGCCGAATGATCTGCCCGCGCTCGGCGGGTGCGGTGTGACCGTCGAGAGCCACGTTCAGGCCGAAACGGTCGAGCAATTGCGGACGCAGTTCGCCCTCTTCCGGGTTCATGGTGCCGATCAACACAAAACGCGCCGGGTGTCGGTGGGAAATTCCGTCGCGTTCGATCAGGTTGGTGCCGCTGGCGGCCACATCGAGCAACAGGTCCACCAGATGATCGGGCAGCAGGTTCACTTCATCGACGTACAGCACGCCACCGTCGGCCTTGGCCAGTACGCCGGGGGAAAACTGCGCGCGCCCTTCCCCCAGTGCTGCGTCCAGGTCCAGGGTGCCCACCAGCCGTTCTTCGGTAGCACCGAGAGGCAATGTGACGAACTGACCGCTGGCCAGCAGATCCGCCAAGCCCCGGGCCAGCGTCGACTTGGCCATGCCCCGCGGACCTTCGATCAGCACGCCGCCGATCTTCGGATCGATGGCGGCCAGGCACAGGGCGAGTTTCAAGTCATCGGCGCCGACCACGGCGCAGAGCGGGAAATGCGGGGTATCGGTCATATTGAATGTCTCATGAAATGTGCGAGGTTCCCTGTGGCGAGGGAGCTTGCTCCCGCTGGGGCGCGAAGCGGCCCCCAGAATCTGAGGTCCCAGTGCTGTTTCAGAATGACGACTGCTGCGCAGCCGAGCGGGAGCAAGCTCCCTCGCCACAAATGCGCGCCTGCCATCCTCATGTCAGTTGTCTTCTTCTATGTCCAACAACAAACTCTCCAGCGCCTGGCGATACTCGCCCGGCTCCTGCCACATCCCCCGTTGCTGCGCTTCGAGCATGCGCTCGGTCATGTCCCGCAGGGCATCAGGGTTGTGCTGGCGGACGAAATCCCGGGTGTCCGGGTCGAGCAGGTACGCATCGGCCAGCAAAGCGTACTGGTGATCGTCGATCAACTGCGTGGTGGCGTCGAAGGCGAACAGGTTGTCCACCGTCGCCGCCAGTTCGAACGCGCCTTTATAGCCGTGACGCTTCACGCCGTCGATCCACTTCGGATTCGCCGCGCGGGAACGGATGACACGGTTGAGCTCTTCTTTCAAGGTACGGATCTTCGGCAGGTCCGGCTGGCTGTGATCGCCATGGTAACTGGCCGCTGTCGCACCGCTGAGGGTCTCTACCGCCGCCAGCATGCCTCCCTGGAACTGGTAGTAATCGTTGGAATCGAGCAGGTCGTGCTCGCGGTTGTCCTGGTTCTGCAACACCGCTTGCACCTGGCTCAAGCGCCGGGAGAACTGCTCCCGGGCGGCAGTGCCTTCATCGCTGGCGCCGTAGGCGTAGCCGCCCCAGTTCAGGTACACCTCGGCCAAATCCTCGCGACTCTGCCATAAGCGACCGTCGATCGCGCCCTGCACGCCCGCGCCATAGGCACCAGGCTTGGCGCCGAAGATCCGCCAACCGGCCTGGCGAGCCGCAACCTCTGGTTCGAGCCCCGAGGCCAGCAGGGCTTCGCGCTCGCCACGCACCTTGGCCGCCAAGGGGTTCATGTCGTCCGGCTCATCGAGGGCGGCGACAGCCTGCACCGCCGCATCGAACAGGCGGATCAGGTTGGCGAAGGCGTCACGAAAAAAACCTGACACCCGCAGCGTCACATCGACCCGAGGTCGGTCCAACAGGCTCAACGGCAGAATCTCGAAATCATCGACCCGCTGGCTGCCGGTAGCCCACACCGGGCGCACGCCCATCAGCGCCATGGCCTGGGCGATGTCGTCGCCGCCGGTGCGCATGGTGGCGGTGCCCCACACCGAGAGGCCGAGCTGACGCAAGTGGTCACCATGATCCTGCAAGTGCCGCTCAAGGATCAGGTTCGCCGATTGGAAACCGATACGCCACGCCGTGGTGGTGGGCAGGTTACGCACGTCCACGGAGAAGAAGTTGCGCCCGGTGGGCAACACATCCAGGCGGCCACGACTCGGCGCGCCGCTGGGGCCGGCCGGGACGAAGCGCCCGTCCAGGGCGTCGAGCAAGCCGCGCATTTCCGCCGGGCCGCAGGCGTCCAGGCGTGGGGCCACGACGGATCGCAGGTTTTCAATGATGCTGCTGACCGCCTCCCAACCCGAGACATTCAATTGTTCGACCGCGCCATCCAGGGCCTGCTCGATCAACTGCGCAGCGAACAACTCCAGGCGCTCTCGGGTATCGCCAGCGGTGCGCCAAGGCTCGGCGCTGACCCGGCGCAACGCCTCGGGACAGTCGCCAGTCCAGGGCTCGGCCAAGGCACAATCCAGCGGATCGAAACCCAGCCCGAACGCCTTGGCCAGCGCTCGCAGCAGGCTCGACTGCGCGCCCTTGCCATCGCCACGGGGTATGCGCAGCAACGCCAGCAGCGTGTCGATACGCAGGCGACCGCTGGGCGACTCACCCAAAATATGCAGGCCATCGCGGATCTGCGATTCCTTCAAATCACACAGATAGGTGTCCAGGCGCGGCAGCCAGATCGCTGCGTCGGCATCGCTGTCGAGCGCGACATCGAGTTGCAGCTCGCGGTCGATGTGCGTCTCACGCACCAGATCCAGGATGTCCCGTTGCAGTTCCCGGGCGCGGCGCGGATCGAGCAACTGCGCCTCGTAGTATTCGTCGGCCAACAGCTCAAGGTTACGCAATGGACCGTAGGTTTCGGCGCGGGTCAGCGGCGGCATCAAGTGGTCGATGATCACCGCTTGAGTACGACGCTTGGCCTGGGCGCCCTCACCCGGGTCGTTGACGATGAATGGATAGATATTCGGCAGCGGTCCCAACAATGCATCGGGCCAGCAACTCTCCGACAGCCCGACGCCCTTGCCCGGCAGCCATTCGAGATTGCCGTGCTTGCCGACGTGGATCACCCCGTGGACGCCGTAGGTGTGGCGCAACCAGAAATAAAACGCCAGGTAGCCGTGGGGCGGCACCAGGTCAGGATCGTGGTACACCGCGCTCGGATCGACCTGATAACCCCGGGCCGGTTGGATGCCGACAAAGGTCAGGCCCAGGCGCAGGCCGGCGACCATCAGGCGCCCGTCGCGGAACATCGGGTCCTGCTCGGGCGAGCCCCAACGCTCCAGCACCGCCTGGCGGTTGGCCTCGGGCAATGCCTCGAACAGGGCCTGGTAAGCGTCGAGGGCCAGGCTCTGGTGACACGGGCGCAAGTCGAGGCTGTCCAGGTCGTTGCTGACGCCACCGAGCAATTGCTGGATCAGCGCGGTACCGCTGGTTGGCAGTTCGCCCGGCAATGGATAACCCTCGGCCTGCATGGCCCGCAGGATATTCAGCGCCGCCGCCGGGGTGTCCAGGCCGACACCGTTGCCGATTCGCCCGTCCCGGGTCGGGTAGTTGGCGAGGATCAGCGCCACGCGCTTTTCACCGTTGGGCAGGCGCGCCAGGGTGGTCCAGCGCCGGGCCAGTTCGGCAACAAAATCCATACGTTCGGGCACGGCCCGGTAACAGACCACATCGCTCTGGCTGCGCTCGCTGCGCCAGGCCAGGTCCTTGAAACTGATGGGGCGGCTGATGATCCGTCCGTCCAACTCCGGCAAGGCAATGTGCATCGCCAGGTCCCGCGGGCCCAGGCCCTGTTCGCTGGCGCGCCAGCCGGGTTCGTTGTCCTGGGCACAGATCGCCTGGATCACCGGGATGTTGCGGCGAAACGGCCGCAGGTGCGGCGCTTCAGGGCTGGATTGGGCGAAACCGGTGGTGTTGAGAATCACGCCGGCTTCGACCTCATCCAGCCAATCTTCCACCAGCGCGAGGCAACCGGGTTCCTTGAGGCTGGCCACGGCAATCGGCAACGGATTGAGCCCCGCCCCTTGCAGGCGCTGGCAGAACACGTCGATGAACGCCGTGTTAGCCGCTTGCAGGTGGGAGCGATAGAACAGCACCGCCGCCACCGGTAGATCGGCCTGCCAGTCGGCTTGCCAAGCGCCGAGGCTGGCGTTGGTGTTTGCGGGGTGATAGATCGCCGTGCGCGGCAGGGTTTGCGGTTCCCCCCACGGATAATCGCGGCCGAACCATAGGCTGCCCAGGTTGTGAAACAGGTCCAGGGCATTGCCCAACCCGCCCTGGCGCAAGAACTGCCAGAGCCGGTCGCGATCCTCGATGGGCACGTTGCTCAGGTCGCTGAGTTCCGGGTCCGGGCGATCGTCCCCCGGTACCAGGATCAGCTTCACCCCACGCCCGGCCAGCTCCATCAGGCGCTCGATGCCGTAGCGCCAATAGCCGATACCGCCGTGCAGCGACAACAGGATGACCTTGGCGTGGCGCAGTACATCCTCGAAGTACAGGTCCACCGAGGCGTGGTTCTGCACCTGCATCGGGTTGGCGAGACGAAACTCCGGGTAATCGTCCGGCAATTGCCTGGCCGCCTCGGCCAGCAGCGCCAGGCTGGAGTCGCCGCTGCACAGGATCACCAGTTCAGCAGGGGTTTGCCCCAGGTCGGCAATGTTGTCGTCCGATACAAAGCCGCCGGGCTGGGTCCTGAGCAGGTGCATGGCTTAGGCGCTGAGGGCGGCGCGCAACTGCGCTTCAAGCAGCGCGGCATCGAGCGCCTGGCCGATCAGCACCAGCCGGGTGACCCGCGCTTCAT
Source organism: Pseudomonas sp. 43mfcvi1.1 (assembly GCF_900115935.1). NCBI lineage: Bacteria > Pseudomonadati > Pseudomonadota > Gammaproteobacteria > Pseudomonadales > Pseudomonadaceae > Pseudomonas > Pseudomonas sp. 43mfcvi1.1. The sequence continues at coordinate 670,914 of NZ_UETT01000001.1, read as the reverse complement.
CGGCGCCCCACTGGCGGTCGAAATGCTTGTCGAACCGCGTACCAACGCCTTGGATCAGCAAGCGCATCGGCTTGTTCGGGATCGCCGCGAAACCCTTGACCCGCAGCACGCCGTGCTGGACCACCAGTTGCGTCAGCGCGTCCAGCAACAGGCTTTCGTCGGCCTGGGGCAACTCGATGGAAATGGAATCGAAGGCGTCATGATCATGGTCGTCATCGTCACCATCGTGGTGATGGTCGTGATGGCTGTGGCGGCCGTCGATGTGCTCTTCGGAACCGGCACCCAGGCCGATCAACACGTCCAGCGGCAGGCGACCGCTGCTGGCTTCGATGACCTTGACCGCCGGCGGCAGCTCTTCGGCCACTTCCAGGCGGACTTTGGCCAGGTCTTCCGGACTGATCAGGTCGGCTTTGTTGAGGATCACCAGGTCGGCGCTGGCCAGTTGATCGGCGAACAGCTCGTGCAACGGTGATTCGTGGTCCAGGTTCGGATCGAGTTTGCGCTGGGCATCGACCTGGTCAGGGAAGGCAGCGAAGGTACCAGCGGCCACGGCCGGGCTGTCGACCACCGTGATTACCGCATCGACGGTGCAAGCGCTGCGGATTTCCGGCCATTGAAAGGCCTGGACCAACGGCTTGGGCAGGGCCAGGCCGGAGGTTTCGATGAGGATGTGGTCGAGATCGCCGCGCCGGGCCACAAGTTCGCGCATCACCGGGAAGAACTCTTCCTGCACGGTGCAGCACAGGCAGCCGTTGGCCAATTCGTAAACGCGGCCGTTGGCTTCTTCTTCGGTGCAACCGATGGAACACTGCTTGAGGATCTCGCCGTCGATGCCCAGCTCGCCGAACTCGTTGACGATCACAGCGATGCGGCGGCCCTGGGCGTTGTCGAGCATGTGCCGCAGCAAGGTGGTTTTGCCCGAGCCGAGGAAACCGGTGACGATGGTGACGGGAAGTTTGGCCAGTGTTTTCATCCGATGCCCCTTGGCAAAGTGGCGGGCAAACGGGACGACAACCGCAGGCAAGGCACGCGCGGAAGATTTCGCCACCGGATCACCCCGCCCGGTTGTAGTGAGAATCTGTGTCGAGGCAGGTCTCCTGGCTGACGGCGGGCCAGTCATTGACTGGCGATTGCTGCGCCTTCCCGTGCGCCTGTTGTAATGGGCATGCACAGTGGCCTTGCAGAAACAGCACCGTTCACAGTTGCGGGGGCAGCCGCGGCTTGGACCGCGTTCCCTTCTTAGCTTCGGCACAGGCCGAAGAACCTCGAAGGCGCAAGGCTACGCAGGGTGTGGGGGCGGGTCAATCTCCAGAGCGTTCTGCGGTGCATGGGCTGCCGTCATCGCGAGCAGGCTCGCTCCCACAGTTGATCTTGGTTGAACACGGATGTTGTGTACGGCGCAATTCATTGTGGGAGCGAGCCTGCTCGCGATGGGTTCAACTCGATGTCAATCTGGAAACCCCTGCCAATTGACGCCCCGCCCCCGCCCATGCTCTCCTGTGCGCCTAGTTTTGGGTGCCCTTCACAGGGTGAAACGGGAAACCGGTGAATCGTGTGCTTTACTTCAAAGCCACGTCAGTCCGGTGCTGCCCCCGCAACGGTAAGCGAGCGAAGCGTCTGAACCACTGTGTCTTTCGACATGGGAAGGTGACGCTTGCAGGCCAGGCACAAGCCCGGCCCCTCGCAAGCCCGGAGACCGGCCCATGACTCATGCATCAACAAACCCGCGGTGGGCGGGCGCTGTTCGAACCTTGGCGGGCTTTCGCCCGGGGTTTCATTGCGCTCGAATCACCCACTGAACAAGAACAGAGGGAAGCGCCATGTCGACTATCAGCAGCACCGCCCGCACCGCCAGCAGCACCACCACCCTGAGCCAACGCCTGAGCGCTGCGATCTTCGCCTCGATCCTGGGTGCCGGCCTGGTCTATTTCGCCGGTTTCTCCCACATCGAAGCCGTGCACAACGCCGCCCACGACACTCGCCACAGCGCCGCCTTCCCGTGCCATTGAGACCTGACGACATGATCAAGCGTATCGCCCAGACCGCGGGCTTCAGCGGCTTGCTGGCCGCCCTGCTGCTGACCCTGCTGCAAAGTTTCTGGGTATCGCCGCTGATTCTCCAGGCGGAAACCTTCGAGAAGGCCCCGGCGACCGAGGTCCATGAACACGCCGACGGCGTGGCTCACACCCATGATGCCGAGGCCTGGGAACCGGAAGATGGCTGGCAGCGCGTGCTGTCCACCACCGGCGGCAACCTGGTGGTCGCGGTGGGTTTTGCCCTGATGCTGGCGGGCCTGTACACCTTGCGCGCCCCGACTCGCACCTCCCAGGGTCTGCTCTGGGGCCTGGCCGGTTATGCCACCTTTGTCCTCGCGCCGACCCTCGGCTTGCCGCCGGAACTGCCTGGTACGGCGGCGGCCGATCTGGCCCAGCGGCAGATGTGGTGGATCGGCACCGCGGCATCCACGGCGGTGGGCATTGCCTTGATCGCCTTCGGCCGGCATTGGCTGCTCAAGGTGCTGGGCGTGGCTACGTTGCTGGTGCCCCATGTCATCGGTGCGCCGCAGCCCGAAGTCCACTCGATGCTGGCGCCCGAAGCGCTTGAGAGCCAGTTCAAGATCGCCTCGCAGTTGACCAACATTGCGTTCTGGCTGGCCCTGGGCCTGATCAGCGCCTGGCTGTTTCGTCGCGATAGCCAAGCCCACCACAACGCATGACCACCGCGCCGATCCTGGTGATCGGCCTGGGCTGCCAGCGCGGCTGCCCGGCCAGTACGCTGCGAGCCTTGCTCGACCAGACACTGCTGGCCCATGGCATCGCACTTGATCAAGTGCAGGCCCTGGCCAGTATCGACCTCAAGCGTGACGAACCGGGCCTACTGGAACTGGCCGGGCAACTGGCACTGCCACTGACTTGCTTCAGCGCCGAGCAGTTGGCCGGTTACCAGGGGCGACTCAGTCACCGCTCGGAGATCGCCTTCGAGCGGACCGGTTGCTACGGCATCGCCGAAAGCGCCGCCCTGGCCCTGGCCGACCAATTGGGCGCGACGTCCGCAACGCTGCTGATCGCTCGCCAAAAAGGCCCCAAGAGCACGTTGGCATTGGCGGTTGTGGCGTAAATCCCGATAATCCGCCCCCAGGATCATGAGCGATTTTCATCTGGGCAGCGCTCACCCACCTTCTACAGGAGCCGGTCATGACCGTTTACTTCATCGGCGCCGGCCCCGGCGACCCGGACCTCATCACAGTCAAAGGCCAACGACTGATCCGCAACTGCGCGGTGATCATCTACGCCGGCTCCCTGGTGCCGATGGCCGTGCTCGAAGGTCATTGTGCAGAACAGGTGATCAACAGCGCCGAGCTGCACCTGGAACAGATCATCGAATTGATCAAGAGCGCCCATCTCAAGGGCCAGGACGTGGCCCGGGTGCATTCCGGCGATCCGAGCCTGTACGGCGCCATCGGTGAGCAGATTCGTTGCCTGCGGGAACTGGACATCCCTTTCGAAATCATCCCAGGCGTCACCGCGACCTCAGCCTGCGCCGCCCTGCTGGGCGCCGAACTGACCTTGCCGGACATCTCCCAAAGCCTGATCCTCACCCGCTACGCAGACAAAAGCCCGATGCCCGCCGGGGAAGAACTCAGCAGCCTGGCGCAGCACGGGGCGACCATGGCGATTCACCTGGGGGTCAATCATCTGGAAAAGATCGTCAGTGAACTGCTGCCCCACTACGGCGCCGATTGTCCAATCGCGGTGATTCACCGGGCCACTTGGCCGGATCAGGATTGGGTGCTGGGGACGCTGGCCGATATCGCCGAGAAGGTTCAGGCCAAGGGTTTTCGCCGTACGGCGCTGATTCTGGTGGGGCGCGTGCTGGGTAATGAGGTGTTCAGCGAATCGTCGCTGTACCGCGCCGGGCATGCGCATCTCTACAGGCCCTGACTCGATCAGCAAGAGCCAACCGGGATCCCCTGTGGGAGCGAGCTTGCTCGCGATAGCGGTGGATCAGCCAGCAGCGATGTTGAATGTGCCGACGCCTTCGCGAGCAAGCTCGCTCCCACAGGGATTGGCGGCGGTCGGATCTGCGCCCATAAAAAAACGGTGCTCACGGGCACCGTTTTTTATATCCGCAGCGAACACCTATCAGTAGTAGGCGTTTTCTTTCTGCGTATGGTCGGTCACGTCGCGCACGCCCTTGAGCTCTGGAATGCGCTCGAGCAAGGTGCGCTCGATGCCTTCCTTCAAGGTCACGTCAGCCTGGCCGCAGCCCTGGCAGCCGCCGCCGAACTGGAGCACGGCGATGCCGTCTTCCACCACGTCGATCAGCGAAACCTGGCCGCCGTGGCTGGCCAGCCCCGGGTTGATTTCGGTTTGCAGGTAGTAATTGATGCGCTCGTTGACCGGGCTGTCGGCATTGACCATCGGCACCTTGGCGTTCGGCGCCTTGATGGTCAACTGGCCGCCCATGCGGTCGGTGGCGTAATCGACCACCGCATCGTCCAGGAACGCTTCGCTGAACGAGTCGATGTACGCGGTGAAGCTCTTGAGCCCCAGCGCGGTGTCTTCGGCTTTCTCTTCCCCCGGCTTGCAGTAGGCAATGCACGTCTCAGCGTACTGGGTGCCGGGCTGGGTGATGAAGATGCGGATCCCGATACCCGGGGTGTTCTGCTTGGACAGCAGGTCGGCCAGGTAATCGTGGGCGGCATCGGTAATCGTAATAGCGGTCATGGGAACTCCTCGCAGGCTTGCCGGCAGTTTACGCCAATCGACGCGCCGGACAAAGTCCCAGTATTTTTGTCGGGAAAGCAGCCAGCGGCGACGGGTTCCGTCGCCGGGCCTCCCGATCAGAGGTTCTGGTAGCGATTCATGTCCAGCACACCGGCCTCCAGAGGCTCCGTTTCCTGGATATACCGGTCCAGATCATGGAAGTAGTCCCAGAACTGCGGGTGGCTGCGACGAATCCCCCAGCGTTCGACGATCCGCTCGAACGCCGGCGCATCCTGGGCGTTTTCCATGGCATCGACGAACGCCGGCACTTGCCCGGCCGGGATGTTGAAGATGAAGTTCGGGTAGCTGCTGAGCACGCCCGGATAGACCGTCAGCGTGTCCAGCCCCGGCTGGTAGCGCGCCTCCTCGCCCAGCAGGAACGCCACGTTGCTGTGGGCACGGTTGCGCAGCAGGCTGTAGACCTCACGATGGCCGCTGGCGGTTTCGACGCGCAGCAGAGTCGCTTCCGGCAGTTGGTCGATCACCTTGAGCCCCGCCGCCGGGCGCGACACCAGCCGACTGAGGGCCTGCTCGGCGTTTTGCAACGTCGGATCGATGTTCGGCCGCGAGCAGTAGGCGCCGTCGCAACGGTTGATCGGATCGGGCCGCGCATTCAGGTCGCCATAACGGGCCAGCAGTTGCTGGGCGAAATCGCGCTTGGGGTCGCGTTCGTCGAGCTTGAGGGCGGTCGGCTTGTCGTCGTCGATGGACTCATAATCGAGCCACATCTTGAACTTGCCGCCGGCCTGATACCAGTCGTCGAGATAGCCTTCCCGGGAGTCGGCCGGCATCAAGCGCAGGAAATTCTGCTCCGCGCCGTTGCGGATCAGGTCGAAATACAAGCGGGTCTGGGCCTGGTGGGAGACGTTGCCGAACACATCGAAATTCACTGCCAACTGGTAATAGGTACGCTCCAGCAACGGGAAGTCGAACAGCCACATCGTCTGCGGCACCTCGCCGATCAACCCCTTGGTGACCGAAGCACTGTCGAAATGCCGGAAAATGCTCAACAGCGCATTGTCATTGCCAGCCCATAGCGTCGACCAGCTCGGCGCCGGAAGCTCGGCGTAATTGTCGCGGCGCAAGGCTTCGTACTCGTTGCGTTTGTCCCGGTAGTCGAGCCACAGGCTGAGGACGCTGCCCACGTCATCGTTCTGCCCGGGCATCGCCAGCAACGGCGTGGCCTGGCCGCGGTAGTTCGGGTCGGTGATGTAGAGGTCATGTTCGGGAGCCTGGAACAGCGCCCAGAAATTGTCACGGATTACGTCCGTGGCGATCTGGCCCCGGCACACCGGTCCGCGAATGAAGGTGCGCACGAAATACTCGGCGTTATCGAGCATGAACTGGTAGCGGGCCTGCGCCGGAATCGCTTCAAACGTGGAAAACGGATTGGCCCGGCGCTCCGGCCCATAGCCCGGCAAGGCGCTGACCTGCCATTTGCCGCTGTAGAACAGGCTCTTGATCCGCGCCATCTTCGCCGCGCTCAAGCCATAGGTGATGTGGGTCTTGTGCACGATCACCCCTTGCACCGGCCAGAGCCGGTAATAGATGCGGGTGCCGGGATCGTCGTTCGGACGGCGGGTGTTGATCAGGTCGATGGGCTGGCCGGTGGGAGTGCGCGAACGCACCCATTGAAAGAAATGCCCCGGTTCGCCGTCCTTGAAATAGATATGCGCCAGAAACCAGTGCTCGAACAGCCAACGGCCCACCAGGCTCTCCCGGGCACCCGGGGCGTTGAGCAGGTTTTCCCATTGCACCACTTGCAAGGCTTCGGCGGCGCTCGGGGCCAGGGCCTGCTGATCGATGGGAGCGCCGGCGGCCAGCCAGCGCTGCAGGGTCTGGTATTGCTGGTCGGTCAGGCCGGTGACGGCCAAGGGCATGCCTTCCCTGGGATGGGCGCCTGCGTATTCGTCGAATTGATCCGGCAGCGCACAGCTGTTTTCCCGATTGAGGCCCAGCACGATGTCTTCCGGCAGCTTGGCGTTGGGCTGCAGCGGCGTGCGGTGGCCCAACTCCAGCATGCGTGCCATCAGGGCTGCCTGGCTGCCTTGGGCGTCGAGCACCGAATAGAAACCCTTGCGCTGCCAGGCGCGCTGCCCGGAGGCGTCATAGAACAAACGGGTCGGATCGGCAGCCTGACGGCGCTCGCCGTCATACACCGACAGCTTGCTCGCCCCCCGTGCCGCGCCTTCGCCGCTGCCCAGGTTCAACTGGCAGGCGGAATCGTAGCAGGCATGGCAGGCCACGCATTTTTCCGTGAAGATCGGCTGGATGTCGCGTGTGTAGGAGATCGCGGGAGCGGGACTCCCGGCGGCTGCGGCAATAGACAACAGCAGCAACAGACTGCCGAATAAGACGCGGTACGGCATGTCTCGGGTCCCTAAGAGATAGTCCGGCGATTCTACCGGGCCAGCATCGCCTTGCAAACATGAGCGATATTCATGCAAAACCCCATCATGATCAAATCCTGCACAGGTTTGCTATCATCCCGGCCTTCGTAATGGTCTTTTTTTCCAGGTAGTCCTATGTCCGATCGCAGCGCTCGCCTTTATCTTCTCCAGCAAGCCCTCAAGGAACGCATCCTGATCCTCGACGGCGGCATGGGCACGATGATCCAGAGCTACAAGCTGGAAGAACAGGACTATCGCGGCAAGCGTTTTGCCGACTGGCCGAGTGACGTCAAGGGCAACAACGATTTGCTGGTGCTCAGCCGTCCCGATGTGATCGGCGCCATTGAAAAAGCCTACCTGGATGCCGGGGCCGACATCCTGGAAACCAACACCTTCAACGCCACCCAGGTGTCCCAGGCCGACTACGGCATGCAGGGCCTGGCCTACGAGCTGAACCTGGAAGGCGCGCGCCTGGCCCGCAAGGTGGCCGACGCCAAGACCCTGGAAACCCCGGACAAACCGCGCTTCGTCGCCGGCGTGCTCGGCCCGACCAGCCGCACCTGCTCGCTGTCGCCGGACGTGAACAACCCCGGCTACCGCAACGTGACCTTCGACGAACTGGTGGAGAACTACACCGAGGCCACCAAGGGCCTGATCGAAGGCGGTTGCGACCTGATCCTGATCGAAACCATTTTCGACACACTGAACGCCAAGGCGGCGATTTTCGCCGTACAAGGGGTCTACGAAGAGTTGGGCGTTGAGTTGCCGATCATGATCTCCGGCACCATCACCGACGCCTCCGGCCGCACCCTCTCCGGGCAGACCACCGAAGCGTTCTGGAACTCCGTGGCCCACGCCAAGCCAATCTCCGTGGGCTTGAACTGCGCCCTGGGCGCCAGCGAATTGCGCCCGTACCTCGAAGAGCTGTCGAACAAGGCCGGCACCCATGTCTCGGCCCACCCGAACGCCGGCCTGCCCAATGAGTTCGGTGAATACGATGAGTTACCCGCCCAGACCGCCAAAGTCATCGAGGAGTTCGCCCAGAGCGGCTTCCTGAACATCGTCGGCGGCTGCTGCGGCACCACCCCGGCGCACATCGAAGCCATCGCCAAGGCCGTGGCCGGCTACGCACCGCGACAGATTCCGGAGATCCCCCGGGCCTGCCGCCTGTCGGGCCTGGAACCGTTCACCATCGATCGCAGTTCGCTGTTCGTCAACGTCGGCGAGCGGACCAACATCACCGGCTCGGCCAAGTTCGCCCGGCTGATTCGCGAGGACAACTACACCGAAGCCCTGGAAGTGGCCCTGCAACAGGTCGAGGCCGGCGCCCAGGTGATCGACATCAACATGGACGAGGGCATGCTCGATTCGAAGAAGGCCATGGTGACCTTCCTCAATCTGATTGCCGGCGAACCGGACATTTCCCGCGTGCCGATCATGATCGACTCGTCGAAATGGGAAGTGATCGAGGCCGGCCTCAAGTGCATCCAGGGCAAGGGCATCGTCAACTCCATCAGCATGAAGGAAGGCGTCGAGCAGTTCATCCATCACGCCAAGCTGTGCAAGCGCTACGGCGCGGCCGTGGTGGTGATGGCCTTCGACGAAGCCGGCCAGGCCGATACCGAGGCGCGCAAGAAGGAAATCTGCAAGCGCTCCTACGACATCCTGGTCAACGAAGTCGGCTTCCCGCCGGAAGACATCATCTTCGACCCGAACATCTTCGCCGTCGCCACCGGTATCGAAGAGCACAACAACTATGCCGTGGACTTCATCAACGCCTGCGCCTACATCCGCGACGAACTGCCCTACGCGCTGACCTCCGGTGGCGTGTCCAACGTGTCGTTCTCGTTCCGCGGCAACAATCCGGTGCGCGAGGCGATTCACTCGGTGTTCCTGCTCTATGCGATCCGCGCGGGCCTGACCATGGGCATCGTCAACGCCGGCCAACTGGAGATCTACGACCAAATCCCGGTGGAGTTGCGCGACGCCGTGGAAGACGTGATCCTCAACCGTACCCCCGAAGGCACCGACGCCCTGCTCGCCATCGCCGACAAGTACAAGGGTGACGGCAGCGTCAAGGAAGCGGAAACCGAGGAGTGGCGCGGCTGGGAGGTGAACAAGCGCCTGGAACATGCGCTGGTCAAGGGCATCACCACCCACATCGTTGAAGATACCGAGGAATCGCGACTGTCTTTCGCCCGGCCGATCGAGGTCATCGAAGGCCCGCTGATGGCCGGCATGAACATCGTCGGCGACCTGTTTGGCGCCGGCAAAATGTTCCTGCCCCAGGTGGTCAAGTCCGCCCGGGTGATGAAGCAGGCCGTGGCCCACCTGATCCCGTTCATCGAGGCGGAAAAAGGCGATAAGCCGGAGGCCAAGGGCAAGATCCTCATGGCCACGGTCAAGGGCGACGTCCATGACATCGGCAAGAACATCGTCGGCGTGGTGCTCGGTTGCAACGGCTATGACATCGTCGACCTGGGCGTGATGGTTCCGGCGGAGAAGATCCTGCAGGTAGCCAAGGAGCAGAAGTGCGACATCATCGGCCTGTCCGGCCTGATCACCCCGTCCCTGGATGAGATGGTGCATGTGGCGCGGGAGATGCAGCGCCAGGACTTCCACCTGCCCTTGATGATCGGCGGCGCGACGACGTCCAAGGCCCACACGGCGGTGAAAATCGAGCCCAAGTACAGCAACGACGCAGTGATCTACGTCACCGACGCCTCCCGCGCCGTGGGCGTGGCGACCCAATTGCTGTCCAAGGAACTCAAGCCGGCATTCGTCGAGAAGACCCGCCTGGACTACATGGACGTGCGCGAACGCACGGCCAACCGCAGCGCCCGCACCGAACGCCTGAGCTACCCCGCCGCCGTGGCCAAGAAGCCGCAGTTCGACTGGAGCAGCTACCAGCCGGTCAAGCCGACCTTTACCGGCGCCAAGGTGCTGGACAACATTGACCTGAACGTCCTGGCCGAATACATCGACTGGACGCCGTTCTTCATTTCCTGGGACCTGGCCGGCAAATACCCGCGCATCCTCACCGACGAAGTGGTCGGCGAAGCGGCCACCGCGCTGTACGCCGACGCCCGGGCGATGCTGCGCAAGCTGATCGACGAGAAGCTCATCAGCGCCCGCGCGGTGTTCGGCTTCTGGCCGGCCAACCAGGTGCATGACGATGACCTGGAAGTCTACGGTGACGATGGCAAGCCACTGGCGCGCCTGCATCACCTGCGCCAGCAGATCATCAAGACCGACGGCAAGCCGAACTTCTCCCTGGCTGACTTCGTCGCGCCCAAAGACAGCGGCGTGACCGACTATGTCGGCGGTTTCATCACCACCGCCGGCATCGGCGCCGAAGAAGTCGCCAAGGCCTACCAGGAAGCCGGCGACGACTACAACTCGATCATGGTCAAGGCCCTGGCCGACCGCCTGGCCGAAGCCTGTGCCGAATGGCTGCACCAACAGGTGCGCAAGGAGCACTGGGGTTATGCCCAGGACGAGAGCCTGGACAACGAGGCGCTGATCAAGGAGCAGTACACCGGCATCCGCCCTGCCCCCGGCTACCCGGCCTGCCCGGATCACACCGAGAAAGCTACCCTGTTCCGCCTGCTCGACCCCGAGGCCAGCGAACTGAAGGCCGGACGCAGCGGCGTATTCCTCACCGAACACTACGCCATGTTCCCGGCGGCAGCGGTCAGCGGCTGGTATTTCGCCCATCCCCAGGCGCAGTACTTTGCCGTGGGCAAGATCGACAAGGACCAGGTCCAGAGCTACACCGCACGCAAGGGTCAGGACCTGAGCGTGACCGAACGCTGGCTGGCACCGAACCTGGGCTACGACAACTAAGTCCGCAGCAATTGACTATGCTCTCCACATACGACCTTGTGTATGGAGAGCATCATGGACGAACCGACCGAAAATAAGGCGCCCACCCTCTGGCAAATGCTGCACAGCGTGGGAGCTGCGGCCTTTGGCGTGCAAAGCGGGAAAAACCGCGCCCGCGACTTCACCCATGGCAAGCCGAGCCACTTCATCATCCTCGGCATCCTGTTTACGGTGATTTTCGGGTTGACGTTGTATGGGATCGTCAATCTGGTGTTGTACTTTGCGGGCGTATAGAACGTATCTGCACAGTATGGAACCAGATCTCTCTTTCGAACCGAAACAGTCATATTCCCCGTCTCGCCAGCCTCGATCTGAGCCGCTCTAGCGCCGCCCCAGCGCATCGAGCGAAAAGGCATAGCGCTCGCCATCCGGGTGGGACACCAGGCTGAAGCGCTTGAAGTCCAGGCGGTAGTCCTTGGCAGGATTCATGTTCAGCCACGCGCGGGCGCGGGCCGGATCGAGCGATTGCATCAGGTCGAGCTGCTGGTTGTAGCCGCCATGACGCGCGAGATCGACGCCCTGGGCATGATCATGGAGCATGACCATGGCCCAGCCGCCCAGGCTGAAATGCCCGGTGAACAGGACGCTCAAGCGCCCGTCGATACGAGCCTGGAGCGCCGCCCTGGAGCTGTTCATCGCGCTGAACAACACGTCCTTGCCTGGCTGGCGACCGGCCTCCTCGAATGCCTGCATGGCGCCCAGGGCCATTTCATCGTTGGCCGACCAGACCAGCGCGGTCTGTGGATAACGCTTGACCAACTGGCTCGCCTGCTCATAAGCCCGCTCGCGATTCCACTCGCCATAGACCAACTGGCGCAGATGCACTTGCGGGTGTTCGGCCAGCGCCCGCTGCAAGCCTTTCTCGCGCAGTTGCGCCGAAGGGGTGAGTTTCTTCCCGGAAAATGCCAGCAAGTCGAGGGTCTGCCCAGGCGCCAGCGGCCCGTACTGACGCAACAGCTCCTTGAGCATCAGGTAGCCGCTGCGCTCATCGTTGGGCACCAGGCTGCCGAGCAACTCGGCAGGCAGGGTACCGCCCTCCACCAACAGGCGACTCTGATCGCTGGTCAACGTGTTGTTCACCAGGAACAGCTTGACCCCACTGCCCTGCGCCAATTGCAGGATTCGCGGGGCGACATACTGTTCGTTGACCAGCACCAGATAATCCGGACGGTCTTGCGCCGTAATAACCTCGCGCGCCTGGCGAATCATGAGCTGGGGGTCGCGTTCGGCATATTCCACACGCAGCCGCAAGCCCAGTCCGCTGGCCGCCGCTTGCATGAATTCGGTATAGCTGACCCAGAAGGTTTCGGTGGAATGCCCCGGGTTAAGGAATACGACTGAAGGAGCCGCCGGCCTGGCAGCCACAGCCTCGATCGAAGAAGACGCCGCATTGGCGGCTTGGGCGTGCGCCCAGAATGACAGGCATAACAGCCCCAGTAGCCTGCAGATAAACTTCGACATCCCGCCCGCCCCAAACAATACGCCACCCAGTATAACGACCCGGGTGGCGAACGGGCACATGCACGCGAGACCTTCATGTAGCCTGCAACGACTCGAACTTATTGATGACTGACCCAGAACACTGCGGTGCCCACCACCAGGATAATCAGGAACAGAATGGCCCAGGCATCAACGGTACTGTCGCTTTTCCTTGCTTTGGTCGGATTGCTCATTGCATCGCCTCTTGTCGGTTTTGTAGGTGATTGCATAGGGACTCGTCCACAGTTAAGACGATGATTGCCCGCACGACAAATGTGGGTTAGGCAATAATCAATCTCATTAGTCGATTTGGTTCTTTACATATACTCAAACATCACTTTTGCGCATAACTCAAAACAGGTATCGTGCACCGGCTCCTCTAGGAGTGCGCGGCCGTGCGCGCAGAATTGCCGAGGCAGAACCCGATTCCAGCGAGCCAACATGCAGCTGTTTCTGATCGGCCCAAGCCTGAGACCGAGACTTATATGTACGTATATGACGAGTACGATCAGCGGATCATCGAGGACCGCGTCAAGCAGTTCCGTGATCAGACCCGACGCTATCTGGCAGGCGAGCTGAGCGAAGAAGAATTCCGCCCTCTGCGCTTGCAGAATGGCCTGTATATCCAGCGCTTCGCCCCGATGCTGCGGGTGGCCGTGCCTTATGGCCAACTGACCTCGCGTCAGGTGCGCAAGCTGGCGCAAATCGCCCGCGACTACGACAAGGGCTATGCCCACATCAGTACCCGGCAGAACGTCCAGTACAACTGGCCTGCCCTGGAAGACGTGCCGCAAATCCTGGCCGAGCTGGCGACCGTGCAGATGCACGCAATCCAGACCAGCGGCAACTGCCTGCGCAACGTCACCACTGACCAGTTCGCCGGTGTCGCCGCCGATGAACTGATCGATCCGCGCCCGTGGTGCGAGATCGTCCGCCAGTGGACCACGTTCCACCCGGAATTCGCCTACCTGCCGCGCAAGTTCAAGATCGCCATCAACGGCTCGAGCTCGGACCGTGCGGCCATCGAAGTCCACGACATCGGCCTGGAGACGGTCTACAACGCGGCCGGTGAGCTGGGTTTCCGTGTGCTGGTGGGCGGCGGCCTGGGGCGTACGCCGGTGGTCGGCGCGTTCATCAACGAGTTCTTGCCGTGGCAGGACCTGCTGAGCTATCTCGACGCCATCCTGCGGGTGTACAACCGCTACGGCCGTCGCGACAACAAATACAAGGCGCGGATCAAGATCCTGGTCAAGGCCCTGACGCCTGAAGTGTTCGCCGAGAAGGTCGAAGCCGAGATGGCTCACCTGCGTGGCGGCCAGACCACCCTGACCGAAGCCGAAGTGCATCGCGTCGCCAAGCATTTCGTCGACCCGCAGTACAAAGCGCTGGGCAACCAGGACGCGGAACTGGCAGCCCTCGACAAAGAACATCCCGGCTTCGCCCGCTGGCGTACCCGCAACACCCTGGCCCACAAGAAGCCGGGCTACGTTGCCGTGACGCTGTCGCTGAAACCGACCGGCGTCGCGCCGGGCGATATCACCGACAAGCAACTGGACGCCGTGGCCGACCTGGCCGAGCGCTATAGTTTCGGGCAACTGCGCACCTCCCACGAGCAGAACATCATCCTGGCGGATGTTGAACAGAGCCAGTTGTTCACCCTGTGGGGCGAGCTGCGCGAGCAAGGTTTCGCTACGCCGAACATCGGCCTGCTGACTGATATCATCTGCTGCCCTGGCGGTGACTTCTGCTCGCTGGCCAACGCCAAGTCGATCCCTATCGTCGAATCGATCCAGCGTCGCTTCGACGACCTGGACTACCTGTTCGACATCGGCGAGCTGGACCTGAACATTTCCGGCTGCATGAACGCCTGTGGTCACCACCACGTCGGCCACATCGGCATCCTGGGCGTGGACAAGAAAGGCGAAGAGTTCTACCAGGTCTCCCTGGGCGGTAGCGGTAGCCGCGACGCCAGCCTGGGCAAGATCCTCGGCCCGTCGTTTGCCCAGGAAGACATGCCTGACGTGATCGAGAAGCTGATCGACGTGTACATCGAACAACGTACCGAAGACGAGCGTTTCATCGACACCTACCAACGTATTGGCATCGACCTCTTCAAGGAACGCGTCTATGCAGCGAATCATTAAGAACAACGAGGTCATCGACGAAACCTGGCACCTGCTGCCCAAGGACGCGACCCTCGATGGCATCTCCAATTGTGACGACCTGATCGTGCCCCTGGCCCTGTGGCGCGATCATGCCCACGCCCTCAAGGCCCGCGACGGCGGCCTGGGCGTGTGGCTGGACGCCGACGAGGAAGCCGAGGAAATTGGCGAGGACGCCAACCAGTTGCAGGTCATCGCCCTGAACTTCCCGGCTTTCACCGACGGGCGCAGCTACTCCAACGCCCGCCTGCTGCGTGACCGTTATGGTTTCAAGGGTGAATTGCGGGCAATTGGCGACGTCCTGCGCGACCAGCTGTTCTACATGCGCCGCTGCGGCTTCGACGCCTTTGCCTTGCGCGCCGACAAAGACCCTTACGAAGCCCTCGAAAGCCTCAAGGATTTTTCGGTGACCTACCAGGCCGCCACTGACGAGCCGCTGCCGCTGTTCCGTCGCCGCTGACACCTGAGACATGAAAAAGCCCTGACCCGGGTTGTACCGGTTCAGGGCTTTTTTGTTTCCGATGACTTGAACCCACCTCGCTCCCACGAAGGGATGGCGGTGACTCGGAGCTTCAGCCCGCCTCAGAACCACTGTGGGAGCGAGCCTGCTCGCGATAGCGGTGGGCCAGCTTGCATCTATGTTGAATGTGTCGCCGCTATCGCGAGCAGGCTCGCTCCCACAGGGGTTAGCGGTGAACCCGCTTCCGAATTACCAGAAACGCTGCTGGGTAAGGCGGCTCCACCAACTCAGCAGCACCCGATCAACAGATCCGCTGGCCGCCATACCGATGCGTTCCTGCAGGCTTTTGCGTTCGGCGTAGTGCAGGTGGTACAGCTCGGCACTCTTGGCCCGCTCGGCCAGGTATTCATCGCTGGTTTTCAGTTCGTCAACCAAACCCTTGCCCTGCGCCGCGACACCCAGCCAGACTTCACCGGTCGCCACTTCATCGATGGCCAGTTGCGGGCGGTAGCTGGACACGAAGTTCTTGAACAGCTCATGAGTGATGTCCAGGTCTTCCTGGAATTTTTCCCGACCCTTCTCGGTATTTTCGCCGAATACCGTCAACGTGCGTTTGTATTCGCCGGCGGTCAACACTTCGAAATCGATGTCGTGTTTCTTCAACAGACGGTTGACGTTGGGCAATTGCGCGACGACGCCGATGGAGCCCAGGACCGCGAAGGGAGCGCTGATGATCTTCTCGCCGATGCACGCCATCATGTAGCCGCCGCTGGCCGCCACCTTGTCGATGCACACGGTCAGCGGCACGCCGGCCTGGCGGATCCGCGCCAGTTGCGACGAAGCCAGGCCGTAGCTGTGGACCATGCCGCCGCCACTTTCCAGGCGCAGCACCACTTCATCCTTCGGCGTTGCCAGGGTCAGCAGCGCGGTGATTTCATGACGCAGGCTCTCGGTGGCCGAAGCCTTGATGTCACCGTCGAAATCCAACACGAACACCCGGGACTTGGCCGCCGACTTGTCCTTGTGCTTCTTCCCGGCCTTTTCAGCCTTGCCTTCGGCCTTGCGCAAGGCCTTGAGCTGATCCTTGTCGAGCAACGTCTGTTCCAGGCGCTCGCGCAGCCCCTTGTAGAAATCGTTGAGCTTGCTCACCTGCAACTGGCCGGCCGACTTGCGCCGGCCCTTGCTGCGCAACGCAGCAAAACTGGCCAGCACCACCAGGATGGCGATCACCAACGTCACGGTCTTGGCCAGGAAACCGGCGTATTCGATGAAAAACTCCACAGCAACTCCTTAAATGCAATGCGCCACTGAACGCAGGCGCGTAACGGCCCCAGCATACCCATGCGTCTGCGCCGCGACCAGCCAAGAAACCTGTGGTTACCTTGATGCGAGCGAGACGGGGCAAGGCTGCAACGGGCATTTCAAACAAGCGTATGTTTTTTCATTGACAGCTCACCGCCATCCCCATAACCTCGCCAAACCTTCAACGTACCGGGATGACGCGGACGTGGGCAGTATCTATCTGATTCGACATGGCCAGGCCTCCTTTGGTGCGGACGACTACGATGTCCTTTCGCCCAATGGCGTACGCCAGGCGCAAGTGCTTGGCGGCCACCTCGCAGAACTCGGTGTCGTATTCGATCGCTGCCTCTCGGGTGACCTGCGTCGTCAACAGGATACCGCCATCGGTGCGCTGGGCCAGATGTCCGCCGCCGGATTGCCGGTTCCCGGGCTGGAAATCGACGCCGCGTTCAATGAGTTCGACGCTGACGCGGTCATTCGGGCCCTGCTGCCGGACATGCTCCCCCAGGAGCCCGAGGCGCTGAATATCCTGCGCAACGCCGCGCAGAATCGCGCCGAATTCCAGCGCATCTTCGCATTGATCGTCGAGCGCTGGCTCAGCGGTCGATATGACCCGCCAGGGCTCGAAAGCTGGCTGGGTTTCGTCGAGCGGGTCCAAGCGGGCCTGCAGCGCATCCTGGAGCAAGCCGACAACAGCCATAAGATCGCCGTGTTCACCTCCGGCGGCACTATCACCGCCCTGCTCCACCTGATCACCCAGATACCGGCCCGACAGGCCTTCGAACTGAACTGGCAAATCGTCAACACCTCGCTCAACCACCTGAAATTCAGGGGCCGCGAGGTGGCCCTGGCTTCCTTCAACAGCCATGCCCACCTGCAACTGCTGAAGGCCCCGGACCTCATCACCTTTCGCTGAGTCCGGATTACTGTAGACCCTTGCTGTACCACCCAAATAAGGATCGAAACCATGACCTCCGTAGCCGACGCCGTACAAGCCATGAAAGCCAAGTTCAACCCAGCCGCCGCTGCCGGCCTGGACCTGGTATTCGGTTTCCGTATCGACGATACCAAGAACTTCTCGCTGGTCGTCAAGGACAGCACCTGCGAACTGCAGGAAGGTGAAAACCCGGACGCCCAGGTGACCCTGGTGATGGACGGCGAAACCCTTGAGGGCATCGTCAGCGGTGAAACCGACGGCATGCAAGCGTTCATGGGCGGCAAGCTGCGCGCCGAAGGCGACATGATGCTGGCCATGAAACTGTCCGAGCTGTTCCCAAGCTGAGACTGCGCTCGCGTTCTTCGCGGGCCTTTTTGGCTGCAAACGAATCCCGCCCCGTGGCGGGATTCGTGTTTTTGCCCTCCGATGATTCCGCGCAACACACGCAACCTTGACCCTCGTCAGTAGCCACTCGCCCCACAACCGCTAATTTAGCGCTTCCATCAAAGCCAGGGACGGCTCATCGGGAGCCTGCGTCCGTTCATCTCAAGGAAGAGAATTTCATGCCCGCACTGAAGATCATTCTGCTATCGACCGCGTTCAATGGTCTGACCCAACGCGCCTGGCTGGACCTGCGCGAGGCCGGCTATCACCCCAGCGTGGTGCTGTTCACCGACCCGGCCTCGGTCTGCCGACAAATCGAAGAAAGCCGCGCCGACCTGGTGATCTGCCCGTTCCTCAAGGACCGCGTACCCGAGCAGTTGTGGCGCAATCCACGGCGCCCGGTGGTGATCATTCATCCCGGAATTGTCGGCGATCGCGGCGCCAGCGCCCTGGACTGGGCCATCACCCGACAACCCGAGCGCTGGGGCGTCACGGCATTGCAGGCGGTGGAGGAAATGGACGCCGGGCCCGTGTGGGCCACCTGCGAGTTCAACCTGCCCGAAGGCCTGCGCAAATCGGAGCTGTATAACGGCCCGGTCAGTGACGCGGCCATTCGTTGCATTCGCGAAGTGGTGGACAAATTCCGTGCCGGCTTCGTCCCGGTGCCGCTGGATTACAGCCGTCACGAGGTGATCGGGCGCCTGCAGCCGAACATGACCCAGGACGACCGCACCTTCAGCTGGCACGACAGCACCGGGTTCATCAAGCGCCGCATCGACGCCGCCGACGGTCAACCTGGTGTGCTCGCGAGCCTGGCCGATGAACAGTTTTACCTGTACGACGCCCATCCAGACGTTCGCCGCGGCCTGCCCGGCGAACTGCTGGCCGTACGCGACGATGCGGTGCTGGTGGCGACAGGGGATGCAAGCCTGTGGATCGGCGCCCTGCGCCGCAAGCCGCAGCCCGGCGAACAGACCTTCAAGCGACCGGCACGCCATGTGCTCTCGCAGCGCCTTGACGGAATCCCGGTGCTCGACAGCTCCCTGGCCCGCCAACCGTTCAGCGATGAGGTCTATCAGCCCATTCGCTATCGGGAATGCGGCCATGTGGGGGAACTGACGTTCGAGTTCTATAACGGCGCGATGAGCACCGAACAGTGCCAGCGCCTGGTACAGGCGCTGCGCTGGGCCAAGTCCCGGGACACCCAGGTGCTGTTGATTCGCGGTGGACGCGGTAGCTTTTCCAACGGCGTACACCTGAACGTGATCCAGGCCGCCACCGATCCCGGCCTGGAAGCCTGGGCCAACATCCAGGCCATCGATGACGTCTGTCTGGAGTTGTTCCGCGCCCGGCAACTGGTAGTCAGCGGCCTGACGGGCAACGCCGGGGCTGGCGGTGTCATGCTGGCCCTGGCAGCCGATATCGTGCTGGCACGCAGTGACATCGTGCTCAACCCCCATTACGCAACCATGGGCCTGTATGGCTCCGAGTACTGGACCTACAGCCTGCCCCGGGCGGTCGGCCCGGACCAGGCCTGGAAACTCACCCAAGACTGCCTGCCCATCAGCGCCCTGCAAGCGTTGCGCTACGGCATGGTCCAGGAAATCGGACCACGGTGCCCCGACGAGTTCAGCCTATGGCTGTTGCAACGGGCCAACAGTGCGCTGCTCGATCCAGCCTATGAAACCCTGCGAGTTCGCAAGGCCGAACGCAGCCTGCCGGCGATCCAGGCGTGTCGCGACGGCGAACTCGCGCAGATGCGCCGCGACATGGTGGACAATCGCCATGGCTTCGCCGAGAAGTGCCGCAGCTTCGTGCTCAAGCACAAGGCCTGCCGCACACCCGAACGCCTGATCGCCCCTTGGGCGCGAATAGCGGAGGCGCAAGCCATTCCATGATTCCCGGTATCAGGGAGGTGTGGCAGCTCTTACAATGCCCGCTTCCCCCGCATCGGCCTGACCATGGACATCGACCTCGCCCGCACCTTCCTGGAAATCGTCCGCCACGGCAGCCTAGCCGCCGCGGCCGACAAGCTGCACGTCACCCAGACAGCGATTACCGCGCGGGTGCAGAAGCTTGAGAGCCAGCTCGGCTGCGCGCTGTTCGTGCGTAACCGTGCCGGTGCGCGGTTGACCGCAGATGGCGAGGCCTTTGTGATCTACGCCAATCAACTCGTGCAAACCTGGGAAGCGGCCCGCCGGGACCTGCCATTGCCTGAGGGCTATCGCAACGTCCTGCATCTGGGTGGCGAGGTCAGCCTGTGCAACCCCTTGATGCTCGCCTGGGCCGGGGAACTGCGGCAGAAGATCCCCGGCCATGCCCTGCGCATGGACATCCGCGACGGTGAAAAGCTGCTGCAACAGCTGGAACTGGGCTTGCTGGATGCGGCGGTGGTGTACCAGCCCGAATATTGGCCGCGCCTGCAAGTAGAACAACTGTTGGAAGAAAAACTCATCCTGGTACGCCTGGCCACCTGTCCCGAGCCCTACGTGTACATCGACTGGAGCGCCGACTTCCGTCGCCAGCACGACACCGCCCTACCGGACAAGGCCAAGGCTGCCGTGACGTTCAACCTCGGTCCCCTGGCCTTGCAGTACATCCTGGAGAACGGCGGCAGCGGCTACTTTCGCACTCGGGTGGTGCAGAGCTACCTGGACAGCGGCATCCTGGAACGGGTGCCCAAGGCACCGGAGTTCAACTACCCGACCTACCTGGTCTATTCCCGGGACCGGGATTCGGCGGCGTTGCAGCAGGCGTTCGAAGTGCTGCGCGAAATCGTCAAGGCTGGCAGCGACTGGTCCCAGCGCTGGGATCCGCTGACCTGATGGATTTTCGAATGGTGTTGTAAAACCCATTGTGGCGAGGGCGTTTGCTCCCTCGCCACAGGCTCATCGACATAGTTCAGGGCCCTTCATAAAGGCCCCTCACAAGCAGGCCAGCCTGACGGCTACCTCAATTTCTCCGCGATCTTATCTTTGACCAACAAGCGTTTCTTCTTGAGTGTCTCCAGGGCATCGTCGGACAGTGCCGCCGATGATGGCTTCTCGGCGTCGACCACCTCGGCATCAAGTTGGGAATATTTTTGAAGTAACGAGTCGAGCCTTGGATCCTCGCTGCGTTTTTGCTGGATGTGGTCTTTTGTGCAGTTGAGATCCTGGCACAAATCGTGGGACACCGGCATGGAACACCTCCTTCAGTGGGTCGGTGGCAGACGCCTTTACGGCGCTCGTCGATGATCAGGATGGCCTCGTCGACGGGGTTCTGTCGACCGCCAATCCGACCAGCGGTGACCGTTCGTCGTAACGGGATATCTTCCAATCAAACCTTTGTTGGCGCGCCGCTCTCCATTGAACAGAGACGAAACGAATCGCTCTTTCAACCTGTGTGGAGACTTATCAATGGACGGATTTACCTGGCGTCAACTCGGCCTGGCAGTTGCCCTGAGCACCAGCATGGGCTCGGCCTGGGCCGCGACTTCCAACGACTTCGTCGACAACGCGGCAGCCGGTGGCATCGCGGAAATCGAAACCAGCAAACTGGCCCTGGAAAAAAGCGCCTCGGCGGACGTCAAGACCTTCGCCGAGAAGATGATTAGCGATCACACCAAGGCCAATGAAGAGTTGAAAGCACTGGCGAAAAAACACGACATTGAAGTGCCAGACGACACTACGCTGGTGAAGAAGGCCAAGGAAAAGATCCTCGACCTGCGGGACGAGTCCTTTGATGCAGCCTATGCCAACAATCAGGTGAAGGCTCACGAAGAAACCATCGCCCTGTTCAAGAAAGAAGCTGAGACCGTCACCGACGATAAAAAGGCTGGCAATACCGAACTGAAGGCGTTTGCCCAGAAGATGCTGCCAGACCTGGAGCATCACCTGGAAGGGGCCAAGAAACTTCAGGCGGCTCACCCAAGCAAGTAATCCTGAAGCATCGAATAAGGCCGTCTCCATGAAGATGGCCTTGTTCAAGGCCTAAGAACACCTCCAGTCACCCGCATCCGCCGATGCGCCAGCACTCTCGAGTCGCCTGTTTTCGGGTTGAATGGCGGGATGTCTGGCCATGGCTGATCTATCCACTGGTCTATTTCATCTATGCCCTGGTGCGGGGGCACTTTATCGGTTCCTACCCCTACCCTTTCATCGAAGTGGACACACTGGGTTATCCACGGGTGTTCATCAACGCGGTGATGGTGCTGCTGGGATTCATGGGGGTGTCACTGGTGCTGGTTGCGCTGGATCGCTGGAAAGGCAAGCGCTGGGGCGCCACAGCCGCCGTCCGCCCAGTCACTCATCAATCTGGGCGGGTCACACTCGATGTTCCACGAATCGGGTAACGGCTAGCCACCGTCGGTGTCGATATCAGCATCAGTGCTGTCATCGGACTTTGGCCGGTCCGGGTCAGGCTTGAAGCCGGGGCTGAAGGTATTGTCATTGTCTTGATGATGTTGCTTCTGATCGACCTCGCTGTCGGCGCTCTGGGCCTGGTCCGTCCCGGCGGGGCTGACTGGCTGGGCGCCGGTCGAGGTGGTCGGCACCTGGGGATCAATGGCCGGGTCGTTACGTGGGGTCGGGTTTTGTGTCTGGCCTTGTTGCTGGGTGGTGGCAGGATCGTCGTTCATAGGCACCTCGTTCTTGGCAGGGCCGGATGGATGACCGGTCTTGTCATTCGAAAGTGACGCAACGGCTTCGGTTCCATTTGTTTACGCTGCCGCGCTCAGCGCCCCAGCACGGTTCTCACCATCCGGGTCAGCGCATCCGGGCCGTAGGGTTTGCTCAGCAAATGAGTGTCGGGGCTCAACTGGTGGTCCCGGGAGATGATGTCCCGGGTGTGGCCCGAGGTGAACAGCACCGGTACCGGTGGTGATTGCACCTTGGCCCAAGCGGCGAGGTCGGAACTCTTGATCAGCCCGGGCATGACCACATCCGTGAAGATCAGGTCCACCGCGCGCCCCTCCAGCAGCAGTTTCATCGCCTCGTCACCATTGGCGGCAGTGAGGGTCCGGTAACCGGACTGCTCCAGCAACTCCACTGACGCACCGCGCACCTCTTCGTTGTCCTCCACCACCAGAATCATCTCTTGCCCACCCAACTGGAGCGGGTCGTGTTGCGCCTCTTCACCGGCTTCCGGCTGGAGACTGCGGGGGAAATACATCTGCGCCCGCGTGCCTTCTCCCAGGCTGCTGGAAATCTCGATATGGCCGCCGCTCTGCTTGACGAACCCGAACACCATGCTCAGCCCCAGCCCAGTGCCCTGGCCATCAGTCTTGGTGGTGAAAAACGGCTCGAATACCTGATTCAAGACATCGGGCGGCATGCCTACGCCGCGATCGATCACCGACAATCGCACATAGTCGCCCGCCGGAATGCCCTTGCCGACACAGGACGACTCATCGAGCACGATGTTCTCGCCGATCAGGCGAATGGTGCCCTCGCCGTGCATGGCATCGCGCGCATTGATCGCCAGGTTCAACAGGGCATTTTCCAGTTGATTGCGATCGACGTGGATGCACCAGGGCTCATCGGGCAAAGACACTTCGATCTGGATGGTTTCGCCCAGGGCCCGTTGTAGCAGTTCACCCATGCCATCGTAGATGCGCCGCGGGTTGTAGACCGCCGGTGACAATGGCTGGCGTCGAGCAAAGGCCAGCAGTTGCGATGACAACTTCGCACCACGCTCCACGGCTTCAAGGGAGGCACTGACCCGCCGTTGCACGTTGGCATTGTCCCGCTCGTGCCGGGCCAGCAAGTGCAGATTGCCGGCAATCACTTGCAGCAGGTTGTTGAAGTCATGAGCCACGCCGCCGGTGAGGCCGCCAATGGCCTCGAGCTTCTGCGACTGACGCAACTGCTCCTCTGCCGTCAGCCGCGCCTGCACCTCGTTGGCGACGCGCTGTTCCAGGTCGCGGGTGAATTTGAGCAGCGAAGCTTCGGCTGTCTTGCGTTCGTTGATGTCAATCAGTACCCCCGGGAAACGCAGGGGCTTGCCCGACGCATCGAACTCACACCGTCCGCTGGCCTGTACCCACAGGTAATCACCGCCCAGGCGACGCACCCGATATTCAGCGCTGTAGGGCGTGCCCGTACGCAAGGTCAATTCGACCCGCTGGTTCACTTCTTCCAGGTCATCCGGATGGATGCTCTGGCGGGCGATCTCGATCGGCAGTGCGTCCAGTGGAGTGTCAGGCGGGTAATTGAAGGTACGGGCGAAACGCTCATCGCCGGACAGTGTGTCAGTCCGGATATCCCAGACAAACGATCCCAGCAAGGGCCCGGCCGAGAGGGCCAGCTGGATACGCTCATTGACGGCGCGGTAACTGCGTTCAGCTGTTTGCCGGGCCCGCTCGGTCAGCACATGTTCGGTGGTCTCCACCACCACCGCCAACACACCCGCCGGGGCCTGGTCATCACCGGGCACCGGGCTGTAATAGAGGTCCATCCAGACATCTTCGGGCTTGCCATTGCGTAGCAGCACCAGCTCCTTGCTGCGGTAGGACAAGGTGCCACCGGCCAGGCAGACGTCCAGGACATGGCGATTGAACTCGGCCACTTCCGGCCAGCCCAGCTCCACGGCGCACCCCAGCAGGTACGGATGACGACCGCCAGCGAACTCGGCATAAGCATCGTTATAGATCATGAAGCCCTGGCGCCCCCACAACATGACCATCGGCAAGGGCGAAGCCAGCAGCACCTGGACAGCGTTGTGCAAACTGGCGGACCACTGCTCGATAGCGCCCAGTTCGGTCTGGCTCCAATCGAACGCCCGGATACGTCCGGCCATCTCACCGCCCCAACCGGGACAGCCGTGATTCTGGGATAAGAACTGCATGGGTCGACTCTGAACCTCAAAATGCTTGCAGGGAACTGGTATACCACGAGTGCCTTGCGCTCAGAGCTTCGAGCGTTGGGTTGGCGTTTGGTTTCATGGGGAGATGATGACGACGACCTGTCTGGATCGGGACTGCTTCCCGTGGCGAGGGGATTTATCCCCGCTGGGTTGCGCAGCAACCCCTCTGTCCTGTCTGACACACCACGGTGGCCGATGAATCATGGGCTGCTTCGCAACCCAGCGGGGATAAATCCCCTCGCCACAGGGGTTGCGGTATGGCTGCCGGCGTTAGTGGAAATCGCGACTGCGAACATTGATGCCCGCCAGCAACTCGGTCAGGTCGCTCAAGCGCCCGGCGATCAAGTGGCGGACCTCGCCGACGCTTTCCCAGCGCCCGTCGACCCTGAGCAATTGCGCGCCCACCAGAGTCTTGCGCTGGCGCTCGGCCAGGTCGCGCCAGACCACCACGTTGAGGTTGCCGAACTCATCTTCCAGGGTGACGAAGGTCACGCCGCTGGCGGTGCCCGGGCGTTGGCGGCCGGTGACCAGCCCGGCGACGCTGACGTTGCGGCCATGCTCCACCGCCTGCAATTCCCGTGAGCTGCGGCAGCGCCGGGCGCGCAGTTCGGGACGCAGCAAGGCCAGCGGATGGGGCCCCAGTGTCGTGCCCAGCATGGTGTAATCGGCAAACAGGTTTTCTCCCACCGTGGGTGTTGGCAGGGCTACGGGCGGTTCCTCCTGGCTGGGCAGGCCGGCGAACAAACCCAGTTGCTTCTGCACCCCGGCCACTTCCCAGCGGGCCCGATGACGATCGCCGGCCAAGCCCTGCAAGGCGCCGGCGTCGGCCAGTTGCGCCAGGGCCCGGACATCGAGTTGCGCGCGCTCGCCCAGGTCGGCCACGTCGCTGAACACTCGCTGCCGGCGGGCCGTTTCGATACGTCGGGCATCCTCTTCGCGAAAACCCTTGACCAGTCGCAGGCCCATACGGATCGCCGGTTGCCGGCCTTCCAGGGGTTCGAGGCTGCAATCCCAGTCGCTGGCGCGCACGTCCACCGGACGGATCTGCAATTGATGTCGGCGAGCGTCCTGGAGGATCTGGTCCGGGCTGTAGAAACCCATGGGCCAGCTGTTGATCAGGGCACAGGCGAACGCCGCCGGCTCGTGGCACTTGAGCCAACTGCTGGCGTAAGTCAGCAAGGCAAAACTGGCGGCGTGGGATTCGGGGAAACCGTAATTGCCGAAGCCCTTGATCTGTTCGAAGATCTGCGCGGCGAATTCGGCGGTGTAGCCGTTTTTCTTCATCCCCTGGGCCAGGCGTTCCCGATGCGGCTCCAACCCACCGTGACGTTTCCAGGCAGCCATGGAGCGCCGCAACTGGTCGGCTTCGCCGGGGGTGTAATCGGCCGCGACGATAGCGATCTGCATGACCTGTTCCTGGAACAGCGGCACACCCAAGGTGCGCTCGAGCACTTTTTCCAGCGCTTCAGAGGGATAAGTCACCGCCTCTTCTTTGTTTCTGCGCCGCAGGTACGGATGCACCATCCCCCCCTGAATCGGCCCGGGCCGCACGATCGCTACTTCGATGACCAAATCGTAGAACCTCTCGGGTCTGAGTCGAGGCAACATCGACATCTGCGCCCGGGACTCGATCTGGAACACACCGATGGTGTCGGCGCGACTGATCATTTCGTAGGTCGCCCGATCGTCCTTGGGCAACGACGCCAGGGCATAGCGCTCGCCCCGGTAGCGCTCGATCAAATCGAAACAGCGGCGAATCGCACTGAGCATGCCCAGGGCCAGGATGTCCACCTTGAGCAGCCCGACCGCGTCCAGGTCGTCCTTGTCCCACTGGATGATGGTGCGCTCGGCCATGGCGGCGTTTTCCACCGGCACCAGGGTGTCCAGGGGTTGTTCGGAAATCACGAAACCGCCAGGGTGCTGGGACAGATGCCGGGGAAAACCGATCAATTGCTGGGTCAGGCTCAGCACTCGGCGCAACACCGGGCTGTCCGGGTCGAAGCCGCCTTCACGCAAGCGCTCCACCGGCGGCGCCTCGTCACTCCAGCGGCCACAGCAATCGGCCAATGCGTTGACCTGGTCCGGCGGCAGGCCCAGGGCCTTGGCGACATCGCGCACCGCCCCGGCGCCGTGGTAGCTGCTGACCACCGCCGTCAATGCCGCACGATGGCGACCATAGCGCTGGAACACGTACTGCAGCACTTCCTCACGACGCTCATGTTCGAAATCGACATCAATGTCCGGCGGCTCGTTGCGCTCCCGGGACAGGAATCGCTCGAACAGCAGGTTGGTCTGACTCGGGTCGATTTCGGTGATGCCCAAGGCGTAGCAAACCGCCGAGTTGGCCGCCGAACCGCGTCCCTGACAAAGGATGTTTCGGCCGCGGGCGAAGTTGACGACGTCCTGCACGGTGAGGAAATAACTGTCGTAGCCCAGTTCGGCGATCAGCTCCAATTCATCGTTGATTTGCCGCCGGACCTTCTCTTCCACGCCGTCCTCCCAGCGCTCACGCATGCCGCGCTCGGTCAGTTCCCGCAGCCAGGACGCCGGATCATGGCCGTCAGGCACCAGTTCCCGTGGGTATTGATAACGCAGTTGGCTGAGGTCGAAGGTACAGCGCCGGGCGATGAGCAGCGTCTCGTCGAGCAAGGCGCGAGGATAGAGATCGGCCAGATCCTTGCGGCTGCGCAGGTGGCGCTCGCCGTTGGGGTGCAGGCGCTGGCCGGCCTCGGCCACTGTGACATGGTGGCGGATGGCAGTCATGGTGTCCTGCAAGGCACGACGGCCACGCACGTGCATGTGCACATCGCCACTGGCCACGGTCGGAAGATCCAGGCGCTCGGCCAGCACCAATGAGTCGGCCAACCGGCGGCGGTCGTCCTGCCCGCAGTGCAACTGGACCGTCAGCCACAGGCGCCCGGCAAAGATCGGCTGGAGCCAACGCCCGTGTTCCTCGGCGTCTTTGCCCTCGGCTACCCACAACGCCAATAGCCCTGGCAAAGGCTGGTCGAAGTCTTCGCGCACGATGCGGTAGTGGCCCTTCTCGCTGCGACGCCGGGCGCGGGTGATCAGCCGGCACAAGGCTTGGTAACCCTCCAGATCTTGCACCAGCAACACCA
Organism: Pseudomonas sp. 43mfcvi1.1; assembly: GCF_900115935.1. Taxonomy (NCBI): domain Bacteria; kingdom Pseudomonadati; phylum Pseudomonadota; class Gammaproteobacteria; order Pseudomonadales; family Pseudomonadaceae; genus Pseudomonas; species Pseudomonas sp. 43mfcvi1.1. The sequence goes on along the minus strand of NZ_UETT01000001.1, from coordinate 643,187 downwards.
GTTTCGGACCGTCCTCGACCTGGATTTCGCTGCCGACGATCAGTTGCAGCTCCAGCTCCCTGGCCGCCTGCCAGGCCCGAACGATCCCGGCCAGGGTGCATTCGTCGGTGATCGCCAGGGCCTGATAGCCCTGTTGTTTGGCGCGACGGCACAACTCCAGGGCACTGGAGGCGCCGCGCTGGAAGCTGAAGTTCGACAGGCAATGCAGCTCGGCATACTCAACGCTCATGCGAACCAGCCCTGCAGCCACAGCAGCCCGCCCTCGCCCGCCGGTCGATAGGCCCAGCCTCGTTGTCCACTGCGGGTTTCGATCAGGTAGTAGTCGCGACGCACATCCGCACCGTCCCACCAACCGGACTCGATGCGCTCGGGGCCCATGAGGATTCGAGCCTGGCTTTCCTGCAATACCTGGGCCTCATTCAGCAGCCAGCCGGGACGCTGCACGCCATCGCGCACCGGGCAGGCCTGGGGCCGGGGCTGGGCTGTCATTTGCCAGGCGCATTCAGGCCGATGGTCATCGCGAAATCCCAGGCCCTGCACCGCGTCATCCCCCAGCCGGGCCCGCAGGCGTTCACGCAGTTGCTCCCAGGGCAATGACTGCTGCGGGCGTTCATCGAACAATTCCAGGCGCTGGGGCACGAAGCTCGGCAGGTCTTCGGCACACAAGCGAAAGCCGCGCACCGGGGCCTCGACCTGCACCTGCTCCAAGCGGCCACGGGCCAGTTCGAAGAGCATCGCCGGATCCCGTTCGGCGCTGAGCAGGCCGACCTTGATCAGCGTGTCCGGCAACCCAGCGTGTTCCAGATGCAGGTCAAAACGCTGCACACCGCTGTCGCGACCGCAGAGGAAGGCCGACAAGTCACCGGTCAAGCGGCGCAACGGGAACAACAGCGCCTGATGGGATTGCACGTCATAGTTGAGTTCGATGCGCACATCGAAACGGTCTGGCGGCAGGTAGAACGACAGCGCCAGGGTGCGACTGCCGGTCAGCGCATCGAGGTGCTTGAGCACCTGGGCCTCGAAGCGCCGTGCCAGGGTCTGCCGAGGCAAGGCCTGGACCTGGCTCAGGCGGCGCAGGCCCATGCGCGACAACGCCGTGGCGACGTCGGGTTCCAGGCCGATCCGCTCCACGGGCATGTGCCCCAGGTACTGTTGCAAGGTCTCGGCGTCGGGCACCATCAAGGCGTCATAGGCATTGGCCAACACCCGCGCCGCCACCGGATTGGGCGCTGCGACGATGCGATGCCGAAACCCCAGCTCGGTCAGTTCGGCCCGCAAGCGCGCCTCGAATACCGGCCAGGGCCCGAACAGGCCCAGGCTCGACTCGATTTCGAACAGCAGCGTACGCGGGTAATGCACGCTGACCTGGGAGCTGAAACGGTAGGCCCAGGCTGCCAGGAACTGTTGCCAGTGTTCGATCTGCGCCGCATCGTATTCGGCGGTGGCAAAGCCTTTGCTCAAGGCCTGGGCGGCGGTCATGGTCTGGCCGGGACGCAAGCCCAGGGCCCGTGCCGGCGCGTTCACCGCTTGCAGCACCCGGCGCTGGGCCGGACCGCTCAGCAGGGCCAGGGGCTCGTCAGGATCGGGGCGCTGACGCAGCGCGGCGTCCAGCGCCAATTGCGGAAAAAGAATACACACCCAGCGCATCGCAACCTCAATGCCCTGTCTGTGGGGAAAAAGCGATCGGTGCCGAACGGGCCAGCCCGCCCCGGCACTTGAGCACGCGCAATTGCGCTGGCCGGGTATCGATGGCGATGCGCAAGGCCGCCGGCGACGGGTTGATGGCTTCCTGGATCGAGCGCCAGGCGAACGCCAGGGTCTGACCGGTTTCCGCCGCCACTTGCAAGCGGCGCAAGGCCCGGTCGTCCGCCTGGCGAGGCCAGCACAGCACCGCGCCACAACTGCCCGAACGCAGGCATTGTTCGGTAGCCCACAGGGCCTCGCGTTCATCAGCCTGGATCACCGACATTTGGCGCAGGTCGATACCGGCGCTCTGCCAGGCCTGGGGATAGGGCACGAACGGTGGCGCCACCAGCACAATCCGCTCCCCCGCCACCGACAGCCGCGCCAGGGTCGGCCACACCAGTTGCAACTCGCCCACGCCTGGGGCGGCGATGAGCAGCTCCGTCAACGCCGCTTCCGGCCAGCCGCCACTGGGCAATGCCGCGTCCAGAGCAGCATGGCCAGTAGGTTGCGGGCTGGCGGCCGGCGGCGCAGGCCGGCCCTTCCAGACCTGGCCGCCGTTGAACAGCGTGTCCAGCGCAACGACCGCGCCCATCAACCTTGCCTCACCAAGCCGCAGAACACCCCCTCTATCGCCAGGTCCTGATCGGCCTCGACGATGATCGGCTGGTAGGCCGGGTTGCGCGGCAGCAAACGCACTCGCTCGCCGATGCGCTCGAACCGCTTGATAGTGACTTCACCGTCCAGGCGCGCCACGACGATCTGCCCGTTAGAGGCCTGGGGCGTGCGCTGCACGCCTACCAGGTCACCGTCAAGAATGCCGTCTTCGATCATCGAGTCGCCCTGGACCCGCAGCAGGTAATCCGGCGCCTTGGTGAAAATCGCCGGGTCCAGCATCAGGCGGCTGTGAACCTCGGCGTCGGCGCCGATCGGCAGCCCGGCAGCCACTCGCCCCAGCACCGGTACGTCGAGCAACTCGGGCCGTGGCGGCTGGTTCAGCAAGCGAATGCCTCGAGCCTGGTGCGGATTGACCTCGATGAAACCGGCCTCGGTCAACGCCAGCACATGCTTGCGCGCCACGCTACGGGAAGCAAAACCGAACGCCTCGCTGATTTCAGCGAGGCTGGGAGGCTGACCCTGATCGGCGATGCGCTCGCGGATGAAGGTCAGGATGGCGGTACGGCGGGGGGTGAGAGTCGTCATGGAGTACATTTGTACTCTTTAAGGATTTTTCTGACAAGCGCCGCCAGTCAGTTCACCGCTCGGGGCCGCTGCGCAGCCCAGCGGGAGCAATCTCTGGCCACAGGTATCAACACTTTTCCTCAAGTGAACGGCATGACCCTGTGGGAGCGAGCCTGCTCGCGAAAGCATCAGCCCATTCGACATCCATGCAAGCTGACCCACCGCCATCGCGAGCAGGCTCGCTCCCACAGTTGGATCGGGGTATGACCGGAGAGACAGGTCGGCTGTCAGGCCGCCTTCGCGAGCAAGCCCGCTCCCACAAGAGATCTGTGGAGAGGGCTACAACCCCGCCAGATAAGCCCAGGGAAAAATCCCCCGCTCATGCCCATCACTGAACACCAATTGCACCCCATACCCCTGGGCATTTACCTCAACCACCCGAACCCGCGTATCAACCTGAACCGTCAGCCCCTGCAAACGAAACGCCCGGCACTGAGAACAAGGACACTGCCGGCGTAACTGAGCATGATCCAGACGCTGTTCACGCCCATCGGGCCAGTCAAGCCTCAGTTGCCCTGTGCCCTGGGAATTACCAATCGCCAGCGGATTCATTGCAACTGCCCCAGGGCAATGCGCACAGCCTTGCGCACTTCCGGGTCGCCATCGTCCCGCGCTGCCTGCAACGCCGGGATGGCAGCGTGATCGTTCAATTCGCCCAAGGCCAGGGCCGCCTCCTTGCGCAAATTGCTGATCCGATGGCCCAGGGTCTCGATCAAGGCCGCCAACGCCGGAACATAGCGCAAACGCCCCAGGCTGCGGGTCGCCCGCAAACGCACTTGCCAATAATCATCGGCCAGCGCCTCGACCAGGGCCGGGCCGGCATCGGCGTGACCGACCTTGCCCAGGGTGGTGGCGGCTTCTTCGCGCACCGCCCAGGCCGGATCCCGCAGCGCCTGGCGCAGCGCCGGCAAGACTTGCGCGTCCGAAGCCAGGCCAAGGGCGCCAGTGGCGGCGCGGCGCACCTCGGTGTCTGGATCATCACTGGCCAACCGGGCCAGGGCCGGCAAGGCGTCGAGGTGCTTGAGCCAACCCAGCACGCCGACCGCCTCGCGCCGCACGCTGGCATCGCCGTCAGCCAGGGCGATGATTGCAGCCGGTGCCGCGTCGAGCAGGCGTAACTCGCGCAAGGCCCGGAACGCCGCGACGCGCACACCGGCATCCGCATGGGCCGTCCAGGGCAGGATCACCCTTCCTGCCGCCTCACTCTTGAGCAGGCTCAGGCTCTGGGCGGCAGCGGCCTGCACGCTCGGCGACGGATCGGTCAGGGCCTCGCACAAGGCCGCGACCACCGGTGCGTCTTCCCAGGCTTCGAGCAATCGTGCGGCCTCGGCGCGCACCTCGGCACTGGGGTCCTCGGCCAGGCGATCCACCAGCCACAGCAGGCCTTCAGGTTCCTCAAGGTCGGCCAGCTCGATCAGGGCGATGCGGCGCACGCCAGGGTCCTCGTCGGTCAGGCGCGGTTGCAGGGCGAGGATGTCGTCGTTATCAGTGTCTTCGAATAGAGAGGTCATAGGGCAAATCGCGGCAAGGAGGTTTCAGGGGGAAGCCCGAGTGGGTTGAGGCGCGGCAACTGCCGGCCGTCTTCATGGCGCAGCAGATCGAGGCAGTGGCGCTTCAAGCGGGAGAATTCAGGGCGGGTCACCAGTGCGGTCGTGCGTGGCCGTGGAAAGTCCAGGCGCAGATCCTCGATGATCCGACCGGGACGCGGGCTCATCACCAGCAAGCGGTCGGCCAGGAACAGCGCCTCGTCGATGTCGTGGGTGACGAACACCACGGTGGTGCGGATGCGCGTCCAGATGTCCAGCAGCAGCTCCTGCATGTTCAACCGGGTCAAGGCATCCAGCGCGCCGAAGGGTTCGTCCATCAGCAGCAGCCGTGGACGGTTGACCAGCACCCGGGCGATCTCCACTCGTTGCTGCATGCCCCCGGAGAGTTGGTCCGGCCAGTGCCCGGCGAAACCTTCCAGGCCCACCAGCGCGAGGATTTCATCGGCGGCCCGGTGCCGTTCGGCCTTGCCCAGGCCGCGCATCTTCAGGCCGAAGGCGACGTTGTCACGCACGGTGCGCCAGGGAAACAGCGTGTGTTGCTGGAACACCATGCCGCGTTGGGGCGACGGGCCACAAACGCTCAAGCCGTCGACATTCAAGCTGCCGGTGCGCGGTTGCAGATGCCCGGCCAAGGCCCCAAGCAAGGTGGATTTGCCGCAACCGGACGGCCCGAGGACACAGACGAACTGGCCCGCCTCGATCTGGCAATCGAGCCCTTGGACCGCTTCGAAGGCCTGGGCGCCCTGGCCCAGGACAATGGACAACTGACGGATATCGATCCGTCCTTCGGGGGTTTGCATCACGCTCATCAGGCTTTTCCTCGTGGTCGGTGCCAAGGCGTGAACAGCCCGCCCAGGCGCTTGATCAACAAGCTGCTGCCCATGCCCAACACACCGATCAGCAACATGCCGACGACGATGTCGGCGTAGTTTTGCACGGTGTAGGAAGCCCAGGTGTAGTAGCCGATGCCGTACTGGCCGGCGATCATTTCCGCCGTCACCAGGCAGAACCAGGACGTGCCCATGCCGATGGCCAGGCCTGTGATGATGCTCGGCGCGGCGCCCGGCAGGATCACCTCCAACAGGATCGCCCGGCGCCCGGCTCCCAGGCTTTTCGCCGACGCGATCAGCCGCCGGTCCACTCCTTCGACGCCGTGCACGGTGTTGAGCAGGATCGGGAACAGCGCGCCGGTGAAGGTGATGAACACCATCGATAGCTCCGACGAAGGAAACATCAGGATCGCCAGGGGAATCCAGGCCACCGCCGGGATCGGTCGCAGCACTTCCAGCGGCGGCAGCAACAGGTCTTCGGCCCATTTCGAACGGCCGATGGCCAGGCCCAGGGCCACGCCGATCAACAACGCCGCGCCGTAACCGGCAAAGACCCGTCCCAGGCTACTGCCCAGGTGCCGGGGGAGATTGCCGGAGTCCCCCAGACCCAGCGCCGCCTGGACCACCGCCAATGGGGTCGGGACGTTGGCGAAGGTCACCAGGCCGAGGTCCCAGTGGCCGTTCGCGGCGAGTTGCCAGAACAGCAGGCAGAGCAACAGGGAAGCGGCTCGCGGGAGCCAGCGTTTGGGTGATGGATACACTGATATCTTCCTCAGTTATGGAGATCCCTTGTGGGAGCGAGCCTGCTCGCGATAGCGGTGTGTCAATCACATCAACTTCAACTGATCTGACGCCATCGCGAGCAGGCTCGCTCCCACAGGTTTTGCTTTCACTCGAGTCAGGTCAGCGGGCAGCAACCGCCTGGATGGTGGCCTCGCTGAAGTCCAAGACCTTGCCACCCTGGGCCGTGGCGAACTGCTGGGCCTGGCCCTTGAGCAGGAACGCGCTGAGCTGGCCCTTGGCGTCACTGGCGAACCACGCCTGTTCGGCCAGCAGCTTGATCCCGCTGTCGCTGGCCTGGGCATAGACGGCGCGGATGCCCTTGCCTTCCTGCTTGAGGCTCGCCAGCGCGGCGAAGGCCGATTGGGCCGAGGCGTAATGGCGCACTTTCGGCTCGCCGCGTACCCAGATCTCGGCCACGCGACTGAAATCGCCGATGGCTTTGCCGGTCAGGGCATCGGTCGTGTTCAGCGGTGTCTGGGCGTAGTTAGCCAGTTGCGCGGTGTAGTCCAGGTTCGACGCCTTGAACGCGGCGCGGATGTACTGGTCATCGATGAAGGTATTGAGGTCCAGGCCACGATCGGCTTTCTTCAGCAGCTTGAGGGTATCGATAGCGGTGCCGACCGCTTGGCGGTACTCCGGTTTCCAGGTCAGGTCGCGGGTCTGTACGCCCAACGGTCCGTGGAACAGGTAATTGACCTCGGCATCCACGCCGGTCACCTTGGCGATCAACTCGCTGTACTTCTCAGGTTCGGCGGCCAGCAACTGATTGGCCTCGATGCTCGCGCGCAGGTAAGCGACGACGATTTCCGGGTATTTCCTTGCGTAGGCCTGATCCACCAGCGCACCGTGGAACGTCGGCGCGCCGGCCTGGGCGCCATCGTAGATCTTGCGGGCGAAACCGCGGCTGGGGAACAGTTCGGCGAACGGCACGAAGTCGGCGTGGGCGTCGATCTTGCCGGCTTGCAATGCGGAGCCGGCCACCTCCGGCGGCTGGGCGATGATATTGACGTCCTTGAGCGGGTCCCAACCCTGGGCCGCGACCGCACGTAGCAACATGCCGTGGGCGGTGGAGGCGAACGGCACGGAAATGGTCTTGCCCTTGAGCTCAGCCAACGACTGCACGCCCGATGCACTCGGTACCACGATGCCGTTGCCACTGCCCCGGGTGCTGCCCGACAGCACGCTGATGAACAGGCTGTGCTTGCCGGCGGTTTCGAACGCCACGCCGTTGAACGCCCCGGGGAAATCGGCCATGGCGCCGAAGTCGAGCTTACCGGCGACCATCTCGTTGGTCAGCGGCGCGCCGCTGGTGAAGTTTTTCCACTGGATGTCGTACTGGGCGTCCTTGTAGGCGCCGTCGTGGGGCAAGTATTTATCCAACAGGCCCAGCTCCCGAATCAGCAACCCGCCGGCGGCGCAGTTGATGGTGGTGTCCTGGGTGCCGATGGCGATACGGATGGTTTCTGCCTGAGCAGGCAAGGTCAATGAAGCCAGTACCAGACCGGCGAGTGCTGCACGCAATAACATGGGTGTGTCCCCTCGAATCATTTATTGGATGTTCGTCTCCGCCGCGATCAGGGCGCGGTGGGAAACGAGGGGTGTTCTGAATCTGCGTCCGGGGGTGGCCGGATGGCTTTTGTGGTGTTTGGGCTGGCCCTATCGCGAGCAGGCTCGCTCCCACATTTTTTCGGCGTTCACCACAAATCCATTGTGGGAGCGAGCCTGCTCGCGAGGGCGTCCTGTCAATCAACGCAGCAAGTACGGAATCTCGACTTTCACCGCCCCCGTCGGGCAGTCCTTTTCACAGGGCATGCAATACCAGCATTCGTCGAACGCCATGTAGGCCTTCTGGGTCGCCGGGTTGATCGCCAGCAGGTCCATGGGGCAGACATCGACGCAAACGGTGCAGCCCTTGTGGGCGATGCATTTGTCCTCGTCCACGGTGACGGGGGCATTGGAGCGGAAAAAGATTTCCTGGGGTTGATAAGCCATGGGCGGTCTCTCTGGGTGTAAGGTTCACGCCGCGTCAGCGCCGACCCGCAGCCGGTCGTAGGCCTGCAGTTCGTCGGCATCGAGGGCGATGATGTAAGGCTCGACGGCTTTCTTGAATGAGGTCATCGCGCCGTCTTCGCCCTTCTTCAAGTGGCAATGGCAGAACCAGTCGCTGTCGTTGCGTTGCGGATGATCGACCCGATAGTGGTACAGGCCCCAACGGCTTTCGGCGCGAAACAGCGAGGCGCGAGCGGCCATTTCGGCGCAGTCGCGGATGACGCTGACCTCCATGGCGCGCATCAATTCATGAGGGTTGTGGGCCTTGATCTGGTCCAGGTCGCGCTGGATATCGCTGAAGCGTTGCAGGCCGATCTGCATTTTCTTGGTGACCTTCGGCGGTTGCAGGTAATCGTTGACGAAGCGGCGCAGCTTGTATTCCACCTGGGCCGGCGGCAGGCCGTGCTCGCGGTCCAGGGGCGCGTAGACACGAGCCCTCTCCCGCTCGATCTGCCCGGCGTCCAGCGCCGAAAAATCCTTCCCGGCCACGAAGTCCGCGGCGTTGTGCCCGGCAAACCAGCCATAGGTGAACGCACCGAGCATGTAGTTGTGGGGCACGGCGGCCATGTCACCGGCCGAGTACAGGCCCTTGACCGAGGTTTCGGCCCGCTCGTTGACCCACACGCCCGAGGCCGAGTGACCGCTGCAAAAACCGATTTCGGAGATGTGCATCTCCACCATCTGCGTGCGGTAGTCAGTACCGCGGTTGGCATGGAACTGACCACGACTGGGTCGTTCGTTACTGTGCAGAATGTCCTCGATGTTCTGGATGGTTTCCTCGGCCAGGTGATCGAGCTTGAGGAACACCGGACCATTGCCACTTTCGAGTTCCTGGTGGAACTCCCACATCATCTGCCCGCTCCAGTAGTCGCACTCGATAAAGCGCTCGCCCTTGTTGTTGGCGGTATAGCCGCCCAGGGGACCGGTGACATAGGCGCACGCCGGGCCGTTGTAATCCTTGATCAGCGGGTTGATCTGGAAGCATTCCAGGTTCGCCAGTTCGGCACCGGCGTGGTAGGCCATGGCATAGCCGTCCCCGGCATTGGTGGGGTTCTCATAGGTGCCCATCAGGTAGCCGGAGGCCGGCAACCCCAGGCGTCCCGCCGCACCGCAGCAGAGGATGACCGCCTTGGCCTTGATCACATGAAAATCGGCGGTACGGCAATCGAAGCCCATCACACCGTTCACCGCGCCCGCTTCGTCAGTCAGCAACCGTGTGCAGACCAGCCGATTAGTGATGTTCACCCGCGCCCGTTTCAGTTGGCGATAAAGCACCTTCTTGATGTCGTGCCCTTCCGGCATCGGCAACACGTAGGCGCCCATGTGATGGACCTTTTTCACCGCATAGTCGCCGGTTTCATCCTTCTCGAACTTCACGCCCCAGCGGTCCAGTTGCTCGATCGTTTCGAAGCTGTGGGTCGCGTAGGCATACACCGCCGTCTGGTTGACGATGCCGTCGTTGGCGATGGTGATTTCCTTGGTGTACTGCTCGGGGGTGGAATGACCGGGAATGATCGCGTTGTTCAAGCCGTCCATGCCCATGCTGATGGCGCCGCTGCGCTTGACGTTGGCCTTGTCCACCAGCAGCACGCGCAAATCACGGTTGCGCTCCTTGGCCTTGATCGCCGCCATGGGGCCGGCGGTGCCACCGCCGATGACGACGATGTCGTATTCCTGTTCGAGGGTGCTCCGAGTCATGCCTGCGTTCCTTTTTGCCGGTCGATCCGCAAGCGGTACTGGAAAGCATCGCCACGGTAATAGAGGTGTTCGAAGTCCAGTGGCTGGCCGCTGGCATCATGGGTCAGGCGCTCGATGCGCATGATCGGCGAACCCGGCTCGACCTCCAGGGCCTGGGTCAGGTCGCTGTCGGCCAGCACCGCATCGATGGCCAGGTCCGCATGGCCCAAGGTCAGGGCACAGTCGTTTTCCAGGATCAGGAAAATGTCGCGGGTGACCAGATCGGCCTTTTCCAGGCGCTCGCCGAGGGCCTTGGGCAGGTAGGTGATCTCCAGGGAAACCGGCTCGCGATTGATCAAGCGCACCCGTTTGATCTGCACCACCTCTTCCCCTTCAGTCAATTTCAGGCGCTCGGCCACCAGTTTGTCGGCCGCGATGAACTTGAAACTGAGCAGACGGTTGATCACCTCGAAACCGCGCCCGGTCATGGACTCGGCCAGGCCCTGGAGGGTGCTGACATTCTGGAAGGTCTTGGGCTTGGCCACGAACGTCCCTTTGCCGTGGATCTTGAAAATCAGCCCTTCCTTTTGCAGGTCACCCAGCGCTTGGCGCACGGTGATACGACTGACACGGAACAGCGCACCGAGCTCGCTTTCCGAGGGCATCTGGCTGCCTTGGGGGTATTGGCCATCGAGGATGCGCGCACGCAGCACGTCTCGTAGTTGCGTGTGCAGCGGCACGCTGCTGAGGGGAAGAACGTTGTCGGACATGGCCTTCATAACTTGTCATAACGAGTTATGACGTGATCTTAGAAAACCCGTCCAATGCTTGGGAAATACTCTTTGAGCATTAGGTTATGCCCACGAGGGCTCGCTTCAGCAGCGCTGGAGAATGCGATCCATCACCCAGTCGGTCTTCAATGCCTGTTCGGCAATGGCCGGATGCTGCGACTCACCACGGATATGGGCATTCATGCCGAGTACATGGTGCCACTGGATATGCTCAGGATGATGAGGGATGTCGAGGCTGATGGATGTGTCCGTACACAGTTGCAGTGGCTCATCATTGAACACCGAGAAGTTGATTCGCCCTTGACTGCCGATCACTTCCACACGGTCCTCACGTCGGTCAGCGACGAAATTCCAACAGCCCATGCCTGTGGCCCCGCAGGCGAATCGCCAATGGGCCACGACCGCATCTTCTGCCTGATACAAACCGCCCTGGCGAGCGGCGAAACCCGTTACCTCGACAATGTCCCCCAACAAGAACTGGAACAGGTCAAGGCCATGGCAGGCCAGATCAGTGAAATAACCTCCGCCTGCAATCGTCGGATCGGTACGCCAATTGATCGCTCCGCTGATATCCGCCGATGAGGCAGGCTTGGTGAGCGTCCAGGTCAAATGCCGAATGTCACCGATGCATCCTTGTTCGATCCATTGCCGCACCTTGCGAAAACGCGGCAGTGAGCGCCGGTAGTAGGACACAAACAAATGCACCCCCGCGGCGTCGAATACTCGCTGCATTTCCCGGCTCTGCGTGGCATTGAGGGACATGGGTTTCTCAACGCAGCAATGCTTGCCGGCGGCCGCCACCAGCATGCTATAGCTGAAATGACTGTCGGGCGGCGTCGCAATGTAAACCGCATCGACTTCAGGATCATCGATCAGTGCCTGCGCGTCAGTGTAGAACCTGGCGATACCGTGGCGTTCAGCATAATCGGACACTGCCTCCGAACGTCGCCCCATCACCGCTACCAACGCTGAGCCGGGTGCCTTGTAGAAGGCCGGCCCACTCTTGCGTTCCGTCACGCTGCCACAACCGATCATGCCCCAGCGTACCGTTCTCATCGTTTGACTCATGGAATCAAGGCCATCTGGCTCCGCAATGAAGCCCCCTCAAAAAAGACAGGAGTTTAATCAGGCCCAGCCTGAATGTCGTGGCTACAACGTTTGCCCCTCATTGCGAAACGCACTGGGGCTCATACCGGTCCAACGCCGGAACGCCCGGCGAAAACTGCGCACATCGCTGTAGCCGACTTCTTCGGTGATGCGCTCGATGGACAGCCCGGGGTTGGCCAGCAGGCTCAGGGTCCGACCGCGGCGCACCTGTTCGAGCAAGGCCTCGAAGGTCAGGCCGTGTTCGGTCAGGCGCCGACGCAGGGTGCGGCTGCTCATGTTGAGGTCGCCAGCGATTTTCTCGATGTGGCTGCCACGGGTCAGGTCCCGGGCAATCGCCCGTTCCACAGCCTGGATCAGGTCGATCTTCTGGTGGACCTCGGTGGCCTCCTGCTCCAGCAAGGCCAAGGCCTGGCGCAAGGCCAACGGGTGGTGATTGGGCAGGCGCATATCCAGCCAGCGCACATCGATCAGCATGCGATTGTGCCGGCAACCGAAGCGCACATCCGGCCCCAGTATCCGCTGGTATTGCTGGGCATAGGACGGCGCGGCGTGCATGAACTCCACGGCCTGAGGTTTGAAATCGGCCCCCGCCAGCGCCCGCCCATAGACCATCAGGCTGGCGAAGAACTCCTCCACGGCAAATACCTGGATCTCGGCGAAAGGCAGGCGGCAGGTCGCCTCGACCATGATCCGGTCAGTGGCTTCTTCGACACTGGTCACCGCGATGCCACCGGTGGTGTGCTGGTAACGAACCCCCAGGGCAAAGGCATCGCGCAGGGTTTCGCACAGCGACAAAACGTGGCCCAACAGGCCGAGGGTGCCGAGCACGTTACGGTCGCCCACCCATAATCCCAGGCCCTGGTCGGGCAACAGTCTGAGCGCCCGTTGGATCATGACCACCGCCTGACGATAGGAAATGCGCTGGGCGGGATCTTGCAGATCGTCAAGACCGAACCCCAGGCCGCGACACAGGCTGGCGGCATCGAAGCCCTTGTCAGCCACCACCTCGGCCAGGGTTTGCAGCAGGAATGGCGATACCAGCGCCAACTCATAGGTGGGGTCGATGACTTTCATCTGCATGGGGCGGGTTCCGGAGCACGTTAGGCGGCGTTTTTGTAACCGGTTATTTCATAAAGTTAGCATGCCCAAGCGAATCGAGGAGCACAAAAATCTGGCCGCCCAAGTCCCCTGTATGGCCGCCAATACCCTGCCCTGGCAGCAGCGAACGGCTTATTTCTATGGCTCGGACCTTCGGTGTATCTCCAACAATAATAATGAGCCCCCACATGAACCCGATCCGCACGACATTCGCCTTGCAATTGACCCTCGGCCTGGCCGGCGTTTGTGCCCTACCCGCGTGGGCCACCGAAACGGGCGTCGATAACATCGGCCCCGGCACCGACGGTTTTTTTGTGTTGCCCTTGGAAGTCGACAGCCTTCCGGACAACATGGTCGCGTTCAACCTCTACTACAACCACTACAAGGCCCGGAAATTCAACATCAGCTCGTTGGGCGGCGAAGTGCCAAATGTCGAAATAGAATCCACGGCGGTGGTCCCGCGTATCGATTACCTCAGCCCATTGCGAGTGGCCGGTGGACGCGTGGGGATCTACATCGCCCAACCCTGGATCAAGCAGGAAGTCGCGGTGTTCGGCCTGAGCGATACCCGCGAGGGCATGGGCGATACCACCATTTCGCCAATCGTGCTGTGGGACATGGGCAAGAACCTGACCCTGGCCGCGGCGGTGGAAATCACCGTGCCGACCGGCGAATACAGCAAGGATCGCCTGGCCAACACCAGCACCAATTTCTACACCTACAAGCCGCTGTTTTCCTTCACCTGGCTGCCCACGGAAAACACCGAGCTGTCGATGAAAACCACCTACAGCTTCAACCGTGAGAACAAGGACACCGACTACCGTTCAGGGCAGATCTTTCACTTCGACTATTCCGCCAGTTACCGCCTGACCGACAACCTGCGGCTGGGGCTCAACGGCTACTACCTCAAACAGACCACCGACGACAAACAATACGGCCGTACCGTGCAATTCGCCGGGCAGGACGTGGACGATGGTGTGCGCGGCCAGGTGTTCGCCATCGGCCCGGCGCTGCATCTCACTTTCCTCAAATACGCCAGCGCCGAAATTCGCTGGGCCAAGGAATTCGACGTGGAAAACCGCCCCGAAGGGGAGATGCTCTGGGCCAAGATCAGTATTCCGTTTGCGTTCTAATAGCGTTTCACAGCACTTCTGGAGAGGGGACTTATCTGTGGGAGCAAGGCTTGCCCGCGAAGCAAGCGACTCGGTTCCAGATAGACCGTGTGTTCTTCATCGCGGGCAAGCCTTGCTCCCACAGATAAGTCCCCTCGCCACAGGTTTTGTGCCTGACACGAATGCATCAGCTGCAGGCCAGTCAGCGCTCGACCCGCGACGATTGAAGCCAATCAGCTCACCCCCAGAATCGACGAAAGATGCCCATTGAGGAACTTGCCGCCAGGGTCCAGCGCCTGGCGCACCTCGGCGAATTCGTTCCAGCGCGGGTACAGCGCCTGGAGCGCCTTGGCGTTCAGGGAGTGTAATTTCCCCCAATGCGGACGGCCCTGGTATTTCCAGAAGATCGGTTCGATAGCGGCAAAGAAGTTGTGATGATCCATCTGGTAATGCTGGTGCACCGAGATCGAGCAACTGTCCCGGCCTTCGAACATGCTCAGGGCAATGTCGTCGGCCTTCACGTAGCGGTATTCGATGGGAAACCAGGTGCGCAGGTCCTTGTCGCGGATCAGTGCCAGGATTTCCCGCAAGCATGCCGGGCCGTGCTCGGCCGGTACCGAGTACTCCATCTCATTGAAGCGCACGGTGCGGGCATTGGCGTAAATGTCGTGGGAGTCACCGACCCGGTCATCGAAATCAGCCACCAGCCGCAGGCTGTTGAGCAGCGCTCGACGAATCGCGGGAAAGTCGCTGCCATACTTGTCGAGGTTTTCGATCAGCGTGACGAATTCGTTGCCGCCCTCCTCCTCGGGGCTGATCGGCGGCGTGGCCGGGTCCGTGGTTTCGTTCAGGGTAATCGACAACGCATAATCGGAATGGGTGACGACCTGCATTTCCCAATGCTGGTTGTCCCGTGTGTTGGCTTCCACGTCCTCGAGCAACTCCTCGGTCTTCGCCACCCACTGGTGCTCGCGCAAGCGATAGGCGGCGCGGTTCTGCAGGCGCACACGGGTCACCAGCCCCAACGCGCCAAGAGACACCCGGCCAGCCTTGAACACTTCAGGATGACGCTGGGCATCGCAATCGAGCACCTCGCCGCTGGCCGTTACCAGTTGCAGGCCGACCACTTGGGACGCGTACGAGCCGAAAGCCTTGCCGGTGCCGTGGGTCGAGGTGGCGATGGCTCCGGCCAGGGTCTGGTAATCCACGTCGGCCATGTTCGGCAGCGCCTGGCCGATGGCCTTGAGCGCCGGGCCCATGCGGGACATGGGCGTGCCGCCACCGAACTCGGCTTGCAGGCTGGCCCCGTCGTGATCCAGCAGCCCACTGAAAAAGCTCAGCGACAACAAGGTGCCGTCGGTGGGCACCAGGGCGCTGAAGGAATGGCCGGAACCCACCGGACGAATCCGCCCTTCGGCGCGGCGCACCACCTGCACCAGCTCATCGAGGTCCTTGGGGGCCAGGCGCGCCGCTGGCAGGCAGCTCTGCGCGCCCGACCAGTTGCGCCACGGAATCAACCGTGGCGCGCGCATCAGCTCGGCCAGGGCACCCTGACTGCCCAGCGCGGTAAAGGCTGCGACAACGCCGGCCTGTTGCAACAAGCGACGCCGTGAGTAGTCCATCGTCATGCCGTAGTACTCGTATTTATTATTGGAAATGTTGACCGGACATGAAGGCGATCAGGGCCAGGAACTGCTCTTGGGAACAGTGCATGCACAGGCCCATCGGCGGCATGCCGTTGTAGCCGTTGATCGCGTGGTCCAGCAGGGTGTCGGCGCCCTGGGCGACCCGCGGGGCCCAGGCGTTCGTGTCGCCGGTCAACGGCGCTCCGGCACCGGGGTTGGCGTGGCAGAGCTTGCAGCTGCTGTCATAAACCTGGGCCAGCGCCGCATCGCTGGGCATGGCGGTGAACACCGTGGGCGCGGGCGGCTTGGCCTCCTCGCCGCAGCCTGTGAGCAGGGTGCCGAGCAGGAGGATGAAGGCTGGCTTGAGCCAGATTGAAGTTGAAGGTGTCGTTGCCGGCATAGGGACCTCTTGGCGGCGCTTTCTTGTTGTGGGTCAACACTAAGGCACGCCAGCGCGTCGACTTGAGGTCATTGGGGGCCATAAAAGGGGGCTTGGGCGGCCAGCTGCTGGCCTATCAATGACCTTTGTGGCGAGGGGATTTATCTGTGGGCTCTATGAGTTCTGTGGGAGCAAGGCTTGCCCGCGAAGCAGCCGACTCGGTTCCAGATAGACCGTGTGTTTTTCATCGCGGGCAAGCCTTGCTCCCACAGAGCCTTGTTCCCCCAGAGCGGCTCGCCACACGGGCATTGCGTGCTCAGGGGAGTAATAACCCCTGCTCGCGCTCGCACAACTGCACCACGTAATCCCACAGCACCCGCAGGCGTACGGATTTGTGCAGTTCGCGGCGGGTGCTGATCCAATAGCTGCGGCGGATGGTTTCGTCCGGCAGCAAGGGCACCAGCGCCGGGTCGCCGTTGGCCATGTAGCAAGGCAGCACGGCGATCCCCAGCCCCGAGCGCGCGGCCTGTTGCTGGGCGATGACGCTGGTGCTGTGGAACACCACCCGGGGGTTGCGGCAAAAACTGTTGAGGAACATCAGTTCCTGGCTGAACAGCAAGTCATCGACGTAGCCGATCCAGGCGTGGCGAGCCAGGTCCTCGCGGCTACGCAGTGCTGGCGAGCGGTCCAGGTAGGCCTGGCTGGCGTACAGCGCCAGGCTGTAGTCGGTGAGCTTGCGCGTCACCAGCAGGTCGGCCGCTGGACGTTCGAGGTGGATGCTGATTTCCGCCTCGCGGTTGAGGATGCTGACAAACCGCGGCACCGCCACCAGCTCCACCTCCAGCCCCGGATAACGCTGGAACAGCCCCTCCATGCGGCTGGCCAGGAACATGATGCCCAGCCCTTCGGTCACCCCCAGGCGGATCTTGCCCAGCGGTGCGCTGGACTGGGTGATGTCCTCCTGGGCCAGCAACGCCACGTTCTCCATGGCTTCGGCGTGCTTGAGCAGCGTCTCGCCAGCCGGGGTCAGTTCATAACCCTGCGCATGCTGGACGAACAGCGCGGTGCCCAGGCTTTTCTCGATGGCCTCGATGTGCCGGGCCACCGTGGCGTGGGTGGTGTTCAACCGCCGTGCAGCCGTCAGCAAACGCCCGCTGCGTTGCAGCTCCAGGAAATAGCGCAGGTCATTCCAGTCGAACATGAGGCGATCCTTGAACACACCTGAAGGCACGACTGTTTATAAACGCACAGCCGCTGCGCAAAAACTAACATTCTTTTGACGAAAACTAACAACTAGGATGGATCCCACAACAACAAGAATGAGGTCGCGAATGCAACCTGTCGTCGATGAATACGATTACGTGATCGTGGGCGCCGGCCCTGCCGGATGCTTGCTGGCCAATCGGCTTTCGGCCAACCCGCAACACCGGGTGCTGCTGCTCGAAGCCGGCGGGCGCGACAACTATCCGTGGATTCACATCCCGGTCGGCTACCTGTTCTGCATCGGCAACCCACGCACCGACTGGTGCTTCAAGACCGAAGCACAACCGGGCCTGCAAGGCCGCGCCCTGAGCTATCCCCGCGGCAAGGTCCTGGGCGGTTGCTCCTCCATCAACGGCATGATCTACATGCGCGGCCAGGCTGCGGACTATGACGGCTGGACCGCAGAGGGTAACCCTGGCTGGGCCTGGAAGGACGTTCTGCCGCTGTTTCGCCAGAGCGAAAATCACTTTGCCGGAGCCTCCGAATTCCATGGTGCCGGCGGGGAATGGCGGGTCGAACGCCAGCGCCTGTCATGGCCGATTCTCGATGCCTTCCGCAGCGCCGCCGAGCAGAGCGGCATCCCCAACGTCGACGATTTCAACAGCGGCGACAATGAAGGCTGCGGCTACTTCCAGGTCAACCAGAAAGCCGGGGTACGCTGGAATGCGGCCAAGGCCTTTCTCAAGCCGGTTCGCCAGCGTCCCAACCTCACGGTGTTGACTGACGTCGAAGTGGACCGTGTGTTATTGCGTGATGACCGCGCCCACGCTGTCAGCGCCCGCTGGCAAGGCAAGGGCATGACCTTCAAGGCCCGTAAGGAAATCGTATTGTGCGCCGGGGCGGTTGGCTCGCCGGGCATCCTGCAACGCTCCGGGATCGGCCCGCGCAGCCTGCTGCAACGCCTGGGCATCGGCGTGACCCATGAGCTGCCTGGTGTGGGCGGCAACTTGCAGGACCACCTGCAACTGCGACTGATCTACCAACTGGAAAATGCCCGCACGCTGAACCAGATCGCCGGCACCCTGTGGGGCAAGATGGGCATGGGCCTGCGCTATCTGTACGACCGCAGCGGCCCGCTGTCCATGGCCCCCAGCCAACTCGGCGCATTCGCCCGCTCGGGTCCGGAGCAGACCTCGGCCAACCTCGAATACCACGTGCAGCCGTTGTCCCTGGAACGCTTCGGCGAACCGCTGCACAGCTTCCCGGCGTTCACCGCGTCGGTCTGCGACCTGCGCCCGCAAAGCCGTGGCCGGGTGGACATTCGCTCGGCCGACCCGCACGAAGCGCCGCTGATCCAGCCCAATTACTTGAGCCACCCCGAAGACTTGCGCGTTGCCGCCGACGCCATCCGCCTGACCCGACGCATCGTCGCCGCCCCGGCCCTGAGCGCGTTCAAACCGGTGGAATACCTGCCGGGCCCCAGTCTGCAAACCGAAGAAGAACTGCACCAGGCCGCCGCCCGGATCGGCACGACGATTTTCCACCCGGTCGGCACTTGCCGCATGGGCCAGGACCACGACGCGGTGGTGGATGCGCAACTGCGCGTCCGTGGCATCAAGGGCCTGCGCATCGCCGACGCCTCGATCATGCCGCGCATCACCTCGGGCAACACCTGCTCGCCGACGCTGATGATTGCCGAGAAGGCGGCGCGGATGATGCTCGAGGCAGATACCAGAATCATCATGCCGCAAAAGGAGCCGGCCACAGCCTGAAGAACAACAGAATCCCCTGTGGGAGCGAGCCTGCTCGCGATAGCGATCTATCTGTCACATATGTGTTGAATGTGCAGCCGTCATCGCGAGCAGGCTCGCTCCCACAAGGGAGATGAGTCGATTCAAGGAAAGTGTGTCAAATCAGGAGACGCCACCCCGGCGTCGCAGTGGAACAACAAAAACAATCACTGTGAGGGATACCGCTATGTCTGAACATGTTCAGCCCCTGGAAGCCACGCGCAGCGCCGGCACCAGCCAGGAAACCCAGAAAGTCATCTTCGCCTCGTCCCTGGGGACGGTGTTCGAGTGGTACGACTTTTTCCTCTATGGCGCCCTGGCGGCGGTGATCAGCAAGCAATTCTTTGCCGGGGTCAACGACACCACGGCGTTCATCTTCGCCCTGATGGCGTTCGCCGCCGGTTTCATCGTGCGGCCATTCGGTGCGCTGGTGTTCGGCCGGCTGGGGGACATGATCGGGCGCAAGTACACCTTCCTGGCGACCATCGTGCTCATGGGCCTGGCGACGTTCTGCGTCGGCCTGCTGCCCAACTACGCCAGCATCGGCATCGCCGCGCCGATCATCCTGGTGGTGTTGCGCATGCTCCAGGGCCTGGCCCTGGGCGGTGAATACGGTGGCGCGGCGACCTACGTCGCCGAGCACGCGCCGATGGGCAAGCGCGGTTTCCATACCAGCTGGATTCAGTCCACCGCCACCCTCGGATTGCTGCTGTCGCTGCTGGTGGTGCTGGGTTGCCGCTACTTCACCGGCGATCAGTTCGAAGTCTGGGGCTGGCGCATTCCGTTCCTGCTGTCGATCCTGCTGCTGGGCATCTCCACCTGGATTCGCCTGAGCCTGCATGAGTCACCAGCGTTCTTGAAAATGAAAGAGGAAGGCAAGTGCTGCAAGGCGCCGATCCGCGAGTCGTTCGGCAAATGGGAAAACCTCAAGGTGGTGCTGATCGCCTTGTTCAGCATCAACGCCGGGCAAGCGGTGACCTTCTACGCCGCGCAGTTCTACGTGCTGTTCTTCCTCACTCAGTTCCTGAAGATGGATCCGGCCCTGGCCAACAGCCTGTTGATTGTGAGCGTGGTGATCGGCGCACCGTTCTTCATCTTTTTCGGCTGGCTGTCGGACAAGGTCGGGCGCAAACCGGTGCTGATGATCGGCCTGCTGCTGGCGACCGCCCTGTACTTCCCGATCTTCAAGACGCTCGCCCATTACGCCAACCCAGCCATCGACCTGGCGAGCCGCCAGGCACCGATCACCGTGGTCGCCGACCCGGCCACCTGCACCTTCCAGTTCGACCCGGTGGGCAAGGCGCGTTTCGACAGCCCTTGCGACAAGGTCAAGACCTTCCTGGTCAAGCAGGGCCTGCCCTACAGCAGCGTCGCGGCCCCAGCCGGAAGCGCGGTGCAGGTCAGTGTCGGTGACGTGAAACTCGAAGGGTACGACGAAGCCGCCCTGCGCGGTGCGGTGACCCTGGCCGGCTACCCGCAGCAGGCCGATGCCCAACAGATCAACCGGCCGATGATCGTGGCCTTGATCGTGGCGCTGATCATCATCTCGGCGATGTGCTACGGACCGCTGGCGGCGTTGATGGTCGAACTGTTCCCGACTAGGATCCGCTACACCTCCATGTCCCTGCCCTACCACATCGGCAACGGCTGGTTTGGCGGTTTCCTGCCCACCGTATCGTTTGCCCTGGTGGTCTACACCGGAGATATCTTCTATGGGCTGTGGTATCCGGTGGTGATTACCGGAGTGAGCCTGGTGGTGGGCATGCTTTGCCTGCGGGAAACCAGGAACGTGGATCTGGATACCAATTGAGGGCAAAACCGTGGCGAGGGCGTTGGCGCCCTCGCCACCGACTCAGAAGCTCGCCTTCACGGTCATCGTGAAGTTGCGTGGCTCACCGTAATAGTTACCGAAGCTCTCGGTGCCGATGGTGGTGTAGTAACGCTTGTCGAACAGGTTGTTGCCATTGAGGGCCACCGACCAGGTGTCATCGATGCGGTAGCCCACGCGACCGTTCCACACGGCATAACCGGCCTGGGTGATCTTCTCGCCGCTAACCGGCGATACCCGGAAATTGTCGCTTTGTGCATTGACCCCGGCACCGATACTGAACCGTTCCAACGCCCCGCCGAGGACATAATCGCCCCACAGACGCAGCACATGGCGCGGCACGTAGCTGTTGAACGAGCCGCCGTTGAGGCTGGTGTCGATGTCGTCGAGGGTCTTGGTCTGGGTGTAGGTGTAGCCGGCCAGCAATTGCAGGCGCTCGATGACTTCACCGCTGATCTCCGCTTCGAAACCCTGGGCGCGCACCTTGCCGGCATTCTCGTAGCAGAAACCATCCGAGGACGCACAACTGGAGAAGTAGTCCGTCTGGGCCTGGTCTTTCTGCAGCGTGCGGAACAGGTTGAAAGCGCTGTTCAGGCGTCCGTCGAACCACTCGCCCTTGATCCCCAGCTCATAACTCTCGCCCACCAGGGGCTTGAGTGCCGAGCCGCTTTCGGAGCGATAGTTGCCCTGGGGCGTGAAGATATCCGAGTAACTGGCGTAGGCCGTCAGGTGCTCATTGAGGTCCAGCAACACAGCGGCAAACGGCGTGACTTGTCCCGTCTCCGTGCTCTTGGCGTGTTCCGTACCGCCGGTGAGGAACACCGAGTCGGTCTTGGAGCTGTACCAGCTCACTCGGCTGCCGACGACAAACGTCAACGGGTCCGCCAGCTTCAGCCGCAGGGTCGAATACATCCCTTGCTGCTCGGTAACGGTCTTGACCGGACCACCGCGCGTCGAGTTCTCGATGAAGTAGCTGTCGTCCGGTTCGGGAATATGTCGATCCGGCTCGAACACATTCTGCTTCTGTGGCAGCAGCGCCACCGAGAAGAAGTCATCCTTGTCCGAGCGACTGGCGTTGAAACCGACAATCAACTCATGTTGCTGCCCCAGGGCGTCGAACTTGCCGTCCAGGTAGGCGTCAAGGCCGTAATCGACCTGGTCATAGTCGTACATGCTACCCAGCATGTTGGTGGTCGAGGTGCCGGGCGTTACCGAGCCCGATGCAAACGCGTATTTGATGTCCTGAGTATTTTTCGTATAGACACTGGCGACCTTTACGGCCCAGTCATCATTGAGCTGATGCTTGAGATCGCCAAACACCGTTGTCCGCTGGCTGCGCCAGGTGTTCCACGATGGGTCCAGGCAAGTGGAACGACTGAGTTTCAGATCGCTGCCGTCCCGGTAGCGCGGAAGCCCGCCCCAGCAGGGGCTTGCATCGACGTCTTCATAGGCAACGCCCACGCCTAGCGTCGTGTCGGGCGACAGATCGAAGTCCAGGGCGCCGTAATAGATCTGGTCCTTGCGCCGGGCATCGTCGTAAAAATAATGTCGGCTCTGCTCGGCGATCACCGCCCTGCCCCGTACGGTGCCCGAGTCATTCAACGGGCCACCGGTATCGACCTGCCCACGATAGTTGTCCCAGGTGCCGCCCGAAAGGCTGAGCTCCGTCTGGGCCGTGGCCTGACCGCGTTTGCGGACGAAATTGACGCCGCCGGACGTGCCGCCCGCCCCCTTCATCATCCCGGCGGCGCCGCGCAGCACTTCGACACGGTCGTAATAAGCCATGTCACTGCTGAAACTGTCGGCCTGGACATAGCTGTTGCCCATGTCCAGCGGAACGCCGTCGTATTGATACTGGCCAGACATCCGGAACCCGCGGGAGTAGAAATACTTGCCGCCCATGGTCGAGTCGTAGACGGTAATGCCGGGGGTCTTTTCCATGACTTGATCGATGGTATTGAGGTTCTGGTCATCGAGCATCTTGCGGGTAATCACCGTCACCGACTGCGGCGTTTCGCGCAGGGAGTGCTCGCCCTTGCCGATGGTGACCGCGCCCGTCGTGTAGGAATTGCTGTGCTCGGTGGTCGCCCCAAGTCGCTGTGCCTCGATGGTGGTTGCGTCCAGTTCCAGTGCCGAACCGCTGACCGGCACGGGGCGCAGCACGTACGTGCCGTTGGCCTGGAGGGCGGCTTGCAGGCCGCTACCAGCCAGAATGCGCGCAAAACCGTCGCCCACGCCGAAAGAGCCGCTCAGGCCGGGTGATCGCAAACCTTCGAGTTGCCGGGCATCAAACGAAATAGCGACACCCGCGGCGCTGGAGAAACGGGTCAGCACATCCACCAGGCTGGCGGCGCCGATATCGTAGGCCTGCACCGCGCGCTGCTGCGCCGCAGCCGCTGGAACCGGGCTGGCATTCACCGCCGTGGCGCCGGCGGTCGTGACCGCCAGCAAACCGATTTTCACTGCAAACACCAGACGGCCCGGCGCGCTCACCCACGTCATACTTTCCCTCCCCCAAACGGTCGATAAAAACTCACTGAGGAAGAGCCGAACGATGAGGATGAAAAGTGCAGGGACTGGTTTTTTTATTACGCGGCATTAGCGCCGATCGCCACCGGACACCTGGACCCAGAATCGGCTGTAGCGGGTCACCCGCAGCGAAAAACCGCTTTCCAGCGCCGCCAGGGCGAGATCGGTGTTATCGACGGGAAATACACCGGAAACCTTCAAGTCGCCAATCGCCGGGTCCCAGCGCAGCACACCGGGACGGTAGCGCGACAGTTCATCCAGCAGCGCCGCCAGGGGACGGTCAATGGCGATGATGCTGCCCTTCTGCCAGGCACCGACCGACACATCGTTGCCACGCAGCGCCCCCAACGAACGCTCATTGAAATCCAGGCGCTGGCCGGCTTCGACCCGCATCCTTGAACCAGTCGCCAGCAGGCTTACCTCGACCGCTTTCTCAAGCACCGCCACTTCGCCGCCCCCCGCCTGGCTACGGACGATAAACCGCGTGCCCAGCGCAAGCACTTCGGTCGGCCCAGTGACCACCTTGAATGGACGTCGCCAGGGATCGAACGCCGTCGTCACGAGGATCTCACCCCGCAACAGCTCCAGGCGCCGCTGCTGTCCATCGAAACGCACATTGATCGAGGTGTCGGTGTTGAGCAGGACCGTGCTGCCATCGGCCAGCTGGAACTCGCGACGCTCGCCCACCGCGGTGCGGTGATCGCAAAACAGGTTCTGGGTCGCCTGGCTGTGCCAGCCCAGCCAGCCCAGGCCACCGGCGGACGTCAGCAGCAAGGCGCTGCGCAACACCTGACGGCGGGATCGCTGGTGGGTGTCGCTCAAGGTCGGCGCCGCGAGGGCGCCCGGCACACTCGCCATCTGCTCGGCCACCGCGGCCATGCGCTGCCAGGCCTGGCCGTGCAACGGATCGGCAGCCAGCCAGGCGCGCCAATCGGCCCGGTCCGCGTCGGTCGCAATGCCGGAATGAAGCCGGGCGTACCAGCGCGCTGCCACACGGATGGCTTGCAACTCTTCGGCGGGCAGGTTCATGAAAGCTGCAATTGAATCTGCATCAGGCAGCAATGTTCCATGGCCTTGGCCATGTGGTTGTTGACCGTGCGGACGCTGACGCCCAGGCGCTCGGCAATCTGCGGGTACGTCAGGCCATCGAACTGCGACAGGATGAACGCCTGCCTGACGCGCGGCCCCAGCCCCAGGAGCAGGCGGTCGATCTCCATCAGGGCCTGGAGCAGGATCGCCTGTTCTTCCAGTGACGGGTGCTGCTCTTGCGGCATGGCCGCCAATGCTTCGAGGTAGGATTGTTCCAGCGAGCGGCGGCGAAACAGGTCGATCAGCAGCCCTTTGGCGATCATCGACAGGTACGGTCGCGGCTCGCGGATATCCAGCGCGGTGCGCGCCTTGATGACCCGCACAAACGTATCCTGGGTCAGGTCGGCGGCATCGAACGTATTGCCCAGGCGCTTGCGCAACCAGCCCTGGAGCCAACTGTGATGATCACTGTACAGAACGTCGACAGCACTGCGTAGGGACAGATCGTTGGCGGGCATGGCAATGGAATAATTCGCGACTGATAATGACTCGCATTGTCATAGAGGCCATCGCCGCTTGCAACCCAAACGTGCTCGGCCGCCTTCATCCTCTGGAATCAATCAGTTGATGGAATGATTTTTCACCGTGCTTTCCACCAGGTCCAGCATCTGTCCAAGGGCCCAGGGCTTGGCAATGAACGATGCGTGGTGCTTGATTCCAGCGCTTTCCGGCGTCTCGTAACCGGACATGATCAGCAACGGTATCTGCGGCCAGCGGTCTCCGGTCAGGTTGGCCAGGTCCGCGCCGTCGATCCTGCCGGGCATGGTGATGTCGGTGAGCAGCAGGTCCACGTAGTGGGCGCTCTCTTCGAGGAACGTCAGCGCCGCATCGGCGCTTTCCCGAGGCTCCACGACGAACCCTTCCTCCTCCAGGATCTCGCAGAGGAACTCCAGGATCGTGGGATCGTCTTCCACGACGAGAATCAAACGTGTAGTCGCCTGGCCATTGCCATTTGGCATCGAATTCATGAAAGTGACTCTCCTTGACCTCATAAACCTTCTTTGCGGGATCAACCGCCCTGAAGTTATGAGCGATGCCCCTGCGAGAAATTCATTCTGCGTGCCAACTGGCCGCCGAATGTCACGCCAGCCCTCTTGGCAACGCAGCGCAACGTTTTTATCTGTATATCCATACAGATAAAACTTGCCCTGGCGCGCATCCATGACCATGCTACAGCCCCATGAAATCTGCTCAGGAAAAAGGGTGCTATGCAGCTGTACCTGTGTGAAAAACCGTCCCAGGCCAAGGACATCGCCGCTGTACTCGGCGCCACGCGCCGTGGCGACGGTTGCTGGCTGGGCCCCGGCGTCACGGTCACCTGGTGCATCGGCCATCTGCTGGAAACCGCCCCGCCCGATGCCTACGATGCCCGCTACAAGCGCTGGGTCCTGGCCGACCTGCCCATCGTGCCCGCGCAATGGAAAATGACCGTCAAGCCGAAAACCGCCAGCCAGTACAAGGCGGTCAAGCGCCTGTTGGGAGAAGCGAAGGAGTTGGTGATCGCCACCGACGCCGACCGTGAAGGCGAAATGATCGCCCGGGAGCTGGTGGAGCATTGCCGCTATCGCGGGCCAATCCGGCGGCTCTGGCTGTCGGCCCTGGACGAAGCGTCGATCCGCAAGGCCCTGGCCGCACTCAAGCCGGGCATCGAAACCTTCAACCTGTATCACTCGGCCCTGGGCCGTTCCCGGGCCGACTGGCTGATCGGCATGAACATGAGTCGCCTGTTCACCCTGCTGGGGCGCCAGTCCGGCTACCAGGGTGTGTTGCCGGTAGGGCGCGTGCAGACCCCGACGCTGCGGCTGGTGGTGGACCGCGACCGCAGCATCGCCGACTTCGTGCCGGTCGCCTATTGGGCCATCGACGTGCAACTGAGCCACGAAGGTACGGCATTCATCGCCCAGTGGCGCGCCGATCCGGATGCCTGCGACGACCAGGAGCGCTGCCTGAACCAGGCCCTGGCCCGGGACGCCGCTCATGCCATGAGCAACGCCGCCACCGCCCGGACGCTGAAGGTATGTACCGAGCGCCTGCGCGAAGCGGCACCGTTGCCCTTCGACCTGGGCACGCTACAGGAGGTCTGCTCGAAGAAACTTGGCCTGGGTGCCCAGGAAACCCTGGACATTGCCCAGTCGCTCTACGAGACCTACAAGCTCATCACCTACCCGCGCAGCGATTGCGGTTTCCTGCCCTTGAGCCAGCACAGTGAAGCGCCGGCCATCCTGGCCGCCCTCGCCCAGGCCGACCCGAGCCTGGCGCCGCTGCGCGAGCACCTGCAGCCGCAGCGCAAGTCCCGGGCCTGGAACGACGCCAAGGTCAGTGCTCACCACGGCATCATTCCCACCGCCGCCGCCAAGAACCTCGACAAGCTCGCCGGCAAACAGCGAGCGGTCTATACGCTGATTCGCGCGCGCTACCTGGCGCAGTTCCTGCCCAACCACGAATACGACCGGACCCAGGCCGACTTCGACTGTGCCGGCCAGGCGCTGCGTGCCGTGGGCAAGCAGATCGTCGAACCCGGCTGGAAACGCGCCCTGCCCGAAGCGCTGGCGCCTGCACGGGGCCGTGAAGCACCGGCACCGCAAACCCTGCCGGCATTGGCCGAAGGTCGCGATTGCGCGGTGGATGAGGTGAAACCCAAGGACCTGTGGACCCACCCCCCCAAGCCCTTCACCGAAGGCGACTTGATCAAGGCAATGAAGAACGTCGCCAAACTGGTGGAGGATCCGCTGCTCAAGCAAAAGCTCAAGGACACCACCGGCATCGGCACCGAAGCGACCCGGGCCTCGATCATCCAGGGGCTGCTCGACCGCGGTTACCTGGTGAAAAACGGCAAGGCCTTGTCCGCGACCCCGGCGGCGTTCAGCCTGATCGACGCCGTGCCCCGGGCCATCGCCGACCCGGGCACCACCGCCATCTGGGAACAGGCGCTGGACATGGTGCAAAGCGGGGAAATGAGCCTGGAAGAATTCGTGACCCGGCAAGCCGCCTGGATGAGCAAGCATGTCGCCCGCTGCCAGGGCATGAGCCTGACCATCAACGGCCCGGCCAGCCCCGCCGGGCGCGGCGCAACGCCGTGGAAGAACAAGCGCAAGCCAGCCAAGCGCAAGACAGGCGGCGCACCGCGCAAGGCGACTAAAGCCAAAGCGACCTGATGAATACGTGTTCACCGCGTCGCCCTGTGGGAGCGAGCCTGCTCGCGATAGCGTTACTTGAATCACCTTGGATATCGACTGGTACACCGTCATCGCGAGCAGGCTCGCTCCCACAGGGATATCTGCCCTGAGCCAGAATTCTCATAACAAAACCATTTTGTCCGACAATATGTAGTGACCAAAAATAATCACTACAAAACCGTTGACGCCTCCGATTTGCCCTTGCATGATGCAGACGTCTCCCCGATCGGGAGTACAGGCAACTGTTTGAGCAAGCTCGTCTGACCGCCGAGCTGTTTTTTGGATAAGGGACTGCCCACAAGGCAGATTGAAGGTGCTGACCTGGCATGACCGTCCGGTAACAAGGACGAGAAACGTCGGCGAAGATCCTCATGACGCACGTGGTCGACCCTCGAAAGTTGACACTGGCTGAAGATTCTTCGCTGTTTCTCTTCGTTGTAGCGCATTTGCGTAGCGGCCCTTCGATAAACACTACACAACCGATGCATGACCCCGCCGAAGTTCGACGGACGAATGCTGACGACCTGGTTTCGGTATCAGGTGCCACTTACCGAGAAGCGAAGTTTTTGCGAACCACCAGACAGATCAACCAAATGGTCAAGGGGCTTACACATGAATCTGAATAATCAACCATCTATTGATGAACTGGCTCGCATGTTCGCAGCGCACAAGGACACTCTCGACAGCCATATCCTGTGGATCAGCAAGACTGGCCAGGTGCATATGGACTGCCTGTCTCCCTATACCCAGGAAGACGAGTTCGATAAGAACACACAAGACCTGTGTGCCCGGCTGAAGATGTACCGTCGCGGCCAGGGTTACGTCGGCAAGAAGGCCGCCGCGGACAAGGACTTCATGGGACGCGTCCTGCAGACGCTGACCCAGGCCTGGGAGTCGATGCAGAACACCTCGCAAGTGCGAGTCATCGACCGCCTCTGCTGATTGCACATGAATGAAACAGGGCCCGCTCCTCAACCAGGAGCGGGCCCTTTTTCGTGATGCCTAGAACACTGACCAGCCGATCCGCTGGCTCATCAACTCCAGCGCCGCCATGCCGGCCAGGGAGTTACCGGCGGCGTTGAGTTCCGGCGACCACACGCACACCGTGAACCGCCCCGGTACCACCGCGACAATCCCGCCGCCAACACCGCTCTTGCCCGGCAAGCCGACGCGATAAGCGAAATTGCCGGCCTCATCGTACAAGCCGCTGGTGGCCATGATGGAGTTGACCTGCTGGGTCTGCCGAGCGCTGAGAATCTGTTCGCCGCTGTGCTTGCAGAACCCATCGTTGGCCAGGAAGCAGAAAGCCCGTGCCAGGTCGATGCAACTCATCCGCAGGGCACAGTGGCTGAAATAACTGCGCAACACCGCTTCCACGTCGTTCTCGAAGTTACCGAACGATTGCATCAGGTACGCCATTGCCGCGTTCCGGGCGCGGTGCTGGTATTCCGACTCGGCGACCTTGCCATCCACCATCACCTGCGGGTTGCCCGACAGCCGCCGTACGAAATCGCGCATCGACAGCGCCGGCGCGGCGAAACGCGACTGGTTGATATCGCAGATAACCAAGGCGCCAGCGTTGATGAACGGGTTGCGCGGCCGACCGCGTTCGAATTCCAGTTGCACCAGGGAGTTGAAAGGTTGGCCGGATGGCTCATGGCCCAGGCGTTCCCAGATCGCTTCGCCGGAATGCCCGATGGCCTGCACCAGGCTGAACACCTTGGAAATACTCTGCACCGAAAACGCTGTTTCGGCGTCGCCAGCGCAATACATCTCGCCGTCGTTGCCATACACGGCAATACCCAACTGGTTGGGCGCCACAGTGCCCAGGGCCGGGATATAGTCGGCCACCTTTCCCTGACCAATCAGGGGGCGAACCGCATCAAGGATCTCGTTCAACAGTACTTGCATATGCGCGGGGTCCAGTCATTCCCCGTTCGAGTGCGGGGATACAGACGCTAGACGCTGGTAGGCGGGATCAGAGCACACTGATTATCAAGCTTCAGGCACACAACCCTGTAGCAAGGGAGCTGTGGGTGCAGACTTTGTGGGAGCAAGGCTTGCCCGCGATGAAGATGACATGGTCTATCTGGAACCGAGTCGCCTGCTTCGCGGGCAAGCCTTGCTCCCACAGGGTGTGGGCGTTTTCATGGGCGCTTGTCGTCGAATCGAGCGGTCTATAGTTCAAAGGATCAATCGGCAGGAGTAGACGATGCGACAGATCATGCAAAAAGAACCCTGGTGGGCCTCGCCACCCAAGCCCGGGCAGGATGAAAGCGAGCTGGAATGGGGCTGGCTGGTGATCTACAGCGAAGGCGAGCCGCGCTTCGAATTCATCAAGGAGCGCCCATCGGACGAGCAGATCCGCCATCGCAAAGGTTGTCGCGTCACCCTTGGCTCAGAATGAGCTGGCCCATCACGGCTTGATGTCTGGCAATGCCACCGCTCGATTGGCCAGGTCCGCCTCCACCAGGCTGCCTTCTATTTCTTCGTCCAGGTAATACACCGGTGCCATTACCCCGCTGAGGGGATGCTTGAGTGACTTGAACCACGCCTCATCGAACGCAGCGCTCAGGCTTTTGCGGATCTGCGCCTCCATTTCCGGCCGCTCGCCCTCGTGAATGATCGCGCGAATACCCGCCACGCCCACCGAAATCAATGCCCCGGCCGCTTTCCCTGCCACGGCCGCCGCCGCGCCAGTCGCGCCTCGCGTGGCAAATTGCGCCTCGATTTTTTCGCTGGTGCGTTGCGCCACCGTTGCGATCACCGCCTCTGATGGCCCGGCACCTGTGGCAGCGGCCTTGTTGACGTGATCGATCAGGGCCGCATAAGCCGGCAGTGTGTTCAGCGGTTCGGCATGAATCACCTCGTACAACGAAGCGTTACGCGCCGCCGGCGGCCCCAGGTTGATAGCAGGAATACCGTGCAGGCGCCGATTCATCAGTTCGTTCGGGATTCGATGCCGCTGGGCGACAACCTGGACCTGTTGATTGAGCTGGCGAATGTAGTAGTCCGTCGCGGCGGCCCTGATCGCCTCGGGATCAATTTCCATCGCCACGGGTTCCAGCACCTGCTCGCGATATTGCTCTTGCAGGTAAACCGCCAGACGCCTGGCTGAGGAATCCTCCTCGCCCTTGGCACTGGCGGCATACCAACTGACCTTCACCGCCAGCCATTCCTGAGTCCAGTAGCTGCTGAACCAAGGGATGAATTGAGCCTCGGTGCGTTCATAGACCAGCACACGCCAATGCTCCATCGACCCGCGAGCGTAGAGGGCTGCCTGTTCGATAGCGCTTTTCGAAGCCGCGATGATCTGCTGGTCAACCTGTCGCCAAGTGTCCTGGGAAATGGCTACCGTGGCCGCCTGTTGACCGCGCTGTGGCGTGGCGCACCCCGCCAGAACGAGCACAATGGCCAACATCAGCGCACGCAGCACAGTCGCGCTACTCCGGGTTCAGGTCATCTACCGGTTGAGTATAGGTCGCGAGAAACAGGGATCCGGGGTAGACACACAAAACCAATGTGGGAGCGAGCTTGCTCGCTCCCACAGGATGTAATCCAGCAGGTATTTGGCTGGCCTTCAACCCAACGCCGTGTCTAGAAACATCATCACCGCAAACCCCATCATCAACCCCAAGGTGGCCGGTGTTTCATGGCCGTTGCGGTGGGTTTCGGGAATCACTTCGTGGGACACCACGAAGATCATCGCCCCGGCCGCCAGGCCCAGGCTGATGGGATAGGCCACGGCCACACCCGAAGACATGCCCAGGCCAATCACCGACCCCAAAGGCTCCATCAACCCCGAGCCCACGGCAATCAGCGCGGCACGCAAGGTACTGATGCCGGTGACCCGCAGCGCCATGGCAATGGCGAGGCCTTCGGGAATGTCCTGGATGGCAATGGCGGTGGTCAAGGGCAGACCGACCTTGAAATCGCCGTCGGCAAAACTGACGCCGATGGCCATACCTTCTGGCAAGTTATGCAAGGTGATGGCGAGTACGAACAACCAGACACGATTGATGCGTTCGACTTGCGGACCGCGCCGGCCACTCAACTCGTGCTCGTGGGGGACGAAACGGTCGAGGCCGATCATCAAGGCGACGCCCAGCCCCAATCCCACCACGACGACAAACGCGGCAAGCAACTGATTACCGCAAATGACCTGTGCCGCCTCGATCCCCGGCAAAATCAGTGAGAAGGAACTGGCGGCGAGCATCATGCCCGCGGCGAACCCCAGCATGATGTCCTGGGTACGGGAGGAGATATCCCGCAATACCACCGCCATCACAGCCCCCAATGCGGTGGCGGCGAAGCCGGACGTGCCGCCCAGTACCGCATACCCCAGGTTTTGCCGATCAGCCCCAACCAGTGCGTTGTAGCCGCTGTAGAGCAACAACGCGGCAACCAACGCCAACCCCAGCCAGAAGGTTACCCCTAGCACCAGATTGTTTTGCACAGGATCCAGCCAGGTACGCCAGGGTGATCGGATCCGGGAAGTGGGCTGGTCCATTGAAAGTCCTTAACTGGTTGAGCGGTCAAACAGAATTCTCAGGCGAGGGAGCCGGGCCCCCTCGCCGGTTTCCTACAGTTTGTCACCTTGCATTCCTGAACCCAAGTCGGCGCCGGTGGTGGGGTCGCTATCGGGGTTGGACATGGTCCGCGCCTTCATGTCCATCAACAGCGCTTCGTCTTTTTTACTCAACTGAACGCTGGCCAGTCCATCGCCACCGTCCACCGCTGGCGTTGGATTCTCCACGAACTCCCAGTCATCGCCCTGGTTCCATGGACCACGCACGGTAGGTTCGCCCTGGGACATGTTGAAATACACATGACTGAATTCCGGCATACCCGGCAATTTGCCTTGCGGAAAATTGGGCTGGATCGAGTGCAAGGCTTTTTCGAACGACAACTGATGCGCGATTTCACGGGTCATCAAAAAGCCGAGCGCTTCTTTTACTCCAGGATCATCGGTGAGGTTCATCAACCGTTCATAGATGATTTTCGCCCGGGCCTCAGCAGCAATGTTCGAGCGCATGTCCGCCGTTGGTTCGCCGATGGTGTCGACATAGGCGGCAGTCCAGGGCACACCGGCGGAGTTGGTCAGCGGCGAGCCGGCGCCATACAAGAGGCTGGTGATGTGCGAGTCATTACCGGCACCGTTGATGTCCCGGTACAACTGCCCCTCCTTCTCCACGCCTTCAGCCATTCTGCCCTTGGCACCCTTGTTCAGCATCACGATGATCGAACCGATCACCTCCAGATGACTGAGCTCTTCGGTGGCAATGTCCATCAGCAAATCCTTGCGACCTGGATCGTCCTCGGACAAGGCCTGGGTGAAATAACGCGATGCCGCCGCCAATTCCCCTTGGGCCCCGCCGAACTGCTCGAGCAACAGGTTGGCGAGTCCGGGATTGGGCTCAGCGACACGCACGGTGTACTGCAATCGTTTGTTATGTAGAAACATGATTGAACTCCTCGTTCAGGTACACGGCATGAGAACACTGCCGACGGCAGGCCCATGAAAGTCTGAAGAAATTAAATGAATATAATTTAGTTTTTATTCAAAACAGAAGACGAGTGGCTTATTGCAACGCAAGCACACGCACTTATTTTTCAAACAATAAATCCATCAGCGAAGTCGGGCAGGAATACCCGACTTAATATCACCGCCGAAACAGGTCCCAGCCCAATCGCACGGGACCTGCGAGACTACGAAACATTAGGAATTACGAGCGCCACCGCGGCTGTTTTCGCCGCCTTTCCTGCCGGCTTCGGAGGCTTTTTCCCGGTCGTTGGCAAAGTTGCCACCCGAGGCCTGGCCACCTTTTCGGCCGGCTTCAGAAGCCCGCTCAGGGTCGTTGGCAAAGTTCCCCCCCGAGGCTTGCCCGCCTTTGCGTCCGGCTTCTGCGGCGCGCTGCGGGTCGTTGGCAAAATTGCCGCCAGAGGCCTGGCCACCCTTGCGTCCAGCCTCGGAAGCGCGCTCAGGATTGTTGGCAAAATTGCCTCCTGATGCTTGGCCGCCCTTTTTCCCGGCTTCCGATGCCTTCTCACGATCGTTAGCGAAATTGCCAGGGTTGTTATTACCTGTGTTAGCCATTTCATTCACCTCGTTTAGTTGATATCAACGAGTCTCGCTGACTCGTCTTATTCGGAAAACATGGCGCCACCAAGGTTTTAAGGGAACGTGTCAAACGGCGACGAATGGTCACTACTTCTATTTGCACCGAACCCTTGATAGTTATTGCAACAGGCTATTAAACAAGCGGCGACCGATTAACAGCCTTAACACTAAAACTTCATCCAACGAAAACCCCACATGGTTCCACGGAAAAAACAGTGCGTGTCTTTCCACGCTGTCCGCCAAAGGCCGGGTGCCGCCAGCACCCCATTGCACCGGTCTCGTCACCCTGGCCTCGCGCCGTTCCAGGAAGCCAAAACTCGCGGGCTGCCGGTGTTGTTCTGCACCACCACACTGACCGGCTTGCGGTGTCCGGATCCCCTGTCGCCGAGACCCGGATTCAAGAATGCTCAGGGTGAAATCGGATCGCTCGCCGGAAAGGTTTCCTCCAGTGCATCATCCAGTTGATTGTCAGTGATATCGCGCTCACCGACTTTGCCGCTACGCTCGCAATGGCAGTCCGGTGCCGGACACGGTTCGCCGTTGGGGTGCTGTTCGGCGCAGGCCTGGCTGCAATAAGCCTCGCCGTCGTGATTGAAGACCCGCCGTGGATCGACATCACAATGACAATCGGGACAGCCACACTTTAATTCGCTCATGTCTTTCTCCTGAATGGATCGACGTTGCGTTCAAGAGGACCCCGCCAGCAACTGCACCTCCAGATTTGCCGCCGCCACACCGTGATTCGCTACATAGACGTCAGCGGTCCAACCCTTGGTCAAGTTGTGATAGGGCTGTGTGCCCAGGGCGGTGCCGCTGTCCCACGCGATGACATCACCAATATCGATGTCATTGGCCGAACTCAGCTCGAAAACGGTATGGCCATCCTCCTGGTCCACATACACGCCCACCATCGCACTCTGACGATTGATGGCGCGTACTTCACCGGTGGTTCGCTCGTATTTCTCCTTTTTCGGCGGCGCCCCAGGTGTCCGCAAATAAGCGTCCGGATGCTCTTTCATGCTCAGCGCTTAGCCTCGGTATGCGGACTGGCCGAGCGTTCGAGGAACGCCTGGGTGATCTGCGGCAGGTGTTCGCGCAACCACTCGGCCATGGCGATTTCCTGGGGCAGGATCTGTTCGCAGGCCCGTTGTGTTTCCACATCGCCGGCCACTTTCGCTGCCTCGATCAGCACGGTGTAGGAGGCTATTTCCAGGTTCTCGAACACATAGCCACTCATGGCGCCCTTGACCACTTCGTCACTCATCGTCATGCCACCGACCGCCTGGCCGAAGGCCATGAGCTTGGCGGCCAGATCCTTGAGCGTCGAGGTACTCCCGCCCAGGCGCTTTATGCATTGCTCCACCAACTTTTGCTGGCCGAGGGTTTCTTGCAAGTGCTCCTCGATCCGGGCCTTGAGCGCTGGATAATGTTCGAGGCGTTCCGCTTGGGCCTTGAGCATTTTTTCCGCTTGTTGCTCCATGGCATGGGCATCGTTGAGCCAGTCCAGCAGGTTCTCTTTTGGCGTTGCCATTCCCTTCTCCTTAGCCGTGGTCGCCACTGCATCGCAGCGCGACGATTCTGAGGTACCGCACATAGAAGTGGATGTCGCCGGGCCGGGGAAAGTTTGAAGCAACCGTCGCGCTGAGCGACGAAAGGCGTCAGCGCGCTTTCCCTGGACAACCGCAGTGCTAACCTCAACGGTTCCAGGCCAGCGGAGACAACCACATGCCCGACGATCTTCACCGTGAACCGATCGATCAGTTGCGAGAGCACATGGCCGGGCGCCATTTCCTGGTCCTCACTGGCGCCGGTATCAGCACACCGTCGGGCATCCCCGATTACCGCGACAGCGACGGTGTACGCCGGGGTCGACAACCCATGATGTACCAGGAGTTCCTCGCCAAACCCGAGGCGCGGCGACGCTATTGGGCGCGGGCAATGCTGGGCTGGCCACGGGTGCGACAAGCACGGCCGAATGCAGCCCACGAGGCCTTGGCGGCGCTACAGGCCGAACAGCGCATCAGTGGTCTGATCACCCAGAACGTCGACACATTGCACGACCAGGCCGGCAGCCAGGACGTGATCGAACTCCACGGCAGCCTGCACCGTGTGCTCTGCCTGGATTGTGAGCAGCGCAGCGAACGGCAGCAGATCCAATTGTTGATGGAAGCGCAAAATCCCTATCTGGCCGGAGTCGATGCAGTGCAGGCTCCGGACGGCGACACCCTGCTGGACCCGGCGTTCGAGGCGCGCTTCCAGGTACCCATCTGCCCACACTGCGGCGGCGAGCGGTTGAAACCCGACGTGGTGTTTTTCGGCGAGAACGTTGCCGCCGCCACCGCCGCGCGCGCCACCCGGGCCGTCGAGGAAGCGGAAGGCCTGCTGGTGGTGGGCTCGTCGTTGATGGCCTGGTCGGCGTTTCGCCTGTGCCGGGCGATCAAGGACCAGGGCAAGCCGCTGCTGGCGATCAACCGGGGCAGGACCCGGGCTGATGAGTTGCTGGATCTCAAGCTTGAAGAACCGTGTGAACAGTTGTTGCCGTTGCTGGCACACCACCCGTTCTAGCGAACACCCCAAATCCACTGTGGGAGCGAGCCTGCTCGCGATAGCGGTATTTCAGCGTGCATCTATGTTGAATGTGCCACCGCATCGCGAGCAGGCTCGCTCCCCCAGGAGTCAGTCAATCTGCGCCGAGTCCTGATCCCTGAGCGTATCGAACAACGCCTGCGCCGCCGCCGACAATTCATGCCCCGGCTTGGTCAGCACCCCGATGGCCCGTTCGATCACCGGATCGCTCAAGGTGATGCAACGGGCGCCCAACTCGTGCATCTGGCCGACGCACAACGCTGGTACCGCACTGACTCCCAACCCGCTGGCGACCATCCGCCCGACGGTCGCCAGTTGATGGCTCTCGAACTCCACGGGCAGCTTCATGCCCCGAGCCCGCAGATGTTCTTCCAGCATCACACGCACGGTGGATGGCCGTTGCAAGGTGATAAACGGCTGTTCCAGCAAGGTCTGCCAGTGGATTTCACGCAACTGGGCCAGCGGTGAATCCAGCGGCACCACCGCGACGAAGCGATCGAGATACAAGGGCGTGAACGCCAATGACGAACCCTGCATCGGTTCGAACGCCACACCCAATTCGACATGCCGGTCACGGACCATTTCCAGCACCTGTTCATTGATCACATCGTTGACCGTGACGTTGACATTCGGATAACGGGCGCGGAAGGTCTTGAGGATCGGTGGCAACAGGTTGCCGGCAAACGACGGCATCGCCGCCAACGTCACGCGACCACGCTGCAAGGTGAAGCGCTGGCGCATTTCGTCCTCGGCATTGTCCCAGTCGGCGATCAGCCGCCGGGCCAGGGGCAACAAGGATTCGCCTTCAGGGGTCAGTGCGACGTTACGGGTATTGCGACTGAACAAGCGTCCGCCCAGGCCTTCTTCCAAGGCCTTGATGGTCAGGCTCAGGGCTGACTGGGACAGATGCAATCGCTCGCAAGCCACGGCGAAACTCAGGCTCTGGGCCACGGCGAGGAAGGCGCGGACTTGCTTAAGGGTCATGGGCGCTCGGTGTCCGGTTGTGTCGAAGGGAGAACTATTGAGTTTTATCAATCAATCCAATCTAAAAATCAACTTAACAAATATATGAGTTGGCGCAACACTGCATCTCATTGCGACCCCATCAAGAATAAAAGAGGTGTCTATGGCAGGTTTCGACAAACGCGTGAGTTCCTATGAAGAGGCGCTGGAAGGCTTGAAGGACGGCATGACCGTCATCGCCGGCGGCTTCGGCCTCTGCGGTATCCCGGAAAACCTGATCGCCGAGATCAAGCGCAAGGGCATCCGCGACCTCACCGTGGTCTCCAACAACTGTGGCGTCGACGGTTTCGGCCTCGGCGTGCTGCTGGAAGACCGGCAGATCCGCAAGGTGGTGGCCTCCTACGTGGGCGAAAACGCCCTCTTCGAGAAGCAACTGCTGAGCGGCGAAATCGAAGTCGTACTCACCCCCCAAGGCACCCTCGCCGAAAAAATGCGCGCCGGTGGCGCCGGCATCCCGGCCTTCTTCACCGCCACCGGCGTCGGCACGCCAGTGGCCGAAGGCAAGGAAGTGCGTGAATTCCATGGCCGCCAGTACCTGATGGAAGAATCCATCACCGGCGATTTCGCCATCGTCAAAGGCTGGAAAGCCGACCATTTCGGCAACGTGATCTATCGCCACACCGCCCAGAACTTCAACCCGCTGGCCGCCACGGCGGGCAAGATCACCGTGGTGGAAGTCGAAGAAATCGTCGAACCCGGCGAGCTGGACCCGACACAGATCCACACCCCTGGCATCTACGTCGACCGGGTCATTTGCGGCACGTTCGAGAAGCGCATCGAACAGCGCACCGTGCGTAAGTGATCCCCTGCCCCCGGCCCGAATGAAGGAATAACAACATGGCACTTTCCCGCGAACAAATGGCTCAGCGCGTCGCCCGCGAAATGCAGGACGGC
Source organism: Pseudomonas sp. 43mfcvi1.1 (assembly GCF_900115935.1). Taxonomy (NCBI): domain Bacteria; kingdom Pseudomonadati; phylum Pseudomonadota; class Gammaproteobacteria; order Pseudomonadales; family Pseudomonadaceae; genus Pseudomonas; species Pseudomonas sp. 43mfcvi1.1. Next base: position 605,025 of record NZ_UETT01000001.1, on the reverse strand, counting down.
TACTACGTGAACCTGGGCATCGGCATTCCGACCCTGGTCGCCAACTACATCCCCGAAGGCATGGAAGTCATGCTGCAATCGGAAAACGGCTTGCTTGGCATGGGCGCGTTTCCCACCGAAGCCGAAGTCGACGCCGACATGATCAACGCCGGCAAGCAGACCGTCACCGCGCGCATCGGCGCGTCGATCTTCTCTTCGGCCGAATCGTTTGCCATGATCCGTGGCGGCCACATCGACCTGACCGTGCTCGGCGCGTTCGAAGTGGATGTGGAAGGCAACATTGCCTCGTGGATGATCCCCGGCAAGCTGGTCAAGGGCATGGGCGGCGCGATGGACCTGGTGGCCGGCGCCGAGAACATCATCGTTACCATGACCCACGCGTCCAAGGACGGCGAGTCGAAACTGCTGCCACGTTGCAGCCTGCCGCTGACGGGCGCCGGTTGCATCAAGCGCGTGCTGACCGACCTGGCCTACCTGGAAATCCAGGACGGCGCCTTCATCCTGAAAGAACGTGCCCCGGGCGTCAGCGTCGAGGAAATCGTCGCCAAGACCGCCGGCAAATTGATCGTGCCGGACCATGTGCCTGAAATGCAGTTCGCTGCCCAGTGAGGAGAGATTCGATGCAAGAAGTCGTGATTGTCGCCGCTACCCGTACCGCCATCGGCAGTTTCCAGGGTTCGTTGGCTTCCATCCCCGCACCGGAACTCGGTGCCGCGGTGATTCGGCGCCTGCTGGAGCAAACCGGCCTGTCCGGCGAGCAGGTCGATGAAGTGATCCTCGGCCAGGTGCTGACCGCAGGCTCGGGACAGAACCCGGCGCGCCAGGCGTCGATCCTCGCCGGCCTGCCCCACGCGGTGCCGGCGCTGACCCTGAACAAGGTCTGCGGTTCGGGCCTCAAGGCGTTGCACCTGGGCGCCCAGGCGATCCGCTGTGGCGACGCAGAGGTCATCATCGCCGGCGGCATGGAGAACATGAGCCTGGCCCCCTACGTACTGCCGGCCGCCCGCACCGGCCTGCGCATGGGCCACGCGAAGATGATCGACAGCATGATCACCGACGGTTTGTGGGATGCCTTCAACGACTACCACATGGGCATCACCGCCGAGAACCTGGTGGACAAGTACGGCATCAGCCGTGAGGAGCAGGACGCTTTCGCCGCCGCTTCCCAACAGAAGGCCGTGGCCGCCATCGAGGGCGGTCGGTTCGCCGATGAGATCACGCCGATCCTTATTCCCCAGCGCAAAGGCGATCCCGTGGCGTTCGCCACCGACGAACAACCACGCGCCGGCACCACCGCCGAATCCCTGGGCAAGCTCAAGCCTGCCTTCAAGAAGGACGGCAGCGTCACCGCCGGCAACGCTTCGTCGCTGAACGATGGCGCTGCCGCGGTGATCCTGATGAGCGCGGAAAAAGCCAAGGCCCTGGGCCTGCCCGTGCTGGCAAAGATCAGCGCCTATGCCAATGCTGGCGTCGACCCGGCGATCATGGGCATTGGCCCGGTTTCGGCCACCCGCCGCTGCCTGGACAAGGCCGGCTGGTCGCTGGAGCAACTGGACCTGGTCGAAGCCAACGAAGCCTTCGCCGCCCAGTCGCTGGCCGTGGCCCGGGAATTGAAATGGGACATGGACAAGGTCAACGTCAATGGCGGCGCCATCGCCCTGGGCCACCCTATCGGTGCATCGGGATGCCGGGTCCTGGTGTCGCTGCTGCATGAAATGATCAAGCGCGACGCCAAGAAAGGCCTCGCGACACTGTGCATCGGCGGCGGCCAAGGCGTGGCCCTGGCGCTGGAGCGGGCGTAACCGACACAGGTTCAACGGTGGTTGTGCGGACCCACGAATATCCGCACGACCGCTGGCACCACCACCGGCGCAATCTCGGTTGCGCCGGTTTTTTTTGCCCGCCGGTTTTGAGCGTGGGCTGCCGGCCTCATCGCGAGCAGGCTCGCTCCCACAGTGGATCTCCAGTGTTCACTGACCTTGCATTCACCACAAATCCCTGTGGGAGCCTAGCTTGCTCGCGATAGCGCTGGGTCAGCTTGCGGAGATGTTGAATGTGCCGCCGTCATCGCGAGCAAGCTTGGCTCCCACACTGGATCTGTGGCGGACACTGCGTCTGTGAACACCCAAGAACTCTCCTGTGGGAGCGAGCCTGCTCGCGATAGCGACAGGTCAAGCGACGATGAGCCTTCAGGTACCCGCGCCGAACCGATCGCGGCTGTTGGTCAGGTGCAACCACATGGCGGCGCGGGCGGCGTCCGGGTCCTGGCGCTTGATGGCGTTGAAGATCGCCTCGTGCTCCAGGTTGGCCAGTTGCGCCAGTTTGCTCAGGTCAGCCTGGCCGCGTTCGGCCACATTCACTCGCGTCCTGGGGATCATCGCACTGCCCAGATGCTGCATGATTTCGACAAAACAGGCGTTGTCCGTGGCTTCGGCGATAAGCAAATGGAAACGCCGGTCGGCTTCGACACAGCTGTCGTTGTTGCTGGACAAGCGCTGATAGTCATCCAAGGCCTGGCGCATCTGCTGCAACTGGCGTTCGCTGCGGCGCTGGGCCGCCAGGGCGACTGCCTGGGTTTCCAGGCCCAGGCGCAGTTCCAGGATGGCCCGCACACCCGCCGCAGTGTCGACATTGAGCCGCAGCCCAGGCTCGCCGGTCTGCGCCAGCACAAAGGTACCGATGCCGTGGCGGGTCTCCACCAGCCCCGAAGCCTGCAATTTGGAAATCGCCTCGCGCACCACCGTCCGGCTGACGCCATGGGCCTGCACGATGGCACCTTCCGATGGCAACTTCTCGCCCGGCTTCAACTGCCCCAGCAAGATGCTCTGGCTCAGCTTCGCCACCAGGTCATGGGCCAGGTTATGGGTACGCTTGCGCAGGGGCGCGTCGGTGTCTTGCGGCATCGCCGGGTTCCTCGAAAACAGGCTGACTGATCGTATCACCAGCGGGCGTGGGAAATCTCATCGTCACGCCTCCAACTTGTATGACAACACTCAAGATCGGTCCTTCTCAGCGCTGATCACCCTTTCAAAAAAATGCTTAGCCCAGGCCAGGCAGACGCTGAATAAAATCAGCCAGACTGGAAAAGCCCAGCAAATACGGCATAAGAACGCTATTCGCCCAATCCAATAATGCTGAAAAACTGCTTGTCATCCAAAAAAATCAAGTTGTATGATGTCTATCAACATCGGCACCTGCACGATGCCCGCATAAAAATAACGAGTGGGAGAAAAACCAGTGAACACATCCAGCCTCAAGGCGAATGCCGGAGCGGATCCGGTGCTGCTGTCGGCCATCGCCAAGGTCAAGCGCCACATCCTGCCGCTGTTCGTCATCATGTTTATCGTCAACTACATCGACCGCGTGAACATCGGCTTCGTGCGCGCCCACATGGAGCACGACCTGGGTATCGGTGCCGCGGCCTATGGCTTTGGTGCCGGCCTGTTCTTCATCGGCTATGCGCTGTTCGAAGTCCCGTCCAACATCCTCTTGCAAAGAATCGGCGCGCGCATCTGGCTGACCCGCATCATGCTCACCTGGGGCCTGGTGGCAGCGGGCATGGCCTTCATCCAGAACGAAACCCACTTCTACATCCTGCGTTTCCTGCTGGGCGTGGCCGAAGCCGGTTTCTTCCCCGGGGTGATCTACTACTTCACTCGCTGGTTGCCGGGTGTCGAGCGCGGCAAAGCCATCGCCATCTTCCTCAGCGGTTCGGCCATTGCCTCGCTGATCTCCGGCCCGCTGTCGGGGCTGCTCCTGCAGATCAACGGCCTGGGCATGCACGGCTGGCAGTGGATGTACTTCATCGAAGGGATGTTCTCCGTCTGCCTGTGCGTGTTCGTCTGGTTCTGGCTGGATTCCAAGCCCCATGACGCCAAATGGCTGAGCCGTGAAGAACAAGACGTGCTGGTCAAGACCATCGACGATGAACAACGAGCGCGCGAAGCCGCCTCGCCGATCAAACTGTCCATCGGCAAGTTGCTCAAGGACCGGCAGATCATCCTGTTCTGCCTGATCTACTTCTTCATCCAGCTGACGATCTACGCCGCCACGTTCTGGCTGCCGAGCATCATCAAGAAGATGGGCGACCTGAGCGACATCCAGGTCGGGCTGTTCAACTCGATCCCGTGGTTGCTGTCGATCGTCGGCATGTACGCCTTCGCTTCGCTGTCGGCCAAATGGAAGTTTCAGCAGGCCTGGGTCGCCGCAGCCTTGTTGATCGCCGCCGCCGGCATGTTCATGTCCACCACTGGCGGGCCGATCTTCGCCTTTGTCGCCATCTGTTTCGCGGCCCTGGGCTTCAAGTCGGCGTCGTCACTGTTCTGGCCGATTCCCCAGGCCTACCTGGACGCCCGGATCGCCGCCGGGGTGATTGCCCTGATCAACTCGGTGGGCAACCTCGGCGGGTTCGTCGCCCCGACCACCTTCGGCCTGCTGGAACAGCACACCGGTTCGATCCAGGGCGGCCTCTATGGCCTGGCAGCCACCTCGATCGTTGCCGCGATCATTGTGTTTGCCGCGCGCAATACGCCTAAACCCAAGTCGGCACCGACGCCGGCCAACCCTGCCGCCAGCCACGTTTGATTACTCGATTCGTTCAAGGATAAGTGCACATGACTCCTCCAGAAGCCAGCAAAGCCCCGATCATCACCAGCATGCAGATCGTGCCCGTGGCCGGCCATGACGGCATGCTGCTGAACCTCAGCGGCGCCCACGGCCCGTTCTTCACCCGCAACATCGTCATCCTCAAGGACAACGCCGGCCACACCGGCGTGGGCGAAGTCCCCGGCGGCGAGCGCATTCGCCAGACCCTCGAAGACGCCCGCTCGCTGGTGGTCGGTAGCCCCATCGGTACGTACCAGAAGATCCTCAACACCGTGCGCCACGCCTTCGCCGACCGCGATGCCGGCGGCCGTGGCCTGCAGACCTTCGACCTGCGCATCACCATCCACGCGGTGACCGGCCTGGAAGCGGCCTTGCTGGACCTGCTCGGCCAGCACCTGGACGTACCGGTCGCCGCCCTGCTCGGCGAAGGCCAGCAACGCGATGAGGTGAAGATGCTCGGCTACCTGTTTTACGTCGGTGATCGCCAGCAGACCGACCTGCCCTATCGCAGCGAACCGGATGCCGACAACGACTGGTTCCGTGTACGCCATGAGAAAGCCCTGGACGCCGCCGCCGTGGTGCGCCTGGCCGAAGCCGCCCACGCTCGCTACGGCTTCCAGGATTTCAAGCTCAAGGGCGGTGTGCTCAACGGCGATGAGGAAATCGAAGCGGTCACCGCACTGGCCGAGCGTTTTCCCCAGGCCCGCATCACCCTGGACCCGAACGGTGCCTGGTCACTCAAGGAAGCGGTCCGTTTGTGTCGCGACCAGCACAAAGTGCTGGCCTACGCCGAAGACCCCTGCGGTGCCGAGAACGGCTATTCCGGTCGCGAGGTCATGGCCGAGTTCCGCCGTGCCACGGGCCTGAAGACCGCCACCAACATGATTGCCACCGACTGGCGCGAGATGGGCCACGCCATCACCTTGCAGTCAGTGGACATTCCCCTGGCCGATCCGCACTTCTGGACCATGCAAGGCTCCGTGCGCGTGGCGCAGATGTGCAATGAATGGGGCCTGACCTGGGGCTCGCACTCCAACAACCATTTCGACATTTCCCTGGCGATGTTCACCCACGTGGCCGCCGCCGCACCGGGCGACATCACCGCCATCGACACCCACTGGATCTGGCAGGACGGCCAGCGGCTGACCAAGGCGCCCTTGCAGATCCAGGGCGGCTGCGTGCAGGTGCCGAAAAAACCGGGGCTGGGGATCGAGTTGGACACGGACCAGTTGGCCAAGGCCCATGAGCTGTACAAAGGCATGGGACTAGGGGCGCGGGACGATGCAGTGGCGATGCAGTACCTGATTCCGGGCTGGACGTTCAACAACAAGCGGCCGTGTCTCGTTCGCTGAAGCCAATACAATCCTCTTGTGGCGAGGGGATTTATCCCCGCTGGGCTGCGCAGCAGCCCTAAAAGCCCCCACCTTGGTCCACCCGTCGACCGCATGCACAGATATTGGGGCTGCTACGCAGCCCAACGGGGATAAATCCCCTCGCCACAGCCATCATCCTCCCTGCTACTTCTGTCGCACTAGCCCTCCGGCCGCAGGATCAACACCGCCAACGGCGGCAGGTTGAGTTCCAGCGACAGCGCCTGGCCATGGCTGGGCACCTCTTCGGTGGAGGCCCCGCCGCCGTTGCCGTAGTTGGAACCGGCGTAGGTGTCGGCATCACTGTTGAGCAGTTCCACCCAGCGCCCGGCGAATGGCACGCCGACCCGGTAGGCCTCGCGCGGCACCGGAGTGAAGTTGGCGACCACCAGCACCGGCCGGCCATCCTTGCTCCAGCGCAGCCAGGCGTAGACGCTGTTGAGCGCATCGTCGCCAATCAACCACTGGAAGCCTTGGGGCGCATCATCCTGGTCATGCAGCGCCGGCTCTTCGCGATAGAGTCGGTTCAGATCGCTCACCAGCCTCTGCACGCCACGGTGCTCGGGGTATTGCAGCAGGTACCAGTCCAATTGCTGGTCATGGTTCCACTCGCGCCATTGGCCGAACTCACAGCCCATGAACAACAGCTTCTTGCCCGGATGACCCCACATGAAGCTGAGATAGGCCCTCAGGTTGGCAAATTTCTGCCAGCGATCACCGGGCATCTTGTCGATCAGCGAGCGTTTGCCATGGACCACTTCGTCGTGGGAAATCGGCAGGACGAAGCGCTCGGACCAGGCATACACCAGGCCGAAACTCAGTTCGTTATGGTGATGGGCGCGGTACACCGGGTCTTGCTGGATGTAGTGCAGCGAATCGTGCATCCAGCCCATGTTCCACTTGTAGGCGAAACCCAGGCCGCCCTGCTGGGTGCTCTGGCTGACGCCCGGCCACGCGGTGGACTCTTCAGCGATGACCAGTGCGCCAGGGGTTTCCAATGCCACCACATCGTTGAGGTGGCGCAGGAAATCGATGGCTTCGAGGTTTTCGCGCCCGCCGTGGCGGTTGGGCACCCACTCCCCTGCCTTGCGCGAATAGTCGCGGTACAACATCGAGGCCACGGCATCCACCCGCAGGCCATCGATGTGGAAATGCTTGAGCCAGTGCAGCGCCGACGCCAGCATGAAACCGTGGACTTCGGTGCGGCCAAGGTTGTAGATCAGCGTGTCCCAATCCTGGTGGAAGCCTTCCAGCGGGTTGCCGTATTCGTACAGCGCGGTGCCATCGAACTGGGCCAGGCCGTGGGTGTCAGTGGGGAAATGCGCCGGCACCCAGTCGAGGATGATCCCGATATCGGCCTGGTGGCAGGCGTTGACGAACGCAGCGAAATCGTCCGGCGAGCCGAAGCGTGCCGTCGGCGCGAATTGTGACAGCGGCTGATAGCCCCAGGAGCCACCGAATGGATGCTCCATGATCGGCATCAGCTCGATGTGGGTGAACCCCAGGTCCTTGACGTACGGGATCAGGCGCTCGGCCAGTTCATGCCAATTGTATTGCCGGGCCACCTCCCCCGCCTCGTCGATTTCGCACTGCCAGGAACCGGCGTGCAATTCGTAGATCGACAGCGGCGCACCCGGGAGCTGGCGCTCGCGACGGTGCTGCATCCACTCATCGTCCTGCCACTCGATCTTCAAGGGCGCGGCGACTTTCGACGCCGTGTCTGGCGGCATCTGCGTGGCCAGCGCCACCGGGTCGGCCTTGAGCGGCAGGATGCCGTGGGCGCCGAGGATTTCATATTTGTAGCCTTCACCCGCACCGAGCCGCGGAATGAACAACTCCCACACGCCGGACGGATAACGGATGCGCATCGGATGCCGACGTCCGTCCCAGACGTTGAAATCGCCGACCACCGAGACGCGCCGGGCGTTCGGCGCCCAGACCGCAAAGCGCACGCCGTCGACGCCATCGACGGTGGTCAGTTGCGCACCGAGGCAGGAACTGAGGTCGCGGTGATTACCCTCGCCAAACAGGTAGAGATCCATCTCCCCCAGCAACGGACCGAAGCTGTAGGGGTCTTCGGCCACCTGCTCGCCGCCGGCCCAACGGGTGCGCAGCAAGTACGCCTGGGCATGATCGAAATGGCCGACGAACAGACCCGGGGTTTCGGTCTGTTGCAGCTCACCGAGCTCTTCACCGCCGTCACGGGCGAGCACCTGCACGCTCAGCGCACCGGGCAGGTAAGCGCGGATGAATTGCCCGCCGGCACCGTCGCCATGGGGGCCGAGGATGGAAAACGGGTCGTGATGTTCGGCACGCACCAGCGCGTCGATGTCATGGGGGGCCGGCAGCAATGACTCCTTGGCCTGCCCCTGGGGTTCTTTGTTCGAGACACTCATGATTCTCTCCACTAAATCGGTCCGGCTACGTCGGAAAAGGGTTGCAGCCCACTTAACAACCCGACCAGACCATGCAACGGCACGGGCAGCCAGGTGGGGCGATTCTCGGCTTCATAGGCCACTTCATAGGCCGCCTTCTCCAGGCCGAACAACGCCAGCGCGGCGTCTTCGCCTTCAGCATCCTTCCACTCATGGGCAAGACTAGCTGCCGCCAGCCGATATGCCTCGACAAATGCCTGGCGAGCCTCTTTCAAATAACGATCGGCGACCCGTTGCCGCGCCGCATCGGCATCGGCCGTGCTGTCGACGGTGTGCAAGTGGATCGCCATGGCCGCCGCATAATCGAAGGAGCGCAGCACGCCACTGACGTCCTTGTACGGGCTGTGCTTGCCCCGTCGTTCATGCAATGGTCGCGCCGGCTCACCTTCGAAGTCGATCAGGTAGGCATCGCCCTTGATCACCAGCACCTGACCCAGGTGCAGGTCGCCATGGACGCGGATGCGCAAGCCGCCGACGGCCTTGCCAGCCAACTCCTGGACATGGGCCAGGATGGTTTTCTTGTGCTCCAGCAAGCGTGCGACCATGGCCTGGTCCACAGGATTCAATTGGCCCTGGTTCTGCTTGAGCAGGCGCAAGGCATTTTCCACTTGGGCGGCCACATCCTTGCCGATGGCCTGGGTTTCCTTGGCGTTGGTGGTCAGCGGCGCGAAGTCCGGGTTGTCGGTGGCCTGGGCCAGCAACTGGTGCATTTCCCCCAGGCGCTGGCCGAGCATGCCGGCGAAGTCCTTGAGTTCGCCCAGGGCGTTGTAATGTTGCTCCTGCTCGGACACCGCGTCCGCCAGCTCATCGCGCAAGGCGCGCTCGAGGTTATTCTGGGTCCATTCCCAGGCATCGCCCTGATTGCTCAAGTAACCCTGGGCGATCATCAGCAACGAATCCTCACCCTGGGCGTCGCGGCGAACCACCGAGCCGAGCAACGGTGAGATGTTGCCGAAGCCGGCAGCGGTGAGATAGGCGCTCATTTCCAGTTCCGGGTGTACACCCGAAGCGACCTTGCGGATCAGCTTGAGTACCAGGCTGCCCCCCACCACCACCGAACTGTTGGATTGTTCGGCGGACAGGTAGCGAACCTCCGGCTCGGCCCCAAGGTTCAACGCGGTCAAGCCTTCGGTGGGCTCGAACCGCAATTCACCTTCGGTGCATGGCAGTACCGTACCGGCCTGCATGCCTTGCAGCACGGCGCGTATGAAATGCTCCAGGCTGAACGCATCGGTGATCAGACCGACCTGGCGAACCCGACGTACACGGGACAACGCCAATTGTTGCGGCAACGCCGCGCCCACCTGGTCTTCAGGCAGCAGGCCGAACGGCAGTTGATAGCGCAGGGTCTGGCCAGCGCTGGTGACGTCGATTTCGCTGAGCAACACCGGATGCTGCGGATCACCGAAGCGCACGCCATAGACAATCTCCACCTTCTCGATCGCACTGTCCTTGCCGGCGAACCAGCGCCGGTTCTGCAACCAGCTCGGCAGGATGGTTTGCTCCAAGGTGGTGCGCGATGGCGCCTCGAGCAATTCCTCCAGGCGTTTTTTCAGCACCAGGGTGGTGAAGTCCGGCAGGCTCTGGGCCGGTTCCACGTGCCAGCTCGGCATCTGGTTTTCTGCCGCCAGGGCGAACCAATAGAAGCCGTACGGCGCCAGGGTCAGCAGGAAGTTCAACTGGCCGATCGGTGGGAAAGCATTACCGCCCAGCATTTCCACCGGAACCATGCCGGCGTAGGCCGACAGGTCCAGTTCGGCGGCCTGGGCGCTGCGGGACACGTTGGCTACGCACAGGATGATTTCGTGCTTGCCGTCGGGGCCAGTGTATTCGCGGGTATAGGCCAGGATCCGGCGATTGCTCGGCGAGAGCATTTTCAACGTGCCACGACCGAAGGCCTTGGACTGTTTGCGCACCGCCAGCATGCGTCGGGTCCAGTTGAGCAGCGAGTGCGGATCGCCGGCCTGGGTCTCGACGTTGACCGACTGGTAGCCATACAACGGGTCCATGATCGGCGGCAGCACCAGGCTGGCCGGATCGGCGCGGGAGAAACCGCCGTTGCGGTCGATGGACCACTGCATCGGCGTACGCACGCCATCGCGGTCGCCCAGATAGATGTTGTCGCCCATGCCGATTTCATCGCCGTAGTACAGCGTCGGCGTGCCGGGCATCGACAGCAGCAGGCTGTTGAGCAGCTCTACGCGTCGACGATCGCGCTCCACCAACGGCGCCAAGCGCCGGCGAATGCCCAGGTTGATACGCGCCCGGCGGTCAGCCGCATAATAGTTCCACAGGTAGTCGCGCTCCTTGTCGGTGACCATTTCCAGAGTCAGCTCATCATGGTTGCGCAGGAAAATCGCCCACTGGCAGTTGGCGGGAATCTCTGGAGTCTGGCGCAGGATGTCGGTGATCGGGAAGCGATCTTCCTGGGCCAGCGCCATGTACATGCGTGGCATTAGCGGAAAATGGAAGGCCATGTGGCATTCGTCACCGTTGAGCCCTTGGGCGTCGACATCACCGAAGTACAACTGCGTGTCTTCCGGCCACTGGTTGGCTTCGGCCAGCAACATGCGGTCGGGGTAGTTGGCGTCGATCTCGGCGCGGATCAGCTTCAGGACGTCATGGGTCTCGGGCAGGTTTTCGTTATTGGTGCCGTCGCGCTCGATCAGGTACGGGATGGCGTCCAGGCGCAGGCCGTCGATGCCCATGTCCAGCCAGTAGCGCATCACCGACAACACCGCCTTGATCACTTGCGGGTTGTCGAAATTGAGGTCGGGCTGGTGGGAATAGAAACGGTGCCAGAAGTACTGGCCCGCCACCGGATCCCAGGTCCAGTTGGACTTCTCGGTGTCGAGGAAAATGATCCGCGTGCCGTCGTACTTGTGGTCGTCATCGGACCAGACGTAGAAGTCCCGCGCCTTCGAACCCGGCTTGGCCTTGCGCGCGCGTTGGAACCAGGGGTGTTGGTCCGAGGTGTGGTTGATGACCAGCTCGGTGATTACCCGCAGGTTGCGCTTGTGGGCTTCGGCAATGAAGCGCCGCGCATCGGCCATGGTCCCGTAGTCAGCGCTGACGCCACGGTATTCGGCAATGTCATAACCGTCGTCGCGCCGGGGCGAAGGATAGAACGGCAGCAGCCAGATGGTGTTGACGCCCAAGTCGGCAATGTAGTCGAGTTTCTCGATCAGGCCGGGAAAGTCACCGATTCCGTCGTTATTGGAGTCGAAATAGGATTTTACGTGGACCTGGTAAATCACCGCGTCCTTGTACCAGAGCGGGTCTTTGATAAAGGTGGCAGACCGGGGTTTCTTCGCCATTTGCAACTCCTGATGAATTCAATAAAGCCGCGGGATACAGGCTTGTGAGGTCTTTTTGTGGCGAGGGGATTCAGCGAAACCGTACCGCTTTGTGGGAGCAAAGCTTGCTCGCGATACAGGCGCCTCCGTTCCTCAGGAGACCGCGTCATCTTCATCGCGGGCAAGCCTTGCTCCCACAGCCTTACGCCACGCTGATCCGCCAGATCCCGAACGGCTGGTACGCCGGATCAATCCGCATGAACTGGTACTTGCCGTACCAGGTCCAGCGATGTCCGTTCATCAAATCCTCGCCCTGGGTCTGGGCGTCGTCAGGCAGGCCCATCTCCCACAGCGGCAATTCAAAACTGGCTTCCTGGGGGTTGTGCGGATCGAGGCTCACCGCCACCAGGATGAAATTGCTGCCGTCGGGCGTGCGCTTGCCGAAATAGAGAATGTTGTCGTTCCAGGCGTTGTAGATCTTCAGGCCCAAATGCGTGTGCAAGGCCGGGTTCTGCCGGCGAATGCGGTTGAGCTGGGCGATCTCGGCAACGATGTTGCCCGGGGCGGTGAAGTCCCGGGGGCGGATCTCGTACTTCTCTGAATCGAGGTACTCCTCCTTGCCCGGCACCGGTGCCGATTCGCACAGTTCGAAGCCCGAATACATGCCCCACAAACCTGAGCCCATGGTCGCCAGGGCTGCGCGGATCAGAAAACCCGGGCGCCCTGACTCATGGAGAAAGGCCGGGTTGATGTCCGGCGTATTGACGAAAAAGTTCGGCCGGTAGCATTCGCGCCAAGGCGATTCATTGAGTTCGCTGAAGTAGGTCGCCAGCTCGGCCTTGGTGTTACGCCAGGTGAAATAGGTGTAGCTCTGGGAATAACCGACCTTGCCCAGCCGCGCCATCATGGCCGGCGTGGTGAACGCTTCAGCCAGGAAGATCACTTCAGGGTATTGGGTTCGAACATCGGCGATCAGCCATTGCCAGAATGGCAGCGGCTTGGTGTGAGGGTTGTCGACGCGGAATATCTTCACGCCTTCCTTGACCCAACCCACCACGATGTCGCGCAACTCCGTCCACAGGCTGGGAATCGCATCGGCCGCGTAGAAATCAACGTTGACGATGTCCTGGTATTTCTTCGGCGGGTTTTCCGCGTATTTGATCGTGCCGTCCGGTCGCCAGCTGAACCAGCCCGGATGCTGTTTGAGCCAAGGGTGGTCCTGGGAACACTGGATCGCGAAATCCAGGGCAATCTCCAGGCCGTGATCAGCGGCCGCCGCCACCAGGCGCCGGAAGTCTTCGCGGCTACCCAATTGCGGGTGAATGGCCTCGTGCCCACCCTCCTCGCTGCCAATGGCATATGGGCTGCCCGGGTCGTCGGGACCGGCGGTGAGGGAATTGTTCGGGCCTTTGCGGAAACTGCGACCGATGGGGTGGATCGGCGGGAAGTACAACACGTCGAAGCCCATGTCCTGGATCACCGCCAGGCGTGAATGCACATCGTTGAAGGTGCCGTGGCGCTGGGGATCGTCAGTGATGGAACGGGGAAACAGCTCATACCAGCTGGCAAACTCGGACAGCTTGCGCTCCACATCCAACGGGTATTCAGGGCTGATGCTCAAGTACGGGCGATGATCGGCCAGGGACATCAGATCGGCACTGCGCGGTGCCAGAAACAGCTCCACCTGCTCGGTTGGCAGCAAACCGGAGAGCTCGTGGTGCAAGGCCGCCAGTTGCTCGCTCAACTCTCCCGTGCTGCGCTCGACGGCCATTTGCACCTGGTTGCGCCCTTCCTGCAACTCCAGGCTGATCGGCACCCCTGCCCCGAATTTCTTCTCCAGCTCATAGCGAAAGCTGGCGAACTGATCGATCCAGGCCTCGATACAGAACACATAGCGGCCCTGTTCCGGCACATTGAACAGGCCACGCCAGCCGTTGTTACCCAGGTCGCTCATGACTTCGCTGTTCCATACTTCGTCCTGCAGCGCACGCCAGCGGATGCGCACGGCCAGCTTGTCGTGGCCATCGGCGAAGACCTTGCTGGTTACCGTCACGTCCTGCCCGACCACAGCCTTGGCGGCGAACTGCCCGCCGTCGATCACCGGCATGGTGTTTTCAATGGCAATACGCGGCAACAGCAAGGCTTGAGACAGCGGCAAATGCGGGTTGTAAGCCAGGTCAGTCGGGTATTCGGCAATCATCGAGCATCGCTCCTTTTACGCCCCATGGACGCGCTTGTGGCGGTAAAGGCCCAACGGGTCCCTGAAAAAAACTCACTTAAACTCCGAACCGAATCAGCGGTTAAAAGTTCAGAGGGATTTGCCCCGATGCATCGCGGGGATCAAAAGCCGGTGCAAGGTGGTCAACAACAATAAGCACGACTCAAGCCATGTGCGTCACGGAGACCCGTCCCGATGAATATTCCCATCCCGGCCGAAACACCTGACCCGAACATCGACGACCCCACCTTGCCTCCACCCGGTCCTGATCCGGAACCGATTCCAGAGAAGGACCCGCCGCTGGACCCACAACCGCCGCTGGGTGACCCGCCGAGCGAGGCGCCGCCGGAGCGGGTTTGATCAACAGACTAGTGGATAACAAAAAACCTGTGGGAGCGGGCTTGCTCGCGAAGGCGGTGTGTCAGCCAAGGTTTTCATCGACTGACACACCGCTTTCGCGAGCAAGCCCGCTCCCACATTGAATGGTGTGTTCTGGCTGGGATCACGGTCACGGCTTGTTCTCCCTCTCCAGCGCCCGGACGATCACCGGCATCACACTGAAGATCACCAGCGCCAGCACCGTGCTGAGCACCGCCGTCGCCTCCCGGCCCAGCCCGGCAGCGACGCCGATGGCGGCGGTCATCCACAGGCCGGCAGCGGTGGTCAGGCCTTTTACATGACCTTCGTCGCCATCATTGTTCTTCAGGATCGTGCCCGCGCCGAGAAAACCGATGCCGGCGACAATGCCTTGGATCACCCGGCTCATGGCGTCGGCCTGGGATCCGGACATCTGCGGCACCAGCACGAACAACGCGGCCCCCAGGGCCACGAGCATGTGGGTGCGCACGCCGGCCGCCTTGCCCTTGTGTTCGCGCTCGAACCCCAGGATGCCACCCAGCAATGCGGCCATGACCAGGCGCACCGTGACCCGGGTCATCTGCTGGGCATCGGTGATGTCGGCGAATTCCGCCTGCAGGGTCATCCAGACTTCATGCCACCAGGCTTCCATGGACCGTCCTCTTTTCCATTCGATACATGATGGACCGCAAGCGAAGCCAGAGGTGCGCTCGACCGCTGATCAGGCGCGACGAACCCTGGCTACCGGGCTACGCCTAATGTTCAGGACATAACGAGGAAGTGCTGCCATGCCTATACGTATCGAAAACCAGACCTGCTATTTCGACAGTGCCAGTGGCCCGCAACAGCGCCCCGCCAGCCAGCTGACCATCATCACCGACCCGGACAAGGCCATGTCAGCCGTGAAGATCAATGGCGACCTGGTCTACATCACCGAGGCCGAAGCCGATGCCCTGACCGTGGCCGGCGCGACCGACGGGCGCAAGCACCTGAAGGCCACGGACAGCGGCTCGGCGATCTGAGCCCGTTGACGCCTCTGCGAGGTATTCAATCCGTCGGAGCAAAGCTTGCTCGCGATAAGAACAACACGATACCTCTTGAACCGAGGTGCCTGTATCGCGAGCAAGCTTTGCTCCCACAGATCCTTGGCACAGATGTTGTTCGCTTTCCCTCGGGTGCATCAAAGTGTCGCAGCGCCTGGGTTTCGCGGCATCTGATCCGGTTTTTATCAAAACACCTGAGTCTGTTATGCAAACAGTTCCATGGTCATAGTGCGCCGGCCAGATAGAGGCTGATGAGCGACCGACCATGAGCGATAGAATCCCCGTCCAGTTGATACAGACGTTCGAACCTGCGCCAACGAAGATAAAGGCCAGGACCACCGATAACCTGATCCACACCCGCAGCTTCACCGGTTTGTTTCGTACCTTGCGCATCAGCGGTGCCGGGGTTCTGTTCCTGCTGTTCTTCGGCACGGTGTGGCTGAACTGGGGCGGTCGCCAGGCGGTGCTCTGGGATCTTTCCGAAAGCAAATTCCACATCTTCGGCGCGACTTTCTGGCCCCAGGATTTCATCCTGCTGTCGGCCTTGCTCATCATCGCCGCCTTCGGCCTGTTCGCCGTCACCGTGTTCGCCGGGCGCGTGTGGTGCGGCTACACCTGCCCACAGAGCTCCTGGACCTGGATCTTCATGTGGTGCGAGAAAATCACCGAAGGCGAACGCAACCAGCGGATCAAGCTGCAGGCAGCGCCCTGGGGCCTGAACAAACTCGTACGCCGCAGTGCCAAGCACACGTTGTGGCTGGCCATCAGTCTGCTCACCGGCCTGACGTTCGTTGGCTACTTCACACCGATCCGCCCATTGACCGAAGAACTGCTGACCCTGCAAATCGGCGGCGTGAGCTTGTTCTGGGTACTTTTCTTTACCGCAGCCACCTACCTCAACGCCGGCTGGCTGCGTGAAGCGGTGTGCATGCACATGTGCCCTTATGCACGCTTTCAGAGCGTGATGTTCGACAAGGACACCTTGACCATTTCCTACGACACGGCCCGCGGTGAAATCCGCGGCCCGCGCAAACGCGAAGCAAACCCGGCGAATATCGGCCTGGGCGACTGCATCGACTGCCAGATGTGCGTACAGGTCTGCCCCACCGGCATCGACATCCGCGATGGCCTGCAAATGGAATGCATCGGCTGCGCAGCCTGCATCGATGCCTGCGACTCGATCATGGACAAGATGGGTTATGCCCGTGGCCTGATCAAATACACCTCCGAACACCAGTTGCAAGGCGGCAAGACTCATCTGCTGCGACCTCGGCTGATCGGCTACACCGCCGTGTTGCTGGTGATGATCGGCGCACTGGCCGTGGCGCTGGTGCAGCGGCCCATGGTGTCGCTGGACGTCAGCAAGGACCGTGGCCTGTTCCGCGAGAACAGCGCGGGCCAGATCGAGAACATCTACAGCCTGAAAGTCATCAACAAGACCCAACAGCGCCAGGATTATCACCTGTCCCTGGTGGACGGCGACGGCTTCGTCCTGCAAGGCAAGACGCAATTGAGCCTGGCCCCGGGGGAAATCGTCGATGTGCCGGTGTCGGTAGCGATGCTCAGCGAACGGCCGGGCAAAAGCTCCCAGGAGATGACGTTCAAGATCGCCGACACGGATGAACCGGGAATCTACAGCCTCGCCAAAAGTCGTTTTGTAGCGCCGATGAATCGCTGAAGCTTTAAGATGCCGGGCACCTGCGGGAGCGGGCTTGTGGGAGCAAAGCTTGCTCGCGAAGAACGATGACGCGACCTGACGATTGATCCGTGTCGCCTGCATCGCGAGCAAGCTTTGCTCCCACGGGTTTTCCCACCGTTAAAAAGCGAAAACCATGTGTCACTCAAGACTGGGCCAGCCATGAAACGCTACGAAAAATTCGCCGACGACATCGCTGAACTGATCCGCTCGGGCATGCTGGGGCCGGGTCAACGAGTGCCGTCGGTACGCTACGCCAGCCAGACCTACGGCGTCAGCCCGTCCACCGTATTCCAGGCCTATTACCTGCTGGAACGACGCGGCATGATCCGGGCCCGGCCGCGCTCCGGCTACTTCGTCAACGCCCATGCGCCAAGCCCGTTTTCCGAGCCTGCGATCAGTAGCCAGGTGCACGAATCCACCGAAGTCGACGTCAGTGAGTTGGTGTTTTCGGTCCTGGACTCGATCAAGGACCCGGCCACCGTACCGTTCGGCTCGGCATTCCCCAGCCCGACGCTGTTCCCGCTGCAACGGCTGTCCCGTTCGCTGTCCAGCGCAACACGGGACATGGACCCGCGAATGGTGGTCACGGACATGTCGCCAGGCAATCCACAATTGCGTCGACAAATCGCGCTGCGCTACATGGTCGGCGGGTTGATGTTGCCCATGGAGGAGCTGCTGGTCACCAACGGTGCCCTGGAAGCCTTGAACCTGTGCCTGCAAGCGGTGACCGAGCCCGGCGACCTGGTGGCGATCGAGGCGCCGGCATTCTATGCCAGCCTGCAGGTACTGGAGCGGCTCAAGCTCAAGGCCGTGGAGATTCCCGTCCACCCGCGAGACGGTATCGACCTGGAAGTGTTGGAGCAGACACTGGAGCGCCATCCGATCAAGGCCTGCTGGTGCATGACCAGTTTCCAGAACCCCATGGGCGCAACCATGCCCGAGGCAAGGAAACAGGCCTTGGTGGAACTGCTACGCCGCCATCAGGTGCCGCTGATCGAGGACGACGTCTACGCCGAACTCTATTACGGCCAACAGGCCCCCAAGCCCGCCAAGGCGTTCGACACCGAAGGGCTGGTGATGCATTGCGGTTCGTTCGCCAAGAGCCTGGCGCCGGGCTATCGCATCGGCTGGGTCGCCGCCGGGCGCTTTGCGCAGAAGATCGAACGGCTCAAGCTCATGACCTCGCTGTGCGCCTCGATGCCAGCCCAGGCCGCCATCGCCGACTACCTGCAACACGGCGGCTACGACCGTCACCTGCGCAAACTGCGCTACGCCCTGGAAGAACAGCAAAGCGCGATGCTCGCCGCCATCGCCCGCTATTTCCCGGCCCAGACCCGCGTCAGCCAACCGGCAGGCGGTTACTTCCTGTGGCTGGAGCTGCCGGAGCAGATGGACTCGCTGAAACTGTTCCAGATGGCCCTGGCCCAGGGCATCAGCATCGCGCCGGGACCGATCTTTTCACCGACCCGGCGCTTCAGGAATTGCATTCGCTTGAACTATGGCAGCCCGTGGACCGACGTGTCGGAAAAGGCCATGGAGACGCTGGGGCGGATTATTCGGTCGTTTTGATATTGGAGCGCCTTTTATTGCCTCATCGCGAGCAGGCTCGCTCCCACAGTGGATTTACGGTGAAACGAATATCTCAGGTACTCAGCAAATCTCATGTGGGAGCGAGCCCGCTCGCGATGACGGCAGAACAGGCAACCCGTATCCCAAAGCTCAGCGCCCGCCCCCCAGGTCCACAAACGTCCCGGTCGCATACGAAGCCTTGTCCGACAGCAGCCAGATAATCGCCTCGGCCACTTCGTCCGGACGACCGCCCCGAGCCATGGGAATCGCCGATTCCAATTTGCTGACCCGATCCGGGTCGCCGCTCAGGGCATGGAAATCGGTGTAGATATAGCCAGGGCGAACCGCGTTGACGCGAATACCTTCGCCAGCCACTTCCTTGGACAGGCCGATGGTGAAGGTGTCCAGCGCGCCCTTGGAGGCTGCGTAATCGACGTATTCACCCGGCGCCCCCAGGCGAGCAGCCACCGACGAGACGTTGACGATACTGCCGCCCTGCCCGCCATGCCGGGGCGACATGCGCAGCACCGCGTGCTTGGCACAGAGGATCGGACCCAGCACGTTGGTCTTCATGATCTTGAGAATGCGGAACTCGGACATTTCATCGAGCCGGGACTTGTGGGCCACCGTGCCGGCGTTGTTCACCAGGGCGGTGACACGTCCCAGCTCGGCATCCACCCGGTCGAACAGGCTGATCACCTCATCTTCGATGCTCACGTCGGCGCGCACGGCCATCGCCTGTGCGCCCTTGGCCCGCACCTGTTCGAGCACCTCTTGCGCGGCACTTTCATCCGATTGGTAATTGATACAGATCCGATAACCCAACTCGGCAGCCAACAGCGCCGTGGCCGCCCCGATGCCGCGACCGCCACCGGTGATGACGATGACTTTATCCACGTTTGCTTCCCCCGTTCCACGGATAGACGTCCGGCCCAAGAATAGCGTTGACCGATGCGTTTGCACAAAACGCCCGGCTCAGCGGACCAAAACGCCTGTTCAGCGGGCTATGGCCCGTAGGTCCAGGCGTCCGTCCAGCAGCGGCGGGCACCAGTAGTAACCACCGGTGATTGGCCGGCTCATGCGATACAGGCCGTCGGTGATACCGTCTTCCAGGCCACTCATGCGTCGCAGTTGTGCCTCGAAGGCATCGAGGGAGAAGCCGAACGCCAGGAACATCAGCCCTGCACGGTCACCTTCGATCCACGGCATGGAGCGACGTACCACGAACGCCTCCGGGGCGAAACTTTCCTGGGCGGTGCGCTTGACGTGGGCCGACTCCGGCGCGTCGTCGATTTCTTCGTTGTCGCTCAGGCGGCGGCCCATGATGTTGTCGCGTTCGTGGGGCTGCATCGCCGCGAAACCGTCCAGGTCATGCTGCCACTGCTGGATCGCGGCAAAACTGCCACCGCGTACCCCGTCGGCGCCCTGGGCCAGGGCGGCGGCGATGGCCGCTTCGTCATGAGGGTTTTCGGTGCCGTCTTCGTAGCCGGTCAGGTCATGGCCAGTCATATGGCGGAAGGTTTCGTTCATCTGCACCAGGCGCAGCGCCGGGGCCAGCGCGGCCTCGATGGCGCGACTGCGGTGCATCAGCTCGCCGCGGTCTTCGCCGTGCAGCCAGCACCACAGCGCGTGCTGGGTCGACGGGTTGTCCACGCCCACGCCGGCCAACGCAGGAAAGGCCCGCAGGCCTTCGACCTGGGCGCCCAGCGCCTGGACCAGCGATTCGCCGAAGCCGACCACGGCCCGCCCATCGAGCAGCGACTGGAGTTTGTCTATCGCAGCCGGCAGTGCCTCGACCGATTCCAGGGCAAAAAACAAATGACGGGCCTGAGGCGGAACAGGGGTGGCGAGAATGCCGGGCTGGTAGTAACTCATGTGAACTCCTTTAGAAAGGGCACAAGTCTACCCGGCAGCCGTGTGGGTTTGCCATGCGACACCGAGGGCGGCTGCCAAAAGATTTTCGTAGGAAGACTCCCGCGAGCCAGTCAGACGACTCGGAACCTGACCTGAGCCCGATAGCAGCCAATTGCCGAGCAACCGAAAACCTCCTAGATTGACCAGCCCCAAGATGCCCCAGGCATCGCAAGCTGCCGGATGCAGAGCGGCTTGAACCACCGCCATCCAAGGAGACGGTCCGACATGCACATGGCTAAATCGATACTCGCAGGCACTTTTTTCCTGCTCTACGGGGCGGCTCCGGGCTTTGCCCAGGATCGTATTGAAGAGGCCGTCAATGCCACGATCCAGCCATTGATGAAGCAACAGGACATCGCCGGCATGGCTGTGGCGATCACCTACAAGGGCCAACGCCATTACTTCAACTACGGCGAGGCCTCCAAGGACACGAAAAACCCGGTCACCGACCAGACCCTCTTCGAAATCGGCTCGATCAGCAAGACCTTTACCGCCACCCTCGGCGCCTATGCCCAGGCCCAGGGCAAGCTGTCCCTGACGGACCCGGCCAGTCGCTTCGCTCCTGAGCTGCGCGGCAGCGCCTTCGACGGCATCAGCCTGCTCAACCTCGCCACCTACACCGCCGGCGGCCTGCCGTTGCAGTTTCCCGACGAGGCAGACCATCCAGACCGGATGTTCAGTTATTACACGACCTGGAAGCCGCTCTACCCGGCCGGCACCCAGCGGCTCTATTCAAACCCGAGCATCGGGTTGTTCGGCTATCTGGCAGCCCGCAGCATGGGCCAGTCGTTTGACGAGGTAATGGAGCGCACACTGATGCCAGGGCTGGGCCTCAAGCACAGTTATGTGCGGGTGCCACAGGATCAGTCGGGTCGATACGCCCAAGGGTATGCAAAGGACGGCAAGCCTGTCCGGGTCGGGCCTGGTGCCCTGGACTCCGAGGCTTACGGGGTGAAGACCAGCTCATCGGACCTGATTCGCTTCGTCGAGGCCAACCTGCGCCCCGGAAAACTGGACGCCAACCTGCGCCAAGCCATCGCCACGACTCATACCGGGTTCTATAAGGTCGGTGGAATGACCCAGGGGTTGGGTTGGGAGTTCTACCCCTACCCGCTCACCGTGGATGCGCTGCTGGCTGGCAACTCGACGCAAGTCGCGATGACGCCAAACAAGGTCGAACCGCTGGATCCGCCTCGCCCTGCGCCGGTCAACGCCTGGATCAACAAGACCGGTTCCACCGGCGGCTTTGGTGCCTACGTGGCATTCGTGCCCGGAAAGGACATGGGGATCGTCATGCTTGCCAACAGGAACTACCCGAACGAGGAACGGGTGAAAGCCGCGCACCGGATCCTCACTGCACTGGACGGGAAGTAAATCGGCGGGGTTACCTGTGGCGAGGGGATTTATCCCCTCTCGAGTGCGTAGCACTCGCCGGATTCTTTGACATGCAGAAATGCTGGGGCCGCTTCGCAGCCCAGCGGGGATAAATCCCCTCGCCACAGGGAGCCTCGTCGTTACTGGAAGTCAATCATCCAGCGGCTTCGGCGGCCCTGCCGGCTTGACTGCCTTGCCAGGCTTGGCACCTTTCGCATCCTTGGCCGGCGCAGGCTCTGGCGCGGGAGGTGGAGCTGGAGGTGTCGCTTCTTTTTCGGCCGCAGGCAGTTTATCGACGGTGTCGAAGAGGTCTTTCAGTTCGATCGCCCCGGAATGCTCAAGCTTCTTTTCCCCGTCCTTGCCCACCAGGATGATCTTGGTCTGGGCGCCAGCGCCCAGCTTGAGCGAGCGAATCAACGCCATGGTGCTTTGCGGGTCCAGGTCCTTGCCATCGCGCTGCCCAATGGTATTGAGCACGGTATAGAGCACCATGTTGCGCTCAGAAAAGCCCTGCTTGCCTGCCGGCTCATCCAAGGCCTTTTTCAGGCTCACCCAGGCAGGGTCGACCGTACTGGGCGCGATGACGATCAGGGGACGTGCCCTGCCTGCATCCGCCACCAAGGGTGAGTCTCCATCGGCAGCGAACAGGGGGCTGGCGATGGCCAGCAAGGTAGCGAAGGTCAACGACCGAATGAGCATGCGCCTCTCCTTTTGATATTTACGCTGTACTGATTGCACAGGGCGGCGATTGTTCCGCGAGAGTCGCTCGATACTGCGCCTGCCTGACTTGAAGCTTAGGCCAGGGGGGTCATTGCGCAACCAGCCAACGCGTATGGGAGGGAGAGGTATGACTGCTAGAAGTACAGTCACCGCAAACGAGTGTGGGAGCGGGCTTGCTCGCTCCCACAATGGATCTCGGTGCCAGTTCTAGAACGCCAGCTTGAACCCGATCATCGCCAACATCACCGCCAGGCACGGGCGCAGCAGTTCGTCGGAGATGCGGCCCGACAAATGACTGCCCAGGTAGATCCCTGGCAACGAACCTACCAGCAGGAACCCCAGGATGTGCCAGTCCATGTTGCCCATGCTCGCATGGCCCAGGCCAGCCACCAGAGTCAGCGGCACGGCGTGGGCGATCTCGGTGCCCACCAGGCGCTTGGTGACCAGGAACGGATAGAGGATGAACAGCGCGACAGTACCCAGCGCGCCGGCACCGATGGAGGTCAACGCGACCATCGTACCCAGCACCAAGCCGGTGATGACCGTGAGCACGTTGAGTTGCGAACCGGAGGGATTGTAGTGGCCGCCAGCACGATCATGAGCGAATTGCAGCAGGCGCTTCTTGAACAGGATCGCCAGGGCAGTGGCGAACAACACAAAGCCCAGGGCCTGCTTGATCACCGCGTTCATGGCGTCGGGGGAGCTGTGCAGGCTGCTGAGGAACCACAGCGTCAAGCCGACCGCCGGCACGCTGCCCAACGTCAGCCAGCCGGTGATGGCCCAGTCGATGTTGCGGTTTTTGGCATGAACCAGGACACCGCCAGACTTGGTAATGGCCGCATACAGCAGGTCCGTACCCACCGCCGTCGCCGGGTTGATCCCAAACCACAACAGGATCGGGGTCATCAACGAACCACCGCCGACGCCGGTCATCCCAACGATGAAGCCGACCACCAGGCCCGCAACGACTAAACCGACATTACCGAAATCCATTAAACCCGTCTCAACACGACCGCATGAAAAATCTGGCCGCGAGCATAGCGATTTTTCTTATAACCCCCTATATCGATATGATCTATCTTTATTCCTTTATCATCACATCACTGAACCGGCAGGAAGTTGAGGAACAGCAGGCTCTGGGCATAATTCAAGCCGATCCGCCGGTAGCGTTCGTCGAGCATCTGGGTCAGCAGGTCCAGCCGGGCGACGATTTTTCCGAACTCCACGGCGAAACTCAGGTTGCTGCCCTCCTCCGAAATCTCATTGGAAAACAGCAGCGGTTTGCCCTCCTTGTTCTGCCGCTGACTTAGCAGCCAAGTGGCTTTTTCGATATTGCGCGCCGCATTGCTGACAAAGCGCGGATCGATGGTGTCGGTCATGTAGAACTCCAGGCGATTGCCGTGAGCAGTGACCAGCATGCTACCGATGGCATAGATGAACGCCCCGACCCGATCACCGAGAAATTCCGGGCTCATGGCATAGCTCAGGGCAGCCAGATCCTTCTTGCCGCCCAGGGTCGGTAAGGGTTGTTGCTGCTCGATGGCCATGCGCACTTGTTTTTCCGCGGTGCGGGCGTCGAGAAAGCCGGACTTGCGCAGTTCCTCGGGGTTGCGCAGGTAAAGCTTGCTCATCAGCAGATAGAGGCTTTGCAGGTTGTCGTGCATCGACAGCGTGGCCATGCGGTCGACGCTGGTCTGCAAGAACTCCTGGGGCCTGGCGTTGCTGAACTGCGTGACCATGTCCTGCCCCTGCTGCTGGCTGCAGCCGCCGCTGAACAGCACCGACACACCGACCAACAACGCCATGCCGCGGCGGCGCAACCTCATCACAGAATAAAAAACACCGGCCATCGAGTCTCGGTCTGGGCATGGGGAAGCGATGGGGGTCGCCGCTTCCAGGCCAAGGATAGAGCGGTAAAAAACGCAAAAGTGCAGTGTCCGGTGAAAACCCGCAGCCTTCCACGACAACTCAAAAACCCAATTAGTCTTACTTTTTAATTGATAAATCTCTATTAATGGCTATAAATCCCTTCTCAACTCACAAATAGAAAGACTACTAACCCGAAAAACCTTCAGTGCTGTCCGACCAGTAACGGACTCGCCCCGCGTTCAAAACAACAACAAAACAACAGGAAGGAAGGTCATACCATGCTTGAATCCAGACAACTGCTCACGGCCCTCGGAGTGTCTCTGATGATCGCCACCTCGGCTTCCCAGGCTGCCGGCCTGACCAACGAACGCGGTACGTTCGGTAAAACCGACGACGGCACGGCGGTGGAAAGATTCGTGCTGCGCAACAGTCACGGCATGGAGGCCACGGTCATCACCTATGGCGGCATCCTGCAGTCATTGAGCGTACCGGACAAAAACGGCAAGGCCGCCGACATCGTGCTCGGTTTCGACGATGTGCAGGGTTACCAGAAGAACGGCAGCGTGTATTTCGGCGCGACCATCGGCCGCTTTGGCAATCGCCTGGCCGACGGGGCTTTCGAGCTGGACGGCAAGCGTTACCAGGTGCCGCAGAACGACCATGGCAACTCCCTGCACGGCGGCCCACAAGGGTTCGACAAGCGCGTCTGGAAGGCCGAGCCCCATAATGCCAAGGACTCGGTGGGTGTCACCCTGACCTACCTGTCACCTGATGGCGAGATGGGCTTTCCCGGCGCACTAAAGACCGACGTCACCTACAGCCTCAACGAACAGAACGAGTTGCGCATCGAGTACAAGGCCACCACCGACAAACCCACGGTGCTGAACCTGACCAACCACAGCTATTTCAACCTGGCCGGCGCCGGCAACGGCGACATACTCGAGCAGATCGCAACTCTGCACGCAGCCCATTACACGCCGGTCACTGGAAAACTCATTCCCACCGGCGAACTGGCCCCCGTAGCCGGCACACCGATGGATTTCACCCAACCCACCGCCATCGGCACCCATATCAAGGCCGATCACCCACAACTCAAATTCGCCGAGCCGAAACAGGGTGGCTTCGATTTCAACTGGGCGCTGGACGCCAAGGGCGACGTGACCAAACTGGCCGCCGAGGTGTATGACACCGATTCCGGACGCCGCCTGCAGCTCTACACCAGCGAGCCTGGCGTGCAGTTCTACACCAGCAACTTCCTCGACGGCACCGTCAAGGGCAAGCATGGCAAGGTCTATCCGCACTGGGGCGCGTTCACCCTGGAAACCCAGCACTACCCCGACTCGCCCAACCAGCCGAACTTCCCCTCGACGCGGCTCGATCCAGGCCAGACCTACACCCAGACCATGGTGCTGAAGTTCTCGGCAAAATAACGTCCCCGCCGACTGACCGTTCCCACGCTCCGCGTCACGCCTTTGGGACGCGGAGCATCCCGGAAAGCATTCCCACGCAGAACGTGGGAACGCTCATCAGGTGAACACCTGGTCTATCCTGCTGCCACAGCACTATCGGTCTAACAACAGGAGGTAGCCATGAAGACTCTGGAATTGGCCGGCGTGTCCGTACCGGTGATCGGCCAAGGCACCTGGCGCATGGGTGAGGAACCGTCCCATCACAAGAAAGAAGTGGCGGCCCTGCGGCTGGGGATCGAACTGGGCATGACCCTGATCGACACGGCAGAGATGTACGCCGAGGGCGGAGCCGAAACCGTCGTTGGCGAAGCGATTACCGGCCTGCGCGACCAGGTTTTCCTGGTGAGCAAGGTCTATCCCCACAACGCCAGTCGCAAAGGCATTCCCTTGGCCTGCGAACGCAGCTTGCGCCGGCTCGACACCGATTACATCGACCTTTACCTGCTGCACTGGCGCGGTCAGTACCCGCTGGAGGAAACCGTCGAAGCCTTCGAACGCCTGCGTGAAGAAGGCAAGATCGGCCGTTGGGGCGTGTCGAACTTCGACGTGGCGGACCTTGAAGAACTGGCCGCGCCAGCCTGCGCGACCAACCAGGTGCTGTACAACCTGCAAGAACGCAGTATCGAATTCGACCTGCTGCCCTGGTGCCAGAAACGGCCCATGCCAGTCATGGCTTACTGCCCGGTCGGCCAGGGCGGGCACCTGCTCAAGGATCACACCCTGGGACAAATCGCCGAACGCCATCGCGCCACACCGGCGCAAATAGCACTGGCCTGGTTGCTGCGCCAGGACAATGTCATTGCGATTCCCAAGGCCGTGAAGCCCGAGCATGTGCGTTTGAATGCCGAGGCGGCGAACCTGAGGCTTGAACCGCAGGACCTGGCCGCGCTGGACCTGATATTTCCCCAGCCTCAAGGCAAGCAGCGGCTGGCGATGGTTTGACATCCAATCCTGGGATTCACACCGACCTGTGGCGATGGAGTTTTTCTGTGGGAACAAGGCTTGCCCGCGATGCGGACACCTCGTTCCCCAGGACACCGCGTTGTCTTCATCGCGGGCAAGCCTTGCTCCCACCGGGGATAGGCCTTGATCACAGCTCGGCCTGAATACCTGGGGATTTCAGAACAACCCCATCTGCCCACCCACCAACGTCGAAAAATCATCCTCCACAAACGGTAGGATCGCATCCGCCACCGGCTGTAGCTGTTTGGTCACGTAGTGGTCGTAATCGATGGGTGCATTGCGGGTTTCCAAAGGTTCAGGGCCGGCGACGGTGATGACGTAGCTGATCCAGCCGCCGTTCTGGTACTGCCGCGGCCGGCCCTGACGCTGGTTGAACTCATCGGCCAGGCGCGCGGCCCGCACATGGGGTGGGACATTGCGTTCGTAGTCTTCCAGTGGCCGGCGCAGGCGCTTGCGGTAGACCAGCCGATCATCGAACGCGCCGGCCAGGGTCTGCCGCACATAATCGCGCACGTAATCCTGATAGGGCTGGCGGTGGAAAATCCGCCCGTACAGTTCCTGCTGGAATTGCCGGGCCAGCGGCGACCAGTCGGTGCGCACGGTTTCCAGGCCCTTGTAGACGATTTCGTCGCTGCCGTCGGCGCGTGTCACCAGCCCGGCGTAGCGTTTCTTGCTGCCTTCCTCGGCCCCCCGAATGGTCGGCATCAAGAAGCGCTTGAAGTGGGTTTCGAACTGCAACTCCAGCGCGCTCTCCAGCCCGAATTCGTCACGTACGTACTCGCACCACCACTGGTTGACGTGCGCCACCAGCTCGCGGCCGATCCTGGCCGCCTCTTCCTGGCCGTGGGCCCGGCGTAGCCAGACGAACGTGGAGTCGGTATCGCCATAGATCACCACATGCCCCTGGGCTTCGATCAACTGGCGGGTGCGCTGCATGATCTGGTGACCACGCAGGGTGATGGACGAGGCCAGGCGCGGATCGAAGAAGCGACAGCCACTGGAACCGAGCACGCCATAAAAAGCGTTCATGATGATTTTCAGCGCTTGGGACAGCGGCGCGTTGTGTTCGCGCTTGGCGGTTTCCCGGCCTTCGGCGACCCGGGCGACGATGGCCGGCAGACAATGTCGGCTACGAGAGAAGCGCGCCCCGCGAAAGCCGGGTACCGATTCCTGCTCATCCGGGTGGCGCAGGCCTTCGATCAAACCCACCGGATCAATCAGGAAGGTACGGATGATCGATGGGTAGAGGCTCTTGTAGTCCAGCACCAGCACCGACTCGTAGAGCCCCGGCTGGGAGTCCATGACAAAGCCGCCCGGGCTGGCTTCGGGTGGACGCTGGCCAAGATTCGGTGCGACGAAACCCTGGCGATGCATCAGCGGCATGTACAGGTGCGTGAAGGCCGCCACCGAACCACCGCTGCGGTCCGCCGGCAGGCCGGTGACGCTGGCCCGTTCCAGGAGGAACTTGAGCAGTTCGGTCTTGGCGAAGATCCGCGTCACCAGCTCGCAGTCCTTGAGGTTGTAGCGGGCCAGGGCCGGCTTGTCCTCGGCGAACATGCGATTGATCTCGTCCATGCGCTGGTACGGGTTATCGATGGACTTGCCCTCCCCCAGCAGCGTCTGGGCGACGTTTTCCAGGCTGAACGAGGGGAAACTCCAAGTGGCTGAGCGCAGGGACTCGATACCGTCGATGATCAGCCGGCCAGCGGCCGAGGCGAAGAAGTGATTGTTGCGCGTACCGTGTTCGCGCCATTGCATTTCTTCGCCACCGCGCCCCAGGCGCAACGGCACCGCCAGCCGTCGGGCGTGTTCATGCAGCACCCGCAGATCGAATTGCACCAGGTTCCAGCCAATGATTCCATCGGGGTCGAAACGGGCGAACCAGTCGTTGAGTTTTTTCAGCAGCGCCGTGCGTGATTCGCAGTATTCCAGCTGGAAATCCACGCCGCTATCGTCGCCGTTGGCGGGCCCGAGCATGTAGACCTGGCGCTCACCACAGCCTTCCAGGGCAATCGAGTACAGTTCGCCCTGGGCGGTGGTTTCGATGTCCAGGGACACCAGGCGCAACGGCGGCCGGTAGTCGGGCGCCGGCTTCATCTGGACGTCGACCAGCAGGCCATCGGCGGCCGGCGTACCGCCAAACCAGACCGGTGCGGTGATGAAGCGTTCCATCAGGTAGCGCTCCGGCGGCCGGATATCCGCCTCGAACACCTCCACACCGGCACGGCGCAAGGTGGTGTCCAGGCGCATCAACTGGGCGTGTTGCTGGCAATACAGCCCCAACACCGGACGGTGTTCGAAATCCAGCAGGTCCAGGGGACGGAGCTCTATGTCCTTCTCCCCTTGCAGCAGGGCTTCGAGCTGGCCGCGCTGGATCTGCGGCACAAACGCCACCGACGGCTGCACCGGCAGGCGCACACGTCGGGGGCCGGCATCAGTCGCCAACCAGAACTCGACTTCGGTGCCGGCCGGGGTATCGCGCCAATGCCGGGTCAGGACGAAGCCCTGCTGTAAATCCACCGCTGCAACCTCGAATTTTAGGTGTACCGCGATTCTACCTGTGGCGAGGGGATTTATCCTTCTGTGGGAGCAAGGCTTGCCCGCGATGCAGGCGCCCCGTTTCCTCTGGGAGACCGCGCCGGCGCCATCGCGGGCAAGCCTTGCTCCCACAAAGGGACTCCCCTCGCCACAGGGGAATGACATCACATCGGTGGGAAATTCACCGACAATGACGCTTTTGGACGACTGGCCGCCGCTTTACCGCTTGCTCTGCGCCGTTGGGTCTACGATTCTTTAATCACCCGCAAAAACAACACCTGAGGCTCCCTCCATGAAAACCGTCGCGCAGTTGCTCCGGATAAAAGATGAGAAGAACCAGCAAGTGCACACCATCTCACCGGACGACATGGTATTGCAGGCCCTGATGCGCATGGCCGAGAAAAACGTCGGCGCCTTGCTGGTGGTGAAAAACGATGAAGTGCTGGGCATCATCAGTGAGCGCGACTATGCGCGCAAAATGGTCTTGCATGGCCGCTCTTCGGTGGGCACGAAAGTGAGCGACATCATGGTCTCCCCGGTGATCACCATAGACCCGCACCAGAATGTCGAAACCTGCCTGAGCATCATGACCGAAAAGCACCTGCGGCATTTGCCGGTGGTCGAGGACGGCAAGCTCGTCGGCCTGCTGTCCATTGGCGACCTGGTCAAGGAAGCCATTGCCGAGCAGGCCGACCTGATCCGACAACTGGAGCAATACATTCGCGGCGAATGAGCCCTCGGCAGGCGGTGTGAAACGTAGCGAATTTCCCCACCGCCTGCCCGACGGGTTGCTCATTCTCAACGCACTTCTATATTGAAGGGGTTGTTCCTGCCGAGCATCCCTATGGCCGACGCCGCCCGACTGATCATTTGTGAACATTGCGATGCGGTGTACGAGCCGGTTGTGCTCGCCCCGCACCAGAAAGCCTCGTGCGTGCGCTGCCACGCTGTAATCCAGCGCTACAACGGCCTGACCATCGAGCAGCGCCTGGCCTTGAGCGCAACGGCCGCGGTGCTGTGGGCCTTCGCCAACATCTACCCGGTCATGAGCATCCGCCTCCAGGGCCTGAGCAACAGCGCGACGTTATGGGACTCCATCGTGGCGCTGAGCCAGGGGCCGATCACCTTCATCGCCCTGGTGACAGCGGTGGCAATCATCATTGCACCGGCCTTCCAACTAGTGCTTCTGCTCTGGGTGCTGGGCCATGCCTACCTCCAGCGGCGGGCGCCGGGGTTCAACCTGTGCATGCGCAGCCTGGAAACCCTGCGGCCCTGGAGCATGCTGGAGGTGTGCCTGCTGGGCGCGCTGGTGGCGGTGATCAAGCTCGCCGGCCTGCTGGACGTGCTTCCGGGGATCGGCCTGTTCGCCCTGGCGGCCTTGAGCCTGCTGATGATCCGCATTGCCGGGCGCGATGTCCGCGACCTGTGGGACAACCTGTGAACGACCAGCCGCTGGACACCCCGCCAGAAGCCCGCGACCTGGACCTGTGCCTGTGCCACAGTTGCGGCCTGGCCTGTGACATGACCGACGAACCCCAGGCCTGCCCCCGCTGCGACGCCGCCCTGCACCGACGCAAACCCAACGCCATCACCCGGACCTGGGCCTACATGCTGGCCGCACTGGTGTTCTACATTCCGGCCAACCTGCTACCGGTGATGAATACCCAGATGCTCGGCGAAGGCGCCGACAGTACCATCATCAGTGGCGTCATCGAGTTCTGGCAAAGCGGCGCCTGGGACATCGCCCTGATTATCTTCATCGCCAGCATCGCCGTACCGGGCATCAAGTTCGTGGTCCTGACCCTGTTGCTGGTGACCGCGCAGCGGCGCAGCACCTGGGCCCAGGTCCAGCGGGCGAAGCTGTACCGGCTGGTGGAAGTCATCGGTTACTGGTCAATGCTCGATGTGCTGGTGGTGGCCCTGGTGGCGGCACTGGTCAAGTTCCAGGCCCTGAGCGATATCGAACCGCGGCCGGGGATCCTGTTCTTCGGCCTCGTGGTGCTGTTCACCATGCTGTCGGCCATGAGTTTCGACCCCCGGCTGATCTGGGACACTCAACCATCCGAGGAGGTCATGGATGAAGTCGCAAGCCACTGACGGGCAACAACCCGCACCCGGCCGTGCCCACGTCACCAGCCGTCGCTGGACGGTGTCGCTGGTATGGATCGTGCCGATCATCGCGGTGCTGGTAGGCATTTCCCTGGTGGTCCACAACTGGCTGCAGGAAGGCCCGACCATCACCATCACCTTCAAGACCGGCCAGGGCCTGACCGCCAACAAGACCCAGGTGAAATATCGCAACGTGGTCATCGGACAGGTCACCGACGTGCAACTGAGCGATGACCAGAAGAACGTCACCGCCACGGTCAAGCTCGCCAAGACTGCCGACACCTTCACCCACGAGGATTCGGTGTTCTGGGTGGTGCGGCCAAGGATCGGGGCCGGTGGGATCTCGGGAATCGACACCCTGCTGTCAGGAGACTTCATCGGCGCCGACGCCGGTCAATCGAAAGTGCGCGCCAAATCCTTCACCGGCCTGGAGAACCCGCCTCCCATCACTTATGGCGAACCGGGCAAGCGCTTCACCCTGCACTCCCAGGACCTCGGCTCGCTGGATATCGGCTCGCCGGTGTACCTGCGCAAGATCCCAGTGGGCCAAGTGGTGTCCTATGCCCTGGACGCCGAGGGCAAAGGCGTCGACATCGACGTGTTCGTCAACGCGCCCAACGATGTCTACGTCACCGAAAACACCCGGTTCTGGAATGTCAGCGGCGTGGATGTGAACGTCGGAGCCAACGGCTTCGCGGTCAAGACCGAATCACTCTCGGCGCTGCTGCTGGGCGGCATCGCGTTCCGGGCGCCGGAATACAGCCCCAACGACACCCCTGCCAGCGAAGACAAGACATTCGAGCTGTTCGCCGACCAGCAGAGCGCCCTCGCCCCGCCCGATGGCAAGGCGCAGTACCTGGCCCTGCGGTTCGATCAGGCACTGCGCGGCTTGCGAGTCGGGGCGCCGGTGGAGTTCCTCGGCGTGGAAGTCGGCAGGGTGGTGGCAATCAATCTGGATTTCGATGAGAAACAGCGCAGCTTTCCGGTCAACGTCGGCGTGGTGATCTACCCGCAGCGCCTGGGCAAGGCTCATGAGAAGCTGCTCAAGAGCCTCAATCACAACCCGGACGACGAAGCCGCCGGCGCCCGCCTGATCGGCAGCTTCGTCGAACGCGGCCTGCGCGCCCAGGCCCGCAGCGGCAACCTGTTGACCGGGCAGTTGTACATCTCGCTGGATTTCTACCCCAAGGCGGAAAAAGTCACCTTCGACCCAAGCGCCCGCCCCGTGCGCATCCCGACCATCCCGGGCAGCCTCCAACAACTGCAGGAACAACTGCAGGCGATGATCGAGCGGATCAACAAACTGCCACTGGAGAGCATCGCCGGCAACCTGGATGGCAACCTGGTAGAGCTGCGCAAAGGCCTGGCCCAGTTCAACAGCAAGACCCTGCCGGGCGTACAAAGCACCTTGCAGGACGTGAGCAAGACCCTGCAATCGGCCAATTCGACCCTCGCCGAAGATTCGCCCCAGCGCGAACAACTGACCCAGACCCTGGACGACCTGGGGCGCATGTCGCGCTCGCTGCGCGAACTGTCGGACTACCTGAGCCGCCACCCCGAATCGCTGCTTCGCGGTCGTCCCAAGGACGCACCGGCACAGAACCTCACATTGCCGGTGAAAGAATGATCACAGGAGCCCGCCCCATGCCGATGACGCTGAAACTCACCCTGGTTGCCGTGGCGTTGCTACTGGGCGCCTGCCGCAGCGATCCGATCCACTACCACACCCTGAGCCCGGCCCAACCGGCCGGCCAGTCGCGCTCCGGCGTGGACATCCAGATCGAACAGGTCAGCGTGCCGCCCCAGGTGGACCGCACCCAGATCGTCATACGCCAGGGCAACAGCGGGCTGGCGATCCTGGAAACGCAATGGTGGGGCGCCAGCCTGGCCGATGAACTGCGCAGCAGCCTGGACGAACAACTGGGCAACCCCGGCGCGCCGAAAGCATTGCTGCGGGTGGACGTGCAACGCTTTGATTCGATCCCTGGCCGCTATGCCCGCATGGATGTGCAATGGCGACTGCGCAACCCGGGCAACGACGCCCGCCCCCTCACCTGCCGCAGCAGCCTGCAGACGCCGACGGGCGCCAGTATCGACGAGCTGGTGACGGCGCATCAGGAGAATGTCCGGCAATTTGTCGGCCTCGTCGAGCAGGCGGCCGCACGCAAGATGTGCCCTTGATTCACTCAGGCCAATGCAGCGACAGCACGGGCGCAACACGCGGATGGTGATCGATGCGCTCCAACAACTCATAGAACGCTGGACGTGCGTTTAGCATCGCCGCCCGCGTATCTCTCCACTTCGTGATCACGGCCGCCAGGATATCCAGCGCCCCCGGCTCGGCACCGCTGAGAAAAGGTCGGGCCGGGAACTGGTCGGCAAACAGTGCCCAGTTGTGATGCAGCCGTTGCTGCGTGCCGGATATCAAACGCTGCCGAGTCGCTTCGTCCGCATCCTCCAGCCAGCGTTGCGGAAAATCGATAATGCCGATGGGCGTGTAGCAATTGGCCGCGATGTAAACCAGGCCCCGTATGGCTTGCGCACGCTGGGCCGGATCTTGCGGAAGCAGCTTCGATGCGGGGAAGGTCAACCCGAGGTGGATCAGGATCGCCGCCGCCTCAGTCAGCACCGAGCCATCCGGCAACAGCAGGGTCGGCACCTGCTTCTGCGGGTTGAGTTTCTCAAGCTCTTTCGCTGCATCGCTGTCCTCGGTCGAATAGGCATCGACCCGCCGATAAGCCACCTTACAAAGACACAGGGCAACCTCCACCGCCGAGGAACCGGATTGCCTGTAACCGAATAACTGATACATGGACGCACCTCCTGCATAAGGGTTAGCCGGTAGAGCCTGGGAGCCTATCAGTGTTCCATCGAGCTGACCGGCAGTGGCCCAACGAGCTATCACTGCCGTCGATGTTCACCATCATGTCAATGAAGTTCTCTTGATGATCGCCCGGGACAACAATGGCCCCACACAAACCTACTGCACCCCGGAGCACACCATCATGAAACGCCAAGTCATCCTCAGCCTCGCTTTCTCTGTACTGGCCGCCAACGTATTTGCCGCCTCCTCGCAACCCGTCGTCGCTGAAGGCGGTTCTGATCGCCTGATCGAAAACCGCGTCGCTGAAGGCGGTGCCGATCGCCTGCTGGAACGTCGCGTCGCCGAAGGCGGTTCTGATCGCCTGATCGAAAACCGCGTTGCCGAAGGCGGGGCTGATCGTCTGCTGGAGCGTCGCGTCGCTGAAGGTGGCTCCGATCGCCTGATCGAAAACCGCGTCGCTGAAGGCGGTGCCGATCGTCTGCTGGAACGTCGCGTCGCCGAAGGCGGCTCTGATCGCCTGATCGAAAACCGCGTCGCCGAAGGCGGTGCCGATCGTCTGCTGGAACGTCGCGTCGCCGAGGGTGGCTCTGATCGCCTGATCGAAAACCGCGTCGCCGAAGGCGGTGCCGATCGTCTGCTGGAACGTCGCGTCGCCGAGGGTGGTTCTGATCGCTTGATCGAAAACCGCGTATGAGTTGTTCCGTCGTCACAACGTTCCAGATAGCGCCCGCCCCCACACCATCCCAGTAAAGCCCGGCCTTATCCGCCGGGCTTTTACTTGGCCTGCGTTTGGCTAACGCCCCGACGTCCGCGCCATGCACCGCTGATAACGCTCATCCACCCGCTTGGCGAACCACGCGGTGGTCAGCTTGCGCGTAATCTTCGGGCTCTTGAGCACGATCCCCGGCAGTACCGCCCGCGGCAACGCCTTGCCCTCGGCCCGCTCAGCCATCTCGAACACACGCTTGTAGAGCTTGCTGTCCTCGAATGCCAGGCTGTCACCCTGCTCCAATTGATCGCGAATGGTCGGATTGCGCATCCCTAGCGACTTGCCCAACGTACGTACCGCCAATTCCGTGCTGCCTGGCATGATTGAATCATGGGCAACCAGATCGCCATCCAGCGCCAGGGAAATGCCCGACGCTACACTTACCGCATGCTGGAAAGCCGCGTTACGACTGGCGTACCACCCGGCATTGAAATCGGCAAAACGATACAACGGCTCGGTGTAGCTCACCGGATAGCCCAGCAAATGCGCGATACCGAAGTACATCCCGCCACGACGACTGAACACTTCGCGACGAATCGAGCCATCTACCGTATAGGGATAATTTCGCGCATTGGCCTGGGCAAAGGCGATGCTGACCTGCATTGGCCCACCCGTGTGCACCGGATTGAAACCGTCGAACAGTGTCTTGCCCAACGGCACCATGCCAATGAAGTCGTCGAAAATCTCGCTCAGTTCTTTCTCGCTACGCGCCGCGTTGAGCCGATCGCTGTAGCTTTTGCCGTTGGGCGAACGTACCTGGAGTGCACCACTGACCAACAGCTCCGGAACGTGCACCTTCGCCGCACGGCGGTTGATCTCCTGACGCGCGATCCTGCCCAGCCCCGGCACCGGCGGGTCGGCCTGGAACGTCGACTCCTGTTCGGTCACCGCCAGGACAGCACAGATGTTCTGCGTGGTGGTCGGGATCTGCTGAGCCGCGAAAGCGACATAGATATCAGTCGCCCAGCCCTCGCGATCCACAGTCTTGGCCGGCAGCAATCGCACAATCTGCGCCTTGACCTCGGCGGGCTGGCGCTCAGGCTCCTGGACCTGGCGGCTGCCGCAACCGGCAAGGGCCAGCAATGCGGCGACGCTGATCATCAATCGATT
Organism: Pseudomonas sp. 43mfcvi1.1; assembly: GCF_900115935.1. NCBI lineage: Bacteria > Pseudomonadati > Pseudomonadota > Gammaproteobacteria > Pseudomonadales > Pseudomonadaceae > Pseudomonas > Pseudomonas sp. 43mfcvi1.1. Next base: position 568,774 of record NZ_UETT01000001.1, on the reverse strand, counting down.
GAGTTGCATGGTGCTCCATCAGGTCTGTTATTCCGGAGCAACCATACGATCAAAAGCGGGTACGGGCTATGTTCTATCGCGCAGAGCACCGAAATGGTCCTGGAAGGAAACCGGCTCGATAGCCCCAGAAACCCAATGTGGGAGCGAGCCTGCTCGCGATGCCGACGGCACATTCACCATCGCCGCCAACTGACCCACCGCTATCGCGAGCAGGCTCGCTCCCACAGGGGAATGGCGGTGAATATAAAACTTGCGTCCAATCAAATCAGTGTGGGAGCCGAGCTTGCTCGCGATGACGGCGGCACATTCACCATCGCCGCCAACTGACCCACCGCTATCGCGAGCAGGCTCGCTCCCACAGGGGAATGGCGGTGAATATAAAACTTGCGTCCAATCAAATCAGTGTGGGAGCCGAGCTTGCTCGCGATGACGGCGGCACATCCAACATCACCGAAGCTGACCCACCGCTATCGCGAGCAAGCTCAGCCCCCACAGGGATTGGGGTGAACGCCGGATGTGTGAACACCCGCTCCCAGCGAAAATCCAGCGCTGATCAGATCCCGCTCAGCGCCAGATCCATCGCGAAATAAGTGAAGATCAGGTCTGCCCCCGCGCGCTTGATCGCGCCGAGGCTTTCGCGCACCACGCGGGCTTCGTCGATGGCGCCGGCCTGGGCGGCGAACTTGATCATCGCGTATTCACCACTGACCTGATAAGCCGACAGCGGCAGGTTCGAAGCCTGGCGAATGTCGCGGATGATATCGAGGTAGGCACCGGCCGGCTTGACCATCAGCGCATCGGCACCTTCCTGTTCATCGAGCAAGGATTCGCGCAGGGCTTCGCGGCGATTCATCGGGTTCATCTGGTAACTCTTGCGATCGCCTTTCAGCGCGCTGCCGCCGGCCTCGCGGAACGGACCATAGAGCGCCGAGGCGAACTTGGTGGAATAGGCCATGATCGCCGTCTGGCTGAAACCGGCTTCGTCCAAGGCCTTGCGAATGGCCTGGACCTGCCCGTCCATGGCCGCCGATGGCGCGATCACATCGGCACCGGCGCGGGCCGCCGCCACGGCTTGCTTGCCCAGGTTGACCAGGGTCCGGTCGTTGTCCACTTCGTGCCCGTGGAGGACGCCGCAATGACCATGATCGGTGTATTCGCAAAAGCAAGTGTCGGACATCACGATCATTTCCGGCACCGCGTCCTTGCAGATCCCGGCCATGCGCGACACCAGACCGCGCTCGCTCCAGGTGTCGCTGCCGTCGTTGTCCAGGTGATGGGACACACCAAAGGTCATCACCGCCTTGATGCCGGCACGGGCATAGCGCTCGATCTCGCCGGCCAGCTTCGATTCAGGAATGCGTACCACCCCCGGCATGCTGTTGATCGGCACGAAGTCATCGATTTCTTCTTCGACGAAAATCGGCAGCACCAGGTCGTTCAACGTGAACTCGGATTCCTGGAACAGGCTGCGCAGGCTCGCATTGCGACGCAGGCGGCGTGGACGGGCTTCGGGGAACTGACTGGTCATGGGACTCCTGGCAAATGGATGCTCGATCACAAGGGGGCAAAGCTTATGCCCTGGTCGACCAGGGCACAAACGCCGGCAGGAAAACAGAGTGTTACCGGCGCGGCAATAATCGCCTCACAAGGTCAGCGAGCCATTGATGCAAGTCACCACCGCGCCGCCAATCCAGATCTCCTCCCCTATTTGCTCGACATGAATCCGCCCGGCCCGGCCCATGGTCAAGCCCTGGCTGACCACATAGGACGAAGACGCCAGGCCCTTGTCCAGCATCCATTGCGCGAGCCCGGCGTTCAGGCTGCCGGTAGCAGGGTCCTCGGGCATGCCGTCACCGGCGATGAAGCCGCGCACTTCAAAGTGTGCCGCATCGCCATCCACGGCCCGATCCCAAGGTGCGATCACACCCACGGCCAGATCGAGTAATTGATGATAATCGGGCTTGAGCGTCAGGACCTGCTGGCGATCCTTGAGCATCAAGGCCAGCCAGCCAGCACCATTATCGACCCATTGCGCCTCGACAATCGCCTCGGCGGCGAGCCCCAGCGCCTTGCGCACCCGCTCCAGCAGGTCGGCCTCCAACGGACCGGACTTGAGCAAGGGCGGTGCGAGGAATGCCAACCCACGATCGTTGCGGCGAATCCTGACCAGGCCAACGCCACATTCCTGCACGATCTCCTGCCCTTTCGGCACGCCTCCGGCTTCCAGCCAGGCGTGGCAACTGCCCAGGGTCGGATGCCCGGCAAACGGCAATTCGGTCGAGGTGGTGAAAATACGCACCCGGTAATCGGCCTGCGGGTGCTGCGGCGCCAACAGGAACGTGGTTTCGCTGAGGTTGGTCCAGTTGGCAAAAGCCGCCATGCGCGAATCACTGATCCCATCGGCCCCCAGCACCACCGCCAACGGATTGCCCTTGAGGGGTACGTCGCTGAACACATCCAGTTGCTTGAAATCGAATCGGCGGGGCGGCGGGTTACTCATTCCGGGATCTTCAATCCACGTGCCACAGCCGGTCGGGCCAGGAAACGCTCCAGCACCCGCGTCACATTGGGGAAGTTCTGGATACCGACCAGATCACCTGCCTCATAAAAACCGATCAAGTTGCGTACCCAGGGAAAGGTGGCGATATCGGCAATGGTGTAACGCTCGCCCATGATCCAGTCCCGCCCTTGCAGACGGCCATCGAGCACCTTGAGCAGGCGCTTGCTTTCCTCGACGTAGCGATCGCGCGGCCGCTTGTCCTCGTAGTCCTTGCCGGCGAACTTGTTGAAGAACCCCAACTGCCCGAACATCGGCCCGATCCCGCCCATCTGGAACATCAACCACTGGATCGTCTCGTAGCGCGCCGCCGATTCCTGGGCCAGCAGCTGTCCGCTCTTGTCCGCCAGATAAATCAGGATCGCCCCCGACTCGAACAACGCCAACGGTTGGTCCCCCGGCCCATGAGGGTCGAGAATCGCCGGGATCTTGTTGTTCGGGTTCAGGGAAAGGAACTCGGGCGACAGCTGATCGTTGCTGGCGAAGTCCACTTTGTGGGGCTCGTATGGCAGGCCGATCTCTTCCAGCATGATCGAGACCTTCACGCCGTTAGGGGTTGGCAGGGAGTAGAGCTGGAGCCACTCCGGGTATTGGGCGGGCCATTTCTGGCTGATGGGGAATGAGGTCAAGTCGGGCATGGGACAGGCTCGGCAATTAAGGAAAGGCCTGAGAATAATCCAAGATGTGCCAGACAGCACCAGCGCATCACGGGTTTCACACCGACCGTTCTTAATTCCGCAACATCCTGTCGCTAAGATTCGACTGACCTCCAAACAGGAGGCCTTACAGTGCACGGGATCAACCGAGATCGAACCAAAGGGCACGAAGAGACTCTGAGCAGTGCCCCTTTGGAACCGAAGCGGAGTAACGACACGGAAAAACACCCGAGGCCAACGCTTCCCGGTGCCCCAGGTTTGTCAGCCTGACTAGAGAGTTCAAAAGAACATTTATTCGATGATGAACCCACTGAATTTCGCCAGACGCTTCAAACGCCGTTCGTGGCTGTTGCTGCCGACGCTGCTTGTGACCTGTGGCCTGGTGCTGTCGCTGGAATCGAGCGTCAGTCGCGCCCAGCCAGTCGATGGCATCCAGACCCTGGTGTTCCTGCGCCACGCCGAGAAACCCGCCGGAGGCCTGGGCCAGCTCAACTGCCAGGGCCTTAACCGCGCCATCGACCTGGCGACCCTGCTGCCAGAAAAATTCGGCAAGGCCGACTACGTGTTCGCAGCCAACCCTACCCGCAATGTCGAAGAGGGTGAGCTGGACAATTCCTATAGCTATATTCGCCCGCTGATGACCATCAGCCCCAGTGCCATCAAGCTCGGGTTGCCGGTGAACATCAATTTTTCGGCCAACGATACCGGCGACCTGGCGGACGAATTGCTGCATGACAAGTACCACAACTCGACCATCTATACCGCTTGGTCCCATGGCTACTTGCCGGAGCTGATCAACAAGGTTGCCGGCGAGGCCGTGGGCAAGAAGCAGACCATTACCGATGACTGGGCATCCGGCGATTATGATTCGCTGTATGTGCTGACCCTGACCTGGCACAACGGCAAGGCCAGCCTCACCAGCCAGAGCTACAAGCAAGGCTTGGACAACGGCCAGGAAGCCTGCCCGACTTGACCAAAAAGGCCCCCTGTGGGAGCGAGCCTGCTCGCGATAGCGTTGGCCCCATTGGCATTGATGTGACTGATGCACCGCTATCGCGAGCAGGCTCGCTCCCACCGGGTTAGTATTTTCCAATCATGAGCCCGAACTTGCGAGTTCACCCTCCCCGAACCGCCCGCTCACGCAGATACTCCAACACCGCCGCCTGCTCCCCCGAGAACTCGATCCGCCGCCCCTTCTTTTCCCGCTGGAACGCGTACATCGGGTCGTAATACTCACGCAACAAGCCTTCGATCCAACCGCGATGCAAGTCGACGGCGCCGCTGCTGGCCTGCTCGGCCAGGGCGGTTTCCAAGATGTTCATCAAGCGCCGGTGACGGTCGCCGCCCAGGCGTTTGTGGATATTGTCCAGACTTGCCAGCAACCGCTCGGAAAACAGCGAAAAACCTTCGTCGCCATGCACGGCGACAAACTCCGCACACAGATCGACCACGTAATCGCGCAGGATCCGCTCCACCCGGTGCTCGAGGCTGTCTTCCAGCCAGACCATCGGAACCTCCTGCATACGCTGGTACAAGGACAGCGGCAAGGCGCAACTGCCGACTGCACGGCTCTCATCTTCAAGGATAAATTGTTCGATGCCGGCGGCGCGCTTTTTCAGCACATCCACCGCCAGGCGGTTTTCAAAATCGATGTTGGAAGGCTGGCCGGTGGCGCGTTTGCCGAAGCTCGAACCACGGTGGTTGGCATGCCCTTCCAGATCCAGGCTGTTGCCCAACTGACCCAGCACTTCAGTCTTGCCGGTGCCGGTCATGCCGCCCAGTAGCACCAGGTCGCACTGGCTCACCGCCTGCTCGACAGTCTCCAGCAGGAACGTACGCATGGCCTTGTAGCCACCACCGACCCTGGGGTAGTCAATGCCCGCTTCGTCCTTGAGCCACTGCTGGACGATCTGCGAACGCAAGCCTCCGCGAAAGCAATACAGCACACCGTCGGGATGGGCCTTGGCGAACTCGGCCCAGGCCTGGATGCGCTGGGCCTTGGTTTCACCGGATACCAGTTGGTGCCCCAGGACAATGGCGGCCTGCTGTCCCTGTTGTTTGTAGCAGGTACCGACGCGTTGCCGTTCGCTGTCGGTCATCAACGGCAAATTGACCACACCGGGGAAGGCGCCCTTGATGAATTCGACCGGGGCACGGGTGTCCATCATCGGTCGGTCATTGAGGAAGATGTCGCGGTAATCGGTGATGTCATGGCCCATCAAGACACCTCGACCGCGTAGGTCTGTCGCTCGACCAGTTCGCCGATGGGCTCCAGGGCCAGGCCCAGTTCAGCGGCAACCCGCAGGAATTCGCCCTCGCCTTCGGCGGTGACCGCAATCAACAGGCCGCCACTGGTCTGCGGATCGCACAGCACGCGCTTGTGCAGTTCCTGGACCCGACCGACCTTGCTGGCATAGCTGTCGTAGTTGCGCAACGTACCGCCCGGCACACACCCCAGGTCGAGGTAGTACTCGACACCCGGCAGACGCGGCACTGCGTCATAGCGGATGCGCGCGGTCAGTTGGCTGCCGTCAGCCATTTCCACCAAGTGCCCAAGCAGGCCGAAACCGGTGACGTCGGTCATCGCCGTCACACCGTCGAGCTTGCCGAAGCGGCTGCCGGGTTTGTTGAGGGTGCACATCCAGTCACGGGCCAGGCCAACATCGGCGGCGCGCAGCTTGCCCTTCTTTTCCGCCGTGGTCAGGATGCCGATGCCCAGGGGCTTGGTCAGGTACAGGCGGCAACCGGCGATAGCCGTGTCGTTGCGTTTCATGTGGCGCTTTTGCACCAGCCCTGTGACCGCCAGGCCGAAAATCGGCTCAGGCGCGTCGATCGAATGTCCGCCAGCCAGGGGGATACCCGCCTCGTCGCACACTGAACGACCACCGCGAATCACTTCCCGGGCAATTTCCGGGGCCAATACATTGACTGGCCAACCGAGGATCGCGATAGCCATCAGCGGGTCACCGCCCATGGCGTAGATGTCGCTGATGGCATTGGTGGCGGCGATGCGACCGAAATCGAACGGGTCATCGACAATCGGCATGAAGAAATCGGTGGTCGAGACCACGCCGCGTTCCTCGTCGATGGCGTATACCGCAGCATCGTCCCGGGAGGCGTTGCCGACCCACAGCTTGGGATCAAGGTTTTGCGCACCGCTGCCGGCCAGGATCACTTCCAGCACCTGGGGCGAAATCTTGCAGCCGCAACCGGCGCCGTGGCTGTACTGGGTCAGGCGAATCGGCTCGCTCATGGGCATACCTCGTGTCAGTCAATTGGAACGAGTCTACCAGCAACGCCGACGGTCCTGTGTCGCTGCACGACAGTGCCCCCTTACGCCCTGCCACCTTTTGGTGCCCCTTCAAGGAACCGGGTAACAGGTCGTGCACGACGCCTGACCATAAGGACAGGAAAAATGTCCTAAATACATGTTTTTCAAGCCAGTACGAAAAACTGGTACAGGATGTGCAAACGTTTGCGAAATCACTCGCAACGCCGAAGCGAGTCGCGTTTTTTCAATCACGGAACCCGGGTTTCGACCCGCACGAACAAGGACTTTCCATGGACTTCAATCCTCGGTGTCACGCCGCGCCCGGCGTATTCGCAGCCGCTGTGCTACTGACCGCCGTTACCGGATTACTCAGCACCACCAGCCAGGCCCAGACGAGCGAAGCATCCGCCCAAGGTGAGGCGCTCAGCCCTGAAGCCACTTCCTCGAAAAAAGGTGTCTACCTGTCCGACTGGTACAACCAGGATCTGACGATCATCGGCAGCAAGGACATCAGCTTCGGCCCGCAACCCGTTGATGACATCTATCTGGAATACGAATATTTCGGACGCAAGGGGCCGTTCGAGCTGTATGGCTATATCGACATCCCAAAGATCTTCGACATCGGCAACAGCCACGACAAAGGCGTGTGGGATCACGGCTCGCCGGTGTTCATGGAGCATGAACCGCGTATTTCCATCGACTACATGACTGGCCGCAGCCTGGCCATCGGGCCATTCAAGGAGTGGTATGTGGCGTTCGACTGGATCTACGATCACGGCAGCAATAGCGCCAATCGCGCGAACACCTTGTACAGCGGCCTGGGCACCGACATCGATACCCATTCGCGGGTCAACCTGTCGGCCAACTTCTACGGGCGTTATCAATGGGAAAACTATGGCGCCAGCAATGAATATTCCTGGGATGGCTATCGCGCCCAACTCAAATACATCGTGCCGATCAGCCAGTTCAGCAACGGCGCCTCGCTGACGTACATCGGCTTCACCAACTTCGATTTCGGTTCAGACCTGCACAAGGACAACCCGGCCCGCACCGCCAACGCCACAGTCGCCACCAACGTCTTGCTGTATTCCTTCACGCACCTGCGCTTCACCCTGGTGGGCCGTTACTTTCACAACGGCGGCAACTGGCAGGACGGCAGTGAGCTTAACTTTGGCGACGGTAACTTCCGCGCCCGTTCCGATGGGTGGGGATACTACGCGGGTGTCGGCTATCAATTCTGAGCCCCTGCTCGCCCCTTTCTAATCCATGGAGGTAACGATTCATGACCAATCGCCTGCTTGCTTCAATCGGTTTGGCCCTGTTCTGCTCGACCGCCGGGGCCACACCGCCGCTTCAACCCAAAGTCATGCTGATCACGATGTTCGCTCCCGAGGCGCAGAACTGGATCGAACGCCTGCAGCTCAAGAATGAGATCCGTATACCAGGGCTGTCCGCCGAGTATCCAACGATCCGCTGCAATGCCGAGCGGGTTTGCCTGCTGATCACCGGCATGGGCCAGACCAACGCCGCGGCCTCGACACTGGCCCTGGCGCTCTCGCCAACCGTCGACCTGCGCAAAAGCTATTTCCTGGTAGCCGGGATCGCCGGGATCAACCCGCACCATGGCACCCTCGGGACGACTGCCTGGGCCCATTACCTGGTGGAATTCGGCACCCAATGGGAGCTTGATTCGCGCGATGTACCCAAGGATTGGCCCACCGGCTACCTGGGCATCAACACCAAGGGGCCGAATGAAAAGCCGCCGCTGGACTACAAGACCGAAGTCTTCGAACTCAACCCGGCCCTGCAAGCCAAGGCATTTGCCCTCAGCCAGAAAGTGGCCCTGACTGAAAGCAAGGAGTCAGCCGCCTGGCGTTTGAAATATCCGTATGCACCGGCCAACCAGCCACCGGTGGTGACCCGCTGCGACACCCTGGCCGGCAACACCTGGTTCTCCGGTACGCGCCTGAGCGAACGCGCCGAGGTCTGGACCCGCCTGCTCACGGATAACAAAGGCGTCTACTGCACCACCCAACAGGAGGACAACTCCACCTACGAGGCCTTGCTGCGAGCCAGTCGTGAAGGTCGGGTCGATATCAACCGGCTGGCCGTACTGCGGGCCGGGTCCGACTTCGATCGTCCCGAACCCGGCGGCAACGAAGTGGACAACCTGCTCAAATACGCTGACCAGGGCGCGTTCGTTCCTGCACTGGAAAACCTCTTCCGCACCGGCAACCCGGTGGTGCAGGACATCGTGAAAAACTGGTCGGTGTGGGAAAACGGTGTGCCTGCTTTGTGATCTGTCGAAGCTCACACCACAGGACATGTGCAGGGGTGGTGAGCTAGTTTCCATAGCTCACCCGATGGAATTTTCCATTCCAGGCAGGATCACTTGAACATCCACCGAGCGTCCCCAGGAGACCGCCGATGCACATGCCCCTTGCTGCCGACAGCACTCACTTCTATTACGGCCTGGACGCGCTACTTGGGCACCAGACCCAAAATGCCACTTGCCAGTTCGACGTCAAACGCTTCGACGACGCCGAACCGCCATGGTTCGTACTGCACGTACACCCACCGATGCCGGACGACCTGGATAAAGCCCAGATCGTAGTATTCAGCGCCGAAGGCCGGCAAACCAGTGGCATCGTCCGAAGCACCGAGCGCCTGGACGATGGCAGCCTGCGACTGAATGTCGAAAGCAACTGAGCCCTTCAGGCCTGCTGCACACTGCTGCGATACATGAACACCAGCGCCAAGGCCAGGCAGGCCATGGCCAGGATCCGGCTACCGGACAACCCGATGGCCGGGTTGCCCAGCCAGCCGAAGTTGTCGATCAACATACCCATGCCCAATTGCCCGACGATCACCGCCACCGTCGCCACGCCCGTCCCGACCCGCGGCACCGCACCGACCATCACCATCATGTAGACGACGCCGAACAACGCACCGCTGAGCTGCCATTTCGGCACATCCAGCAAGGTGACCGCGTGGGCCGGTTCGAAAAATACGATCAGCAACCCGGTGACCACAGCGCCCACAGCAAAGGTCAGCAGGCTGCTGCGCAGCACACCGACCGTCTGGCCCAGGCGGCCGTTGATAGCCGCCTGGACACTCAGCACCGCACCCGCAGCGACCACCACCAGCAATAAAATGAACAGACTCATATTCAACCTCGGGCAATCAGGATAAGGGCTACGACTATCAGTGCCAACGCCAGCCAACGTTCGCCGTTGACCCGTTTGCGGCTCGCACCGAACCAGCCGAAATGGTCGATCAAGACACTTTTTCCCACCTGGCCGGAAAGGATCGCGACCATGGTCATGGCGATACCGATGTGGGGCGTGGCGAGCGTCAGCACCACCACGTAGATGGGCCCCAGGAAACCGCCGATCAGTTGCCAGCGTGGCAGTTCATTCAGGGCCGGGCCTTGTTGCCGACCGCTGAGCAGTAATAGCAGGAAGAGAATCGCCGAGCCGACGCCAAAGATGCTCAGGGTGGCCCACAAATGCCCGACCTGGCTCCCAAGCGGCCCCAGCAGGCCGGCCTCTACCGACAAGCCCATACCGGCCAGGATCACCACGGGCAACAATAGCCAGCGCAAGAACGACCGTGGTTGGGCAGCCGTCACCGGACCGGCTTCGTTCAATGAGGAAACCTGCATGCTCAGAACCTGTTTGGAAAAGGAAGGCCGGCATTATCGGCTGGTGTCCCTGTGCGATAAATGGGAGTATCCCGACAACACTTTTGCGTAATACGCACAGGACCGCCACCCCATGCACGGCCTCAATGAACTCGGCTTCAAGGCGCTTCGCTTGTTTGTCGCGGTGCTCGATCACGGCAGTTTCTCGGAGGTGGCCCGGCGCGAAGGCTTGGCTCCGTCATCGATTTCCCGGCAGATCCAACTGATGGAGCAGGCCCTGAACCAGCAATTGCTTTACAGGCACACCCGCGCCGTGTCCCCCACCGAAGCCGGCCGCCTACTGGGGCATCATGCGCGGCTGCTACTGGTGCAATTGGAGGAAGCCGAACAAGCCTTGCAGGAACAGCACAGCGAGCCCTCCGGACTGGTGCGGATCAACGCCCCGGTGGTATTCGGCCAGCGCCACCTGACACCGTGGCTGGGCCAGTTGTGCGAACGCTACCCAAAGCTGCAATTGGAGATCCAGCAGACCGACAGTTACGTCGACCCACTGCAGGAAGGCGCCGACCTGCTGTTTCGGATCGGCCCGCTGCATGATTCAGGCATGCAGGCGCGGGTCGTCGCCCCCCATCGTTTTCAGATCGCGGCCAGCCCCGCCTACCTGGCTCGCCACGGCGTGCCGCTCAAACCCCAGGATCTGGCGGCCCATCAATGCCTGGCCTACAAAGGCGTGACCGGCCAGCAGCGCTGGTTCTTCCGCCGCCCGGGCCAGGCCTGGACGCCCTACAGCGTCAAGGGCCCGATCACCGGCAACCACGCCGACACCTTGACCCAGGCCGCCGAACAAGGCCTGGGGTTGGTGATGTTTCCGTCCTGGCTGATCGGCGAAGCGTTGCGCAATGGCAGGCTGGTCCCGGTACTGGAGGATTACCAGGCCTCCAACAGCCTCGAACCCCAGCAGATCGCCATTCTCTGGCCGGGCAGCCGACGCCTGTCAGTGAAGGTGCGCACGGTCATCGATTTTTTCCTGGAGTGTTTTGGCGAAGTGCCCTATTGGGATCGCTGAGCGCACTGTGAGGCTCAGTCGAACTTGACCAGGTTCAGCACCGGCAGAGGGCCGCCCGGGAACTGGGTCAAGCGTGCGCCTACACTCAGGGGCCCCAGGTCCACGGCGAAGAATCCCAAGCGCTCGATCAACTGCGCGACCTCATCGCGTGCCTGCACGTCGTCACCGCTCAGGAACAGCACCCGCTTGCCGCCTTCGGACGTCGGATCTGCCTCCAGCAGGCGCGCCAGCAAGTGATTGAAGGCCTTGACCACCCGCGCGCCCGGCACCCACTCACTGAACACCTCGGTGGAAGCCCGGCCCTGCAGATCAACCGCCTCGAACTCCGGGACTTTGATTGCATTGTTGGCATCGATCACGATGCGCCCGGCAAAGTCCGGCAAACCACTCAACGCCTCCGGCAGCCTCGACCAGTTAACGGCCACCAACACCATCGGCTGGGCCGCGGCTTGCTGCACGGTGCCGGCACGCACGGTGGGCCCCAGATCGGCGACCAGCCCGGCCAGGCTGTCCGGGCCACGGCTGTTGGCAATCACCACGTTGATGTTCTGGCGGGCCAGGGCGCGGGCGAAAGCACTGCCAATGGCGCCGGCGCCGATGATGCCGATGGTTTCGATACTCATGTCGTCTGTCCTCAAAGGTTGGGATAAGCCTGGCGGTGATGTCCGCCGTTGGGGTGCATATTGCTCTTGTCATTCCCGCCTGATTAGCCGGTAATAGCTTGAATCATTTTCAAGCATTGCTATCAGGCAGAACGCCATGGAAACCCTCGCCAACCTTGAATGCTTCGCCCGCAGTGCCGAGACGGGGAGTTTTTCCGCTGCCGCCAGATTGCTGGGCCTGACGCCTGCCGCCGTCAGCCGCAACGTAGCGATGCTCGAGCGCAACCTGGGCGTGCGCCTGTTCCAGCGCTCGACCCGAAAATTGTCCCTGACCGAAAACGGCGAACACTTCCTGGCCAGTATCGGCGCTCACCTCGAAGCCTTGCAGACGGCCATCGGCGCCGTGACCACGGAACGGGGTGAACCGGCCGGGGTATTGCGAGTGAGCCTGTCACCGAGTTTCGGCATCGGGCATGTGTTGCCGCTGATGCCGCAATTCCTGGCTCGCTATCCGCTGATCCGGCCACAATGGCATTTCGAAAACCGCCGGGTAGACCTGATCGCCGAAGGCTTCGACGCGGCGATTGGCGGCGGCTTCGAACTGACGCCCGGCGTCGTCTCGCGCACCTTGGCCCCGGCCCATCTGATCGCGGTGGCAAGTCCTGCCTACCTGGTTACACACCCCCGGCCCGCGCATCCAGAAGACCTGGCCCACTTCGATAACATCGTGCTGCGCTCGAGCCTGACCGGTCGCGTGCGCCAGGCCGTGATGCGCAACGCTGCCGGGCTTGAATCGGCGCTGCGGCTGCCCGAATCCATCGTCCTCAACGACCCCGTCGCCATGCGCGAAGCCACCCTGCTGGGCCTGGGTATCTCACTGTTGACGGTGCCGGACGTGCTGCCCTGGCTGGAACGGGGCGAATTGGTGCGGTTGCTGCCGGACTGGTACATGGACCTTGGCGCAATCTCCTTGTATTACCCCAGCCGCACATTGATGCCCGCCAAGACCCGGGGCTTTATTGACTTCATCACCGAACATTTCGAACGCGAAGGGCTGGCCAAGCGTTTCTGCGCGCTGGAATCCAGTGCAGCGCCCATGGGATGATCGGCCTCCGAGCACGACCATCCGTGGAGCGTTTCAATGTCATTGCTGAGTAAACAAGCCACCGCCCTGTTGCTGGCGGCCATCGCCAGCCTGGTCGTGGTACCTGCCCATGCCGCCCCGGCCAAAACCGCTGGCGATGCACCGGCACAGAAGGTTTCGATGCTGGGTGGCAAGCTTAACTTCACCCTGCCCAAGGGTTTCACGGCGACGCCGCTGCCCGCCGGTGAACTGACCCAGGGCACGGCCGGGGCAACGGGCACGATGTACAGCAATGCCGCCAGCAGAACCGTTGTGATCACCGCTGAAAACACCATCGTCAACGGCGCGAATGTGAAGGACAACGACAATGCCTTTCTCGATACCACCTTCGCCGACTTCGCCGTTCAGAAAACCAAGGCCCTGCCGGACGCCAAGATCCTCGGCGAAAAAAGCCTGACCCAGAAAGGCACCGGCCTGGGTCTGCGCCAGCTCGATACCAGCGCCACCCAGGGCGGCGGGCCAACCCTGGACACCACGTTGATAGGCGCCTCCGGCACGCGCATGGCGGTGGTGCAGATCATCTCCCGGGCCAGCGACAAGACCGGTCATGAAGCGTTGGTGAAACAGATCGCCAGTGGTCAGTGACGGGCACCGCATAGCCCTCAATCGCGAGCAAGCTCGCTCCCACAGGGATTTACAGCGGGTCAGGGGTTGAGTCGCTCCAGCCAGGCTCGCAGGTCCTGCACCTCCTGCGCACTGATGCTGTGGCCCAGGCCCAGGTAGGCATGGAATTCCGGTTCCAGCGCCAGGGTCTTCAGGAATGTGTTGGCCTCGGTGCCATCGTGGTAGGGAATGATCGGGTCTGCCGTGCCATGGCCGATGAATATCGCCAGTGCCCGTCGCGACTCGTCGGGGGTCAGTTCCGCCCGCAGCACCGACAGGACACGCCCGCCCATCGCGGCAATGCCGTCGACAGCTTCGGGGTGTCGCAGGGCCACCTCGTAGCTCATCATCGCCCCCTGGCTGAACCCCACCAGGTAGACCTTACTCGCGTCGGTCGAATATTTGGCCCGGGCCTTGTCGATGAAATCCAGCAGCACCTGGCCGCTGGCCTTCAGGTCCGAGGCGTCACCGTCATAGGCGCCCTCGCCCTTTTTGGCGAACCACTGGTAACGGTCCTGCTCCATGCTCTTCGGCGCCCGCACCGAGAGGTAGTTGTAATCCCGGGGCAGTTCGTCCTTGAGTTCGAACAGGTCCTGTTCGTTGCTGCCGGAGCCGTGCAGGAAGATCACCAGCGGGCGGTTACCGGCTTGCCCATCGACTTGGGCCAGGTAGTTGAGCGGCAAGTCCGTGTGCAGCGAGGGTTGGGCCTGCAACCCGGACGAGACCAGCAACAGAAACAGGGTGAGCGCTTTAAACATCAATCTTCCTCCATCGTTCGATAGCCGCACAGCAGACACGGTGCCGGCGGTAGACAGCGGTTATCAGTGGTTGCTCAATTCGATCCGACACTGCGCTATGATCAGCGGCGACCATCGACAAGCGAGTCAGAAAAAGTGCGTCCATTACCACGGATTGGTGTTGGCCTCAGGGCCCCTCATTATCAAGCGTTCCTGGAGGGCCATCCCGCCGTCGACTGGCTTGAGGTTCATACGGAGAACTACTTGGGGCCTGGCGGCAAGGACCTGCATGTTCTGCGATGCCTGGCGCAAAGATATCCCATCAGCCTACATGGCGTCGGACTGGGCATCGGCTCGGTCCATGGTTTTTCCAGCGCCCATGTCGAACGCATACGACGCCTGGCTGCGGACGTAAATCCGTTCCTGGTATCCGAGCATTTGAGTTGGGGGGCGATTGAAGGACGATGCCTCAACGACCTGCTGCCGCTACCCCTGGTTGAAGCTTCGCTGGACCTGGTCTGTGACCGGGTCGACCAGGTCCAGGATACGTTGGGCCAACAGTTGTTGCTCGAAAACATCTCCACCAGCTTGCGCTACCACGGCGATACCCTGGGCGAAACCCAGTTCCTCGCCGAAGTGGTGGCACGCACCGGAAGTGCAGTGCTACTCGACCTCAATAACCTCCACGTCAATCAGTACAACCATGGTGAATGCGCACTCGCCGCCCTGGAGGCTCTGGATAAATCGGCTGTTCGCGAATTTCATCTGGCGGGCCATAGCCAGGAAGAGGACCTGTTGATCGACGATCATGGCAGCGCGGTGGCGGAACCGGTCTGGGCACTGTATCGCAATGCCTTGCGCCGGTTTGGCCCGGTACCGGTACTGGTTGAATGGGACACACGCCTGCCGCCGCTGGGCGAGTTGTTCGATCAGGTCGAGATCGCTCGGACGATTGCCCGGGAGGTGTTGCATGACACGTGAAGAGTTGGCCGCGCTGCAGATCAGCTTTACCCAGGCGCTGGATAGTTCATCATCGCCCTCTGTCCTGCCACAAGGATGGTTGGAGACGGCAAGCGCTGGGGACCGGCGACGCTTCGCACGCTATCGCAGCGGGCTGTGGCGGCATCAGGAGCAGTCGTTGGCCTTGACCTATCCCGTCATCAAGGCGCTGGTGGGCGATCATTTTTTTCGCTCGCTCGCCTATGACTATGGGCGGCGCTATCCGTCGCGACATCCAGACCTGGGCATGTTCGGCGAGCGCCTGCCGACTTTCCTCGATCAATATCCTTCCGTAGCGCCCTACCCATATTTTGCGGCGGTGGCCTCATTGGAATGGGCCCTCCACCTTGCCTCTCATGCCCGAAAAGCCACGGCACTCGATCCTCGGTCACTGGCCACAATGAGCAGCGCCGAGCTGGATATCCAACGATTCACCTTGTCGCCGGGCTGTGGACTGCTGCCCTGCGAATGGCCGGTGGTCAAGATATGGGCCGCCCATCGCCAGCAGAACCAGCCTCTACCGTCGGTGAACCGCCACGCCTGCACCGCTCTCGTCTATCGAAACGGCTGGAGCGTCGAAGCACGCGAGGTCGAGCCCTGGGAAGCCGCGGCGCTGGAGCGCTTGGCGCAGGGCACGACCCTGGGCGAAGCGTTGATCGCCGCCCAGGAGCGTTACAGCGCGCTGGGTCAGCCCCAACTGGTCGATAGCGCTACCCTGGTCACCCGCTGGTTGAATGATGGCCTGCTGACTGCCGTTCCCTGAGCCCTGCCAAAACACCTGTATCGGGCAATTCTGTCTCCGTGGTCGCGTACTGCTGGGGCCGAACCCCCATTGTAGACAGCCGGCGACATCCTGTTACATCTTGAATCATTTTATAAGCTTATATCGATTAGAAATATTCTGGTCGTGGGCTACAAATAGAAAGCACCTTGCAAACTCCCCAGCAATAGATTCGATTTCGCGGTGAAGATACGACGGGCACATAGCACTTTCGATAGACAACGAGTGCTGTGTAACCTGACAGGAACGGATTCCGAACAAGTCGCCAGACGCGGCCTGTACCAAAAGGGAGCGGTAAATGTATCCAAACAGTTACTTGAGCGAATCAACTCCGCGCACACGGCGTCCTCTTATCGCTGTTTGCCCCTCGACCTTCATGACTCCCTGCATACGAAGTTCCGGCACGACTTGCTGGTCAAGTTCGCTTGTCGCGGGCACCGTTAAAAACCCATTTAAAAATCAAATAATCCGCTGAACGCCTGATACATGTTTACAGACTGACTGTAATACGGTCCGTTCGTGTGTGCGAAAGACTCATAAAAATTAATGACTGTATAAAACCTTGACCGGGAACTTGCGTGATGAATCTAAAGGATATTCTGGTAGCCACCGCGTTGGCCTCCATCAGCAGTGCTTCGCTGGCCGATGTGGCAACTGATAAAACAGCAGAGACCGAGGTTTGCTACGGCGTAGCCAAGGCAGGTCATAACGATTGCTCCGACAGCAGTTGCCTGCACGACTGCTCGGAAATGAGCAAGGTCGACAACGATCCACTTGAGTGGGTCGCTGTACCCAAAGGCACCTGCACGCAGATGGGCGGCGTCGTCAAAGCCCAGCCAGATGCCTGCCCGTTCGACGAGCCCGCTGTCGCTGCGACCGTTGACGTTGGCGCCGGGGAACGGCTCTTCAACGCCGGCGATCATGCCCGCGGCATCGTAGCCTGCTCTTCCTGCCACGGCACGGCTGGCGCCTCTGAAAACGCCGAGTACCCAAAACTGGCAGGTCAGTTTGCCAAGTATGTGGAGACACAACTGCGAGCCTTCCGTGATGCCTCGCGTCCATCTCCTGTGATGGTGACCGTGGCCAAGTCCCTCAGCGACCAGGACATCGCCAACGTGGCGCAATATCTGGTCCAGTCTTCGGGCACGGCGCAGCCTCAACCGGGGGTTGTCGCGTCCTCCACAGCACTCATTCATCAAGAAGTGAAATCGGGCAGCGTGCCTAACTGAATTCACCGTGCTCCTATATACATTTCATTAACCGCTTCAGGCGCCGATAGAGCAGCGTAGAACAATACGCGCTCAACAATAGCGCTTGGCCTGGTTATGCTCGGGACAAAAAACTGCAATTAAAAAATTTGCAGTACGTACACTTTCGCCTTTGAAAAGTACTGAATAAATAAATAAACCAGCACCTTGATTTAAGATAAATATTAAGTATTGTCAGTCTATGGACGCAGCCATCTGAAAGGGACGACACCAAATGTCAAGTAACATTGTGGATTATGACTTTGCTGACATTCCATTAAAGTCATTGATTGCCCATTCTTCTCAGGGCCAACGTCTGAAACCATTACTGTCGCTGCGATATGCCTTTCGAAGTGATGAATTCTGGCGCGACCTGGATCATTGGAAAGGCATTGATGCCCAGTTGTTTCTGAATCATCTGTGGCAAGAAAAAAATGCCATTACCAGCGTTGGTGCACTGGGTGCATTGATCAAGAACAGAATCAGTGCCGCGTTCCTGAGAGACCTTGAAGAAGGTCATCAGATGGCTCCGATGTCTATCCGGCTGACGCCCTATATCCTCTCGCTGATTGACTGGGACAACCCTTACCTGGACCCGTTGCGGCGCCAGTTCCTGCCCCTGGCCTCGGAGATATCCATCGATCATCCCATGGTGAAGCTCGACCCCATGGGCGAGCAGGATGATTCACCGGCCCCGGGGCTGACCCACCGCTACCCGGACCGCGTGTTGTTCCTGGCGACCAATGTCTGTCCGGTCTACTGCCGGTATTGCACCCGCAGCTATGCGGTGGGGCTGGACACCGATGCGGTGACCAAGAAGAAGATCAACGCCCCCGGCGAGCGCTGGGAGCCTGCCCTGCGCTACATAGAAGCCAATTGCAGTGTCGAGGACGTAGTGATCTCGGGCGGCGATGCCTATCGACTCAAGGCCCGGCAGATCACCGAGATCGGTGAACGACTGCTGGACGTTCCCCATGTACGACGCATGCGTTTCGCCACCAAGGGGTTGGCGGTACTGCCGATGAAGATCCAGAGCGATCACGACTGGACCGATGCCATTTCGCGCTTGTCGGACCGGGCGAGGAAGATGCACAAGTCCATTGCGATACACACTCATTTCAACCATCCGAACGAAATAACGGCGATCACCGCCAAGGCCTTGGAAATGCTCTATGAGCGTGGCGTCGAGGTCAGGAACCAGGCCGTCATCCTCAAAGGCGTCAATGACAACCCGCAGACCATGCACCGTTTGAACGAATGCCTTGCCTACCTGAACGTGCGTCCCTACTACTGTTTTCAAGGGGACATGATTCGTGGTGTCGAGGCACTCAGAACCAGCCTTTGCGATTCGATCGCCCTGGAAAAATCCACCCGTGGCCTGATTGCCGGGCATAACACGCCGCATTTCATCGTGGATCTGCCCGGCGGTGGCGGCAAGCGCGATATCCATAGCTACGACTACTACGACCAATACCTGGGTATCGCCGCCTATCGCGCGCCGGCCGTAAAGGAGGACAAGGTTTTTCTTTACTGCGACCCGCTCCATACCCTGACCGCAGACGCCCAAGCCCTCTGGATGAATCCGGCGACGCGGACACAGTTGCTCGAAGATGTACTGAAATCCGTCAAATAAGTGTTCAACCACCGTGAATGGAAGCATAGAAATGAGCGAAACCAACAAGATTGACTGGGTCCACCATACGTCCTACGTCCACGCCATTGAGCAATCCAAATCGACTGGCAAGCCGATACTGATTTATTTCCATAGCCAGTCCTGTAATGGCTGTAATCGCTTGGTGGACAGCGTTTTCAACGACCCCCAGCTTATCGGTGCGGTCAATGAGTCAACGATTCCGGTGTGGGTTGAAGTAGAGAACTCCCAACCCGATCCACGCATCTCCGAGTTGGTCGGGAGCCACATCTTCATCATGTCGCCGGTTCTCCAACTCATATCCAGCGACGGTGACATCTACCATAAATTCCTCGGTGCTCCGCTCCATACCCGACTCGACCTGGGGTACTGCCGTGTGCATCACGACGTCGAGGGTGATATCGATGCCAGCGAAACCGTTTCCCAACTCTCGGTAGGCCTGGCCAAGCAGGCCATGGCCAGCTTCAACTATTCCATCGCCGAATCGAAATTGCGAAAGGCGCTGAACGCCAGCAGTACGGCCAGCGTGGCGGTGCGGGAAGCGGCGTATTGGCTGCCTATCGTGCAGGCCCGTGGACAATACCCTGAAGACAGCTTGTCCGAAGATGGCATCGCGCAGACAGCCATTGCCCGCGAAGTGCGTCGCTTCTGCAATACGCTGATTCAGGTGCCGGACCATGAACTGATGGCCGACTGGCCGGGCGTCCAGGGCGAAGGCGGCTGGGCCCATTACACTGACTGCCTGCGTGAGTTGTGCCTGGGCATCTACCAGATGCTGCTGGATGTCGCGACCGAAACGGCGCACAAGCGCGCGGCACAAGGCCGCGGATTGACCCGTGCGCAAATGATCATCCGGGACTGGCAGATTTCCTTCCGAGACCTGCAAGCCAGCCTCATCGGTCTCAAGGGGTCCGAATACGATCAGCAGCACCTGCATCAGAATTACACCCTCGGCAAGCAGCGGACAATTCGCAACAACATCGTCCACTGCGTCATGGCCGAGTTCTGGGCGCACTCCCCTGCTATCCGTTCTACCCTGGAAGCCAGCCGGACGGGCATCCGCCACTCCCAGGACGTCAGCCCGGCGTTGCTCAACTGGAAGATACATGGCCCGGCCCCCTACAACTTCGGCAGCATCCAGTCGTTGCTGACCCTCTGGGAAAAACGCCACCAACAGCTGGTGGAGGAGTTCTCCGGGATCACCGACGCCGAACTCGACGCCTCGCTGAACTGGTGGGAAGACTCGCCTGTCTCTGTGAAATTCCGTCTTTGCCGACTGGGTTGGCACTTCCACGATCATGCCGCGGTCGTCGAAACCATTTGCCAGCGAATCGGCCATGAACGATCGGAAACCGAACTGCTCGCCAAGCTCCTGTTCAACGCACTGGGTCGCGCCGAGGGTGAAATGGTGGGCCTGTCGCGAGACGAGCAGCAAGCGCTTTTCGCCAGCGCCGCCAGCCAACTGAAAACCCGCAGCGATGAGCTTGCCCGCGTCTACGAGGGCTACCTCTACAAGCGGGAAAACGCCTCCTACGCCACGTCGAATACTCAGCCAGTAGCCGCGGCCGTGTAATGAAAAAATGCGGCGCGCAATGCGCGCCGCTTCAAGGATGGAATGCGTGATGAATATTCTGCAGCAGATGTTTGGCGACCAAACCGAGGTGTTCCTCGACACGTGCTGGCCCAAGCGCTCATACGTCGCCGACGGTGCAATGAGCCGCTTTACGCAATTGTCGGCCCTGGAAGAATTCCAGGACATTCGAAAGCTGTTCAATGCGCTGCCTGGGCCCGTCGACCTGCTCTTTGCAGGTGGCAAGCGTATTACCGTGGCCAGGTCCGCCGATGCCCTCGCTCCGTACAACGATGGCGCCGCGATGGTCTATATAAAGGATCTGGAAGCGCTCCCGGCGATATCCCTGGCCTGCGATGAACTGGCGAAGATACTCGACATCCCAAGGCACTATGTCAGCTGCGAGGCGTTCGCGGCCAACCATGGCGTGGAAGTGGCGACGCACTTCGATCATGAAACCAACTTCATGATCCAGATCAAGGGCGAGAAGACCTGGAGGTTCGCCGAAAACACTTCGCTACCAGATCCCATCTATCCATTTTTCCCGAATAACCCGAACCGCTTCTACCAGGAAGGTACGCATCCCTACACCGGCGCCAAATTGCCGCTGACGATGCCCGAAGGCCACGAGGAGAGGCTGGTCAAGCCCGGCACCACGACGTTCATGCCCCGAGGTTATTGGCATGCCACGGTGGCCCACGAAGAGTCCTTTTCCATCGGTTTCGTGATCAACCCGCCGACTGTTGCCGACATCATTACCTATGCACTGCTGGACCGTTTGCATGGGGACGAACGACTCAGGGCTCACCCGCTCGATACGCTGTCGGAGTCTGCACTCCAGCGCATCCTGGGCGATATACAGAGCGGCCTGGACGAAGTCGCGAAGTTGTCCAGGACATTGCCGGCAGAAGCGCTGCTCCAACGCTACAAGCAATCGAGGAAAGGGAACATTCGCACACTTACCTCCCTATGACCGCTTTCTTGATTGGAATCCGTACCATGCGCACTGCACAAGCTCTGTTTGTGGGGATCACGGCGTTGATGCTTGTCAACGTGATCGATGGGCTCAAGGAGGTGTATTTCGGGATCCTGCTGCAACGCCTCGACAGTGTCATAGCGACATTCGTGTTATTCGCCGTCGCCTGGCCTGTGTTCTTTCTCGGCTACATGGCCCGGAAACGCTCGACGCCTGCCCTGCTTTCGAATCCGGAAAAAAAGGCCTCCATCCGACGTTGCCTGCTGATGTTGAACGTCAGCTCCGCCGCACTCTGGATCTCCTTTCTGCTGGCATTGAAATGGGTGGAGCCGGCCATCGTCAGTGCGCTGGTGGGCGGGGTCGGGATAATTTCGACGCTCGTGCTGAACAAGCTGTTGCGTCCGACCGCGATCATGATCCGGGCCGACTATATAGCCGCCCTTGTCATCGCACTGGCCAGCGTCTACCTGGGGTGGGTCTCGGTGGACGGACGCACCGCCGTCAGGGATGAGTTCGACAGCGACCAGGTGCTGCTGGGCTACCTGATGATGCTCGTGTGCGGTGTCGCAATGGCATTGACCAGCATTCTCTCGAAGGTCGTCGCGGATCACGGGGCGTCGAGTCACTATCTCTATGCCCATCGGTTCTATCTCTTGCTGGCGGTTACCGGCATCTACACCTCTTTGAACCTGAGCGAGATCGCCGCCGTCATCGATCATCTCGACGCCTTGGTCCTGCTGGCGTTCGTCGGCGTGATCCTGCCCTTGTTATTGCTGCAGGAAGGGATAAAGCGCTGCGAACCCGTCACCACGGAAGCCATCCTGGCGGCCGCTCCCTTGTTCACCATCATTTTTCAAACCGTTGATTCGAGACTGGCCTTTTCAGTGTTCAGTTTCGCGGGAGTGGCCCTGATCTGCCTGGCCGCAACCTACAACGGCTATTGCCACCTTAGTCGCCTTTCAGTCGAAGGAGTTAGAACATGAAATACGCGGTGATCGTCGATGCCTACTCGACCGGGGCAAGCCTTGCGGACGAACTCAAGTTGTATGGAATAACCTGCATCCATGTGCAGACATCCGCCGAAATTCTCGAATATGACGTGGACAGCTACAGGCCAGAGGATTTCCAGCAGCGGTTTGTCGCGACGCAAGATCTCAAGGCGCTGACGGACAAATTGGCTGAATTCGAACCGGCGTTCATCATTCCCGGATGCGAGTCCGGCGTTGAGCTGGCCGACCAGCTCAGCGAGTTGATGGGCACGCCTGGCAACGGCACGGCGCTGTCAGCCTGCCGCCGGGATAAATGGCACATGGCCAAGCGGCTGCATCAGATGGATATCCCGGCGGCACGGGTCGCCTTGATTCATCAGATGAGTGAGGTCGAGGCCGCGATCGAGACGATCGACGGCTGGCCGGTGGTCATTAAGCCGGTCAACAGCGCCGGGGCGGACGGTATTCATTTCTGCTACGAGATGGTGCAGGTGCGTCACGCGGTGGACAAGGAGCTGGGCCGACTCAACGAAATGGGGCTCATCAACGACACGCTGCTGGCGATGGAATACCTGGCTGGCCAGCAGTACCTGGTACAGGCTGTTTCCCGCGACGGTGAACATTTCGTCTTCGAGATCTGGCGCGACAATCGCAAGCCCGTTCCAGGCGCCGGGGTGGTCAACGATCGTGAGGTGCTGATCGACCTGCTCTCGGAAGAAGCGGCTCCCATCATCGCTTATGTTCACCAGTGCCTGGATGCATTCGGCGTCAACATCGGCCCCTCGTTCCTGGAAGTAATGGTGACGGCCAACGGACCGATGCTGATCGAGTGGGCAGCCCGGATGATGGGGACCCAGGAGCTCAGCGCGATGACTCGCGTGCGCGGCGTCAACGCCGTCAATCTCTGCGCGGCCTGCTATGCCGATCCCGAGGTGTTCTATTCGATGCAGGATAAAGTCAACCGATCGAACGCGACGTGTGAAGTCATCGGGATGATCAACAGCGTCGCCGGCCAGGTGATCCATCGCCGTTGGCTCGATGAACTGAGCGCCAGGCCAAGTTTCTTCAAGATGATCAGGGCCCCTGAAATTGGCGACAGCGTCGCGCCTACCATCGGCATCTCGACGAACTACGGCTTTATCTATCTGGTTCACGAAGACCCTGCGGTTACCTATGCCGATTACCTGTGGATCCGGGAAAAGGAGGCCGAGGCCACCGGCTTTTTCGACGTGCAACTCAGCCAGGAAGCTGTCGCGCAAGCCTGCTGACTTTGATCGGGATGGAGCGGACTCAATGAAGCTATATGTGGATCATCAATGCACGTCGCCCTTTGCCATGTGCGCGTTCGTAGCGCTCAAGGAGTGCCGGTTCGATTTTGGCCTGCACTACCTCGACCTCTCCCAAGGCGATCACCAGCGGCCGCCATTTACCGGGATCTCGCTCACCCACCGCGTTCCGACGCTGGTGGACGGGACGTTTTCGCTGGCTGAATCGTCCGCCATCGCCGAATACCTGAACGACATTGCGCCGGGCGCCCGCTTGTTCCCGGTTGACGTTCAGGCCCGCGCCCAAGCCCGGCAGGTCCAGGCCTGGCTGAGGAGCGACTTCTTCAACCTGCGCGGCAACCGGCCCACGGAGACCATCTTCATCGCACCGTCGCAGGAACCGCTGGGGCCATTGGCGATGGCCGATGCCCGGCGGCTGGTCGAGACCTTGTCCCATAGCCTTCGGGACGGGAGATCGTTTCTTTTCGACGATTGGAGCATCGCCGACGTCGATGCCGCCGGCATGTTGAACAGGCTCATCTACAACGGCGACCCGGTTCCCGAGACGTTGAAGCATTATGCGCTTCGGGCGTGGGATCGCGAGAGTGTCCATCAATGGCTGGATCTCGACCGACAGGGCAATACGACTTCCTCCGGGCGCTGAGCCCGGTTGGCCCGGGGCGTCAATGCCCCCTCAACGCAAGAGTTGGCAATGGAACTATTCAATACACTTGGAAGGACTGTCGTCCCCTTTATTCCGATCGTTGAAAACCATGTAGGCCTCTATGCCTGCGGCCCCACGGTCTACCACTATGCGCACATCGGGAATATGCGCACATACATCTTCGAAGATGTCCTGGCCAAGACCCTGCGTCATCAAGGGCTGGTGGTAAAGCACGTCATGAACATCACGGATGTCGGGCACCTGCAATCCGACGCCGACGCCGGCCATGACAAATTGATGGTGGGTGCCGCTCGCGAGAACAAGACCCCCTGGCAGGTCGCTCAATTCTACGAAGAAGCGTTTTTTCGTCACTGCGGCCTGTTGAATATCACCCGGCCTGACGTGGTCTGCCGGGCGACGCAACATATTCCCGAAATCATCACGTTGATCGAACGCTTGCTGGAAAAAGGCGTGGCCTATGAAAGTGCCGGCAATGTCTATTTCAGCGTGGAAAAATTTCCTGCCTATCATGAACTTGGACAGCTGGTGCTGGACGAGCAAAGAGCCACTGAGCGTGTCAGTCACGATCCATTGAAGCGGTCGCAAGCGGACTTCGCCTTATGGTTTTCGACCTCGAAGTTTCCTGGTCAGATCATGAAGTGGGAATCTCCCTGGGGCCTGGGATTTCCCGGCTGGCATATCGAGTGCTCAGCCATGGCAAGCAAGTACCTGGGTGAAAGGGTCGATATCCATTGCGGTGGTATCGATCATATCAACGTCCACCATTCCAACGAGATCGCGCAGTCGGAATGCTGCTTCGGTCACCGTTGGGTCAACTACTGGTTCCACTGCGAGTTTCTCAACGTGGAGGCAGAGAAAATGTCCAAGTCCAGCGGGGAATTCCTCACTGTGGACTCGCTGGTCGACAGAGGCTACGACCCCTGCGCGTTCCGGTTGCTGGTCCTGGGCTCGCATTATCGCAGCGCCCTGGCTTTTTCATGGGAGGCCCTGGATGACGTCGCCACGGCATTGCAAAAAGCTCGGCGACGGATCAGCAGTGCCCTGGAGAACAACAGCCCTCCCGGCGAAGCTTTTTCAGCACTGCATGCCGCGTCCTATCGAAGGTTCTTCGCTGCGCTCGAAAAGGACCTGCACACGCCAAGCGCCATGGCTGAGTTCTGGTGGGTGATCAAGTCCAATGAACTGACTGAGTCGGAACGCATCGACCTGCTACGCAGTTTCAATGCGGTGCTGGACATCGGTTTATTCGACACTCAGGCCACCCGCCTGACATCGGAACAAAGCGACTTGATCGCGGCGCGTAACGTTGCCCGTAACGAAAGAAACTGGGCGGAATCCGATCGAATCAGGGATTTGCTGCTGGCCCAGGGCATCAGCCTCAGCGACCTGAAGGCCTGAACGGCCTCAGTCGCCACCACGAAGGAACGACAGTTTGAATATCGAGCGTATCAGGCAACAGTTTCCGATTTTCTCCCTGGCATCGGCGAGCAACAGCGTGTTTCTCGACAGCGCCGCCGGGACCCAGATGTGCAAGCGCGCCCTGGAGGCGAGCGTCGAGGCGGCGATTGAAAACAATGCCAACCTGGGCGGCCATTTCTCGACATCGGTCATTGCAGAAAAAGCCATCGTCCAGGCACGGTGCGCGGCAGCCGCACTGGTCAATGCCCACTGTGCCGAGGAAATCGTGTTCGGCCAGAACATGACGACGCTGACGTTTCATCTCTCCCGTTGCCTCGGCCGAAGCCTTGGCAAAGGCGACGAGATTGTCCTGACCCAGTCAGATCATGAAGCCAATATTTCGCCATGGCTCGAATTGGCGAAAGACCTGGAACTGAAAATTCTCTGGCTGCCGTTCGATCCCCTTACCTACGGTTTCAGCACCGCCGACATGGAGTCGATCATTACGGAACGTACCAAGGTCGTCGCGTTGAGCTATGCGAACAACGTCACCGGCACGATCAATGATGTCGCCGCGGTTGCCGCACTGGCCAAGCGCAAAGGCGCAATGGTCTATGTCGATGCGGTTCAGTTCGCCCCCCATGGGGTGATCGATGTGCAGACCCTGGGGTGTGACTTCCTGGTGTGTTCCTCGCACAAACTCCACGGCCCCCATCACGCAATCCTCTGGGGTCGCCTGGCGTTGCTCGAAAGGCTCATGCCCTACAAACCTCGCCCCACTGCCGATAAGCCGCCCTATAAATTCGAAACCGGGAGCAAGAGCCGAGAGGCGATCGCCGGAATCCTGGGGGCCATCGATCATCTGGCATGGATCGGTCGCGAGTTCGGAGCGTGCGGCGAGCAGACTGGCAAGCGCCAGCAGATTGTCGCGGGGATGCACGCCATCGTCGAATACGAGCAGCGGCTGGTGCAGTCAGCCCTGGAAGGATTGAGCAGCCTCAAGGGTGTTCATATCCACGGCTACCGAACGTCACATGAACGGGAGCGCCGGGTGCCGACCGTCTCCTTTACCCTGGAGTCGACACCCAGCGAAATGATTTCCCGGCACATGGCCGAACAAGGCATTCGTCTCTGGCATGGTCATCATTTCAGCCCGCAGACCGTTCGCGCCCTGGGCATTGACGAGCATGACGGCGTGGTCAGGATCAGCCTTGCGCAGTACACCTCTGAAGACGACGTTCATCGTTTCCTGTCGGCAATGGATGACCTCGTTCGAATCATGCCCTGAGCAAGCCACCGGACAGTGGATCGGCCAGCCTCAGCAATCGCAGCGAATGGCCTGGTCCGCCACGCGCTCCACTGAGCCGGTCAGGCGAAAGCCTTCATCGAGCCAGCCCATGACGCCGCCGATCATTTCCTTGACCGGGTAACCCAAGGTTGCCAGACGCACCGCCGCCTTGTTCGCGCCATTGCAATGGGGGCCGGCGCAATACACCACGAACAGGGTGGTCTTGGCGTAGGCGGCCAGTGCCTGGGCGGTGATCGTGCGAGTTGGCAGGTTGATCGCCCCGGGTACATGGCCGCGCTCGTAGGCCAGTGGTCCGCGTACGTCCACCAACACAAAATCAACGTTGCCGACCTGTTGGCTGGCATGAACGTCGGAACAATCCGTTTCGAATGTCAGGCGACTACTGAAATGCTGCAGGGCGATATCGGACGGGGCAGCAGGCACTTCGCGAACCAGGCTGGTCATGGGTGTGTACTCCAGGATAGATAAGGCATGAAGAGACTTTATCCCCCTGGTGCTTACCGCTACAGTGGCGCACAAGACACTCTGTGGGAATTTTCCGCCAAATGCAGCCTACTCCTGGTCTGGTCGCGATCCTCGCCTACGACGGCCTGTGCACTTTCGAATTCGGTGTTGCCGTCGAGATCTTCGGATTGGAGCGACCGGAATTCGATTTCCCCTGGTACGCGCATCGGATCGTCGCGGTCGATGAAGGGCCGATGCGCGCCATGGGCGGCTTCCAGGTATTGGCCGATGGCGGCATGGAACTGCTCGAAACCGCTCGGACCATTGTCGTGCCAGGCTGGCGCAGCCGCAGCGAGCCACCGTCCCCGGCGTTGCTCGAGGCGCTGCGCAGGGCCCACGCACGTGGTGCGCGCCTGCTGTCGATCTGCTCCGGTGCCTTCGTACTCGCCGCCGCCGGGCTGCTCGATGGCCTGGGCGCCACGACGCATTGGCGCTACACCGACGAACTGGCCGCAAGCTTTCCCGCCGTGCGGGTAGACCCGGATGTGCTGTATGTGGATTCAGGACAGGTCATCACCTCGGCGGGCAGCGCCGCCGGTATCGATGCCTGCCTGCACCTGGTGGCACGGGACTATGGTGTCCAGGTCGCCAACTCCGTGGCACGCCGATTGGTGATGTCGCCGCAACGTACGGGCGGCCAGGCCCAGTTCATTCCCTCGCCGGTCAGCCGCACGCCACGCAGCGACCTGTCGAGCGTCATGCAATGGGCTCGCGAACGCCTGCATGAACCACTCGGCGTGCGCGAACTGGCCAGCCAGGCGGCCATGAGCGAACGCACCTTCCTGCGCCATTTCACCCAGGCCTGCGGCGTGTCGCCCAAGGCCTGGCTGCAACATGAACGCCTGGCCCGGGCCCGTGAGCTACTGGAAAGCACCGGGGACAACACCGACAACATCGCACAACTGTGTGGCTACCGCTCGGTGGAAAGCTTTCGCGTGGCGTTTCGCAGCGTCGTGGGGTTGGCGCCGTCGGTGTATCGGGAGCGGTTTGGGCGGGGGTAAGTAGCCCATTGGTGATGGAATTGTCGAACGCTGTCATGGCGAGCGAATATATGTGGGAGCAAAGCTTGCTCGCGATATGAGCGCCTCGATTTCTTGAAGCCCTCATCGCCTGTATCGCGGGCAAGCCTTGCTCCCACATACCTCTCGCCACAGGTTGATGGGCGGCATCATTGGGGCTTACGCAACAAATACGTATCCATGATCCACCCATTCGCCTCGCGCGCAGCCTTGCGGGTGCGTTCGATGTCATCGGCCACGTCTCCCAGTCGGCCGGCGATAAGGATTTCATCCGGCGTGCCCACATAGGCGCCCCAGTAAATCTGCGTATCGGGATCGCTCACCTGGCGATAGGCGTCCTCAGCATCGAGCATCACCACCATACTCGCCGCATCACCCACCTGCCCTGCCGCCAACCGGCGTCCAGTGGTGATTTCCAGCGCACCACCAATGCTGTTCAACGGCACTTTGTGCCGGGCGGCAAGGGCCTGGACACTGGTGATACCGGGGATCACCTCGAATTCGAAAACGCAGCGGCCCGCATCGAGGATCGCCTGCAGGATGCGCACGGTACTGTCGTACAACGCCGGATCGCCCCACACCAGAAAACCACCCCGCTGACCGTCGGACAGTTCTTCATCGATCAAGCGTTCGAAGGTGGCCTGTTTAGCTCGGTTCAACGCTTCGACGGTGTCCTTGTAGTCCAGGTCGCCGCGTTGGCGCTCCGGGCTGTCGGCTTCGACGAAACGGTAGGTGCAATCAACGATGTAGCGTCGACAGATTTCACG
Source organism: Pseudomonas sp. 43mfcvi1.1 (assembly GCF_900115935.1). Classification (NCBI taxonomy): domain Bacteria; kingdom Pseudomonadati; phylum Pseudomonadota; class Gammaproteobacteria; order Pseudomonadales; family Pseudomonadaceae; genus Pseudomonas; species Pseudomonas sp. 43mfcvi1.1. The sequence goes on along the minus strand of NZ_UETT01000001.1, from coordinate 539,335 downwards.
CCGCAGGTCCAACAGTTTGTCCTTGGCCGGGCCCTTGTCCATGAGAAAGACCACGTCCAAGCGGTTCAAGGCTTTCACCGCCTGCATCGTCAAGTGGTCCGGATCGCCGGCCCCGATGCCAATGACTGACAACTTCTTCATCGCGGCTACTCCTGGCCAGGTCCCTGGGTGCGCAATCGCCATACGCCGTTGAAACGCAGTTCGAGGGTGGACAACGGTTCGATGTCGATCCGGTTGAATGTGGCGGCCGGGCAACCCAGGACATTCACCAGGGCTGCACGGATCACGAGGGGGTGGGTGACGGCCAGCAGATGTCCTGGTCGGTTTTCCAGGTCGGTCAGCCAATCAGCCACACGGCGACACAACTGGGCGACAGATTCACCGCCATGGGGGGCCGCCTCGGCATCGTCGAGCCAGGTTTGCACGGCTTGCGGTTCAGCCTTGAGCAACTCATCGATGGACAGCCCGCGCCAGCGTCCCAGATCGCAATCGACCAGGGCCGGGTCCACCAGGGGTTCGTCGCCGAACAAGGCGGCGGTCTGACGAGTACGCAACTCCGGCCCGCACAGCAGTTGCCGGACATTTCGGTAGCGCTGGGCAACCTGCGCTGAACGCGCCAGCCATTCGGCGTCCAACGATTCGTCCAGACCGAAGCGCGCCTGCTTCTGGGCGACGGTGCGAGCGTGGCAGATCAAGGTCAGTCGAGTGGCTTGCACGCTGGATACTCAGGCAATCGGAAGGGGCGCATGGACGGGATATTCATGCATTTAGTTGTACAGCACCTTATACGAAATCAAATAACCGAGACAAAAAGGCGCTATATCCGACATCACCAGAAGCATCGGCTGACATACCTGGTCTACCCAGTCAGGACCAACTCCTACAGGGGTTTCGCACAATTCTGGAGCATTTTAAACGGAACGTAAAAACCGCTGGACATGTAGCACCAGCTACATAAATACTGTTTTCAGGAGTTATGAAAGAAATTCAACACCCATCCCGGCAAGGAGCACGGATGCCACCCCTCAGAGACCTGATCACTGATCCCGGCCTGGTTTTGACGCCGTCGGAACGCAAGGTCGTACGTGCCCTGCTTGATCACTACCCACGCAACGGCCTCGGTCCGATGTCACGCCTGGCAGACCATGCCGGCGTCAGCGACCCGACCATCGTGCGGCTGGTGAAAAAGCTCGGGTTTGGCGGTTATGCCGAATTCCAGGATGCTCTGCTCAGTGACATGGACCATCGCCTGCGCTCCCCACGCACTCTGTTGCAACCGCGGGCCAAATTGCAGCAAGGCGATACCTGGAGCCAGTACCTGGCCGCCAGTCAACGCAAGCTCATCGACACCCAGGCCCTGACCCAACCCGAAGACGTGCGCATTCTTGTGCAGTGGCTGCTCGACAGCCGCCACCAGGTGCATTGCTTCGGCGGGCGCTTCAGCAGCTTCCTGGCCCACTATCTGCTCAACCATTTGCGTCTGCTGCGCGCTGGCTGTTTCGCCCTGGACGATAACGCCCAACTGCCCGACCGGCTGTTCGACGTGCAACGCCAGGACGTGGTGCTGATCTTCGATTACCGTCGCTACCAGGCCCAAGCCCTGCGCGTGGCCAGCGCGGCCAAGGAGCGCCACGCCCGCGTCGTGCTGTTCAGCGACGTCTATGCCTCGCCCTTGCGCGAGCTAGCCGACCTGATCATCAGCGCCCCGGTGGAATCGATCTCAGCCTTCGACAGCCTGGTGCCGGCGCTGGCCCAGGTCGAGGCACTGATCGCCTGCCTGACCCTGCAATGCCCCGAACTGGCCGAACGCCTGGAAGGCATCGACGCCTTGCGCACGGAATTCAACACGCATCTGTTGGAGGAAAAATAAGGATGTTCTCGCTCCCCCACCGCTCCCCTCGGGATTTGCCGTTCACTCGCGACCACACCGCATTGCTGCTGGTGGACATGCAACGCGCCTGGCTGGAACCGCAATTCGATGCCCACCTGCACACCCGGGAGGCCGAGTACTTCATCCATCGGGCGCGCCAGCAGGTCATCCCCAACCAGCAGCGCTTGCTCAATGCGATGCGAGAAGCCCAGCACAACGTGTTGCACACCCACATCGAAAGCCTCACCGCCGATGGCCGCGACCGTTCCCTGGACCACAAGCTGTCGGACATGCACCTGCCCAAGGGCAGCCCAGAGGCGCAGATCATTGCCGAACTGGCGCCGCTGGAAAACGAAATCGTACTGCCCAAGACCTCCTCCGGGGTTTTCAATTCCACCAACATCGACTACGTGCTGCGCAACCTGCGGACCCGACACCTGATCGTTGCCGGCATCGTCACCGACCAGTGCGTCGACATGGCCGTGCGCGACGCCGCCGACCGCGGCTACCTGGTCACGCTGGTGGAAGATGCCTGCGCCACTTACACCGAACAACGGCACCTGGCATGCCTGAACGCGATCAAGGGCTATTGCTGGATCACCGATACCGACACCGTACTCGCGCGTTTGCAGGAGATGCAGCCGTGAGCCGCCTCGATACTGCTAGCATCCTCGCCCCGTTGCCCGTCACGACGCTGGTGACCACCGACCTGATCGGCGTGACCCGTGGGCGCTCGTTTCCCAGCGATGAATTGCCCCACTACGTCACCGCCGGTTGTGGCTGGGTGCCGGCCAACAGCGCGCTGACGCCCCAGGACATCATCGCTTCGACCAACCCCTGGGGCGCCTATGGCGACCTGCGACTGGTGCCGGACCTGTCCAGCCGGGTGACCGTCAACAACGGCCCCGACGTCCAGGCGCCCGCCCTGGACTTCATCCATTGCGACATCCGGGAGACCGATGGCCGCCCCTGGAGTGCCTGCCCGCGCACGCTGCTGCAGGACGAAGTGGAGCGTTATCGCGCCGACCTGGGCTTGCAGGTTTTCGCCGCGTTCGAACATGAATTCAACCTGGTGACCACGCCTGCGCAGCCTGATCGACTGGCCTTCAGCCTCCAGGCCCAGCGCCAGCAGGCCGGGTTCGCCGGGTGGTTGCTCAGCGCCCTGCGCGCTGGCGGCGTCGAACCGGAAATGTTCCTGCCTGAATATGGCAAGCAGCAATACGAGATCACTTGCCGCCCGACCTTGGGCGTGGCCGCTGCCGACCGAGCCGTGAACGTACGGGAAATCACCCGCGAGATCGCCCGGCAAATGGGCCTGGACGTGAGCTTCGCCCCCAAGACCTCGGAACATGCCGTGTGCAACGGCGTGCATTTGCACCTGAGCCTGCAAGACCTGAGCGCAGACCCGGTGCTGCATGACGCCGCCAGCAGCAACGGCTTGTCCAGCCTCGGCCAGCATTGGGCCGCCGGGGTGCTGCACTATCTGCCGGCGCTGTGTGCGCTGACCGCGCCGACGCCAGTGTCCTACGAGCGGCTGCAACCGCATCACTGGAGCGCATCCTATGCGTGCCTGGGACAGCGCAACCGCGAAGCGGCGCTGCGTATCTGCCCAACCGTGAGCCTGGGTGGAAAACCGCTGGCGAACCAGTACAACCTGGAGTTCCGCGCCATGGACGCCAGCGCCTCGCCGCACCTGGCGATGGCGGCGCTGTTGATCGCCGGGCGCCTGGGCATCCAGCAACGACTGGCGTTGAACGCTGTCACCGATGAAATACCCGATGAGCTGGATGAAGCACAACGTCGTGCCCGTGGCATTATCGCCTTGCCGACAACCCTGGCCGAGGCACTGGACTGCCTTCGCCACAGCGGGGCGCTGCTCGAAACCCTGCCCGGCCCGCTGGTCGAAACCTACTTCGCCTTGAAGGCCCAGGAGCTGGCCTTGACCCAGGCGCTGTCACCTGCCGAGCGTTGTGAGCACTATGCACGAATCTATTGAATGTGCTGAATCAGGTCTCTACACCAAGCCACCTTACCGGCTGGCCCGGGAGGAGTCCGAACATCCGGTGCTGCTGGTGTGCGAACACGCCAGCCGCTTCATTCCCGGTGCGCTGAATGACCTGGGTCTGGATGAAACGGCGTCCCAGGAGCACATCGCCTGGGATATCGGTGCCCTGGCCTTGGCCGAACGCCTGTCCGAAACCCTCGGCGCAACGTTGCTGTCGGCCAACTATTCACGGCTGCTGATCGACCTCAACCGCCCACTGCACGTGCCGGACAGCATTCCAGCCCAGAGCGAGATCTATCAGGTCCCGGGCAACCATGCCCTGAACGAAGCCACTCGCGAATATCGCCGGCAGTGCCTGTTCCACCCCTTCCATGATCGATTGCGGGCGTTGATCGACCAGCGCCTGGCCGCCAACCGACCGGTGCGCGTGGTGGGCATCCACAGTTTCACCCCGGTGTTCTATGGCCAACCGCGCGCCCTGGAAGCGGGCGTGCTGTTCGGCGAAGCCAAGGAATACGCCCAACGTATCGTCGACGGGCTGGGCCGGCACTCACTGCGGGCGGCGGGCAACCAGCCCTACAAGATCAACCCCTTGAGCGACATGACGGTCCCGGTGCACGGCGATGGACGCGGCCTGGATTCGGTATTGATCGAAGTGCGCAACGACCTGTTGCGCAGCCCCGAGGCGGTACGGACCTGGAGTGCCTACCTGGCACCTTTGCTGTAGCGCGGCAGCGGCAGACTCCCAGCGACAGACAGCAAGCAAGAGCAACCCACAGCTGAAAAGGAAAACGGCTCATGAGCATTGAGGCATTTGGCTACAAACAGGAATTGAAGCGCGGCCTGTCGCTGACAGACCTGGTGGTATACGGGATGATTTTCATGATCCCCATCGCACCATTCGGCGTGTATGGCTACGTCAACGCCGAAGCACCGGGGCTGGTGCCGCTGGCGTACATCATCGGCATGGTGGCGATGCTGTTTACTGCCCTGAGCTACGGCAGCATGGCCCGAGCCTTTCCGGTGGCAGGTTCGGTCTATTCCTACGCGCAACGCGGCCTCAACCCACACGTCGGGTTCATCGCCGGCTGGCTGATGCTGCTGGACTATCTACTGATCCCGCCGCTGCTCTATGTCTACGCCGCCATGGCGCTGAACCATTTGTACCCGGACATTCCCAAGGTCGGTTTCATCCTGGCCTTCCTGGTGAGTGCGACCTTCGTGAACCTGCGGGGCATCACCTTCACTGCGCGGATGAACATCATTTTCCTGCTGGCGCAGTTGGTGGTACTGGGGATTTTCCTGTTCTACGCCTGGAATGCCCTGCACGGTGGGGCTGGAAACGGCCAACTGACCCTGGCGCCGCTGTACAGCCCGGAACACTTCAACTTCGCCCTGCTGATGCAAGCCGTGTCCATCGCAGTATTGTCGTTCCTGGGCTTCGATGCCATTTCCACCCTGGCGGAAGAAATCAAGGGCGACCCGGGCCGCAGCGTCGGCAAGGCGGCGCTGGTGACCTTGCTGGTGATGGGGGCGATTTTCGTGGTGCAAACCTGGATCGCCACGGACCTGGCGGCCGGCATGGGTTTCAAGTCCGCCGACACCGCGTTCTATGAAATCGCTGAACTGGCGGCTGGCAGTTGGCTGGCTACCTTGACCGCGGTTGCCACGGCCCTGGCCTGGGGCGTGGCGGTGGCGATCACCTCCCAGGCGGCCGTGTCGCGCCTGTTGTTCGGCATGGCCCGGGACGGCCAGTTGCCCAAGGTGCTGGCCAAAGTCCATCCCAAACACAACACCCCGTATTTGAGCATCTACCTGGTGGCGGTGCTCTCGTTGCTGATCTGCTACCTGTTCATCGACGCCGTGGACACCCTCACCTCCCTGGTCAACTTCGGCGCCCTGAGCGGCTTCATGTTGCTGCACATCACCGTCATCAACCACTACTGGCGCCGCCAGCAGTCCGGCCAACTGATTCGCCACTTGATCTGCCCATTGATCGGCTTCGTGATCGTCGCGGCCATCATGTACAACATGGGCGTGGCGGCGCAGAAGCTCGGCCTGATCTGGATTGCCGCGGGCGTGGTCTATCTGTGTGTGCTCAATAAATTCGGCACCCCTGGCACCGTGCCCGATCCGGCCGGTCGGTGAGGGCCGGCGGTCGAAGGATTCGGCCAACCATGGTTACAACGCGTGGACATCGACAGTGATCGTCAAGCCCGGTGCCTGTCACCGGGCTCTTGGAACAGGAGTGCAATCCATGCTGGCCTTACGTCCAGTTCAATTAACCGATCTGCCACAATTGCAACAATTGGCCCGTGACAGCCTGGTGGGCGTCACGTCGCTGCCGGACGATAGCGGGCGCCTGGAGGAAAAGATCCTCGATTCGTGCGCCTCGTTCGAGGCCGATGTGCAGAACCCTGGTGCAGAGAATTACTTTTTTGTCTTGCAGGACCAGGAATCCGGGCGTCTGGTCGGCTGCTCGGAAATTCTCGCCAGCACCGGTTGCAACGAACCGTTCTACAGCTTGCGCAACCGGCCGTTTTCCAGCGAGTCCCGAGAGCTGAACATCCAGCATGGCGTGCCGGCGCTGTCGCTGTGCCAGGACCTGACCGGGCAGACGCTGCTGCGGGGCTTCCACATCGACGCCGAGCGGGTGCGCACGCCGGAATCGGAGCTGTTGTCCCGGGCCCGGCTGATGTTCATCGCGGCTCACCCGCAACGCTTCGCCGAATCGGTCATCACCGAAATCGTCGGTTTCAGCAGCGAAGACGGCCAGTCGCCTTTCTGGGACGCCATCGGCCAGCACTTCTTCGACCTGCCCTACGTCGAAGCCGAACGGTTGTGTGGCTTGCAGAGCCGAACCTTTCTCGCCGAACTGATGCCGCAGTATCCAATCTACGTACCCATGCTCCCCCCAGCGGCCCAGGCCTGTATCGGCCGGGTCCATCCCGACGGCCAGGAAGCCTTCGACATCCTGGCGCGCGAGGGTTTCGAGACCAACAGCTACGTCGATATCTTCGACGGCGGGCCGACCGTGCATGCCCGTATCGCAAACATTCGCACCATCACGCAAAGTCGAATCGCCACGGCCCGGCAAAGCCGGCAGATTGATGCAAGAGGCCATTACCTGGTGAGCAACGACCGCCTTGGAAACTATCGGGCCATCGTCGCCGGGCTGGACGTCAACACCGAGGGGCCCGTGGCTTTGTCGCCTGACATGCTGGCCGCCCTGGACATCATTGATGGTGAGCGGATCCGGGTGGTTACCCTATGACCCTCACTCGATCCTGTGGTACGCATTGGCGCTTGGACCGACACAATGAAGGAGCCGCATCATGATTGTCCGTCCGGTCGCCCTCACCGATCTGCCCGCATTGCTGGACCTGGCCCGTTGCGCAGGCCCCGGTTTCACCAGCCTGCCGGCCAGCGAAGAACGCCTGGCCCACCGCGTTCGCTGGGCCCAGCGGACCTTTGCCGGGCAAGTCGAACGTGCCGACGCCGATTATCTATTCGTGCTCGAAGACGATGACCGGCAGGTGGTGGGTATCAGCGCCCTGACCGGCGCGGTCGGACTGCGCGAGCCCTGGTACAACTATCGGGTCGGGCTGACCGTCAGCTCGGCGCCGGAGCTGGGGATCCAGCGGCAGATCCCGACTCTGTTCCTCAATAACGAGATGTCCGGGCAATCGGAAATCTGCTCGTTGTTCCTGCACCCCGAACAACGCCGTGGCCATAACGGACGTCTGTTGTCCTTGGCGCGCCTGTTGTTCGTTGCCGAATTTTCCCAGCTATTCGGTGAAAAACTGATTGCCGAACTGCGGGGCCATGCCGATGAACAGGGTTGTTCGCCGTTCTGGGACAGCCTGGGAAGGCACTTTTTCAAGAAGGATTTCAGCTACGCCGATCAGTTGTCCGGCATGGGCAACAAGTCGTTCATCGCCGAGCTGATGCCACGCCAGCCGCTGTATACCTGCCTGCTCACCGAACAGGCCCAGGCGGTGATCGGCAAGGCTCACCCGAACACCGAGCCGGCCATGAAAATCCTCAGCGCCGAGGGCTTCAGCCACAAAGGCTACATCGATATTTTTGACGGTGGCCCGGTGATCGAGGCGCTGGTATCGAAGATCCGCACCGTACGCGATAGCCAGGCGCTGACCCTGGTCATTGGCACCCCGGACGAACAGGCACCGGTCTGGCTGATCTACAATCGACGCCTGGAAAATTGCCGTGTCACCAGCGCCCGTGCGCACCAGCATGGCAACAAGCTGCTCGTCGATCGCCTCACCGCCAAACGCCTGCAGGTACAACCGGGCGATACGGTGCGCGCCGTGACATTGCCCAGGCTGGGGCAGCAGGCGGAGGCGGCGTAGCCCTGGGTATCGCCCAGCCTTGGATAATCAATATCATTAAGCAGCAATACTTCTCCACAATTGCATAATTGCCACTCACTAACTCGAGACCCATACTTTCGCGCACCGCCCCACTGTAACGGCAATATTCATGATCAGAAATCTGATTGCCACAAGATTACCGCCCGAATACGTAGCGCAGACAATCACGACATTAGACATGAGTGCACAAATCAAGCAATTGATCGAAGACCTGTACGCTCAACAAAATTTTGCTACGGCGCAGTCTCGCCGCGCAGCCATCATGAACATGACCAACCCGCACACGGGCACCCTCACATTGCACTGCACGGACATTGGCAATATCAGTATCAAGGCACTTGCGTTCAACAATACTTCTTCGCAACTGTACTCGGTGCCCGGCCAGAGTATTTTATTCGCACTGGATCGCCCCTTCGAAGTCCAGCAATACATCCTTGACGGGCATCAACTTGAAAAAGCTGACACTCGGATCATCGACAACAACAATCCTCTGGTCATCGATGGTAGTCGAACCCTGTTCGACTACTCCCAACAGAGCCGAAAACAGGCGGGGTTGATCGGCAGGATTAACTTTCCCGACCGAAGTTCGGACATCAGCGTATTTGACCGTGCCTCATTGCGCAAAACCGCCTGGCTGCCTCATGACGGCAGTGCCGCCCGGTACCTGGTGAGCCTCGAACTGCTCGAAACAATCCAGGACCCAGGAGGCGCCAGGGTTGCCGGGGAGCTGATCTACCACTATCACCCCGCCGTGGCCTGGAAAGCCTTCCAGATGCTTTATCGGGCTGACCCGCAAAACGCGCTGAACTACGTCCCACTGCTGAAAAAATTCAAAAATACGCGCCTGGACAACTTGCTTCGCCCATTGGAGCAGGCGACATGAAGCTGGAAGCTTTTATCGAGCGCCTGAATACCTATGACCTGCAGCGAGACAGAACCAGGATCATTGCGGATTTGCGTCAGTTGGCGTCAAACCGTTGTTTATTGAGCAATCATCTTTATTCCACCCTCCAGCAAGACGGCTTTAGTACACGCAACAGTCTCTATAACGCTTATGGTTTTGTTCTGTATAAAAACTCTTTATTCACCCTTCGCCTGGGGTTTTGGTCCCCGGTAAAGACGCAGGATGAGCGCGAAACTTTCATTTACGACCTGAATCACAGTCACGACTTTGAAATTTATTCGGTCGGCTACAGCGGAGATGGCTACACCACCATTACCCGGGAAATACTCGATGATCTACCCCTGCAAAAAGGTAAAAGACCCCGCTTGGGTAAAGCGCGAAGACTTAAACTTGCGCCAGGAAAAGTCTTGTACATACCTGCATTGCGGGTAATCCATAAGCAAATAGCCCCGAACACAATGTCTGCGTCCCTCAGTCTGCTTATCCATCCCGAACGTTTGGACAAGATCGACGAAGCCTGGTGTTTTGACAGGAATTATTACCCTCTATACCCCGGCGTAGCGGCGCAAGAAATCGCGTTGTTTACCGATACGCTGTCGCTGCTCGATGCCGGTAGCCCTTCACTGTCCAGTAACCAAAGAAAGGAGGAAGAAACTTGAATAAACTGATGAAAGACTGGGAGCAAGCTCCATTGCTGCGGGCAAGTACCGATGTGGTCGATACCGCAATCCAACTGACGAACGACACTCACTGCACAATTCCTGGATTCCCCACCCGCTTCAACGTCGGAAACATCCATGAGATCAAGCAACTCTGGAGCCTGCCGACCGAAGACTGAATAGCTTGATGGCCCTCACCCGGCTGCAGACTTTCCGGGCCTGCGGCCTTTCTTCGATGCCGTAAACGCATCGCCCATACACATTCGTCATCATCTTTGCGCTTGCCACGTGATAGCCTTTGGATCTTTCGGCGTTGACACTTTTGCTCAAGCCTTTCCATTCCATTGGTGGAACTCATATGTCCAGGCTTTCCCATCAAGATTTGCGTCGTGACTTCCGTCAACTGCTGGCTTCCAAGACCTGCTACCACACCGCATCGGTATTTGACCCCATGTCGGCGCGTATCGCCGCCGACCTGGGTTTTGAAGTGGGCATCCTGGGAGGCTCGGTGGCGTCGTTGCAAGTATTGGGCGCGCCGGACTTCGCCCTGATCACCCTGAGCGAATTTGCCGAACAGGCCACCCGCATCGGCCGCGTGGCCCAACTACCGGTCATTGCCGACGCCGACCACGGCTACGGCAATGCCCTGAACGTGATGCGCACCATCGTCGAACTGGAACGTGCCGGCATTGCGGCGTTGACCATCGAGGACACCTTGCTGCCGGCCCAGTTCGGGCGTAAGTCCACCGACCTGATCAGCGTCGCCGAAGGCGTCGGCAAGATTCGTGCAGCCCTGGAGGCGCGAGTCGATTCGGAAATGGCGATCATTGCCCGGACCAACGCCGGTATTCTGCCGGTCCAGGAAATCATCAGCCGGACCCAGCAATATGAACGTGCCGGGGCGGACGGGATTTGCATGGTGGGCGTGCAGGACTTCGATCACCTGGAGAAGATCAGCGAAAACCTGACGGTGCCGCTGATGCTTGTCACTTATGGCAACCCACTGCTGCGCGACGACAAGCGCCTGGCCGAGTTGGGCGTGCGCGTGACCATCGACGGCCACGGCGCCTATTTCGCCGCGATCAAGGCCACGTATGACAGCCTTCGCGAACAACGGCAGATATTCACCCAGGCGTCAGACCTCAACGCCACCGAACTGACTCATACCTACACCCAGCCCGAGGACTACATCCGCTGGGCCGAGGAGTACATGAGCGTCAAGGAGTAAGCTGACCTCCAGCCTGCGGTGATACTCAAGGACGCTATCGCGAGCAGGCTCGCTCCCACATTGATCTGTGGGTAAATCGAATATCTCGAATACCCAGAAAATTCATGGTGGGAGCGGGCTTGCTCGCGAAAGCGGTGGGTCAGTTTGCATCAGTGTTGAATGTGCTGCCGCTATCGCGGGCAAGCCCGCTCCCACAGGGGGTTGCAGTGAACGCCAATCTTGCGTCCACCCAACAACCCCTGTGGGAGCGAGCCTGCTCGCGATAGCGTTGCCAGGGTGAAACAGGTCTTCAGCGCCCGCTACGCAACATCTCCTTGGGCACGTACTTGCCAATCTCGAACTTGCCGATGGCGGCGCGGTGGACTTCATCGGGGCCGTCGGCCAGGCGCAGGGTCCGTTGCATGGCGTACATGTAGGCCAGCGGGAAATCGTTGGAGACCCCGGCGCCACCGTGGATCTGGATCGCCCTGTCGATGACTTTCAAGGCCACGTTCGGCGCGACGACCTTGATCTGGGCGATTTCGCTTTTCGCCACTTTATTGCCAACGGTGTCCATCATATACGCCGCCTTCAAGGTCAGCAGGCGCGCCATGTCGATTTCCATTCGCGAGTCGGCAATCTTGTCGACGTTACCGCCCAGGCGCGCCAACGGCTGGCCGAAGGCCGTGCGGCTGACGGCCCGCTTGCACATCAATTCCAAGGCGCGCTCGGCCATGCCGATGGAACGCATGCAGTGATGAATGCGACCAGGACCGAGGCGACCCTGGGCAATTTCGAAACCACGTCCTTCACCCAACAAGACATTTTCGTACGGCACCCGCACATTATCGAACAGCACTTCGGCATGCCCGTGCGGCGCATCGTCGTAGCCGAACACCGGCAGTGGCCGGACGATTTTTACCCCAGGCGTATCCACCGGAACCAGGATCATCGAGTGCTGGGCATGCCGTGGCGCATCGGGATTGCTCAGGCCCATGAAGATCAGGATTTTGCAGCGCGGGTCACAGGCCCCTGAAGTCCACCACTTCTTGCCGTTGATCACCCATTCATCACCGTCACGCTCAGCACGGGCGGCCATGTTGGTGGCGTCCGAGGAGGCGACGTCCGGCTCGGTCATGGCAAAGGCCGAGCGAATCTCGCCGCGCAGCAGTGGCTCGAGCCAGCGCTGCTTTTGTTCTTCATTGGCATAACGCACCAGTACTTCCATGTTGCCGGTGTCCGGCGCCGAGCAGTTGAACGGCTCCGGCCCCAACAGCGAACGGCCCATGATCTCCGCCAATGGCGCATATTCCAGGTTGGTCAGGCCGGCACCCAGCTCGGATTCTGGCAGGAACAGGTTCCACAAACCTTCAGCCTTCGCCTTGGCCTTGAGCTCTTCCATGATGGCCGTGGGTTGCCAGCGGTCGCCTTCGGCCACTTGCCGTTCGAACACCGCTTCGGCTGGGTAGACGTAGGCATCCATGAACGACGTGACACGTTCACGCAGTTCCTGAACCTTGGGGGAATACGCAAAATCCATGAGCAGCACCTTCTGGGCAGAGGTTGTTTTAGGTCATGAAATCGATGCTAGTTCAGCTACGAAAATTTACCTAACCTATTCTCGGCGTGTATTAACATTCATCACTGATATATGTTTCACTGATTCTCATCGCCACCCGGCACCTCACAACAAGCCCAAGAACAAGAGTGCAGCGCCATGAATCTGAGCAAGGTCGACCTCAACCTTTTCATTGTCTTCGATGCGATCTACACCGAAGCCAACCTGACCCGCGCCGGGCAGATCGTCGGCATCACTCAGCCGGCCGTGTCCAATGCCCTGGCCCGCCTGCGGGAGACCTTCAACGACCCACTCTTCGTGCGCACTGCCCAAGGGATGGTGCCGACACCCATGGCCCAGAACATCATCGGTCCGGTGCGCAACGCCTTGTCGCTGCTGCGGGTATCGGTGCAGGAAAGCCGGATCTTCAACCCGTTGCAGGCGGTCAAGACCTACCGCATCAGCATGACCGACCTCACTGAAGGCGTGATCCTGCCCCTGCTGTTCCAACGCCTGCGCCGCCTGGCACCGACCGTGGCGATCGAAAGCTTCCTCTCCAAGCGCCGTGAAACCACCAAGGAACTGGCCGCCGGCCGCCTCGATTTCGCCGTCGACGCGCCGCTCAACACCGACCCGCAGGTGCGCCACGTCAAGTTGATGGAAGATCGCTACGTGTGCGCCATGCGCAAGGGCCATCCATTGGCGGGCAAGGAAAAGATCAGCCTCGACGATTACCTGGCCCAGACCCACGTGCATATTTCGAGTCGCCGCAACGGCCTGGGTTATGTCGACCTGGCCCTCGGCAAGATGGGCATCCAGCGCAAGATCGCCCTGCGCTCCCAGCACTACCTGATGGCCTCCCAGGTGCTACAGCAGACCGATATGGTCATGACCGTTCCCGAACGCTTTGCCCGTCGTCACGATTTGCACGCCTTCCTGCTCCCGGTCAACGACGTGCCACCGGTGGAAACCCACTTGTACTGGCACGAAAGCACCGACCAGGACCCCGCCAACCGCTGGATGCGCGAGCAGATGATCGAGCTGTGCCAGCAGGTGACGGCGCATGAGAAGAAGCTCGATACGGTTTAGAAGACGATAATATTGTGGGAGCGAGCCTGCTCGCGATAGCGGTAGACCAGCCAATGCCATGGCGACTGATTCGACGCTATCGCGAGCAGGCTCGCTCCCACAGGTTTCGTGTGCAAAACCTCATTGCTTGACGCGAACGTCAACCTGCCATTAGCTTAGCGCCAGTCCCTTTCGTTTCGAGCGCGTTCATGAGCAGTCAGACCTACAGCATCTCCGACCTCGCCCGCGAGCTGGATATCACCACCCGGGCCATCCGCTTCTATGAAGAACAAGGCCTGTTGAGCCCGGAGCGACGGGGCCAGGAACGTATTTACTCGCCGCGGGACAAGGTCAGCCTGAAGTTGATCCTGCGGGGCAAGCGCATCGGTTTTTCCCTGGCCGAGTGCCGCGAGCTGATCGAACTCTACGATCCCTCCAGCGGCAATCAGAAGCAATTGCACAGCATGCTGGCGAAAATCGCCGAGCGCCGGGAACAACTCGAACAGCAATTGCTGGACATCGAACAGATGAAGCTGGAACTCGACACCGCTGAAGAACGCTGTATCCAGGCGCTGGAGCAAACGATCAAAGGCGAGGAAATCGTCCAGTAACACTTTCTGAAAAAACTGTGGGAGCGAGCCTGCTCGCTCCCACAATGGCTCATCATTGCTCTCGATATATTGGCACCCCCACCACAGGTCAATCCCCATGTCCCTCCCCTCCTTTGTACGCTTGATCGAAGTCGGCCCTCGTGACGGCCTGCAGAATGAAGCACAGCCCATCAGCGTCGCCGACAAGGTGCGCCTGGTAGATGCCTTGAGCGCCGCCGGCCTGGGCTACATCGAAGTCGGCAGTTTCGTCTCGCCCAAGTGGGTGCCACAAATGGCCGGCTCCGCCGAGGTGTTCGCGCAGATCCAGCGCAAGCCGGGTGTGACCTATGGCGCTCTGGCACCAAACCTACGGGGCTTTGAAGACGCGCTGGCGGCGGGCGTAAAAGAAGTCGCGGTATTCGCCGCCGCGTCCGAAGCGTTCTCCCAGCGCAACATCAACTGCTCTATCAAGGAAAGCCTGGAGCGCTTCGCGCCGATCATGGAGGCCGCCAGGCAGCACGGCGTCAGTGTGCGCGGCTACGTGTCCTGCGTACTGGGCTGCCCCTATGAAGGTGCGGTCAAGCCTGAGCAGGTGGCTTGGGTCGCTCGGGAACTGTATGCGATGGGCTGCTACGAGGTCTCCCTGGGTGACACCATTGGCACAGGCACCGCTGGCGCCACACGCCGGATGTTCGAAGTGGTGGGCGCCGAGGTGCCGCGGGACAAGCTCGCCGGACACTTCCACGATACCTACGGCCAGGCCATGGCCAACGTGTACGCCAGCCTGCTGGAAGGCATCGCGGTGTTCGACAGCTCCATCGCCGGCCTTGGCGGCTGCCCTTATGCCAAGGGCGCCAGCGGTAACGTTGCCACCGAAGACGTGCTGTACCTGCTCGATGGGCTGGGTATCGAAACCGGTGTCGATCTGAATGCCCTGATTGCCGCGGGTCGGCAGATCTGTGATGTGCTCGGTCGTCCTAGCGGGTCGCGTGTCGCCAAGGCCCGTAGCGCACAGTGAGGTGTTACCGCTGGCTTTGTAACAGCGGCGAAACGAGTAACACGGAAACAATTTGTCAGGTTTGGCCCGTCAGATTTTTCAGCCTAAAAACACAACTCATTGATTTATATGAGTTTTTAAAAGTTGGCACGCCACCTGCTATATCTCTGGCATAACAAGAATAAAAAAACGCAGCAAACCCAATAAAAACAAGACGAAACGACTCTGACATAACAAAAACAACACGGCAGAGACGCAGCTAACAGATTTTTTTGGAGAAGATGTGCTTTTCAGGGTGCTTCCAGAAGCAACCCGCAACCGGGCAGAGAATAATAAAACTACCTTCAGGTAGCTCCCGAATCGGTTGGATCGCAAGGCGAAAAAGCAGATCAGCGCTCAAAAAAATACGTTTGCTCTTGATCCCGGATGGGGATCGCCAAAAACAGCGGTAAAGGGCCACGGCTGCCAAAAACAACAACAGGCCGCCCCTCAATAATAAAAAAAGAGCACGCGACGACAAAATTAAAGGGGAGCTTCGGCTCCCCTTTGTGCTGTCTGGGGTTTTGGTTTTTCGGTTGTTTGGAAGGCGGTGTATCAGCCACAGCGCTTTGACCGACACACCGCATCGCGAGCAGGCTCGCGCCCACAGGTCTTGTGGCTAGTCTTCCTTCTTGCGCAGTTCTTCGATGCTGATTTCGCGCATGCGGAATTTCTGGATCTTGCCGGTGACCGTCATCGGGAATTCCTCGACGAATTTGAAATGACGCGGCGTCTTGAAGTGGGCAATGCGCTCCTTGCACCAGGCTTGCAGCTCTTGCTCGCTGGCGCTGTGGCCGGGATGGAACTTGATCCAGGCGACGATTTCCTCGCCGTAGCGCGAACACGGAATGCCGATCACTTGCACGTCCGCCACGGCCGGATGGGTGAAGAAGAACTCTTCCAGCTCGCGCGGATAAACATTCTCGCCACCACGGATGATCATGTCCTTGTTACGTCCGACAATGCGCACATAGCCCTGCTCGTCCATGGTCGCCAGGTCACCGGTGTGCATCCAGCCATCGGAGTCGATGGCATCGGCGGTGCCCTTGGGGTTGTTCCAGTAACCCAGCATCACGCTGTAACCACGGGTACACAGTTCGCCAACGGCGCCACACGGGACGACATTGCCTGCCTCATCGATAATTTTGCTTTCCAGTTGCGGCTGGGTGCGGCCGACGGTGGTCACGCGCAATTCCAGTTCGTCTGAAGGACCAGTCTGCAATGACACCGGGCTGGTTTCCGTCATGCCGTAGGCAATCTGCACTTGCGCCATGTGCATTTCGTTGATGACCCGCCGCATCACTTCGATGGGGCATGTGGCGCCTGCCATGATCCCGGTGCGCAGGCTGGACAAGTCAAAATCACCTCGCAGTGGCTGGTCCAGCATGGCGATGAACATGGTGGGCACGCCATACAGTGCAGTGGCTTTTTCCTCGGCCACGGCCTTTAGCGTCAGCAACGGGTCGAAGGAATCGTTGGGGTAGATCATGGTGCTGCCGTGAGTCATGCAACCCAGGTTGCCCATGACCATGCCGAAGCAATGGTAGAGCGGCACCGGGATCACCAACCGATCGCCAGCGCTCAGGCCCAGGCTTTCGCCGACCATGTAACCGTTATTGAGAATGTTGTGATGGCTGAGGGTCGCGCCCTTGGGAAAGCCGGTGGTGCCGGAGGTGTACTGGATGTTCACCGGCTGATCGAAATGCAGGCTGGCCTGACGCTCGGCCAGTTGTTCAGGCGTAACCGCCGCACCAAGGCCTGCCAATTGCGCCCAGGGCAGAAAGCCTGAAGGCGGCTGGGGATCGAGGCTGATCACGCCTCGCAAATCCGGCAAGCGCTCACTCTGCAGGTGGCCGATCGATTGCTCTGCCAGCTCTGGCGCCAGCGTTTGCAACATGGCGTGATAATCCGAGGTCTTGAACGCCCCGGCACACACCAGCCATTGGCATCCGGATTGTTTGAGCACGTATTCGAGTTCAGAAACCCGATAGGCCGGATTGATGTTGACCAGAATGACGCCGATCTTCGCACTGGCGAACTGGCTGATGCACCACTGGGCGCAATTGGGCGCCCACACGCCAAGGCGATCACCGGTTTTCAAGCCCAACGCCAACAAGGCGCGGGCGTGCAGATCGACGGCCTCGGCCAGTTGTTGCCAGGTATAGCGTAGCGATTGATGGCGAACCACCAGCGCCTCGCCCTCTGGATACCGGGCTACGGTCTGGTCGAAAACCTCGCCGATGGTTTGCGCCAACAAGGCCTTGGCCTGGGAGCCACGGGTGTAGCTGAGCTGCGAATGCGAACCGGGTTGATCCATGACGCCCCCTCTTGTCTTTATTAGTGGGTGTAGCGGTGAACCTGATGCAGAGCACAGTTACTCTCGCTCAAGTTGACGTTAACGTAAAGGGCGATTGACAGCTTCTCGTCGCAGGCTTACGTTAACGTAAAGGTGAGAGCCATCCCGCCACTCTCCACACCCGATAAAAAAGCCAAAGGTGTCCCATGAGCTACCCATCCCTGAATTTTGCCCTCGGCGAAACCATCGACATGCTCCGCGACCAGGTGCAGGCCTTCGTCAAGGCCGAACTGGCGCCGCGAGCAGCGCAGATCGATATCGATAACCTGTTTCCCGCCGACATGTGGCGCAAGTTCGGCGACATGGGCCTGCTGGGCATTACCGTACCGGAAGAATATGGCGGTGCTGGCCTGGGCTACCTGGCCCACGTGGTGGCAATGGAAGAAATCAGTCGCGGCTCGGCCTCGGTCGCCCTCTCCTACGGTGCCCACTCCAACCTCTGCGTGAACCAGATCAACCGCAACGGCAACCACGAACAGAAAACCAAGTACCTGCCCAAGCTGATCAGCGGCGAACACATCGGCGCCCTGGCCATGAGCGAGCCGAACGCCGGCTCCGACGTGGTCTCCATGAAACTGCGGGCCGACAAGCGTGGCGACCGTTACGTGCTCAACGGCAGCAAGACCTGGATCACCAACGGTCCCGATGCCAACACCTATGTGATCTACGCCAAGACCGACCTGGAAAAAGGTCCCCACGGCATCACCGCCTTCATCGTCGAGCGCGACTGGAAAGGCTTCAGCCGCAGCAACAAGTTCGACAAGCTCGGCATGCGTGGCTCCAACACCTGCGAGCTGTTTTTCGATGACGTCGAAGTGCCGGAAGAAAACATCCTCGGTGTGCTCAATGGCGGCGTGAAAGTGCTGATGAGCGGTCTCGATTACGAGCGCGTCGTACTCTCCGGCGGTCCGACCGGGATCATGCAGGCGTGCATGGACCTGATCGTGCCGTACATCCACGACCGCAAGCAATTCGGCCAAAGCATCGGCGAATTCCAGCTGATCCAGGGCAAGGTCGCCGACATGTACACCCAGCTCAACGCCAGCCGCGCTTATCTATATGCCGTGGCCCAGGCCTGCGAGCGCGGCGAAACCACCCGCAAGGACGCCGCCGGGGTGATCCTCTACAGCGCCGAACGCGCCACGCAAATGGCCCTCGACGCCATCCAGATCCTCGGTGGCAACGGCTACATCAATGAATTCCCGGCCGGTCGCCTGCTGCGTGACGCCAAGCTGTACGAAATCGGTGCTGGCACCAGTGAGATTCGTCGGATGTTGATCGGCCGCGAACTGTTCAACGAAACCCGCTAACGGAGCTGACCATGGCCACGCTGCACACTCAGCTCAACCCACGCTCCCCGGAGTTCATAGCCAACCGCGATGCGATGCTCGGACACGTCGAGGCCCTGCGCACCTTGCTCGCGCAAGTGCGCCAAGGCGGCGGCCCCAAGGCCCAGGAACGGCATACGTCGCGGGGCAAGTTGCTGCCCCGTGAGCGCATCAACCGGCTGCTGGATCCGGGCTCGCCGTTTTTGGAGATCAGCCCGTTGGCGGCTCACGAAGTCTATGGCGAAGATGTGCCGGCGGCCGGCGTGATTGCCGGCATTGGTCGCGTGGAAGGCGTCGAATGCATGATTGTCGCCAACGACGCGACGGTCAAAGGTGGCTCTTATTATCCACTGACGGTGAAGAAGCACCTGCGCGCCCAGACCATCGCCCAGCAAAATCGCCTACCGTGCATTTACCTGGTGGATTCGGGCGGCGCCAACCTGCCACGCCAGGACGAAGTGTTCCCGGACCGCGAGCACTTCGGCCGGATCTTCTTCAACCAGGCCAACATGAGTGCCCAGGGCATCCCGCAGATTGCCGTGGTCATGGGTTCCTGCACCGCTGGTGGCGCCTATGTGCCGGCCATGGCGGACGAGGCGATCATGGTCCGCCAGCAGGCGACGATTTTCCTCGCCGGACCACCGTTGGTGAAAGCCGCCACCGGCGAGGTGGTCAGTGCCGAAGACTTGGGCGGGGCCGACGTGCATTGCAAGATTTCCGGGGTGGCCGACCATTACGCCGACAGCGACGAACATGCCCTGGCCCTGGCCCGTCGTAGCGTCGCCAACCTCAACTGGCACAAACAGGGGCAGTTGCAGCAACACCTGCCCATCGCCCCGCTGTACTCGATCGATGAGCTGTACGGTGTGGTTTCGGCCGACGCCAAGCAACCGTTCGATGTCCGGGAAGTGATCGCGCGCCTGGTAGACGGTTCGGTGTTCGACGAATTCAAGGCGCTGTTCGGAACGACGCTGGTGTGCGGCTTCGCTCACTTGCACGGCTACCCGGTCGCGATCCTCGCCAACAACGGCATCCTCTTCGCCGAGGCCGCGCAGAAAGGCGCGCACTTCATCGAACTGGCGTGTCAGCGCGGGATTCCGCTGCTGTTCCTGCAGAACATCACCGGCTTCATGGTCGGGCAGAAGTACGAAGCGGGCGGCATCGCCAAGCATGGTGCCAAGCTAGTGACGGCGGTCGCCTGTGCCAAAGTGCCGAAATTCACCGTGATCATCGGCGGCAGCTTCGGCGCGGGCAACTATGGCATGTGCGGTCGCGCCTACGACCCACGGTTCCTGTGGATGTGGCCAAACGCGCGGATTGGCGTGATGGGCGCCGAACAGGCGGCCGGCGTGCTGGTGCAGGTCAAGCGCGAGCAGGCCGAACGCAGCGGCCATCCCTTCAGCGCCCAGCAGGAAGCCGAGATCAAGCAGCCGATCCTCGATCAATACGAAGAACAGGGCCACCCCTATTATTCCAGCGCCAGGCTGTGGGACGACGGCGTCATCGACCCGGCCCAGACCCGCGACATACTGGGCCTGGCCTTGTCCGCGTCACTGAACGCGCCTATCGAACCGAGCCGCTTCGGCGTGTTCCGGATGTAAACGGGGAACGACCATGGATAACTTCAACACCCTCGAACTGCACACCGACCCACGGGGCGTTGCCACCCTGTGGCTCAGCCGCGAGTCGAAAAACAACGCGTTCAACGCCGAAATGATCCGCGAACTGATCCTTGCCCTGGACCACGTCAGCAGCGATCCAAACTTGCGTTTCCTGCTGATCCGCGGGCGCGGCAAGCATTTCAGCGCTGGCGCCGACCTGGCCTGGATGCAGCAATCGGCCGAGCTCGACTACCACACCAACCTCGATGATGCCCGGGAACTGGCGGAGCTGATGTACAACCTCGCCAAGCTGAAGATTCCCACGCTAGCCATCGTCCAGGGTGCGGCGTTCGGTGGCGCACTGGGGCTTATCAGCGCCTGTGACATGGCCATTGGCGCTGATGAAGCACAGTTCTGTCTATCGGAAGTGCGCATTGGCCTGGCGCCGGCGGTGATCAGCCCGTTCGTGGTGCAAGCCATCGGCGAGCGTGCGGCGCGTCGTTATGCCCTGACTGCAGAACGCTTCGACGGGCAACGCGCGAAAGAAATCGGTTTGCTGTCGGAAAGTTACCCGGCCGAAACCCTCGACCAGCAAGTCGAGCAATGGATCGACAATCTGTTGCTCAACAGCCCGGCGGCCATGCGCGCCAGCAAGGAACTGTTGCGCGAAGTCGGTAACGGCGCCCTGACCCCGGCGCTGCGGCGCTACACCGAAAACGCCATCGCCCGTATTCGCGTCAGCCCGGAGGGCCAGGAAGGTCTGCGGGCCTTCCTGCAAAAGCGCGCGCCGAACTGGCAAGCCGAATCGAGTCATAAGGAGCCGCGTCGATGAGCGCACCCGCCCTCACCACATTGCTGGTGGCCAACCGTGGCGAAATCGCCTGCCGCGTGATGCGCACCGCCAAGGCCATGGGCCTGACCACCGTTGCCGTACACAGCGCCACCGACCGCGATGCCCGCCACAGCCGCGAAGCCGACATTCGCGTCGACCTGGGCGGCAGCAAGGCCGCCGACAGCTACCTGCAAATCGACAAATTGATCGCCGCCGCAAAAGCCAGCGGCGCCCAGGCCATCCACCCCGGCTATGGCTTTCTGTCCGAGAACGCCGGGTTCGCCCGGGCGATTGAAGACGCCGGGCTGATCTTCCTTGGCCCACCGGCCTCGGCCATTGATGCCATGGGCAGCAAATCGGCGGCCAAGACCTTGATGGAAACTGCCGGGGTGCCCCTGGTGCCCGGTTATCACGGCGAAGCCCAGGACCTGGACACCTTTCGCGACGCCGCCGAGCGCATCGGCTACCCGGTTTTGCTCAAGGCCACCGCTGGCGGTGGCGGCAAGGGCATGAAAGTCGTCGAGGACGTCAGCCAACTGGCCGAAGCCCTGGCCTCGGCCCAGCGTGAAGCGCAGTCCTCGTTCGGCGACTCACGGATGCTGGTGGAGAAATACCTGCTCAAGCCGCGCCATGTGGAAATCCAGGTATTTGCCGACCAACACGGCAACTGCCTGTACCTCAACGAACGCGATTGCTCGATCCAGCGCCGCCACCAGAAAGTGGTGGAAGAAGCCCCCGCGCCCGGCCTGACCCCGCAACTGCGGCGGGCGATGGGCGAAGCCGCCGTGCGCGCGGCCCAGGCGATTGGTTATGTCGGAGCCGGTACGGTGGAGTTTCTGCTGGATGCGCGGGGCGAGTTTTTCTTCATGGAGATGAACACCCGGTTGCAAGTCGAGCATCCGGTCACCGAAGCGATCACCGGACTGGACCTGGTGGCCTGGCAGATCCGCGTCGCCCAAGGCGAGCCATTGCCGATCACTCAAACGCAAGTGCCGCTGCTGGGTCACGCCATCGAAGTACGGCTGTATGCCGAGGATCCGGTCAACGATTTCCTGCCGGCCACCGGGCGCCTGGCGTTGTATCGCGAATCGGCCGAGGGGCCGGGGCGGCGGGTCGACAGTGGTGTGGAGGAAGGTGACGAGATCTCGCCGTTCTACGACCCGATGCTCGGCAAGCTGATTGCCTGGGGTGAAGACCGTGAGCAGGCGCGCTTGCGGCTGTTGAGCATGCTCGACGAATTTGCCATTGGCGGGCTGAAAACCAACATTGGTTTTCTGCGACGAATCGTGGCCCACCCCGCTTTTGCGGCGGCGGAGCTGGATACCGGATTTATCCCACGTTACCAGGCGCAATTACTGCCAGAGCCTGGCGAATTGGATGACGCGTTCTGGTCCGCAGCCGCCCAGGGATTCGCCTTGAGCCTGACACCGCGCGTACGCGGTGATGACGCCGATTCACCTTGGGCCAGCACCACCGGGCTGCGCCTGGGGCTGCCCAGGGAAACCACCCTGCACCTGAGCTGCGAAGGCCAGGATCGCGCGATAACGCTGGACATCAGCGCCCGCCGCGCGGAACTCAAGGGCGAGCAACTGATAATCGAGCAGCACGGCCTGCGCCGCAGCCATCGGGCCATTCGCCGGGGCGATAGCCTGTATCTGCAATGGGCGGGTGACCTGCACCGGATCGACCTGTACGACCCTCTGGCCGCCGCCGAGGCCAGCCACAGCCATCAAGGTGGCCTGGCTGCGCCCATGAATGGCAGTATCGTGCGGGTATTGGTGAGTGTCGGCCAGACGGTGGAAGCCGGGGCGCAACTGGTGGTACTGGAGGCCATGAAAATGGAGCACAGCATTCGTGCGCCGAAGGCCGGTGTGATCAAGGCGTTGTACTGCCAGGAAGGTGAAATGGTCAGCGAAGGCTGCGCCCTGGTGGCGTTCGAAGAATAGGAATCGGCCCGCTCCCAGGGCCGATCCAGTCAGAACCTGATGGTGGCCTGCACCACCACACCGATGAGGCGGCACTGTTCGGTGTACAGGGTTTTCGGGTAAGTCGGATTGAGCGGAACCAGGTAACGCTGACCGCTCTCTTCGATCAATTTGCGAAAGGTCGCGTCACTGCTGCCAGGCAAGCAGGCGACCACCAGTTTGCCAGGCACCGCCTCGATGGCCGGATCCACCAGGATCGACATGCCCTCGGGAATGCTCAACCCGCTGGGTGCGGTCATCGCATCGCCCACCACTACCAGCCAGAATGCATCGCCCAGGGCGTGGTAGTCCGTCAGCTCGTAGCGCGCCTGGCTGTAGGCGCCAGGATCACCTTCGCGAACCCCGCCAACCTCATGCCATTCACTGACCGGGTAGCGGAAGTACGGGTTGTACTTCTGCGCCAGGGCCATGCCTTCGTCCGTGGAGGTGTCCGGCTCGCGAATCACCATTGCCACCTCCAGAAACTCCAGCCCCAGCTCCCGCAGGACCCGGTTCATGTCTTCGACACTGGGTTGCCGGCGCTTGGTCAGCCAATGGCCGACGCCGCCCTGGGACATTCCCAACCGCTCCGCGAGCACCACTTGCGTGATGCGCAGCTCCTTCATCTTGGCCTTGACCAACTCTATCCATTTATCCATGTGCGGCACGATACGTGGGTGACTGTGACCATTCAAAACACAAATTGTAGTATTTAAATTATCGTCACAATTACGATAAGTACTATTCTGGATTCAGGAGTTCAGCCCCCTACACGGAGATTTCCATCACCATGGATACACCCAGCAAAGACCAGCCCAGCAGCCCTTTCGACGGTACGTTTCCTCCCTTGCAGGATTGTCCGGCGGCCAAACGTGCCCTCGACTACTACCTGAAACCAGGTGTTTCGCAGGCACCGGCAGAACATCGCTTCTTCGACGTCAACCACAATATCAGCGCAGAAGAAGCCCTCGTTCATGCGTGCGACCTGCTGCGTTGTGCCGCGGCGACCGCCCACGAGTCCGCCAACCAGTTGAATGGTTCGAGCCGTGACCTGGCATTTTCGGTGGTGCACATGATCGATCTGGTCAAGGTGATGCTTGACCGATCCCTGGATGGTTACCCTGCCCGCTAGGAGTAACACATTGGGAATGTCGTCGCGAACGCGAACGACGAGAAAAATTTTCCAATCGATGCGATAAAACCATTTGACTTGCAAATGATAATGATTATTATTGCATCAGCTGGTCGCGAGATCAGTCGATAGACCAGAAGACCTTAGGTCGGACTTCTGGAATATCTCCTCATCAGGCTAATCACGGTTTTTGACCCGGCTTTTTGCCGGGTCTTTTTTTGCCGATTTTTCGGCTTATGGCTTCAGGCTAATGAAGTCTTTTTGGATGCTGCCAATTCGGTGGCGGCGATGATAGCAAATGAATATCCGTTTACAAGAGCCCTCCCGCCACACAGGCGAAATCTATCGCTAACCAGCACTTGAGAATCAATTGCAGACTCTCTAAGCTGGCTCGGCGTCCAGGGAGGACGCCCCCTCGTTTACGTGACTTAAATCGTCTCGATTCGCCTTCCTTGCGTGTAAAGTAACGGCATGAAAATCCTTTCCAGGAATCGTGACCGTGGCTAAATCTTCCTTTGATATCAGTGCCAATTTCGACAGCGGCAACATCGAGGTCGTCGACATCAGCAACCCGTTGCAGTCGTTGCTCAAGATCAGGCCCGACACCCGCAGTGCCCATTTCCAGTGGTTCCACTTCAAGGCCAGCGGCCTGCATGTCGGCCAGGAATATTCCTTCCGCCTGCTCAACGCCAGTCAATCGTCCTATAACAAGGCCTGGACGGGCTACCAGACCGTTGCCTCCTACGACCACGTCAATTGGTTCCGCATTCCGACCCAGTTTGAAGGCGACGCCCTGCGCTTTCATCTGGAGGCCGAACAACCCCACGCCTGGTTCGCCTACTTCGAACCCTACAGCCGCGGTCGTCATGATTGGCTGATCGAACAAGCGCAGCACAAGGCCGGCACCGAGCTATTGGCCGTTGGTAAAAGCGTGGAAGGCCGTGACATTCAACTGCTGCGCAAGGGCAACGGTGCCGAAGGCCGACGCAAAATCTGGATCATCGCCCAGCAGCACCCCGGTGAGCACATGGCCGAATGGTTCATGGAGGGCGTGATCGAGCGCCTCCAGCACCATGACGATGCGCAACTGAACCGGTTGCTCGCCAAGGCCGATCTGTACCTGGTACCGAACATGAACCCCGACGGCGCATTCCACGGTCATCTGCGAACCAACGCCATGGGCCAGGATCTCAACCGTGCCTGGCAGAACGCCAGTCCGGAAATCAGCCCCGAGGTTTTTTTCGTACAACAGCAAATGGAAAAGTACGGCGTCGATCTGTTCCTCGACGCTCACGGCGATGAGGAAATCCCCCACGTCTTCACCGCCGGTTGCGAAGGCAACCCAGGCTACACGCCACGCATCGCCAAACTCGAAGAGCGCTTTCGCAGCCATCTCAAGCACCAGACCAAAGACTTCCAGACAGCTCACGGCTACACCCGCGACGAACCGGGCCAGGCCAACATGACCCTGGCCTGTAATGCGGTCGGGCAGAAATATGACTGCCTGTCCCTGACCCTGGAAATGCCGTTCAAGGACCACAACGATCACCCGAACCCGATCACCGGCTGGTCTGGCAAACGCTCGATGCAACTGGGCAAGGATGTGTTGAGCACCATCGAGGCCATGGTCGACGAGTTGCGCTGATCCAATGACCTGATCAACCCTTGTCCAAGGTGCTTCCCTGAGTGGGAACAATGTGGGAGCAAAGCTTGCTCGCGATATAGGCGGTGAGGTCTTTCTGAAACCGAGTCGCCTGTATCGCGAGCAAGCTTTGCTCCCACCATCAACCCTTGCCGCGCAACATGCTGTCCAACACCTCATCCCGACGCACCCACGCGTGAAACAACGCCGCCGCCAGATGCACCAGCACAGTCAGGAACAGCAAGTAAGCCAGGTACCCGTGGGCCTTGCGCAGCAGCGCGAACGTCTGGGCGTGCGCTGGCAGGATCGAGGGCAGTTGCAACCAATTGCCGAGCATCACCGGATCCCCCGCCGCCGAAATCATGCCCCAGCCCAGCAGCGGCAGAACCAGCATCAAGGCGTACAGCAATACATGCGAAGCCTTCGCCGCCAACACTTGCCAGCCTGGCAGATCGGCCGGCAGCGGTGGTTGTCGGGTACTGAAGCGCACCACCAGGCGCACGATCACCAACAGCAAAATCGCGATACCCAATGGCTTGTGCAACTGAAGCAGCCATTCATGGCGCTCGGACACCGAGGCGACCATGCCCGCGCCGATAAACAGCATGGCGATGATCATCAATGCCATCAGCCAGTGCAGCAACCGAGCCAGCGGTGCAAAGTGACGAGGGGCGCTCATGGGCGGGACTCCTGGTGGGCGGGCAATTGGTTCACTTCGCTGGTGCGCCGCAGGTAGGAACTGGCATAGGCAGCGGAGCGCGCGACCAGCAGCGGATCGTCGGAACCTTCGATCCCTTGGGGCAAGATCAGCGGGTCATAGTTGATGTCGCGGCATTCGCCGTTGTCCTGCGCCTGGGTACGCTCCAACACCAGCGTGCCGGCATTGAGTACCTTGCGGTCAGCGGGCCAGGCCTTGCTGGCGTCGTTCACCGGATCACCCGGGTTGGCCAAGGTGATGTTCAGTTGCCAGCGCAACGGCCCGGCGGCGAGACGCTTCACCAAGTCTTGCTCGAGGAAGTCGGCCCCCTGGGGTGGCGTCGTATCCGCAGCGTCCTGAGTCATCGGCACCACGCCCCAGCGCACCGCCTGGCGTTGCCCGGCGGGGTTGACCAGATAGAACGCGTTGATGCCGTTGTAAGTTTCGCTGGCATAACTGGCCGACGGCTTGGCGGTCTTGATCCATTGCAGGAATGGCGCGGCTTCGGGGTGAGCGGCAAAGAACGCCGGTACGGCCGCAGGGTTCGGTTTTCCTGTGGCGGGGTCCGGCGACTGGGCTTGCTGCAGTTGGTAGAAGGCTTCGGGCGTGCCCACCGGAAACACCGGCATGCTGTTCATGCCAGTGCGCCACTGCTGGCCGTTGGCCTGGGTAAAACGCAGCGCCAGGCTGCGAATCGGCACGCTTGCGTCCGGTGCATAGGGGTTGCCGCTGGGCAAGGCGAAACGCCCGACCACCGGCGTTTGCGGCTGCGAGAACACTTGGGCGCTGGAATAGGCGCTGGCCTCGCCCGTGCTTTGGAAATAGCCCACGACGCAGACACCTTTGGAGTGGTTACGGCGAAAGCCCGGGTGAACGCCGTTGTTTTTTTCCAGGACATTGACCAGCGCCTGCGGTGTCAGGCGCTGTGGGTCGAGGCTGCCATTGACGTAGGCAAACGCCCCGGCCAACGCGGCAACAATCACGGCGATGCCGCTCAGGCGCAATGTCAGGGCGGCGGCACTCAAGGGTGGCCGGCTCGACGAGGATGAAGGATCAACCATGAGAAAGCTCCAGGGCGCGAGGCCATTCGTTGGAAATGGACCCGTCAGACGAAGGACCGTCAGGTTTATTCCCATGCCTCGTATTTATTTTTCCTGCCCTGGAATAATCTCGTTCGTGGGTCGTCTTTCCAGTCCCGGTGCAGTGACTGCCCACAGAAGCCACACCCTATGAACGCACTCGACGAACAGTTGCGCGAACTCATCCCCAGGCTACGGCGTTTTGCCGTGTCGCTGACGCGCAACCCGAGCAATGCCGACGACCTGGTGCAGATGTGCCTGGAACGGGCGTTGTCCAAATGGACCGACAAGCGCCCGGACGGCGACCTGCGGGCCTGGTTGTTTTCGATTCTGTATCGGCAGTTTCTCGACGGCCATCGCCGCTCCCGGCGGTACGCGCGCATGCTGGAGTTTTTCACCGGTCGCGATGACGCCCATCCTTCGGCCGAGCGTAGCGTGATCGCACAATCGTCCCTGCAGGCCTTCGATCAGCTCACGACGGAACAGCGTGCCCTGTTGCTCTGGGTGTCGGTGGAAGGCTTGAGTTACCAGCAAGTCGCCGACATCCTCGGCGTGCCGACCGGCACGGTAATGTCCCGCCTGTCCCGCGCCCGCCAGGCCTTGCGCCAACTCAGCGACGGCGAAATCACCCGCCCTGCCCTGCGGATACTCAAATGATCAACATCCCCCCCAGCGACAGCGACCTGCACGCCTACGTCGATCGCCAACTGAGCGAGGCCGACCAGCGCCTGGTGCAGGCCTACCTGGCCAACCAGCCTGAAGTCGCCGCCCGGGTCCGAGCCTGGCAACAGGACGCGCAGCACCTGCGCACGGCCCTGAGTGGAACCTTGCAGCAGCCGCCCAACCCGGACCTCGACCCGGCGATGATTCGCCAGCACCTGAAACATCGCTCCCGCCGCCACCTGGCCAGCGCCGCGATGTTGTTGCTGGCCGTCAGCGTGGGAGGCTTCGGTGGCTGGCAAGCGCGGCAAATGACCCTGCTCAGCGCCGCAGCCCCCATGGCCGATGCCCTGCAGGCGTACCGGTTGATTGCCCAGCAAGGTATCCTGCCAGCCGATTACCAGACGGGCGACGAGCGGAGCATGCAAGGCTGGCTCGACCGCTACTTCACCCAGGCCGACCGACTGCCCGACCTGTCGGGCGCGGGCTTCAAGCCGGTCAGCGGGCGCTTGCTCAGCACCGAGCAAGGGGCGGCGGCCATGGTGGTTTACCAGGACCAAAGCGGTCAGAAGATCAGCTTCTACGTGCGCCCACCGGGCCCGAAAAACTTCCTGCTCCCTCGTGGCAGCCGCCGTGACGGCGAGCTGCAAGCCGAGTACTGGTCCGGCCCGGGCTACAACTATGCGATGGTCATACCCAGCGATATGCCGGCAGCGCAGCGGCTCAAGCAGACCCTGAATTTCTGATCCCCGCCGCCGCCCCTGTGGGAGCGAGCCTGCTCGCGATAGCGATGTGTCAGCCGGCACATTACTGACTGGACCACCGCTATCGCGAGCAGGCTCGCTCCCACAAGGGTTCTGCGATAGTTCAGAGGAGTCGGTTCACCCCTGCCCAAACACCTGCGAAGGCCTGCGCAGCAATGGGTCGAACGGGTTGATCCGCGGCCCGATCAGGGCCGCCTCACGCTTGAGCATGTCCACCACCGTCGGCAGGCGATCAGGCCCCAGGCGATCGCTCACCGTCGCCACGCTCAAGGCGGCCACGGCCCGACCGTCACGGTCCAGGATCGGCACTGCCACCCCGGCCATGCCTTGCAATACACCAGTGTTGCGCCCGGCGTAGCCCAGCGTGCGCACGTTCTCCACTTCCGAACGCAGGAAGACTTCATCGTACAAATGGAAATCCTTGAGCCGCGGCAGGTTGTATTGAATCACCGTGTCGCGCTCTTCTTCCGGCAGGAACGCCAGGATCGCCAGGCTGCCCTGCCCCACGCCCAACGCCACGCGCCCCCCAATGTCGCCGGTGAACGTGCGGATCGGAAATGGCCCTTCGCTACGGTCCAGGCAGATGGCATCGAAACCGCTGCGGGCGAGCAAAAATAGCGAGTCTCCCAAGGAAGCCGACAACCGCAGCATGGCCGGGCGCACCAGTTCGCGCAGGTTGCCGGTGTTACCGGCGCGGGCGGCCAGGGCGAAGAACTCCAGGCTCAGGCGATAGCGCTTGCTGCGAGCGTCCTGCTCGACCATGCCCTCGTCCATCAGGCTGCGCAACAAGCGATGGGTGGTGGGTTGGGACAAACCGATGCGCTGGGCCAATTGCGTCACCCGCTCGCCGCCCTCGACGGTGTCACCCAGGCTGCGCAACACGGCAAACAGTCTGGAGACCGCGCTGACACCCACCTCGCCTTTTTCATTATTCCGCTCAGTGGAATTAAACATGCTATTTCTCATTATTAAATTTACTCACTGAATGAAATTGAAAATAGTCTTCTCTTCAGTGAAATAGTCCATTGAGCCCATCCTATTCTTCGTCCTACTCTGCGTCCATACAGGGGCGATTCGAACAACAGCGGCAGCCGACTCAAGGTCGAGCGCCAACGCACCCCAGCAGCACCTTTTCGTATCTGCCCATACAAAAAAGCGCGCCCTTGCGGCGACGCATAACAATCCCAGGTGGAGCGCAGCTATGGCTTTTGTGCAACTTAAAGGACTTGGCAAACGTTACGGCGACATCGACGCCGTGGTCGCCACCAACCTGTCGGTGGAAAAAGGCGAGTTCGTCTCGCTACTGGGGCCTTCGGGCTGCGGCAAGACCACCACCCTGCAAATGATCGCCGGCTTCGTCGAAGTCAGCAGCGGGCGCATCCTGCTGGACGGCCGCGACATCACCCATGCCAAGCCCGCCAGCCGTGGCCTGGGGGTGGTATTCCAGAGCTACGCGCTATTCCCCCACATGACCGTCAGGGACAACGTCGCTTTCGGCCTGCGCATGCGCAAGGTCGCCAATGCCGAGCTGCAACAACGCGTGGATCGAGTGTTGAAGCTGGTGCGCCTGGACCAACACGCCGAACGCTACCCACGGGAACTCTCGGGCGGCCAGCGTCAACGCGTGGCGCTGGCTCGAGCCTTGGTGATCGAGCCGCCGGTGCTGTTGCTCGACGAACCGCTGTCCAACCTCGACGCCAACTTGCGCGAAGAGATGCAATACGAAATCCGCCGCATCCAGCGCGAAGTCGGAATCACTACCCTGATGGTGACCCATGATCAGTCCGAAGCCCTGTCGATCAGCGACCGGGTCGTGGTGATGCAGGCCGGGCGTATCACCCAGATCGACGCGCCGTACACCCTTTACGAGCACCCACGTACCGAATTCATTTCCGGCTTCGTCGGCAAGGCCAACCTGCTGCCCGGCCTGCGCGATGGCGCGGGCGTCGTTCAAGTCTGCAACCGGAGCGACGCTGACCTGACCCTGAGCCTGCGCCCGGAAAAAATCGATCTGCTTGCCTCGGGCTCGGGCCGCCTGCAAGGCACCCTCGTCAGCCGCTTCTTTCTCGGCAGCCAATGGCTGTACGGCGTCACCACCAGCCTGGGTGAACTCTGCGTGGTACGCCGCAACGACGGCTCCGCGCCCTTGGTCGAAGGCACGGCGGTGGGCCTGGACTGGGATCCGGCGCTGCTGCGGGTGCTGAGCACGGACGAGGTGCCGGCATGAAGCTGATCGATGCGATGCGCCGTGGCCGGCAAGGTTACCTGATGTCCGCGCCGGCCCTGGCCTTGTACCTGGGCCTGCTGGTCATTCCCTTGGGCTTGACGCTCGTCCTGTCATTCAACGTCTTCGACTACAGTTCGGGCATCAACAACGACGCCTTTACCTTCGACCACTACACCAGCCTGCTGGGGGACCCGTACTTCTACGAGATATTCCTGCGCACGTTCTGGATCAGCGCCCTGACCACGCTCTTGTGCGTGCTGATCGGTGTGCCCGAGGCGTACATCCTCAGCCGCATGGGCGCACCGTGGCGTTCGATTTTCCTGATCCTGATTCTCACGCCGCTGCTGATTTCAGTGGTGGTGCGAGCCTTCGGCTGGAGCCTGCTGCTCGGCGCCGACGGCCTGGTCAACCAGGCTCTGCAAGCCTTCGGTGGCGCACCGATGAAGCTGCTCTATACCCCGTTCGCCGTGGTCATCGCCCTGGTCCACGTGATGTTGCCGTTCATGATCATTCCAGTCTGGACCTCGTTGCAGAAACTCGACCCGGCCGCCGAACAGGCCGCGCTGTCGCTGGGGGCCAGCCAGTTCACGGTGATCCGCAAGGTCGTGCTGCCACAGATCATGCCCGGCGTGCTCTCCGGCACGCTGATCGTGTTCGGCCTCGCCGCCAGTTCCTTCGCCATCCCCGGTCTGCTCGGCGGACGGCGCTTGAAGATGGTCGCCACGTTGATCTACGACCAGTACCTGTCAGAACTGAACTGGCCCATGGGTGCGGCCATTGCTGTCGCCCTGCTGTTGCTCAACCTGCTGATCATGCTGTCGTGGAACCGGATGATCGAAGGCCGCTACAAGAAGTCATTGGGGTAACGGGTCATGTCCAGAAACGGTCCTTTCGCACTGCTGTTCCACGCCCTGGTGGTGGTCTTCATGCTCGCGCCGCTGGTGGTGGTCTGCCTCGTCGCCTTCACCCCGGAAAACACCTTGAGCCTGCCGACCACCGAGTTCTCCCTGCGCTGGTTTCGCGCCGTGTTCGAGCGCGCGGACTTTGTCGACGCGTTCTACAACAGCCTGATCCTGGCGTTCTGCGCGGCCTCGCTGGCGACCTTGATTGCAGTGCCGGCGGCCCTGGCGATCACCCGGCTCGAGTTCCCGGGCCGGGATTTCTTCAATGGTCTGTTCCTGTCGCCGATCATCATTCCGCACCTGGTATTGGGGGTGGCGTTACTGCGTTTGTTTGCGCTGATGGGCGTGAACGGCAGCTTTGCCTGGCTGATCTTCGCCCATGTGCTGGTGATCACGCCGTACGTGCTGCGCCTGGTGCTGGCCTCGGCCATCGGCCTGGACCGCAGCGCCGAGCAGGCCGCGCAATCGTTGGGGGCTGGGCGCTTCACGCTGTTCCGGCAAATCACCCTGCCGATGATCCTGCCGGGGGTGGCCGGAGGCTGGTTGCTGGCGTTCATCAACAGCTTCGATGAAGTCACGCTGTCGATCTTCGTCACCTCGCCGGCCACGCAAACCCTGCCGGTACGCATGTACGTATACGCCACCGAATCCATCGACCCGATGATGGCGGCGGTGTCGGCGCTGGTCATCGGGCTCACCGCGCTGACCATGATTCTGCTCGACCGGGTCTATGGCCTGGATCGAGTCCTGGTAGGCAAACAATGAGGGTGTCATGGCACTGCTGAAACGACTGGCCGAAGGCGACCGCCCGGCCCTGGACTTTACCCTCGACGGCCAGCCCGCCACCGGCCTTCTGGGGGACACCCTGTTGACCGCCGTGCTGACCTGCAGCGAGCACCTGCGCGGCAGTGACTTCAGCGCCGAACCCCGGGCCGGTTTCTGCCTGATGGGTGCCTGCCAGGACTGCTGGGTGCGCCTGGGTGATGGCCGCCGCGTACGCGCCTGCTCGACCCTGCTCGAAGCCGGGCAGCACATCATCCGCGAACCGGGGCGCCAGGTATGAACAATGTAGCCAAATATGCCCCCATCGCGAGCAGGCTCGCTCCCACAGGGGACTTGTGCCGTCCACAAAATCCACGTCCACCGCAAATCCGATGTGGGAGCGAGCTTGCTCGCGATGGCGTCTTTAAAGATGTCGCCAATCTCACTGCATCGCCAACGAGGTGGTCATGAAACCCGTCGCCATCATCGGCGCCGGCCCGGCCGGTATCCGTGCCGCACAGACCCTGGTCGCCCACGGCATATACCCCGTCCTGCTGGACGAAGCCACTCGCGGTGGCGGGCAGATCTATCGGCGCCAACCGGCCAACTTCAAGCGCCCGCCAGCCAAGCTCTATGGCTTTGAAGCGTCCAAGGCCAACGCCATCCACCAGACCCTCGACGCGTTGCGTGAACAGCTCGATTACCGTCCCGACACCCTGGTGTGGAACGCCGAGGCCGGCCTGCTCGATACCTTGCATGAAGGTCGCACCGCGCGCCTCGAGTACGCCAGCGTGATCGTCGCCACCGGCGCCACCGACCGGATCCTGCCTGTACCGGGGTGGACCCTGCCCGGGGTGTACAGCCTGGGCGCGGCGCAGATCGCCCTGAAGTTCCAGGGTTGCGCCATTGGTGAACGGGTGGTGTTCGCCGGCAGCGGTCCGTTGTTGTATCTGGTGGCCTATCAATACGCCCGGGCCGGCGCCAAGGTGGTCGCGGTCCTCGACAGTTCGCCCTTTAGCGCCCAGGTTCGTGCCCTGCCCGGCTTGCTGGCACAACCGGTCACCCTCGCCAAGGGCCTCTACTACCGCGCCTGGCTAACCGCCCGCGGCATCGCCGTGCATCAAGGCGCGAGCCTGGCGCGTCTCGATGGAGAACGCCGGGTGCAGTCGCTGCAATGGCACGACGCAAGCGGCGAACACACCCTCGACTGTGACGCGGTGGCGTTCGCCCATGGCTTGCGCAGCGAAACCCAACTGGCCGACCTGTTGGGTTGCGAGTTTGCCTGGAATGCCCTCAACCGCGCCTGGCTGCCACGACGGGACCACGCCGGGCGCAGCAGCGTGCCGGGGATTTACCTGGCCGGTGACGGTGCCGCAATCATGGGCGCGGACGCAGCTGAAATGGCCGGTGAACGGGCGGCCCTGGCCTTGCTCGAAGACAGCGGCTACTCCACCGACCCACAACGTTGCACGCAACTGGAACAAGCCCTTGAACGCATCGGTCGGTTCCGGGAAGGCCTGGAGCGCGCGTTTGCCTTTCCTGAACGCTGGGCCGCCGATGCGGCCGATAACCTGATGATTTGCCGCTGCGAAGAAGTCCGCGCGGGTGACATCCGCCGGGTGGTGGGCGAAGGCCATTGGGAGATCAATCGGGTCAAGGCGCATTGCCGGGTCGGCATGGGTCGTTGCCAGGGTCGGATGTGCGGTGCCGCGGCAGCGGAAATCATTGCGCGCGAAAGTGGCCGCACCATTTCCGACATCGGCCGCTTGCGGGCCCAGGCGCCGGTCAAGCCAGTGCCGTTCGGCCTGGAGGTCGAGCCATGATCGAAGTGGATGTGGTGATCATTGGCGGTGGCATTATCGGCGCCTCGGCCGCGTTGTTCCTGAGCAAGGCCGGCCGCCGGGTAGCGCTGCTGGAGCGCGACTTCTGTGGCTCGCACTCCAGTGGCGTGAACTACGGCGGTGTGCGACGCCAGGGCCGGCCATTGTCGCAACTGCCCTTGTCGCAACGGGCCCATGAAATCTGGAGCCAGTTGCCCCAGTTGATCGGCATCGACGGTGAGTACCAGCGCAGCGGTCATCTCAAACTGGCCCGCAGTGCCGATGATCTGCAAGCGTTGCGCGACTACGCCGCCAGCAGCCAGGGCTTCGGCCTGGATTTGCAGCTGCTCGATCAAGAAGAACTGCGGGCTCGCTTTCCGTGGGTCGGTGCTGTCGCGGTCGGGGCATCGCTGTGCCCGGATGACGGCCATGCCAATCCGCGCCTGGTCTCACCAGCGTTTGCCCAGGCCGCTCGCCGACATAGCGCGCAAGTCCACGAACAATGCACCGTCAGTAACGTTGTGCACGACGGCCAGCGCTTTGCCGTAAACACCGCGACAGGTCTGACCTTCCACGCGCCCTGGCTGCTGAACTGCGCCGGAGCCTGGGCCAGCCAGTTCGCCGCGCAGTTCGGCGAAGCGGTGCCCATGCATGCAGGGCACCCGGCGATGCTGGTCACCGAGCCCTTGCCCTTGGTCATGGACGCCAGCACCGGCGTCGAGGGGGGCGGTATCTATGCCCGCCAGGTCGCGCGTGGCAACTGTGTGCTGGGGGGCGGCCAAGGTTTTGCGTTGGACGCTGCTCGCGCCCGTCCCGGCCAGAACGCAGTGATCGAGATCCTGCGCCAGGCTGTCGAGCTCTATCCATTCCTGGAGGGCACCCAGGCGATTCGTACCTGGAGCGGCACCGAAGGTTACCTGCCCGATCGCCAGCCGGTGATCGGCCACAGCAGCACCCAGCCTGGTCTGTTGCACGCGTTCGGCTTTGCCGGCGCGGGTTTCCAGATCGGCCCGGCGGTGGGCCAGGCGCTCACCGAGATCATCTGCAGCGGGGCTTCGAGCACGCCGCTGGATGCGTTTTCCATCACCCGGTTCCACTCCATCTCCGTTGCTTGATAGAGGAAGGTCGCGCCAATGAATAACGTCAAACGCAGTGCACTGTTCGGTTTCTGCTCGCTGGGCTCCGCTTGCCTGGGCGCCCTGCTCCCGGTCACCCAGGCGTTGGCCGAGCCGACGCTTTACCTGGGCATGAACGGTGGAACCATGGAGCGGCTTTATGCCGACAAGGTCTTGCCTGCTTTCGAAAAAGCCAACAACGTCAAAGTGGTCATGGTACCGGGCACCTCAGCCGATATCCTGGCGAAGGTGCAGGCCAGTAAAGGCAACCCGCAGATGCACGTGATGTTCCTGGATGACGGCATCATGTATCGCGCCATCGCCATGGGGCTGTGCGACAAACTCGAGGACAGCCCGACCCTGGCGCAGATCCCGGCCAAGGGGCGCATCAAGGATCAGGCCGTGGCCGTCAGCCTCGGGGTGACGGGGCTGGCCTACAACACGCGGCTGTTCAAGGAAAAAGGCTGGAATACGCCCACCTCATGGATGGACCTGGCCGATCCACGTTTCAAGGATAAAGTGGTGTTCCAGTCGATGGCCTCCTCCACATTCGGCCTGCACGGTTTCCTGATGTTCAACCGGATCCAGGGCGGCAGCGAAACCGATGTCGAGCCGGGCTTCAAGGCCTGGCCAAACACGGTGGGGCGCAACGTGCTGGAGTACATCCCCAGCTCGGCGAAGATATCCGAAATGCTGCAGACCGACGAAGCCGCCCTGTTTCCGCTGACGCCGACCCAGGTGACCGCGTTGAAACTCAAGGGCATGCCGGTCGAATACGCCCAGCCGAAGGAAGGCGCCGTGGTGCTCAACGTCGCCGAATGCGCCATCGCCCAGAACACCCAGCCGGAACTGGCGCAAAAGCTTGCCGCGTTCCTGCTGACACCTGAAGCCCAGGCCATTGCCCTGGAAGAAGGCGACCAGATCCCCTCCAACCCCAATACCCCGACCACCGACAAGACCCGCGGCCAGGTGGAGGCGATGAAGCAATACCTGGAAACGGCGATTGCCGTGGATTGGGACCAGGTCAACGAACAACGCCCGGCCTGGAACGCGCGGTGGAACCGCAGTATCGAACGCTAGGGCGATCGATTGTGGCCAAGGGAGCAACACTGTTGCTCCCACAGATAAATCCCCTCGCCACAGGGTTTTGTGTTGGGCTGATTATTGGTTAACTGTCTGGCTTCGGACCTTGCGCCCGCCCCTTGATCAACAGCGAACCCCGCCATGCACACCCTCGCCCAACTGCGCGCCGGCCAGCTCTCAGGCATCACCCGACTGGACCTGGCCTGCGGCTTGACAGAGTTTCCCCGGGAAATCTTCGACCTGGCCGACTCCCTCGAAATACTCAACCTCAGCGGCAATCAGTTGGACACGCTGCCCGACGACCTGCATCGGCTGACCCACCTGCGCGTGCTGTTCTGTTCGGATAACCGCTTCACAGAACTGCCCGAATGCCTGGGCCGTTGCAGCGCGTTGACCATGGTCGGTTTCAAGGCCAACCGTATCGAGCGCGTCACTGGCGCCGCCCTGCCACCGCTGCTGCGCTGGCTGATCCTGACCGACAACCTCGTCAGCCAATTACCCGATGAACTGGGCCAACGCCCACACCTGCAAAAACTGATGCTGGCCGGCAACCGTCTGCAGCAATTGCCTGCAAGCCTGGGCCAGTGTCATCGCCTCGAACTGCTACGCATCGCCGCCAACCAATTGACCGAACTGCCGCAATGGTTGCTGCAACTGCCAAGCCTCAGTTGGTTGGCCTACGCCGGCAATCCGCTGGAAGCCCAAGCCGAAGCGGCCGCCCTGGCTGCCACGACGCCCATCGACTGGGCGCAGTTGCGCTTGCAACAACAATTGGGCGAAGGCGCATCGGGAGTGATTCACCAGGCGCTCTGGCAGCCGCCCGGCCAAATTGCCCGAAACGTTGCAGTGAAGCTGTACAAAGGCCAGATGACCAGCGACGGCTCGCCCCTGCATGAGATGCATGCCTGCATCACTGCCGGTCGACACCCGAACCTGATTGACGTGCTGGGCCAGGTTGACGGGCATCCCGAGCAACAGGCCGGACTGGTGATGGCGCTGATCGCGCCCAGCTACCGTAATCTCGCCGGGCTGCCGAGCCTGGCATCATGTACCCGCGACGTGTATGCCGACGAGCTGCGCCTCAGCGCCCCAACAGCCTTGCGCATCGCCCACGGCATCGCCTCGGTGGCCGCGCACTTGCACCGCCAGGGCATCACCCATGGGGATCTGTACGGGCACAACATCCTGTACAACGACCAAGGCGATTGCCTGCTGGGAGACTTTGGCGCGGCGTCTTTCCACGCCACCACGGACAACGGGCAAACCCGCGCACTGCAACGCATCGAGGTGCGAGCCTTCGGGATTCTGCTGGGGGAATTGCTGACGCGGATCGAGCCGAGGCTCAGTGCTGTGGACCTGGCAGCGCTGCAGGATCTGCAGGCGCGCTGCTGTCAGCCGGATGTGCTGGCGCGGCCAGAGTTCGATGAGATTGAAAGGTTGCTGAGCGAGTTCAAACACATCGACTAAACCAGCCCCCCAAACTAACAGGCACGCCGCCTATTGTGGTGAGGGGATTTATCTGTGGGAGCAAGGCTTGCCCGCGATGCGGACACCTCGATTTCTCAGAGACCGCGTCGTCTTCATCGCGGGCAAGCCTTGCTCCCACAGAGTGAACCGCACCCAGGGATAAATTCCCTCGCCACAGGGGGTGTAGTGCTTAACCGGCCAACCCGACAAACATGTCCTGCACGTCGTCATGGTTATCGAGGCCTTCGAGGAAAGCTTCGACTTCAGCCATCTGCTCATCGGTCAGGCCGCTGACCGGGTTTTTCGGCTGGTAGCCCAGTTTGGCCGACAACACGGTGAAGCCCTGCTCCGGCAACGCCTTCTGTACGGCATCGAGGTCGGCAGGGTCGGTGAGAAACAAGGTCGCGCCTTCTTCGCCCGGCTCGAAATCCTGGGCACCGGCCTCGATGGCGGCCATTTCCGGATCGGCGTCCGGGCTGTCCGGTGCGGCTTCAATCATGCCGACATGGTTGAAGTCCCACGCCACCGAACCCGAGGCGCCCAGTTGGCCCTTGCGGAACGCGACGCGAATTTCGGCAACGGTACGGTTGATGTTATCGGTCACGCATTCAACGATCAGCGGCACCTGGTGCGGCGCGAACCCTTCATAGGTCACGCGGTGGTACTGCACGGTCTCACCGAGCTGACCAGAACCTTTCTTGATCGCACGCTCCAGGGTCTCGCGGGGCATCGAGGCCTTCTTCGCTTGTTCGACCACCAGGCGCAAGTGCGCGTTGGTAGCGGTATCAGCGCCGTTGCGCGCGGCAATGGTGATTTCCTTCACCAGTTTGCCGAAGATCTTGCCCTTGGCGTTGGCAGCCGCTTCTTTGTGTTTAACCTTCCACTGTGCGCCCATTACTCACTCTCTTGTCTGACGCGCCGAGACATCTGCCGGCCGGCGCTGTGGCGCAAGTTTATACGGCCTAAACCGGCTGATCGACCAAAAATTCACCCTGCTGGATCGACATTTTCACAGCGTGTTGTAGGGCTTTTCTGAAACAGCGACTCACACGCACCGTTCTCCGTCACGGTTTCGTACCCTCTGCGCCTCTCTCCCAGCCAGTAGGAGCTGCGATGCGCAACGACACGGAAAGTCCCTTCAGCCTGACACTCACGCAAAGCGACTTGCAATTGCAAGTAT
Organism: Pseudomonas sp. 43mfcvi1.1; assembly: GCF_900115935.1. Lineage (NCBI taxonomy): Bacteria > Pseudomonadati > Pseudomonadota > Gammaproteobacteria > Pseudomonadales > Pseudomonadaceae > Pseudomonas > Pseudomonas sp. 43mfcvi1.1. Next base: position 499,436 of record NZ_UETT01000001.1, on the reverse strand, counting down.
TGCGGTTCAATGGCCGCGAAGCCCTCAACCAGCCGTACCGCTTCGACCTCGAACTGATCGGCCTGGCCCCGCCGATAAACCCCGACCTGCTATTGGGGCATCCGGCCTTCCTGCGCCTGGACGGCGAATCGGGGGTCCATGGGATTGTCCACAGCGTCAGCCTGAACGCCCAGGCGCCGCAGCTCATTGTCTATCGCCTGACACTGGTTCCCTACCTCCAGCAACTGGAACAAGGCCCGCGGCGCCGGGTTTTCCATCAGCTCAGCGTGGTGCAGGTGCTGCAACGCCTGTTGGAAGAACACCCGCTACCCACCGACAGTTACCGTTTCGAACTGCCCCATGGGCAGTATCCGTGTCGCCCGTTTTGCATCCAGTACGACGAAAGCGACCTGACCTTCCTGCAACGACTGTGCGAGGAGGAAGGCATCCACTACCACTTCGAACACGCCCCCCATGGCCATGTCCTGGTGTTTGCCGAAGACCCGAAGAGCTTCCCCGCGCGCGCCATCGAGCTGCCCCTGCGCCCGAGTGACAACCTGCTACCGGCCATCAAGCGCCTGTATTTGCGTCACCACTCGCGAATGCCTGGCCTACCCGTCGGCTTCAGCGACCGGGCCATGCCTGAAGCCGGGGCCACGGCGGCGAATCACCTCCTTGAACAGATCGATCACGAAGCCATGCGCGGCGACCCGGCCTTGGCTCACCGTTACCAGGCCGGACGCCGCCACCTTGAACGACTGCGCTGTCGGCAGCGGGAAATCCATGGCCACAGTACCCAACCTGCCCTGCACGGCGGCGACATCGTACAGGTCTGCGAACACCCGGTTGCCACCTTCAACGATCAATGGCTGATCACCGAGGTCCAGCATCGCGGGCGGCAGTTTTCGATCCTGGAGCCGGACTTGCCCGCCACACCGTCGGCCCGTGACTACCGCAACCGGTTCACCGCCATTCCATGGTCCACCGTATTCAGGCCGGCCCTCAAGCATCCCAAGCCCTGTATCCCCGGGTACCACCTGGCACACGTACTCGGCCGCACCGGCCAGCCAGCCAGGCCCGATGAACGCGGCCAGGTGAGTGTCAGCCTATGGGCGCCGGACCAGGAAGGCATCACGCTACCCGTATCGCGACTGACGCTGGGTGACAGCCCCAGCCTGATGGCCGGCAGCGAAGTGCTGGTGAGTTTTCTCGATGGCGACCCCGACCGCCCGGTGCTGTGCCCGGGGGCTATCGATACCGGTGCCGGACAAACCGCCGTGCCACCGAAACCGCCCCGTGGCAATCATGATGCCGGGCTGCTGTTGGACTGGCTGCTGAACCCGCCGGACTTCACCCCCTGACTCATCTCTGTGGCTTCATCCCGGCAAAACTGATCTGGCTCATGCAAACCCAGCGAAACGGGCTTACAGTAAACAGACAACGCCGCTCTAGACGGCGCTCTACCCTGATTGTTGGAGATACCCACAATGCCCTGGAAAAACTCAGAAAGCCGCTACAGTACCGTCACGGTGACCTTGCATTGGTTGATGCTGGTTCTGCTGGCGGTGGTCTATGCCTGCATCGAGTTCCGGGGGATTTTCCCCAAGGGCAGCGGCGGCCGGACCCTGATCAAGGAAGCGCATTTCATGCTCGGCCTGACCGTGTTCGTACTGGTCTGGCTGCGCCTGTTCGCCCGCAGCATGGGTAAGGCACCGGCGATTTTCCCGGCCTCGCCTGCGTGGCAAACCTTCCTCGCGCGCCTGATGCACTGGGCGCTGTACCTGTTCATGATCGCCATGCCGCTGCTGGGCTGGCTGATCACCAGCGCCGAAGGGCATCAGGTGATGTTCTACGGTTTCGATTTGCCCTTGCTCGTCGATCAGGACAAGGATTTCGCCAAGCAACTGGAAAGCTGGCATGTGCTGGGCGGCACCATCGGCTATTGGTTGATTGGCCTGCATGCCTTGGCGGGGCTGTATCACCACTATGTGGTACGCGACAACACGCTGTTGCGGATGATGCCCAAACGCGGCTGATCGCTGTTATTCGAACCCTCGGCGGCCTTGCAAGCCGCCGGTGTGGACGAAGATCAAGCGGGTACCTGGGGCAAACCCTCCGGCCTCGACCCGCGCTTTAAGCAACAGCAAGGCTTTGCCGGTGTACAACGGCTCCAGCTCGATGGCCGCCGTGGTTTCGATGAAATCGGTGAGTTCACCATCGACCCGGGCGAAACCGCCACGGCTGCCGTCGAACAGTTCATAAAGCGCACTGCAAAGGCCCGCTTCCCCCAGGATGCTTTCGACTTGCTGCGCCACGCCATGGTCCTGGGGCACCGCCAGTACGCCATAGACCGGGCGCTGCCCGGCTTCGGCCAACACCAGCCCGGCCAGTGACGTTCCGGTGCCGCAGGCCAGCCACCAGCCGTGATAATCCGCCCATCCCAACGTCGCCAATTGTTCACGGACGCTGGCCGCCCAAGCCATGCAACCTTGTGCACCAGGTAATCCTGAGCCGCCTTCGGGCACCGGATGCAAATGTGGATAGCGGATCTGCCACGACTCCCAGAAATCCGCTGCGTGCCGCTCTCGGTATCCGCCATAACCCAGCCAGTGCAGGTCCATGCCAAAGGCTTTCAGGTCGCGCACCGTCGGCGTGTCCTGGGGGTGCCCACGCAAGAGCCCCGCCGTGGGAAAGCCGAAACGCTTGCCCGCCGCCGCCAGTGCATGCAAATGATTGGAATAGGCCCCACCCAGGCTCATGATCCCCTTGGCACCGACCTCATGGGCGGTGCGCAAATGATTGACCAGCTTGAACCACTTGTTGCCGCTGATCAGCGGGGCGATCCGGTCCAGGCGCAACACTGCCACTTCAACACTGGCACGGGCGAGCCAGTCCAGATGAAGGGGTTCAAGTCGGGGTTGGGGATGCCAGTCGAGGGCGGGAAGCAGCATGGCGGCAGGCCGGACAGGAAGACGCCGGTATCTTAACAGCTGGTCGCAGACTCCCTGACGTCGAAAAACCTGTGGGAGCGAGCCTGCTCGCGATAGCGGTGGATCAGCCAGCGCTTCTGAAACTGACTAACCGCCATCGCGAGCAGGCTCGCTCCCACAGGGGATCCGGGTGATACGGGGCGTGAACCTTACAACTGCGCCGCCAACCGCGAACCCTGGTTGATCGCCCGCTTGGCGTCCAGCTCCGCCGCCACGTCGGCACCGCCGATGAGGTGAACGGTCTGCCCCGCGGCTTCCAGTCCTTCCTGCAATTCACGCAGCGGATCCTGGCCGGCGCAGATCACGATGTTGTCCACGGCCAGCACTTGTGGCTCGCCGGTTTCGCCGATGCGAATGTGCAGGCCGTCGTCGTCGATCTTCAGGTACTCGACGCTGTTGAGCATCTGCACCTGCTTGTTCTTCAGGCCCGTGCGGTGAATCCAGCCAGTGGTCTTGCCCAGGCCGTCACCGACCTTGGAAGTCTTGCGCTGCAGCAGGAACACCTGGCGCGCCGGTGCGTGTGGCTGGGCCTTGATCCCGGCCACGCCGCCGCGGGCTTCGAGCCGGGTGTCGATCCCCCACTCCTTCCAGAACGCCTCACGGTCCTGGCTGGTGGCAACGCCCTGATGCACCAGGAATTCCGACACGTCGAAGCCAATACCGCCGGCACCGATCACCGCGACGCGGCTGCCCACTGGCTTGCGCTCCAGGATCACGTCCAGATAACTCAACACCTTGGCATGCTCCACCCCGGGAATCGCCGGCACGCGCGGCGCGATGCCCGTAGCGAGGATGATCTCGTCGTAACCGCCGGCCACCAACTGCGCCACATCCACCCGGGTGTCGAGGCACAACTCGACATGGCTGGTCTGCAATTTGCGCTTGAAATAGCGCAGGGTTTCAAAGAACTCCTCCTTGCCTGGCACGCGCTTGGCGATGTTGAACTGACCACCGATTTCGCTGGCCGAATCGAACAGTGTCACCTGATGCCCACGCTCGGCCGCCACCGTGGCGGCGGACAACCCGGCCGGGCCGGCACCGACCACGGCGATTTTCTTCACCTGGGTCGCCGGCAAGTAGTTGAGTTCGGTTTCGTGGCAAGCCCGTGGGTTGACCAGGCAACTGGTGAGCTTGCCGCCAAAGGTGTGGTCCAGGCACGCCTGGTTGCAGCCGATGCAGGTGTTGATTTCATCGCTGCGCCCTGCGGCCGCCTTATTGACGAACTCCGGGTCGGCCAGGAAAGGCCGCGCCATGGAGACCATGTCGGCATCGCCTTCGGCCAGGATCTGCTCGGCCACTTCCGGAGTGTTGATGCGGTTGGTGGTGATCAGCGGAATGCTCACCGAACCGCGCAGCTTGGCCGTGACCTTGCTGAACGCCGCCCGTGGAACCTTGGTGGCGATAGTGGGAATTCGCGCTTCGTGCCAACCGATACCGGTGTTGATAATCGTCGCGCCGGCCTGCTCGATGGCCTTGGCCAACTGGACGATTTCGTCCCAGGTGCTGCCACCTTCCACCAGATCGAGCATCGACAGACGAAAGATGATGATGAAATTCGGGCCTACCGCCTCGCGTACCCGACGCACGATTTCCACCGGCAGGCGCATGCGGTTTTCATAGCTGCCGCCCCAGCGGTCGGTACGGTGGTTGGTGTGGGCCGCCAGGAACTGGTTAATGAAATAACCTTCCGAGCCCATGATCTCGACGCCGTCGTATTCGGCCTTCTGGGCCAGGACCGAGCAGGTGACGAAATCGCTGATCTGCTTCTCGATCCCCTCTTCGTCCAGCTCCTTGGGCTTGAATGGGTTGATCGGCGCCTGGATCGCGCTCGGTGCCACTTGCTTGGGGCTGTAGGCATAGCGCCCGGCATGGAGAATCTGCATGCAGATCTTGCCACCAGCCTCGTGTACGGCCCGGGTAACGATCTGGTGCTTGAGCGCCTCTTCTTCAGTGGTCAGCTTGGCCGCGCCGGAGTAGACACCGCCCTCGTCGTTCGGCCCGATCCCACCGGTGACCATCAGGCCCACACCGCCCCGGGCGCGCTCGGCGAAATACGCCGCCATGCGTTCGAAGCCGCCCGGCTTCTCTTCCAGGCCGGTGTGCATCGAGCCCATCAGGGTACGGTTGCGCAACGTAGTGAAACCCAGGTCCAGCGGGGCCAGCAGGTGCGGGTAATGAGAGGCGGTCATCGGTAACTCCACAACGGGCGATCACGGAAAAAAGCGCAGGCTCTGCGGCTTGCGTCTGTCATGGCCCACAGCGTAAGAGGCAGAGTTCGGGCGCTCAATGACCGTAACTGACAACTTAATGATCCAAATGTGCAGGACGCCGCTCAGTCGTGCGTGACTCTCAGCCGGATACGCCAGTCCTATCAACGCAGGTCCAGGTGCTCAAACCAATAATAACGTTAACAACACGGTTGTCCTTGCATGCATCCCCAACGAAAAATGCTGCACAACGAGTTGCACGCCCGCCCGTCGTTGTATTTCGACGAACCGGCCCATGTCTTCCACCTGGCGTTTCTGGGTGACACCGCCCAGTGCAACGCACTGCTCGAGCGACTGTGCCCTGATACCGTCGCCGCGCAGGCCGCACAGGGCATCACCCGCCTGGAAGGACATCCGCTGAAGTGGGAACGCCACGCCGAGTTCTTCACGCTGACCCTGGTCGTGCCGGCCAGCAGCAATGAGTTGCAATGGACGACGCTGCCCGAAAGCCTTGCCCGAGGTATCGAAGGTCACGCCCAGCACCTCATCAATGCCGTTCAGGTGGTGGTGCGCGCAGAAGCCGGTCTCGACCTGCCCAGCTACGGTTTCAAGGACCCTTGCGGCTCATGCGTGGGCGGTGGCGATGCGGTGGTCTGGAGCGATTTTCGCCTGACCGAGGACGGCACCAATCGCCTGCTGTTCATCAACCGACGGCTCAATGCGTATCGCCAGGGCCGCATGATCCGGCGCCTGCTGGAAATCGAGACCTACCGGATGATGGCGTCCTTGTCGCTCAGTACCGCCAAGGCACTGGACCCGCAACTGAACGAATTCGATCGCACCCTGGTGAGCCTGTCCGAACGCAACGCCAATGCCAGCGGCGTGCATGCCAAGGCGCTGCTGGAGGACATCGCCCTGCTGTCTCGCCAGGTGGTCAGCAGCACGGTCAGGAATCGCCACCGCTTCAGCGCGACCCGCGCCTACGCACAACTGGTGTTCGAGCGCCTGGGGGAGTTGCGTGAAAGTCACCTGGGGGATTGTCAGCGGCTGGGGGTCTTCATCGAACGGCGTTTCAAACCCACGGTGCGCTATTGCGCTGCCACCGAACAGCGCCTCGAACAACTGGCCATGAGTGTCGCCAACCTGGGCGACTTGCTGCAAGCACGCGTACAGGTCGAAATGGAGGACCAGAACGCCGAGATCCTGCGCAGCCTCAATGCGCGTGCCGATGCACAGATCAAGATCCAGCGCGCGGTGGAAGGCCTGTCGATCATTGCCATCACCTACTACCTGATCAACCTGTTCAAGTTGGTCTATAGCGGGCTGCATACCTTGGGCGCAAACCTCTCGGCCCGCGAAGCCTTGCTGGGCATGACACCGCCAGTGCTGTTGATCATGCTGCTGATTCTGATCAGGATCAGGAAGGCGAAAAGTCATTAGCGCGCCTTGCCAGTGCGGATGGCGTCCAATAGCTCCATGGACGCCGTTGCGCTTGCTTGCCGTGAGTACAAATCAGCGCCCGCCCTTCGCTAATCCCTTGTTTTACCGTACCCTGCCCCGTAGCTCCTGATGAAAATCACGAACCTGCACACGGCCGCTGACTGTTCCCCCATGCGCAAATTTCTGTACCTGCTGTTCACACTGGCCTTGATTGCCGCCCTGATCACCTACGCGCTATGGACGACGGATCGTCCGACGGGTCATTACCTGTCAGACCTGCGGATCAACCTGGCGGTCGACCAGGGTACGCCCGCCGATCGCGGCAACCTGCTGGGCATCCAGCCCGAATTGTTCCCCACCGACTACCAAAGTCCCGAGCGCCTGCATCGCAAACTGGCGGCCTATCTGCAAACGGCTCGCGACCTGGGCTTTCTCAATGCCAAGACCGTGGTGGTCCTGCCCGAGCACATCGGCACCTGGTTGATGGTCGGCGGCGAAAAAGACGAGTTGTACCAGGCCACTACCCTGAAGGAAGCCATGAACTGGCTGGCGATCAGCAATCCGCTGGCGTTTATCCGGGCGCTGGTCAGCGCTCAAGGCGATAACCGACTGGACGATGCCTACCTGCGCATGAAAGCCGAACGCATGGCCCATGACTATCAAGCGCTGTTCGGTGGACTGGCCAAGGAGTTCGGTATCACCCTGGTGGCCGGTTCCATCGTGCTTCCCGAGCCCAGCGTCAGCGAGGGTGAACTGAAGATCGGCCGCGGCGCGTTGTACAACAGCAGCCTGGTATTCGGCAGCGATGGCCGGCCGATCGGCCAGCCACAGCGCCAGCGTCATCCCGTGTTCGAACAGCGAGATGTGCTTGGGGCCAACCATCCGACCGTCCCGCAAGTCATCGACACCCCCGCCGGGCGCCTGGGCGTGCTGATCGGCAGCGACAGTTGGTACCCGCTCCATTACCGGCAACTCAACGACCAAGGCGCGCAACTGATCGCGGTACCTGCCTTCATCATTGGTCGCGATACGTGGGACAAACCCTGGAGCGGTTACAAAGGCCTGTCCACGCCGAGCGAAGTGAGCCTCAAGCCAGGTGAAGTAAGCGAGGGGCAAGCCTGGCATCGCCTGACACTGACCGGCCAATTGCCCATCAGCCAGGCCCGGGGCGGCGTCAGCGTGTTCCTGCGTGGCCAGTTCTGGGACAGCGGCAGCGCCGGCCAGAGCTTCATCAGCCACGACGGCCAACACTTCCCCGATGGCGAAGCCCGTGGTGCCCGCCTGCTGAACCTGTGGTTGTGAACATGAAACCGCAGCCGATGCGCCTGGGGGACTTGTCAGTGGGCTTCGTCCATAGCCTGGCTGACGCGGTCGCCAGCCATGGGCAAGACCCGCAACCCTTGCTTGAACAGTACGGTCTCGATGCTGCGCGCCTGGCCGAGCCTGGGGCTCGATTGTCGATTCCACGCTACATGCGCCTGGGCCACGCCGCGATCCAACAAACCCAGGACCCGGCCCTGGGCCTGCGCATGGGTCAGCTCGGCCGCTTGAGCCAGGCCGGGCTGGCGGGCGTTACCGCGGCCCAGGCACCGACCGTGCGCGAGGCGGCCCGCTGCATGATCCGCTTCGAACCACTGTATGGCTCCAACTATCGCGGCCAATCGAGTTTCCATGAGGATGCCCGGGGCGCTTGGCTACGGTTCTATTCCATCAGCCCGTATAACGCCTATAACCGCTTCGTCGTGGATTCGATCCTTGCCGGCTGGCTGGCGCAGTTGTCCAGCGTCAGCGGCATCGCGCTGCGGCCCGAACGCATCGAAATCGAATTCGAGGAGCCTGCGTACCTGGACGCCTACCGCACGCTCGGTGACTGCCCGATCCAGTTTGGCGCCGAACAGAATCAACTGCGCCTGGGCCTGGACAGCCTCGCCCAGCGCAACCCACAGCATTGCCCCAGCACCTGGCACCATCTGGTTCAATTGTGTGAACGGGAATTGGAACAACTGACCCGCACCCGCAGCCTGCGTGAGCGCATCATTCAACTGCTGGGGCCGTTGCTCAACGGCGGCCGGGAGCCCGACCTGGAGGAAGTGGCGGCTCGCTTGAAGCTGCCGACCTGGACCCTGCGTCGCAAGCTGGCCGAGGAAGGCACGCAGTTTCGCGCCATTCTCAACGACACCCGCCGCGACCTGGCCATGACCTACATACGCGATACCGAACTGGCGTTCGGCGAAATCGCCTATCTGTTGGGATTCGCCTCGGCCGAGGCATTTCAACGGGCCTTCAAGCGCTGGAACGACCAGACGCCTGGGGAGTTTCGTCGTAGTCACAGAGGGAGTTGAGCTTCAAGCGTTTAGCTGAAGCTTGCAACGCCCTTACAACTCCGTCGCATCTTCGGCGGGTTCCAGCGGGTCCAGTTCATAGGCCTGGTATTCCAGCAGCTCTTCCTGATAATCATCCATTACGTGTCCTTCCCCTGTCATTGAGACCATGCCTGATGGCGCTGGCATCAGCATAAAGCTGCTTTATGAACAAAACATGAAGCAAAGGCTTCATGAATTAAACGTAGCACAGGGGCAGGAAATTACCGCGTGAAGTGTGACAGGGCGTAACTCCCTGCCACAGCACCTCAGGAGGCCGGAAGCGGCTGGATCGGCTCGGTCGGGGGCGGCAACGAGCTGGACGGCGGTGGTGGCGGTGTCACGGTTTCCGTCGTCGGCGCAGATTCGAACGACTCGGGCGCAATCGGCGCGGGCTCGCTTGGCGGTGCGACTGGCTCCGATACCGTAGGAGCGGTTTCGACAGGGGCCGGCGTGGCCTCCTCCACCGGCGTAGCGGGCGCGGGGGCAACAGGCTCCGGTGCAGGCGCTGGTCCAGGCACCAGGGCGGCCGGTTCGACCTTGGTTTCCGGAATACCCAGTTCAGCTTTCGGTTTATCGGCGCTCTCGACAGCCTTCTTCGCTTCGGGCGGCAGGAACAGCTCTACCAAGGCAAAGAAACGCTCATAGAACTTGGCCGCCGACACGGTTTCGCTGGCGACCTTGACCATCGAATCGTCCGAAGAGCCGATCGGCATCGATACGGAACCCAGCACGCCCACGCCCAGGCTCGCGGAGTTGTTGATTTTCTTCAGGGCGTAGCGGTCCTGCAAGGCGTTGGCGAACATGGTCGCACGATGCCCTGCCCCACCATCTTCGGCACAGACCAGGTTGAAGCTGATCTCCATGTGGGTGTCGCCGGTCTGCTGGAAACTCTTGTGGCCGCTGACCAGCTTCGGATCGCTGCTGGTGATGATGTAGCCCTGGCTGAGCAACGCCCTACGCCCCGCCTCGCAGGTGGCGGCGTCACTCACTGGATAAGTGCGCGAGAACGTGCCGGAGTCATCGAAGTTCTCGTGCTCGTAAATGGCGGCTTTCTTCGACGAGCAACCGGCTGCGGCGGCCAGCAGCAATGCAAGCCCGACGGTGCGCATGTGAAATGATCTGAACATTGAACATCCTGAGAAAAACGGTCCGGGGCGTATTGTGCAACAGAACGCGACCTGGCAGCGTGGCTAATCTTGTTTCAAGGGGGTTACAAGTCTACTGGGGGTTGTTTGCAGGAAAAAGACGCTGGTCCGGTGGAGCGACGAATACCCCCCGCTTTTGGGCAACAAGCAGATATGAAAACCCTGGCATTTTGGCCTAATGCCGTTTACTTGAGCCGGTTAATGAAGATTTTGACATTCCGCTTCGAGAGGCGTGGTTTTTACCTGGTTTGGTGTGTGTATCCCCCATCTCCGAAAAAACGAAGCAAAAAAAACGACGCTTCCCATTTCTGAAGAAGCGCCGTTTTTTTCTAACTGAACAGCATCACAACCAAGTTTGAAAAAGCATCACGCAATTAGAACCGCTTGATATCCGCCTGGCTCTCCAACTGCTTGCGATACGCCGCAAAGTCCTGCTGACCAACACGGGACGCAAGGTAACGACGATATTCAGCCTTCTCTTCGTCAGTCGGTGCCGCCGCTTCGTTCACGCCGTTCAGACGTACGACCACCAGGCTGCCGTCAGGCAAGGTCACGCTGCTGAACGTCGGCTTGTCCTTGGATTCAGGCTTGGGCATGCGGAACAGTGCTTGCAGCACCGCCGGGTCGATGCCTTCCTGGTTGCGGGTCGCCGCCTGGGTGGCTTTCCAGCCTTGGCCGTCGACCGGCTTGTCCAGTGCCGCCTTGCCGTCGCGCAGGCTGGCGATCAACTCATCGGCCCGGGTCTTGGCTGCCGCGCTGGCGTGCTCCTTGGCCAATTGGGCACGAATGGGTCCTGCCACCTTGTCCAGCGGCAGTTGCTCAGGCTTGCGGTGCTCCTTGGCACGCAGCACCACGACGGTTTCCGGGTCCAGCTCGATGGCGGTGCTGTTGGCACCCTCATCCAGTACTTCCGGGCTGAACGCAGCGGTGACCACGGCACGATTGGCCGCAATCCCTTCGCCGCCTTCGCGACCGAACGGAGCCGACGTGTGGACGGTCAGCTTCAGATCCTGGGCTGGTTGCGCCAGGTCGGACGCTTCGAACGAGGCATCCTCCAGTTGCTTGGTCGCCTCGACAAAACGCTGCTCCACCTGCTGGGTTTTCAGCTCGCGGGTCAGCTTGTCCTTGAGACTGGCAAACGTAGGCACTTCAGGCGCCTCGACACCCAGCAGCTTGATCAGGTGCAGGCCGAAATCGGTGCGTACCGGTGCTGAGACCTGGTCCTTGTTCAAGGCATACAAGGCCTTTTCGAATTCCGGATCGTAGACGCCTGGACCGGCATAGCCGAGGTCGCCACCGTTGTTCGCCGAACCTGGATCCTGGGAAAATTCCTTCGCCAACGCTTCAAACGACTCGCCTTTGGCCAGGCGAGCCTGGATCTCTTCGATCTTCGCCTTGGCCTGGGCTTCGGTCACCTTGTCGTTCACTTCAATCAGGATGTGCGCAGCCCGACGCTGTTCGGACAGGTTGGCGATTTCCTTCTGATAGGCCGCTTGCAGGTCTTCGTCCTTGACGCTGACCTGATCGAAGAAAGAGGCTTTCTTCAGTTCGAGGTAATCGATGACCACCTGGTCAGGCGTCATGAATTCCTTCGCGTGTTGGTCGTAGTAAGCCTTGACCTCGTCATCGGTCAGCTTGACGGACGCCGGGTCAGCCTTGATGTTCAAGGTGGAGAAATCACGGGTCTGTTTCTCCAGGCGGGCAAATGCCAGCACTTGGGCATCGGTGACGAAACCGCTGCCTGCCAGGCCTGCGCGCAACTGACCGATCAGCATTTCCTGAGCCAGCATCTGGCGGAACTGCATACGGCTGTAACCCAGCTGGCGGATCACCTGGTCGAAACGCTCGGCGCTGAATTTGCCATCGACCTGGAACTCAGGCGTTTGCAGGATCACTTGATCGAGCGCAGCTTCGGAGAAAGCGAATTTGGCATCGTGTGCGCCCTGCAGCAACAGCTTGCGATCGATCAGGCCCTTGAGCGCCGAATCGCGCAGCATTTTTTCGTCCAGCAGGGAGGCGTCGAAATCCTTGCCCAGCTGTTGCATGAGCTGACGGCGTTGCATGTCGACCGCCTGGCTCAGCTCGTTCTGGCTGATGTTTTCGCCGTTGACCTTGGCCGCTTCGTTGCTGTTGGTGGTGGCTTTGAAAATGGCATCGAAACCGGTCAACGCCATCAATGCGACGATGACCCCGATGATGGTCTTGGCAATCCAGCCTTGTGAATTGTCCCTGATATTCTGCAGCATGCGTCCCCCAGAAACGGTTGAACTTCAAATTTAGGCAACCGTGGAGCGTGGGTAGAATCCGGATAGAAGAAAGGCGCATCCGAGGATGCGCCTTCTCGTAACTGGCGGAGCGGACCGGGCCCTAACCTGCAAGCCCTGGTGTGCCAGGCCGGTTGCAACCGGCCGTGTTACCGCTCCGCTGCCAAGCCAGGCATGACCCCGACCCGGATAAACTCAACGAAACCTTAGTTAACGGCTTCTTTCAGTGCTTTACCAGCTTTGAAGCCTGGCTTTTTGGCAGCAGCGATTTCCAGCGTCTTACCGGTCTGCGGGTTGCGACCGATACGAGCAGGACGATCGGTCACGGAGAAGGTGCCGAAACCAACCAGAACAACGGAGTCGCCAGCCTTCAGAGCGCCAGTGACGGATTCGATTACAGCGTCCAGCGCACGGCCAGCAGCAGCTTTCGGGATATCAGCGGATGCAGCGATAGCATCAATCAGTTCCGACTTGTTCACTCTAAGTCCCCTTATATCTATTTGAGATGATTCTAAGTTTTTTTGGTGAAAGCAAAAAACGAGTGCTGAATGGCCTGCAGACACTTAAGAGCCGCTTTATAACAAGGGCTCTAAAAAACTGTCAAGAAAGCCCCCCAGGCAAATGCGTACTAATGCGTGCTAATTCTTTCCTTAGAGTCAGACTCTCGCTTTTCTTCCTTCGCGACAATCTCCGGAGCCACATCCGGCAAGGGCTCCGGCGCGTATTGCAGCGCAATTTGCAGGACCTCGTCAATCCATTTAACTGGTTTGATCTGAAGATCTTGCTTGATGTTGTCAGGAATTTCCTTCAGGTCGCGGACATTCTCTTCAGGAATGATCACGATCTTGATCCCGCCACGGTGTGCCGCCAGCAGTTTTTCCTTCAGACCGCCGATCGCCAGGACTTGGCCGCGCAACGTGATTTCACCTGTCATCGCGACATCGGCGCGCACCGGAATACCGGTCAACGCCGAGACGAGGGCCGTGCACATGCCTACACCGGCGCTAGGGCCGTCCTTGGGCGTAGCCCCTTCAGGCATGTGGATATGCGTGTCACGCTTCTCATGGAAGTCCAGGGGGATGCCCAGGCTCCGGGCGCGGCTGCGAACCACGGTCAGCGCAGCGGTGATCGACTCGACCATCACGTCGCCCAGGGAACCGGTCTTGATCAACTGCCCCTTGCCCGGCACCACGGCCGCTTCGATGGTCAGCAACTCACCACCGACCTGTGTCCACGCCAGGCCAGTCACCTGGCCGATCTGGTCCTGCTGCTCGGCGAGGCCATAGCGGAACTTGCGTACGCCCAGGAAGTGCTCCAGCAGGTCCGAAGTGACCTTGACCGCGAAGCGTTTTTCCAGCGCGTGCTCCTTGACCGCCTTGCGGCAAACCTTGGCAATCTGCCGTTCCAGGCCACGCACACCGGCTTCGCGGGTGTAGTAACGGATGATGTCGCGAATCGCTTCCTCGTCGAATTCCAGCTCGCCTTTTTTCAGGCCGTTGGCCTGGATCTGCTTGGGCGAAAGGTATTTCACGGCAATGTTGATCTTCTCGTCCTCGGTGTAGCCCGGCAGACGAATCACCTCCATCCGGTCCAGCAATGCTGGCGGAATGTTCATGGAGTTGGAGGTGCAGAGGAACATCACGTCCGACAGGTCGTAGTCGACCTCCAGGTAGTGATCGTTGAAATTGTGGTTCTGCTCGGGATCGAGGACTTCGAGCAATGCAGAGGCAGGATCGCCGCGCATGTCGCTACCCATCTTGTCGATTTCATCCAAAAGGAACAGCGGGTTGCGCACGCCAACCTTTGTCATCTTTTGAATCAATCTTCCTGGCATCGAACCGATGTAGGTACGGCGATGACCACGAATCTCCGCCTCGTCGCGCACGCCGCCAAGGGCCATGCGTACGAATTTGCGGTTTGTGGCGTGGGCAATCGACTCCGCCAAGGAGGTTTTACCGACCCCGGGAGGACCGACCAGGCACAGGACAGGGCCACGAATCTTTTTCACGCGTTTCTGCACGGCGAGGTATTCAAGGATGCGCTCCTTGACCTCTTCCAGGCCGTAATGGTCGGCGTCGAGGATGTCTTCGGCGCGCGCCAGGTCCAGGCGTACCTTGCTCTGGGCTTTCCACGGCACCTGGACCAGCCAGTCGATGTAGGAGCGCACCACGGTGGCCTCGGCCGACATCGGCGACATTTGCTTGAGCTTGTTCAGCTCGGCCTGGGCCTTGGCCAGTGCATCCTTGGGCAAACCAGCGGCATCGATGCGCTTTTTCAGCTCTTCGATTTCGTTGTGGCCTTCATCGCCGTCGCCGAGTTCCTTCTGAATGGCCTTCATCTGCTCATTCAGGTAGTACTCGCGCTGACTGCGCTCCATCTGTTTCTTGACGCGGCCGCGAATGCGTTTCTCGACCTGCAGCAGATCGATTTCGCCGTCGAGCAATGCCAGCACGTGCTCGACACGGGCGGACAAATCGATGATTTCGAGGATTTCCTGTTTCTGCTCGATCTTGAGGGCCATGTGGGCCGCCATCGTATCGACCAGCCGGCCCGGCTCATCGATGCTGTTAAGCGACGACAGGACCTCTGCAGGCACCTTCTTGCCCAGTTGCACGTATTGTTCGAACTGAGACAGCAGGCTGCGGACAAACACCTCTGATTCGCGCTCGGGCGCATCGACTTCTTCGATCAGCGACACTTCGGCCCGGCAATGGCCGTCCACTTCGCTGAAACGCTCCACAGCACCGCGCTGCTCGCCTTCAACCAGGACCTTGACGGTGCCGTCAGGCAGCTTGAGCAGTTGCAGAACCGTTGCAATCGTACCTACGCGATAAAGTGCGTCCTCGCCAGGATCATCGTCAGCAGGGTTCCTCTGAGCCAGCAAGAGAATCTGCTTGTCACCCGTCATCGCAGCCTCGAGGGCTTCGATGGACTTCTCGCGCCCCACGAACAGCGGGATAACCATGTGCGGATACACCACTACATCGCGCAATGGCAGGAGAGGCAATTCGATGGTTGTCTTCATGATTTCGCCTCTACGGCGGCCCTAAGGCCGGAAACAGATGGAAGTAAGCTTGAAACCAAGATGGGGGCAGCCTTGAAAAAAAACAAGCACTAGACACGTCTAAAACGCGCTAAAAGCAAAGGGGCCCGAAGGCCCCTTCTTTGTTCCGGCAGCGGGACGCTCAAGCGTCCGGCGCGGCCTTGGCAGTCGGCTCACTGTTTTCGTAGATATACAGTGGCTTGGACTTGCCTTCTATAACGCTTTCATCGATCACGACTTTACTCACCTCGGACTGCGAGGGGATCTCATACATCGTGTCGAGCAATACACCTTCGAGAATCGAGCGCAACCCACGGGCACCGGTCTTGCGTTCCAGGGCACGTTTGGCGACAGATTTCAGCGCGTCGGAACGGAACTCCAGGTCTACACCTTCCATTTCGAACAGCTTGGCATACTGCTTGGTCAGGGCGTTTTTCGGCTCGGTCAGGATCTGCATCAACGCGGCTTCATCCAACTCGTCCAGCGTTGCCAGGACCGGCAGACGACCGACGAATTCCGGGATCAGACCGAACTTGACCAAATCGTCAGGCTCGACTTCACGCAGGGACTCACCGACTTTCTTGCCTTCTTCCTTGCTGCGCACTTCGGCGTTGAAACCGATGCCACCACGGGTGGAACGGTTTTGAATAACCTTTTCCAGGCCGGAGAACGCACCACCGCAGATGAACAGGATGTTACGGGTGTCGACTTGCAGGAATTCCTGCTGCGGATGCTTGCGACCACCTTGGGGCGGAACGGAAGCGACCGTACCTTCGATCAACTTGAGCAAGGCCTGCTGCACGCCCTCACCGGAAACATCCCGGGTGATGGACGGGTTGTCGGACTTGCGGGAAATCTTGTCGATTTCGTCAATGTAGACAATGCCCATCTGGGCTTTTTCCACATCGTAGTCGCACTTCTGCAACAACTTCTGAATGATGTTCTCGACGTCTTCACCTACATAACCAGCCTCGGTGAGGGTGGTTGCATCGGCGATGGTGAACGGAACGTTCAGCAAGCGAGCCAGGGTTTCGGCAAGCAGGGTCTTACCCGAGCCTGTCGGGCCGATCAGCAGGATGTTGCTCTTGCCGAGTTCGACCTCATCATTTTTCTTGTCACGCTGGTTCAGGCGCTTGTAGTGGTTGTACACCGCTACGGCCAGTACCTTTTTCGCACGTTCCTGACCAATCACATACTGATCAAGGATGCCGCTGATTTCTTTAGGCGAAGGCAATTTATGCGCGCTGCTCTCGGCCTGGGCTTCCTGCACCTCCTCGCGGATGATGTCATTGCACAGGTCGACGCACTCGTCGCAAATGAAGACCGAGGGGCCGGCAATCAATTTGCGTACTTCATGCTGGCTTTTGCCACAGAAGGAGCAATAAAGCAGTTTGCCGTTGTCCTCGCCGTTGCGGGTGTCAGTCATTCGATCGATCCAAATCCGATAGGCTTGCAACACAAGATGAAGGCAATTGCGGGCTTTTTCAAGCCCGCAGGCGGCCGGTCATCCCAACCACCTGCATTTTGAGCGGCTTAGGCAGGCATTTGACGCTTGTTGATCACGGAGTCGATCAGGCCGTATTCGGCTGCACGCTCGGCGCTCATGAAGTTGTCACGCTCGGTGTCGCGCTCAATGGTTTCGAGGCTTTGGCCCGTATGATGGGCCAGCAATGAATTAAGACGCGAACGAATGTGGAGGATTTCCTTGGCATGGATGTCGATATCCGACGCCTGGCCCTGGAAGCCGCCCAATGGCTGGTGAATCATCATCCGCGAGTTAGGCAGGCAGTGACGCTTGCCCGCTGCGCCGCCGGCGAGCAGGAAGGCGCCCATGCTGCAGGCCTGGCCGATGCAGATGGTGGAAACGTCAGGCTTGATGAACTGCATGGTGTCGTAGATCGACATGCCCGCAGTCACCGAACCGCCAGGTGAGTTGATGTACAGATGGATATCCTTGTCCGGGTTTTCCGCTTCAAGGAACAACAGCTGCGCCGCGACCAGGTTGGCCATGTAGTCTTCAACGGGGCCGATCAGGAAGATGACGCGTTCCTTGAGCAGACGCGAGTAGATGTCATAGGCACGTTCGCCACGGGCGGACTGCTCGATAACCATCGGGACCAGGCCGCCTGCGGCCTGGATGTCAGAGCTCTGCTGATAAAAAGAATTGCGGGACATGTCTCGCAGTCACTCCCAAATAGTTATGTCTTGAATACGCATAAGCCAGCACGAAGGCTGGCTTATGGGTGTTTATTTCTTACCGCAGAACCATCAATCGGCTTGTGGAGCTTCCACCGGCTTGACCGCTTCTTCGTAAGAGACCGCTTTATCGGTCACGCTAGCTTTCTGCAGAACAGTATCCACAACTTGTTCTTCCAGCACAACCGAACGGACTTCGTTCAGTTGCTGGTCGTTCTTGTAGTACCAGGACACGACTTGCTCAGGCTCTTGGTAGGCCGAAGCCATTTCCTGGATCAACTCGCGAACACGGGCTTCGTCAGGCTTGAGTTCGAACTGCTTGACCACTTCGGCGACGATCAGGCCCAGCACGACGCGGCGCTTGGCTTGCTCTTCGAACAGCTCGGCAGGCAGTTGATCCGGCTTGATGTTGCCGCCGAACTGCTGAACAGCCTGGACGCGCAGACGATTCACTTCGTTGTCCAGCAGGGCCTTTGGCACTTCGATCGGGTTGGAAGCCAGCAGACCGTCCATGACCTGGTTCTTGACCTTGGACTTGATGGCCTGGCGCAGCTCACGCTCCATATTCTTGCGAACTTCGGTGCGGAAACCTTCCAGACCAGCTTCCTTGATGCCGAACTGGGCGAAGAACTCTTCGTTCAGCTCAGGCAGTTTCGGCTCGGAAACGCTGTTGACGGTCACGGTGAACTCGGCGGCTTTGCCTGCCAGGTCCAGGTTCTGGTAATCCTCAGGGAAGGTCACGTTCAGAACGCGCTCTTCGCCGGCCTTGGCGCCAACCAGGCCGTCTTCGAAGCCCGGGATCATGCGACCGGAGCCCAGCACCAGCTGGGTAGCCTTGGCGGAACCGCCAGCGAACACTTCACCGTCGACCTTGCCGACGAAATCGATGTTCAACTGGTCTTCGTTCTGGGCAGCACGCTCAGTCACTTCGAAACGAGTGTTCTGCTTGCGCAGGATGTCCAGCATCTTGTCCAGGTCGGCATCCGACACGTCAGCGCTCAGACGCTCGACAGCGATGGATTCGAAACCGGCAACCGTGAACTCAGGAAACACTTCGAACGTGGCGACGAACTCCAGGTCCTTGCCTTTTTCCAGCACTTTCGGCTCGACGGACGGAGCACCGGCCGGGTTCAGCTTCTGCTCGACGACCGCTTCGTAGAACGAAGACTGGATCACATCACCCACGGCTTCCTGACGCGCATCAGCTTCGTAACGCTGACGGATCACGCTCATTGGCACTTTGCCTGGGCGGAAACCTGGGATTTTGGCCTTTTGGGCAGTCTGCTGCAGACGCTTGTTGACCTGAGTCTCGATGCGCTCAGCCGGCACGGTGATGCTCATGCGGCGCTCAAGAGCAGAAGTATTTTCAACAGAAACTTGCATGGATATTCCTCGTTGCACAGACGTTGGCCGGGCGTTTCCGACCCCAGAATCAAGGGCATGCATTCTAGTAGGTCAAACTCAAGAAGTCACCCTACTGAAAACACGCTGGAAACAGGCGCCGGATTTAGGACGAGGCAATCGCTCATGCCCCACCCGGATTGCAAATACAGTCGATTCAGCCCAGGGCTCTGCGCCAATGCTTCTATATATAGAAGCAGCTTGCCCGATGGTGCAGCTCCCGGCCTCACAAGGAGACCGACGGACATACCGCGCATCATCACGAAACATATTCGCGACGAATCGGCCGCTGCGCACAACCCCAAGAAACCGTAACGACGCCAAACACAGAACCACCGAAAACAAAAACGGCGCAGCCCTTTTCAGGTACTGCGCCGTTTTCTGCTATTTAAATAGCGACTTGTATGGTGCGGACGGAGAGACTCGAACTCTCACACCTTGCGGCGCTGGAACCTAAATCCAGTGTGTCTACCAATTCCACCACATCCGCGTATCAAGCTTTTAAAGCAAAGGCGCCAGACCGTTAAATCTGGCGCCTTTCTAGAATATGGGGTGGACGATGGGGATCGAACCCACGACAACGGGAGTCACAATCCCGTGCTCTACCAACTGAGCTACGCCCACCATATTGCCTTGTTGCCTTACTTGTGCCAAAGCTGCCTAATTGGCGCACCCGGCAGGACTCGAACCTGCGACCATCCGCTTAGAAGGCGGATGCTCTATCCAGCTGAGCTACGGGCGCCTTTTTAATCTGTATTCTTGGACGATTACAAACTAAGTGCTTTCAGTTTTACCGAGTTGAAACAACCAACTCCGCTCAACCTTCTTAACCAGTGCTAGGCTGTGCCCGACAAGTGCGACGAATGTTATAGACGGCCTGATAGGTCGTCAACTCTTTTTTAAAAAAAATTCATTTAATTAAAGGGGTTAGGGGAATTTGCAGACCAAGCGCCTTTGCCCTCGCGCCCCGGCATGCGAGAATGCGTTCTCTTTTTTTCCCCTCTCGATGGTTAACCACGCGCAATGACTGCACAACTTATCGACGGCAAATCGATCGCCGCCAGCCTGCGCCAGCAGATCTCCCAACGAGTCACCGAGCGCCGCCAGCAAGGCCTGCGTACGCCCGGCCTTGCGGTGATCCTGGTCGGCAGCGATCCTGCCTCTCAGGTTTATGTCTCGCACAAGCGTAAAGACTGTGAAGAGGTCGGCTTCCTTTCCCAGGCCTACGACCTGCCTTCCGAAACCACCCAGCAAGCGTTGGCCGATCTGATCGATCGCCTGAACGACGACCCGAACATCGACGGCGTTCTGCTCCAACTGCCACTGCCTGAACACCTCGACGCCTCCAAGCTGCTGGAGCGTATCCGCCCGGACAAGGATGTCGACGGCTTCCATCCTTATAACGTCGGGCGCCTGGCCCAGCGTATCCCACTGCTTCGTCCCTGCACCCCCAAAGGCATCATGACATTGCTGGAAAGCACTGGCGTGGACCTGTATGGCCTTGATGCGGTGGTGGTGGGTGCATCCAACATCGTTGGCCGTCCGATGGCCATGGAGCTGCTGCTGGCCGGCTGCACCGTGACCGTGACCCATCGATTCACCAAGGACCTGGCCGGTCATGTCGGCCGCGCTGACCTGGTGGTGGTGGCCGCCGGCAAACCCGGCCTGGTCAGGGGCGAGTGGATCAAGGAAGGCGCCATCGTCATCGACGTGGGCATCAATCGCCAGGAAGACGGCAAGCTGGTGGGCGACGTGGTCTACGAGACCGCCCTGCCCCGCGCCGGCTGGATCACGCCGGTACCCGGCGGCGTAGGCCCGATGACCCGCGCCTGCCTGCTGGAGAACACGTTGTACGCGGCCGAAACGCTGCACAGCTGATACGCGCCAATCAAAACCCTGTGGGAGCGAGCTTGCTCGCGATAGCGGTGGACCGGCCAACCTCCAAGTTGACTGACACGCCGCCATCGCGAGCAAACTCGCTCCCACAGGTGTTTTTGGCAGTCGGATTTGAGCCGCCAGGCCTCGACCGCGTCTTTGGATCGCGCAAATTACGAATTTTTCAGATTCGATTCGCCAAAATCGCCCTTCATTAAACTTTATTTATTCACAAGCCTTGGCGATACAGGCATATAGCGCTGCTGTCGCCCATACTCCTAAAATGCGACGTTTTTTTAAAAGTCGTTGCTCAACGGCACCTTCAACTCTATCGAGTCCACTCGCGTGAAAATCCGTCTTTCGATCCTCAGCCTGTTCTTCGTTTTCACAGGCACCTTCACCACACAGGATGTCTACGCGCAGGAAACCATCGCGGCCCCACGGGATACGTCAAAGCTGCAAGTCGCTTCAGGCAGCGCGATCCTGTTGGATCTCCAGACGGACAAGGTCGTTTATTCAAGCAACCCGGACGTGGTGGTGCCCATCGCGTCGGTGACCAAGCTGATGACCGGTCTGATCGTGCTGGATGCCAAGCAAAACCTGGACGAGTACATTTCCATCACCATCGCCAACACCCCAGAGATGAAGGGGGTGTTTTCCCGGGTCAAGCTCAACAGCGAACTGTCGCGCCGGGACGTGCTGCTGATCGCCCTGATGTCTTCGGAAAACCGCGCCGCCGCCAGCCTCGCCCATCACTATCCGGGCGGCTACGCGGCGTTCATTGCCGCCATGAACGCCAAGGCAAAGGCGTTGGGCATGACCAGCACTCACTACGTCGAACCGACGGGCCTGTCGACCCACAACGTCTCGACCGCCAGGGACCTGACCAAGCTGCTGATCGCCGCACGCAAGTATCCTCTGCTGAGCGAACTGAGCACTACCAAGGAAAAGACCGTTACCTTCCGCAAACCGGTGTATAGCCTGGGCTTTCGCAACACTGATCACTTGGTCCATAAGGCCAATTGGGATATCCAGTTGACCAAGACCGGTTTCACCAACGAGGCCGGCCACTGCCTGGTACTGGTGACGAAGATGAGCAATCGCCCAATGGCGCTGGTGATCCTCGACGCGTTCGGCAAGTACACGCACTTCGCCGATGCCAGCCGGATACGTAGTTGGGTCGAGACCGGGAAAAGCGCCGACGTGCCGGCGGTGGCCCTGCAATACAAGGCCGCCAAGAATCTCAAGAGCCGTCAGACTGGCGTGGTGGAAGCCTCCAAATAATTGCGCGACATAAAAAAGCCCCGACTCGTCGGGGCTTTCTTGTTTATGGCTTCAGGTCACCCAGCGGATCATAGGGCTTGGGCTTGCGCTCATCCTTCTTGTCCAGCGGCGCCTTGGCCGGCCCTATCGGATCGACCTGGGGATCATCGAGATCCGGCGAGTCCGGATCGAAACCCAGGTCGTCGCCGCTGGAATGCTCTGACGAATGTGGCCCCGTAGGTGTTTTCGATTGTGCCATGCGTGCCTTCCTCCAATCGCGGTCGGAAAATGCCCGACCCTGACGATAAGAGCCTCAGGCCTGCCGGGTTGTGCCCGGCAAGTGACGAACGGGGTGAACGATCAGTGTGCCGCACCCAAGGTCTTGGTGGCTCGTGCGGCTGCTTGCTCCTGCCCTGCCCCAGCCAATTCATCCGCCGCTTTCAGCCAACGCTGTGAATCGACATTGGCCGGAAGCTGCGTGGGACGCTGGAGCAGCACCGCCCAGCCACCCGCGCTCTTGAAGGCCGATTCGAAGGCACTGAAGCTGATCAATTGCCGCCGGTTCATGCCTGATCGCAGCAATACCGTCTGCTTCTGACGGTTGTAGCCGGCGAGAATCCCATACCGAGGCTCGGCCCAGAACGCCGAACCGTCTATGTAGCGCACCAGCACCGGATAACCTGCCGCGACCTGTTCCAACAGCGCGGGCAGCTTGGCGTCGAGGGGATACACCAGCAACCCGTATTCGCGCGCCAGGGTTTGCATATTCTGCTGCAAACCGGTTTCGCCACCCGGCAGGTGCAATGGTTTCTCCAGCAACCCCGGGGTAATTACCGTGCCTTGCAGCGTCAACAGAGCGGCCAGGGACTGCGGGGCGCCCTGGTGCATTTCGCCACGATAGAACGGCACACTGTTGAGTTCCACCCGCTCGGGCAGGCGCTGGATCTGCGGCGACACACTGCCCGCACAGCCCGCCAGGGCGACGAGACAGGACACTGTCAGTACCAGTGATCGAAAAGATGAAATGACCGGCGACATGATGACTCTCTTGTTCAGGCACCCGGCATCCGGGCCAGGCTTGGGTCGACGATCATAAGGCGCGCACAGCCCTGGGTATAGCCATAACAACAGTTTTACGAGCGCGATAGAACGAACCGATCCGTGCCCAACCGCCACGGATCGACTACCTGCAACACTTGAGCGACTAGACTGTCCACTGTACTGAGTGGGTTATCCCGGACCGGGATAAAAGGAGGCACAGATGAGCCTGACAACGACAATTCTGATGCTGATATTCGGCTGGCTGAGCGTAGCCACGGCCATGCTGTGGGGCGTGCTTCGGATCACCCGGCGCCATCACCACGCGCCAGCTGCGCAATCGGAAAAAACCACAAAAGCCGCCCGGCGCCACGCCACCGCACACTGACCACTCGCCATTCAAAACAAAAAAAGCCACCCGGGCCTGGACCCGGGTGGCTTCTGTCTGCCTGGCATCAGGCGTTGTTGGCCAACGCCCTTTCCTTGGCCCGTCGGGACAACATGTTCAACACCTCGATCGCCGCCGAGAACGCCATGGCCGCGTAGATATAGCCCTTGGGCACATGGGCACCGAAGCCTTCGGCGATCAGCGTCATGCCGATCATGATCAGGAAGCCCAGGGCCAGCATGACCACGGTCGGGTTGTCGTTGATGAACTTGGCGAGCGGTTCGGCCGCCAGCAGCATCACCAGCACCGACACAACGACTGCAATGATCATGATCGGCAGATGCTCGGTCATGCCCACGGCGGTGATGATGCTGTCGATGGAGAACACCAGGTCCAACATCAGGATCTGACCGATTGCCGCGGCAAAGCCCAGGGTCACACCGGACGTGGCTGTCTTGGGATCATCCGGCGCCGGGTCCATGCTGTGGTGGATTTCGGTGGTGGCTTTCCACAGCAGGAACAGGCCGCCGGCAATCAGGATCATGTCTTTCCAGGAAAACGCCTGGCCCAGGATTTCGATGACCGGCTCGGTCAACTGCACGATGAAAGCAATGGTGCTCAACAAGCCCAGGCGCAGGATCAGCGCCATGCCGATACCGATCCGCCGCGCCTTGGCCCGATGCTGAGCCGGCAATTTGTTGGTCAGAATCGAAATGAAGATCAGGTTATCGATGCCAAGCACGATTTCCATGACCACCAGAGTTGCCAGGGCGATCCACGCGGTGGGGCTGGCGGCGAGCTGTAAAAGATAATCCATGGGTCAGTCCTGACTGATGTGACGGGTTAGATGGTTTCGGTAGAGGATTCTGATTTTTCAGCGTCTTCAGCCGGCTGTTTCTTGGGGCTGATCAACCCGCCGGTGGCTTCGCTGATCGCCTGTTCGGCGGCCTTGTGGGTATCGTCGATGGCCTGCTTGGCGGTTTGCGCAGCTTGCCCCATCAGTTGCTGGGCACTTTTTTCAGCCTGTTCACAGCCCGCCAGTGTCATTGCGGACATCGCCAACAAGGCTGCAAGCCCCACGGATTTGTATGTCATGGAATGAACGCCTCTTGAGAGATATAGAAGGAGCACGAAGTGGCCCACCAATGGCCAGGCATTCTAGAGACGCGAATACTTCAGGAAAATTCGTATTTTCAGCGGTTATACTTCGCTTTTTACGAACTAACGTGAACCCATGCTCAATTACCGACAATTGCATTACTTCTGGGTGGTGGCGAAAACCGGCAGCATCGTGCGAGCGTGCGAGCAGTTGAACCTGACCCCACAGACCATCAGCGGGCAGATTTCCCTGTTCGAGCAGACCTATAACATCAAGCTGTTTCGTCGGGTCGGGCGGCAGTTGGAACTGACCGAGGCCGGCCGCCAGACATTGCCCTACGCCGAACACATGTTCCAGTTGGGCGGCGAATTGGAGCTGATGCTGCGGGCCCAGCCCAACGAACAGCAAACCCTGTTTCGGGTCGGGGTGGCGGATGTGGTGCCCAAATCCATCGTCTATCGATTGTTGGCACCGACCATGGAGTTGAGCGAGCCGCTACGCATCACCTGTCGCGAGGACAAACTCGAACGGTTGCTGGCGGACCTGGCGATCCAGCGTCTGGACCTGGTGATTTCCGACAGCCCGATGCCGACCCACCTGGACATCAAGGGCTACAGCCAGAAGCTGGGGGAATGCGGGATCAGCTTTTTCGCCACCGCCGCGCTGGCCGAACGCTACGGGCAGGATTTCCCCCATGGCCTGCATGACGCTCCGCTGCTGATTCCCGGGCCGGAAACCGTGGTGCGCAGCCGCTTGCAACGCTGGTTCGCCGAACAGCAGATCCAGCCGCGCATCGTCGGCGAGTTCGACGACAGCGCATTGATGCAGGCCTTCGGTCAATCCGGCAGCGGGATTTTCATCGGTCCAAGCGTGATCGCCGAAGAGGTGAAGCGCCAGTACGGCGTAGAAGTGATCGGCCAGACCGATGCGGTGAGCGAATCCTTCTACGCCATTTCCGTGGAACGCAAGGTCAGCCACCCCGGCATCGTCGCGATTGCCGAAGGCGCCCGACGCGAGTTGTTCAGCGCCTAGCAGGTAACCCGGGGCTTGAAGGTCATCAGGAGCAACGCCAGCAGGATCGATACAAAGATGAACCCGGCTGCCGCAAACCCGACACTGCCCAGGCCCAGGGTATCGATGACCCGGCCACCGACCATCGCCCCCAGGCCAATCCCCAGGTTCGCCCCGGCAATGTTCAACGATGCGGCGAACGCCGGAGCCTGTGGGGCCGCCTTCATCAGTCGCACGTGGCTGACCAGGAACAAAGCCGCCTGGGTCACGCCCCAGATGCCCATCGCCGCCGCCAGCGCGAGAGGCGAATGAATGCTCGGCACCAACGCCACCATGCCGCCGATCAGGAACAGGCAGAAGACCATCGATGCGATCAACGGATGCCGGTCCACCGCACGGCCGCCCAGGGAATTGCCCAGCAGCCCGACGGCGCCGAAGCCCATCAGGCACCAGCCCACCAGAGTGCCGTCGAATCCGGCCAGGCGCTCAAGGATATCCGCCAGATAGGTGTAGGCGGTGAACATGCCGCTGAACACCAGGATCGACAACAGCACATGCCCTTGCATCAACGGGCTGCGCAGGATCTTGAATTGCGAACGGAAACTCACCTGATGTTGGTGCAGGTTGGTTTTCGGCAAGTAGATAAACAGCAGCAAGGCCTTGGCGAAGGCAATGACAGCCAGGATCGCGAACGCGCTGCGCCAGCCAAACGCATCGGAAATCAACGTACCCACGGGAATGCCAAACACCGTGGCACAGACGATACCGAAGCCGATCCGGGCGATGGCCCGCCCGGCTAGCTGGGGTCCGACAATGTCCACCGCCGTTTCACTGGCCAGCGCCCAGAACACCGGCAGGCCCAGGGCCGGAATCAACCGGGCAATGGCCATCACCCAGATGTTGGGGGCGAACGCGGCAAGCATGTTGGCCAGACCGAACATGACCAGCACGCTGATAAACAACTTGCGCCGCTCGAAGCGGGCGAACCAGGCGGTCAGGAATGGCCCGAACGCGGCCACCGTAAACGCGAACAACGTCACCAGCAACCCGGCCTGGGGAATAGTGACATGCAGGTCACGGGCGATAGAGGGCAACAGGCCAACGATGACGAATTCCGTGGTCAGCACGGTAAAACCGGCGGCTGACAACAGGAAAATGGGTAACAACATGCAGAACTCCAGCGAAACGACGACACCAGCGTTAGCCCAAGGGCCCGCTGGCGGTAAGAAGGTGAGA
The DNA here is from genome assembly GCF_900115935.1 of Pseudomonas sp. 43mfcvi1.1. Classification (NCBI taxonomy): domain Bacteria; kingdom Pseudomonadati; phylum Pseudomonadota; class Gammaproteobacteria; order Pseudomonadales; family Pseudomonadaceae; genus Pseudomonas; species Pseudomonas sp. 43mfcvi1.1. The sequence continues at coordinate 472,498 of NZ_UETT01000001.1, read as the reverse complement.
ACGGCAAAGCCTAACAGAATGCGCGCGTCTTACAAACGCAGGCCATGGTCCGGATAAGGGTGACGGACTGTCACAGGTCCGTCAGATTTTTTACCGGCTGTGATAAAGTCCGCGGCCTGCAAACGCCGTACTTTCTCTCGGTCCGCTCATGTGGCCTGCCCGCTTGTTGCCCTGATTCGTCGACCGTCGCACACAATAAAATCAGAGATGCCGCTATGACAGCTTCGTCCGTTACCCCATTGCAACGCCTTAAACGCACCAGCCTGGTGACGCAAATCATCATCGGCCTGATCGCCGGTATTGTCCTGGCATGGCTGGCGCCCGACCTGGCGAAGGCCACCGCATTCATCGGCAAGGTCTTCGTTTCCGCGCTCAAGGCCGTGGCGCCGATCCTGGTATTCGTGCTGGTCATGGCCTCGATCGCCAACCACAAGCACGGCCAGGAAACCCATATCCGGCCGATCCTGTTCCTCTACCTGCTGGGCACTTTCGCCGCTGCGGTGGTCGCGGTGGTGGCCAGTACGCTGTTTCCCTCCAGTCTCGTGCTGTCGACCCAAGACGTCGCGGTCACGGCGCCCGGCGGCATCAGCGAGGTGCTGCAAAGCCTGCTGCTCAGCGTGGTGGACAACCCGGTCCGGGCGCTGATGGACGGTAACTTCATCGGCATCCTGGCCTGGGCCATCGGCATGGGTATCGCCATTCGTCATGCCGGCGAAACCACACGCACTGTGCTCGACGACCTGTCCAATGGCGTGACCGTGATCGTGCGCCTGGTGATCAGCTTCGCCCCGCTGGGGATCTTCGGCCTGGTGGCCTCGACCCTGGCCACTTCCGGCTTCGGCGCCCTGCTCGGCTACCTGCACCTGCTCACCGTGTTGATCGGCTGCATGCTGTTCGTGGCGTTGGTGATCAACCCACTCATCGTGTTCTGGAAACTGCGTCGCAACCCCTACCCGCTGGTATTCACCTGCCTGCGCGAGAGTGGCATCACGGCGTTTTTCACCCGCAGCTCGGCGGCGAATATTCCGGTGAACCTGGAACTGAGCAAACGCCTGGGCCTGCACGAAGACACCTATTCGGTATCGATCCCACTGGGCGCGACCATCAACATGGCGGGCGCTGCCATTACCATCACCGTACTGACCCTGGCGGCCGTGCATACCCTGGGTATCGCAGTGGATGTGCCAACGGCCGTGCTGCTGAGCGTTGTCGCGGCCATTTGCGCGTGCGGTGCATCCGGGGTGGCTGGCGGTTCGCTGTTGCTGATTCCCCTGGCGTGCAGCCTGTTCGGTATTCCCAGCGAAATCGCCATGCAAGTGGTCGCGGTGGGCTTCATCATTGGTGTCCTGCAGGACTCGGCGGAGACGGCGCTGAACTCGTCGACGGACGTGCTGTTCACGGCGGCGGCTTGCCTGGGTGAGGAAGAGAAGCTCGCGCGTACGGCGTAATCAGGATCGACCTGCCTCTTGTGAGGTCTGTGACGCCGTCATCGCGAGCAGGCTCGCTCCCACAGGAGATTTGTTGTATAGCGTCTATTGTGCGAGCACCGTTGCCCCCCTGTGGGAGCGAGCCTGCTCGCGATAGCGGCGGTACATCCGCCGAGGATGTAACAGACAGCCACAAAAAAGCCCGGGAACGGCCCACACCGTCCCGGGCTTTTTCATGCCTGCGGGGTTAGAACGCGCCCATGTAGTCGCGCTTGCCCACTTCCACACCATTGTGGCGCAGCAATGCGTAGGTGGTGGTGACGTGGAAGAAGAACTGCGGCAGGCCGTAGGTCAGCAGGTAGCTCTGGCCGCTGAAGCGTTTTTCCTTCGGCGTGCCCGGACGGGTAACGATTTCGATACCTTCCTTGCCATCGATCTGCTCAGGGCGGATGCCCTCGATAAAGGCCAATACCTTGGTGATCAGGGCTTGCAGCTCGGCAAAGGTGGTCTCGCTGTCGTCATACTTCGGCACTTCGACCTCAGCCAGGCGTGCAGACACACCTTTGGCGAAGTCCACCGCGATCTGCACCTGACGCACCAGCGGGAACATGTCCGGGTACAGGCGGGCTTGCAGGAAGGCGTTCGGGTCGATGTTCTTCGCGGTGGCGTGGGCTTCGGCCTTGTTCAGAACGTCGCTCAACGCGTTGAGCATCTGCTTGAAAACCGGGACGGAAGCGGCGTACAGGGAAATAGTCATGGCAATCTCATGCAGGTGGCAGGAAAGAATGAATCAAACGGCTGCGATTATAGCCACGGCTTGTTGCACGGCTTGTCTTTTATTGCGCAAGGATTAGGCTAGGCGGCTTCCACAGCATAGGGAACGCGCGATGAGCATCGAAGAACAACAGCAGGCTGAAGAACCACGGCTCAATAGCACGGAAATCCGCATCCTCGGCGCACTGGTCGAGAAGCAGGCCACCAACCCCGAGACCTACCCGCTGACCCTCAACGCCCTGGTACTGGCCTGCAACCAGAAAACCAGCCGCGAACCGGTGATGAACCTCAACCCGGGCCAGGTTGGCCAGAGCCTGCGGGCGCTGGAAGGTCGCGGCTTTACCAAACTGGTGATGGGCAGCCGCGCCGACCGTTGGGAACATCGGGTCGACAAAGCCCTGGAGCTGGTGCCGGCCCAGGTGGTCCTGATGGGGTTGCTGTTCCTGCGTGGCCCGCAAACGGTCAATGAGCTACTGACCCGCAGCGCACGGATGCACGACTTCGAAGATGTCGAACAAGTGCTGCATCAGCTTGAACGCCTGATCGCCCGTGGGTTGGCGCTGCTGGTGCCACGCCAGGCCGGCCAGCGCGAGGACCGCTATGTGCACGCCATGGGCGACCCGGCGGACATCGAAGCGATTCTCGCCGCTCGCCAGCACCCGGTGGAGCGCGGCGCCGGCGGCGGTGTCTCGCTGGAACGCATCGAAGAACTCGAAGCGCGGATCGCGGCACTGGAAGAACGCCTGGCGCGGCTGGAATAGCGGCGTCTACGCCGAGCGGGCGAAGGCGACAGCTTTTTCGAATTGCTCCAGGTTGGGTCGCACGCCGGTGTACAGCACGAACTGCTCCAGGGCCTGGATCGCAATGACTTCCAGCCCGGTGATGACCCGTTTGCCTTCGGCCCGGGCGCGCACGATCAGTGGCGTTTCCGACGGGATCGCCACGACATCGAACACGGTCTCGGCCGCGGCGATGGTCCCGGGCTCGAACGCCAATTGGTCGGCCTCCGGGCCACCGGTCATGCCGATCGGCGTGACGTTGATCAGCATCTGCGGCTGTCGGCTCCCCAGTTCAGCTTGCCATTCATACCCCAGGGACTCGGCCAGGGCTCGCCCGGCGGTTTCATTGCGGGCAACGATCAGCCCGTTCTTGTAACCCCCATCACGCAAGGCACTGGCCACAGCCTTGGCCATGCCGCCGCTGCCGCGCAGGGCAAAGGTCGAGTCCTTGGGCACGGCGTGGCTTTGCAGCAACTGGGCGATGGCGATGTAATCCGTGTTGTAGGCCTTCAGATGGCCGTTGGTATTGACGATGGTGTTGATGGATTGGATCGCGGCGGCGGAAGGATCCAGCTCGTCCACCAGGGCGATGCAGGCTTCCTTGAACGGCATCGACACGCCGCAGCCGCGAATGTCCAGGGCGCGGATACCGCCCACCGCTCCAGGCAGGTCCTGGCTGCTGAATGCCTTGTAATAGAAGTTCAGGCCCAATTGTTCATACAAATGATTATGAAAGCGCAGGCCGAAGTTTCCGGGACGCCCCGAGAGCGACATGCACAGTTGGGTGTCTTTGTTGGGATTGATCTGCACGCGTGTCTCCTTGCGTTCACTTTCGGACAGACGGAAACACCGTCGCGAAAGGTTTATTCGATGATGATACCGCCCGGCCCGGCCCGATCTCCGGCCCCTGGATGACGCGGCGCGGTAAAGAAAAGCGCTACAGACCTTACACAATATTTACCCAACGGCGTCGCAAATCTTGAGAAAATCGCTGTCATAGCAAGTAACCCCGCGACCCTCATCGGGTCTGTTGCAGACCACAGGCGCCGGGGCCGAAACGAGGAACAGCCATGAATCGTAAACTTCCCATCATCGCCCTGCTCATGGGGGCACTCGCGGTCACCGGCCAGGCATCCGCCCACGGTCGTGGTGGTTGGGAGGGGCCCGCAGTGTTTGGCGCAATCGTCGGTTCGGCCATCGTCGGCTCGGCCATCATCAACCGTGATCGGCCGGTGTATGTGCAGCAACCGGTCTACGTCCAGCCGCAGCCGGTCTACTACCAGCCGCCACCACCGGTCTATTACCAGCCACAGCCGGTGTATGTAGAGCAACCGATCTACTATCGCCCGGCACCGGTGTATTACGGGCCACCACGGGGCTACTACTACGGCCCACCCCGGGGCCATTACGGCCGCTGGTAATCAGCTCTTTCGAGCAGCACAAAAAAGCCTGTGATCCTTGATCACAGGCTTTTTCATGTCCGCTGGATAACCTGTGGCGAGGGGATTTATCCCCGCTGGGGCGCGAAGCGGCCCTAAATGCCGACAACCCAGTGTGTCAGGCAGGTTAAGTTGACTGCTTAGGGGCTGCTGCGCAGCCCAGCGGGGATAAATCCCCTCGCCACAGTGTAATGGTCAGACGTGCTCGCTGCTTTTCAGTCGGATCGGCGCATGCCCTGCCGGCTCGTGAACAGACTCCGCCACCACGGGAATCTCGTTACCATCGCAATCATGCAGCTTGCCGTCGCTGAAGTAATCGCCTTCGCGCAACGCCGCCAGGTCCTGGTAACGCAACACCCGCTCGGTGCCGGCAGCGAAAACCGACTGTTGGTCGGAGTTACCCGCAGTGAGGTGGTTGAACGCCAGGTTCAGCACGATCGCCATGATTGCCGAAGAACTGATGCCCGAATGAAAGATGGTTGCGAACCAGCTCGGGAAATGGTCATAGAAATTCGGTGCGGCAATAGGAATCATGCCAAAGCCGATGGAGGTGGCGACGATGATCAGGTTGACGTTGTTGCGGTAATCGACTTTCGACAGCGTGCGGATGCCACTGGCAGCCACGGTGCCGAACAGCACGATACCGGCACCGCCCAGCACCGAGGTCGGCACCGCCGCGATCACCCGCCCCATGAACGGCAGCAGGCCGAGCACCACCAGAAACACCCCGCCGGTCGCCACTACGAAACGGCTCTTGATCCCGGTCACCGCCACCAGCCCGACGTTCTGGGCAAAGGCACTCTGGGTGAAGGAACCGAAGATCGGCGCGATCATGCTCGACAGCATATCGGCCCGCAAGCCGTTGCCCAGGCGCCTCGAGTCGACTTTGGTGTCGATGATTTCACCCACGGCCAGGATGTCGGCGGAAGTTTCCACCAGGGTCACCATGATCACAATGCACATCGACAGGATCGCGGCGATGTGGAAGGTCGGCATGCCGAAATGGAACGGGGTCGGGAAGCCGAACATCGGGCCTTGGCTGACCGATGAAAAGTCCGCCATGCCGAGGAACACAGCGATGACAGTGCCAATGACCATCGCCAACAGAATCGATAACCGGGAGATGGTGGCGCTGCCCATTTTGCTCAGCAACAACACCAGTACCAAGGTCACCGCAGCCAGGCCGATGTTGGCCATGCTGCCGAAATCAGCGGCGTGACTGTTGCCACCCATCGCCCAACGCGCCGCCACCGGCATCAGGGTCAGGCCGATGGTGGTGATCACGATGCCAGTGACCAAGGGCGGAAAGAACCGGGTGATGCGCGAAAACACCGGGGTAATCAGCAAACCGATCAGCGACGCTGCGATCACCGCACCGAGGATGGCTTGAAAGCCGCCTTCCCCGCCGCTGCCGACAATCGCCACCATGGTCGCGACGCCCGAGAACGATACACCTTGCACCAAGGGCAACTGGCAGCCGAAAAACGGCAAGCCAAGGGTTTGCAGCAACGTCGCCAAGCCCCCTGCGAACAATGACGCGGCAATCAACAGACCGATATCAGCCGGCGAAAGCCCGGCTGCCTGGCCGATGATCAACGGCACGGCGACGATGCCGCCGTACATGGTCAACACATGTTGCAGGCCGTAAGCCATATTCGCGCCGACGCCAAGGTTTTCGTCCTCGGGCCGTGGGAGTGAAACATGGGGCGTTTTCATGGTTCGGGAATTCCCTGTTTTTTGTTATGGGCACACTGTATTCAAAACTCAGGACAAATGTCCATAGAGTTGTATACAACTTGTTACCCTACCCAGGCACAGGATTCCCGCCCAACAGCCTTTTTATGGCTGGAGCAAGCCCACGACTGCTGGCCGCAACAGCTCGCGAGGCGGCACGCGCAAGTCGAATTCCTGTTCCAGCACGTCGATCAACTCGTCGGCATCGGTGAGCGATCGTCGTTCACTCTCCTGCCCTATCCGGTGCACGGCATAGCTGTTGCCGTTCAGGGTCTTGCGCAGCCCATCACCGGTGCGGGCGACCATCAACCGGCCCATGAACGGCGACTCAGGGTGGCTGCAGACGTACCAATTGCCGAGGGTGTAGTCGATGTCTTCCTGGCGTTGCAGATCGAACAGGTACATCGGCCGCCATTCGTCGGCCACGTTGGCACGCAACAGGTAACCGTCCGCATGGGTCTCGATGCGGTACGGTTCATGGGGCGTGACTTGTGCCTCACGGCTGTCCAGCAGCAGCGGCGCTGTTGGCACCATGCCACCGAAGCCGACGTCGGTGATGTAGCGCACACCCTCGAACGTCACCAGGCTCAGCCGGTGGGTCCGGGCAGTCCAAGTGCCCTCAGGCGCGTTCATCACCACGCGTCCGGTGATGCCCCGGGCCTCGAAACCCAACGTCTGCAACAACGCCAGGAACAATTGGTTGAGTTCATAGCAATAACCGCCGCGTCCTTGCTCGAACACTTTTCGCTCGACCGACTCAAGGTCGATGGGCACGGGTTGGCGCAGCAATGTCGAGAGGGTTTCAAAGGGGAATTCGGCGGTATGGCGCCATTGCAGTTGACGTAACGTGTCGAGGGTCGGCGCGGGGGGCGCATCGAAGCCCAGGCGCCGCAGATAGCGGGCCGTGTCGCTCAGTTGGGAATGACTCATGAGGGTGTCCTTTTCCGGGGGCGGCGCAGCGCTCACGACATACGCACTGCTATTGGGCGCCAGGTATAAGACATTCCCCTCACAGAGACAACAAGCGACCGGAGCGCTTCGCCCGCTCACCGCCGCTTGCGTGAAGCCAGCCGGATCCAGGTGGGCGCGTGGTCGCTGGGGTGGGGTTGGTTACGGACCCAGGCGTCCACGCCGGCCTCGCTCAGGTAGGCGCTGGCCGTCGGGTTGAGCAGCAGGTGATCGATGCGCAGTCCGGAGTTTTTCTGCCAGTGCTGGCGGAAATAATCCCAGAAGGTGTAGATCCGCTCGTCCGGATAGAGGTGGCGCAACGAATCGGTCCAGCCCTGGTCCAGCAGCCGCTGGTAGCACGCGCGGCTTTCAGGCTGCAACAGCGCATCCTTGAGCCAGGAGCGCGGGTTGTAGATGTCCATGTCGGTGGGCACCACATTGTAGTCACCGGCCAGCACCACGGGATGATCACTGGCCTGCAATCCTTGGGCATAGTCGATCAGCCGTTCGAACCACGCCAGCTTGTAGTCGAACTTCGGACCCGGTTGCGGGTTGCCGTTGGGCAGGTAAAGGCAGCCCACCAGCACACCATGGACCGCCGCCTCCAGATAGCGACTGTGGCTGTCGTCATCCCCGCCGGGCAGTCCTCGGCGGCTCTCCAGCGGCTGCGCGTCACGGGCCAGGATCGCGACACCGTTCCAGGACGCCTGCCCGTGCCAGATCGCTCCATACCCCACCGACTCCAACTCCGCCGCCGGGAAATCCTTGTCCACGGCCTTGAGCTCCTGCAAACAGACGATGTCAGGGCTCTCCCGCTCCAGCCATTCCAGCAGGTTGGGCAGCCGGGCACGGATGCCATTGATGTTGAAGGTCGCGATCCGAAGGTTTTTCATAGGTCCAGAATCCGAAATGCCAAGTCACAGTTGTGACCGACAACCGGACGCAGTGGTTGCACAGGTCTTCAGGAACCCGCGCCCCATCATCGAGATTCCAACCGATCTCAACGATCCGAGCGCGCCAGCGTATCGAGCCCACCTTCCGTCGATAGCACCGCCACGCGGTTGCGGCCGCTGTGCTTGGCCTGGTAAAGCGCCGCATCGGCCCGCTGGATGAAGACTTCAATGCTGTCCAGGCTGCTGGGGACAAAGGCATAGCAGCCCAGGCTTACCGTGAGGTAGCCGGTCGGGGAGCCGGAATGGGTGATGTGCCTGTCGATGACGCTGCGGCGGATCTGCTCGGCCAACGCCATGGCCCCCGAGAGATTGGTGTCGGGCAACAGCACCGCAAACTCTTCGCCACCATAACGTACCGCCAGATCGGCCTTGCGATGGCAACTGCTCTTGAGCACCTTGGCCACTTCCGCCAGGCAATGATCCCCGGCCACGTGTCCATAGGCGTCGTTGTAGCGTTTGAAAAAATCGATATCGAGCATGATCAGGCTCAAGGGGCTGCGCTGACGGGCGCCCCGGCCGAACTCGATGTCCAGGGCCCGCTCGAACAGGCGGCGGTTCGCCAGCCCGGTAAGGCTGTCGTGCGTGGCAATCAGCTCCAACGCTTCCTGGGCCTTGCGCAAGTCCGCCTCGATCCGTTCGCTATTACGGACCTGGCGCACGAATACCCAGCCGAACAAGCAAATGCCCAGCACCACCAGGCCGACAATGAGGCTGGACTGGAAAGCCCTGTCATGCCAGCCCGCCAGGATCGCCTCTTCGGATATCGCCGCGGTGACCACCAGCGGATAAGCCTGTAGATGTTGATGTCCATAAAGTCTGACGACACCATCGATGGCCGAACGGATGAGTGCATCGCCAGCCATGCCGCTGGCCAGGGCATGGTTGTAGATATGTTCCTCGGACAGCGGATGACCGATCCGTCCCTCATCGAAGGGACGCCGGGCCAAAAGCGTCCCGTCGGACAAAGCCAGGGCCATCTCGCCTTGATCATCCAGATTGAAGCTTTTGAAGAATCGGTCGAAGTACGACATTTTGACGCCGGCCATCAACACGCCCAGGAAGTTGCCATCCTGATCATTCAAGCGTCGGGAAACCGGGATGATCCAGTCGCCGTTTTGCCGACTGCGGATTGCCGGGCCGATATGGGCGACCAGGGAGGCGTTCTGTTGGTGGAAAGCAAAGTACTCCCGATCTGCCACCCCAGGCCCCCTGTGCAGGTTGTCAAAGGAGGTCACGACCCAGTGACCGTGCTTGTCGAACAGGAACAGGCCGTGCAATTGCTCAAGCGACTGCACGCGTCGGGCAAAAGTTTGCTGCAAGCGTGGTTGTACCGCGGGGCCGAAGCCGTCGACTTGGATCCAATCCGTCAAACTGGCCAACACCAGATCAGCCTGGAGAAAGGTGTCCTGGGCCTGCTGGGCCATGGCCCGGGCAAGAGTGGCCGAGGCGATGCGGGCCGACTCCAGATCCTGGCTGCGAGACTGCTCCAATTGCAGGTAAAGCAAACCGCACAGGCACAGGCACACCGCCGCGATAAACGTCACCGCTGCCTTGAGCAACGGCAGGCGTTTCAAGGCACCGCCAGGGGCATGGAAAGGATCGAGAATAGGGATAGGCAAGCGAGTTCCTGAAGAGGGCAAAACATGAGCGAATTCGCTCAAAGCCCCCAATATTCGAGAGCTTAGCCTACCGCTTGTGAGGCGGCAATTTGCCTGTGCAGCGGCGCCGATGGGTGGCTTGAGTGGATCCAAAAACCAGCCTGACAGCCGATAAAAATGCCCTCTCCAGGGCCCAGAGTTTCCCGCACCAAAGGCCAGTGGTTTGGGGTGCTCACCGCACAGGCGGCACTCGGACTTCCCCAGCCCGGCACTGTGTCCTGACACCCTTGCCGCACGCGGCGAACGCCAGGTCCTTGTCCATGCAAACCCGCACTTCCGACAGCTGCGGTCCGCTACAAATCACCGCAATGCCATCAGGCGCGATGCCTGGATTGTTTTGGCGGAACAGCCGGATGATCTCCTCGGCTTCAAAATAGTACGAGGAATTGAACGGTTGCAGCTGTGGTGGGATTTTCACTGCCCCCAGGGCTTTGTCGGCAACCTCCAGGTAGCCCATGGCGCCGAGGCCGCTGCAAGTACCATGCTTGGACCACTCATGCGCCATCAACTTGCGGGTAGGAAACAAGGTCAGGCCCTTCTTCTGCTCCTCTCTCGTCAAAGGCACCTGAGGCGCACAGGATTGCGGCCAGCCGCCCTTGGTGTATTGCGGCCAGAGGCCATGGAGTACAAAGCCGTAGCCTTTACCGGAGCACTGTGCGTCATTCTGGTGAGTCAGGCAGAACGTCGGTGACCAGGACAGCGCCAGCAGGTAGTAATCGAACACTCCGGCCACGGATTGCGCCCGTGCATTGCCAGATTCGCGGGCATTGCCCACTCCCATGCAGCCCAGTGTCAATACGATCAGCACGGCCACGGCAAGACGTTGTTTCATTGACCCACTCCTTGGGGCGATTGTGCGAAGACGGGATGATCCGGCGATGACCGTTTCAATTTGGTGTTTCAACTCTCTGGAGGGTTGTTTTTTTACAAGCAAACCTCGCCGGGGGCTATCTAAATTGCGTAACGCCCCATAACGTAGATCGCCTTTGACTTTTAAGTGCCCGTCGCCCATGAGCAAACCGATCCGCCCCCATGACGAACAGCCCCTGAGCAGACCCGACACCGTCAGCCTGCGCGAGGCCTTCTGGTTCTGGCTCAAGCTGGGCTTCATCAGTTTCGGCGGCCCGGCGGGGCAGATCTCGATCATGCACCAGGAGTTGGTGGAGCGCCGACGCTGGATTTCCGAGCGACGATTCCTGCATGCCCTTAATTACTGCATGTTGCTGCCGGGGCCAGAGGCCCAGCAACTGGCGACGTACCTGGGCTGGCTGATGCACCGAAGCTGGGGCGGGGTGATTGCCGGGGCGCTGTTCGTGCTGCCCTCGCTGTTCATCCTCATCGCGTTGTCCTGGCTGTACGTCGCCTTTGGCGAGGTGCCGATAGTGGCGGGCATTTTCTATGGCATCAAGCCGGCCGTGACAGCAATCGTGGCGCATGCAGCCCACCGGATCGGCTCCCGCGCACTGAAGAACAATTGGTTGTGGGCGATCGCCGCGGCATCGTTCACCGCGATATTCGCCTTTGATCTCCCCTTCCCTCTGATCGTCCTGGGTGCGGCTGTCATCGGTTATTTCGGTGGCCGCTGGGCACCGGGGAAATTCAGCCTGGGCGGTCACGACTCCCAGCACCAATCCTTCGGCCCCGCATTGATCGACGACGATACGCCGCCCCCGGAACACGCCCGGTTCAGCGCCGCCAGGTTGACCCGTCTGGCCGTCATCGGTGCCCTGCTATGGCTATTGCCGATGGGCCTGCTGACCGCCGTGTTTGGCTGGGGCGGCACGCTTACGCAAATGGCCTGGTTCTTTACCAAGGCCGCGTTGTTGACCTTCGGCGGCGCCTACGCGGTTTTGCCCTACGTGTACCAAGGGGCCGTCGGACACTTCGGCTGGCTGACGCCGACACAAATGATCGACGGCCTGGCCTTGGGCGAAACCACTCCCGGGCCGCTGATCATGGTCGTGGCCTTTGTCGGTTTCGTCGGCGGTTATGTGATGCAGGTGTTCGGTCCCGAACAGGCCTTTCTCGCCGGGGCCGTCGCCGCCACGCTGGTGACCTGGTTCACGTTCCTGCCTTCGTTCCTGTTCATCCTGGCCGGCGGCCCGCTAGTGGAATCGACGCACAACACGCTGAAATTCACCGCGCCGCTGACGGCGATTACCGCAGCGGTGGTCGGGGTGATCCTCAACCTGGCGTGCTTCTTCGGTTACCACGTGCTCTGGCCCAACGGTTTTGCAGGTGCCCTGGACTGGCCGTCGGCAATCATCGCCCTCTTGGCGGCCATTGCGCTGTTTCGCTACAAGCGCGGGGTGATCCAGGTGTTGCTGGCGTGCGGTCTGGCCGGGCTGGCGGTGCATTTGCTGCGCTAGACCAGGCGTTTGCTCAGGTACGTCGCCGAGGCCGGACACAAGGTCTTGAACTGGGCCGTCGCCCTGATCGGAGCGGGCGCCAACGAGCGATCCTGCACCTGATAGCCCTGGTCGGTAAAAAACGCGGTGGCGCTGTCGGTCAACAGGTGCAGCCGTTCTGCCCCCTCACGTTTCGCAAACGCTTCGATAGCGGCCAGCACCGCCGCACCAGTGCCCTTTCCCCGTTGCCCCTCAAGGACAACCAGCGAACGCAGCAACCGGTCGGCGCCCTCCCCCTCGATGCCACCAAACGCCACATCAACGCCTTGTTGGCTGAAGCTGAAGAACTGTCGACCGGGATACGTCAGGTCATCCACGGGTAGACCGGCCTGGGCGAGCGCATCGCGCAATGGTCCCAGGTCGTTATTGCTCAAAGCTGTCATTCGCATGGTTGATGCTCGCTGCAGTGTCCTGCCCTGATCATCGGGCACGCCCGAATTTGGTTACAACTCACCGGGTGCATCGGGGGATGGGGTTCAATAGGATTGCTCGAAAGTAAGCCACTGGCGTACATTAGCAATGATTTTTATTGAAACTCCAATTTTTACCCGTCGGGTCAAAGAACTGATGGATGACGATGATTTCGCTGTCCTACAGAAAATACTGGTCTGCAATCCTTCCGCTGGTGATGTCATGGAAGCCACCGGAGGGATCCGAAAGATTCGTATCGCAGCCAAAGGCCATGGCAAACGGGGTGGGGCCAGGGTGATCTACTACCACTTCGTCCATGCTTCGCGGATCGCATTACTGATGATATATCCGAACAATGAACAGCAAGACTTGACCGTCGATCAACGCAAAGCATTGAAATTGATTGTCGAGCACTGGAGATAACCATGAGCAAATTTTTCGATGAGCTGATGGAAAGCGTACAACAGATGGATGAAATCGTCCGAGGCGAACGCCAGCCGTCACGGGAGTTCATCGTCGATGCGTTGCAGGTGAAGGAAATACGCAAGGCTACCGGCCTGACCCAAGCCAAGTTCGCAGCACTGATCGATGTCCAACTGGGCACGCTTCGCAACTGGGAGCAGGGACGACGCGAGCCTACCGGCCCCGCTAAAGCACTGCTGCGGGCGATTCATAATGATCCGAAACACGTGATCAGCGCCCTAGCCGTTTAAGCATTGCCGAAATGAACAGAACCTCTCAAGCACTGCTTCCATGGGCGAAGGTGCTCGCTCCCGACACCACCCCATGACCCAGCGCAAATGAACACCCCGCCCCATCAGCTAAGCTCAACCTATCATCACGACAGGGAATCGACATGAGCAAGGCAGACGAGCTAGCGGCCAAACTGCGGAGAACCCAGCAAACCCGCGCCGATACCGACAACTGCGCCGACCTGGCGATCGAGCATTGGCCCGCCCAGGTCTACGAACTGTACCGCCAGATCGAAATCTGGCTGGCGCCGGTGTGCGAGGCTGGCCTGGACATTCGGCGCAATCCCACCCACGTATTTGAAAGTCATTCCAGCGGTTCGACGTATAACTACGCCATCGATCAACTGGTGATCGAAGGCAATCATCACCGCATTTCATTCGATCCGATTGCGCGTTTTTCTCCCCAGGGAGAAGGATGCATCGAGGTCCATATGAAGGGACAGGAGCACTGCATCGTGCGCACACTCGGCGAGCATGGGGAATCGCTATGGCATCTCCAGCCGCTTCGGTTGACCGGGCAACAACCTGACCCAGTGACACTGGACGAGGACGCCCTGCTCTCCCTGATAGAGGAAGGTCTCGGGCTATAACGCCAATGGGCGACCTTAAGGTCGCCCATTGTTGACGGGTTTACGCCCGCGTGGATTCGCCTTCACGGGCACGCTTTTCCCGTATTCATCCCACCACGCCGTCAGCGCCTCCATCGTCGGCCCGAGCCCACGGGCCTTTTGCGTGATCTCGTATTCAACCCGCGGCGGTACTTCGGCGAAGACAGTGCGCGACACCAGGCCATCCCTCTCCAGTTCACGAAGCTGCGCCGTCAGCATGTGTTGAGTAACGCCGGGAATGGCCTTGCGCAGCTCCCCGAAGCGATAGATCCGCTGATGCAGCAACCACATGATTTCCAGCTTCCACTTGCCCGAGAGCAACGCAAACGCACGGCGCATTTCCTCGTGCATGTTGACCTCGGCATTTTCATTAGCCTGGTTTTCCATACTAACCATCACTTTTTCATCCTTCTTGCGGGCTTTCATGTTAGGCGACATTCTCGCTCTATGTCGATTCAACCCAGCCCACTCAGGAAAATACTCATGATTGAACACTCCCTCTATTGGATCAGTACGACGGCGCTGGCCCTGCTTTACCTGGCGTCCGCAACGCTATACGTCACCAAGAAGGCATGGGTAAGCCAAGCGCTGGCCGACCTCGGTTACCCCAGCTACCTGGTACCGATGCTCACCGTCCTGAAAATCCTCGGAGTAGTTGCCATTCTGTCGCGCACAAGCGTAGCGCTCAGCGACCTGGCCTATGCAGGCATGCTCTATCATTTGCTGCTGTCGGCGTCCGCGCACCTGAGTGTGCGCAAACCGCGCGGCGCCCTTCCGGCGGCAATAGGCATTCTGTTGCTGATCGCCTCCTTCCTGACCCAGAACACTGTCCGCGAAGTGCCGTCGCCCTATGCTCCTGGCGCGGCGCAGCACCAGGTCCTCCCCGACTGACGGACTTTGCCTCAACCCATCGTGCTATAGGGCGTTGCGTGCGAAGTCGATGAAGACTCCCGAACCGCTGACCGAGCGGCCAGCGCAGTAAGGACAGCGGCAACGCCCAGCACGGCCGCACTGGTTTCGAAGGTCGCACGATAGCCACTCAGATCAAACAGAACACCGCCCACTGTCGCGCCCGCCGCGATGGCGAGCTGGACGATCGCCACCATCAAGCCACCCCCGGCTTCGGCATCGTCCGGTAGCGTACGCGCCAGCCAGGTCCACCAGCCTACGGGAGCCGCGGTGGCCACCAGGCCCCAGAGGCCGAGC
The DNA here is from genome assembly GCF_900115935.1 of Pseudomonas sp. 43mfcvi1.1. Lineage (NCBI taxonomy): Bacteria > Pseudomonadati > Pseudomonadota > Gammaproteobacteria > Pseudomonadales > Pseudomonadaceae > Pseudomonas > Pseudomonas sp. 43mfcvi1.1. Next base: position 457,401 of record NZ_UETT01000001.1, on the reverse strand, counting down.
AACAGGGCCGTGATCGTCACTGAACCGCCGAACCAAACAAGGGCAATGGCGATGACGGCCATCAACAGGGGAATGACGACGAGCGTCCGATACAGACCGTTTTTCAGGAATGCGCCGATCAGGAATGTTCCCAGGAAGCCTGCCACCCCGATCACCAGCAACAGGATGGAAAGCATGGACACACTCACCTGTGTCACCGTTTCAAGGAACGGTCGCAGATACGTGAACAGCATGAACTGGCCCATGAAAAATGTGCTGACCGCCAGCATGCCCAGCGCGACCGGAGCCCGGGTCATCAACCTGAAGACATTGGTACTGCCCTGCTTCGCCTGCGAAGGCATGGCCGGCAGGCGTAACAGCAGCCAGACCAGAGCGACGGCAGCAACGGGCACGATGCAGAAAAACGCGCCACGCCAACCGATGATCGCCCCAAGGAAGCTGCCCAGCGGCGCAGCAATCACGGTTGCCAGGGCATTGCCACCATTGACGACGGCCAGTGCCTGCGGAACCTGGTCGTCCGGCACCAACCGCATGGCCGTGGCCGCCGACAGCGACCAGAAGCCACCAATCGCAACACCGATCAACGCGCGCGCCACCATGAATGTGGCGTAGTTGGGCGCCAGTGCGGCCACCGTTCCAGAAACGATCATCAACAGGGTCAATCCTGACAGTAACCACTTACGGTCGACCCGGGCGGCAATCGAAGCAATGAACAGACTGGTGATCAGGGCAAAGGCACCAGAGATGGCAATGCCTTGGCCGGCCTGCCCTTCGCTGACCTGCAGAGCAGCCGCGACCGGCGTCAGCAGGCTGACTGGCATGAACTCCGAAGCAACGAGCACGAACGCGGCAAGGGCCATGGCAAATACTGCGCCCCAGGCGGGCTGGCCTTGTGGCAATGAGTTATCGGTCATTGGGAGAAAATCCTGTGTTTCTTGTGTGGTAGCGAGCCTGCTCGCGATGACGAGGGCACAACCGACATCACCGTCTCAGGCAGGCTGCTTTCGCAAGCAGTTGGCGAGCGGTCCGGCGGCTGTCTTCAGCCGGCCAAGGTCGCGTTATCGATCACGAAGCGATACTGGACGTCGCCCTTGAGCATGCGCTCGTAGGACTCGTTGATCTGGTCGGCGCGCACCAACTCAATGTCGGCGACAATGCCGTGTTGCGCGCAAAAATCGAGCATCTCCTGGGTCTCGGGGATGCCGCCGATCATCGACCCCGCAAGGGTGCGTCGCTTCATGATCAGGTTGAAGACATTCGGCGAAGGATGCGCAGTGGCCGGGGCGCCCACCAGGGTCATCGTGCCGTCACGCTTGAGCAACACCAGCAACGCGTCGAGATCGTGAGGAGCCGCCACGGTGTTCAGGATGAGATCGAAGCTCTTGGTGTGCGCGGCCATTTCTTCGACATTGCGCGACACGACAACTTCGTCAGCCCCCAACTGTTTGGCCGCCTCGCGCTTGGACTCGGAAGTGGTGAACGCCACGACATGAGCGCCCATCGCATGAGCAATCTTGATGCCCATGTGACCTAGCCCACCGATGCCGACCACACCGATCTTCTTGCCCGGCCCTGCGTTCCAATGGCGCAGCGGCGAATAGGTGGTGATGCCGGCGCAGAGCAGTGGCGCAACGGCGGCCAGTTGCTCTTCGGGGTGACGAATGCGCAACACATAGCGCTCATGCACCACGATATTTTGCGAATAGCCCCCCAGCGTCCAGCCGGGCTCATCCGGGGTCGGAAAATTGTAGGTCCCGATCATCCCGTCACAGTAGTTTTCCAGGCCGCTGTCGCAGTCGTCGCAGTGCTTGCAACTGTCGACGATGCAGCCGACGCCGACCAGGTCGCCGGTCTTGAAGCCGGACACGTGGGCGCCGACCGCCGCTACCCGGCCGACGATCTCGTGGCCCGGCACGCAAGGGAATTGGGTACCCGCCCACTCGGCACGCACCTGGTGCAGGTCCGAATGGCAGATGCCACAGAACGCGATATCGATCTGGACGTCGTGCGCGCCCGGCGTGCGACGAGTGATCTGCAGGGGTTCAAGGGGCTTGTCGCCCGCGTGGGCGCCATAGGCTTGTACACGCATCATAAGACTCCATGCTGGATTGAGTGAGGTTCCATCTTCAGGGCCCAGCCTGGCCGACCAGTAGCGCATTACGCTGAGATGCTTGCCTGATCCTATGAGTTCTTCCATCGCGCGTAGGCAGCGCTTCGTTTGGCAGGTTAATGTTCTGCCTATTGCGCTTGAACCGAGATGACACCCGGACCCGACATGGCCACCCAACGCAGACCCGTACAAGAGACACTGGCGGCCATCATTGGCGCTCGGACCCCACACCCGGGCGACGTTGAAACGCCCATCGCCGGCCTCGCCTTCTTTCGACGGGAAGCGCCGGCCGCACCGGTCATTTGCATGATCGAACCGAGCATCGTGCTGGTGGCCCAGGGCGTGAAGCAGGTATGGATCGGTGGCGAGGCCTATGGCTACGACCCCGGACGATTCCTCATGACCTCCCTGGACATCCCGGCCAATTCCGAAGTGCTGCAGGCAAGCGCGGAACAGCCCTGCCTGGGTCTGGTCCTGAGACTCGACCTGCGCATGGTGGCCGATCTGATCGCCCAGGGCGGCCTGTCGCCGCCCCGTGATCGAGCGGTGGGGATCGGCGCAGGGATCGGCACCGCGACGCCTGACCTGCTGGCGCCGTTCGCACGCCTGCTGGCGTTGCTGGATGAACCCGAAGCGATTCCCATACTGGCACCGCTGATCCAGCGTGAGATTCACTACCGACTGTTGCTCAGCGACCAGGCGGCCCGGCTGCGGCAGATTTCCTCGGTCGATAGCCAGGGTTACCGGATCGCCAAGGCTATCGACTGGTTGAAATTGAACTACACCGAGCCCGTGCGCGTAGACGACCTCGCGGCGCGGGTGCAAATGAGCACGCCGACGTTTCACCACCACTTCCGTCAGCTCACGGCGATGAGCCCGCTGCAATACCAGAAGTGGCTGCGGTTGAACGAAGCCAAGCGCCTGATGCTCAACGAGCATGTGGACGTGGCGAGTGCAGCCTACAAAGTGGGCTATGAAAGCCCTTCCCAGTTCAGCCGCGAATACGCCCGTTTGTTTGGCCTGTCGCCCAAACGGGACATCGCCGCGTTGCGCGAGCCAGCCAAGGCTGTTTGATTCATCAGTGGGAGCAAAGCTTGCTCGCGATGCAGGCACCTTGGCCTTCGGGAGACCGCGTCGGCTTCATCGCGGGCAAGCCTTGCTCCCACAGAGCTGTGCCTTCTGCGCCAACGCCACACACTTCAACGCCAGGATCATCGTCGGGTCAACAAGCGCCACCGTGTGCCCATTGATATCGAACGCCTCGCAATGCTCCAGTACCAGCGGCAACTCTGTACACCCCAGGATCAATACCCCCGCCCCCAACTCGCACAGGTGCTCAGCCGCCAGCAACAATTGCTCCCTGCAGAGCCCTTGCGTGAAGCCAGCCTTGATACCGCGCGGTCCGTAGATGGCGTCCATGACCATCGCCTGATAGTCGACACCTGGCGTGAGCACCTGGAGCCCGGCGTGGCGCGCCGCCTGATGATAGACCTGGCTCTGCACCGTACCGGAAGTCGCCAGCAGGCCAATCGCCTTGCCCGAACCGTACTTGTGCACAATCCACTCCACCGTCTCGGTCAGCATGTTGACGATGGGTACCCTCAGGTGCGGCTGGATGCGCTCGACGAAGGCGTGGGCGGTGTTGCAAGGAATCGCGATGGCGTTGGCACCCGCGCTTTCAAGGCGCTTGCAGGTGGCGTACATCGCCATTGTCGGATCGGTTTCATCCCGTAGCAGGTTCGCCGTCCGGTCCGGTATCTGCGGGTTTTGCTCGACCACCATCTTGATGTGATCCTGGTCCTTTCCCGCTGGTGTATTGGCCACTACCTTGGCCATGAAATCTACCGTAGCGGCAGGACCGACACCGCCGACGATGCCCAATTTGAACGGCGGGCGCCTGGGCTGCTGCTGATCCAGCGTCGCGAAATCGGCGTAGATCTCGTTGATGTCCAGCACGGTAATTCCGCGGCGCTGCAAGTCGGCACAGACCAGGGAAAGCTCGGTCATGCCGGGCAGGATCACCGTCGCCCCCTGGGCCTGCAACGAGAGGCATGCCTGGTAGACCGCTTCAAGCGGCATGCCTTCGAGATGGCCGTCCTTGATGCCGTTGACGCCGTACATCGCCTCCATCAATCCTGCTTGAGCTTCTGGGTCGGGATAAACAATCTGGAAGTGCTGCCCAAAATGTTGTTCGAACAATCCGCAGTGGCGCACGAAGTCGGAGGCAATCACCCCCAACGTCGTCCGGGGCAGCACCGTTTGGCTGACGTACCGGGTCAAGGCGGCCATCATGTCCAGCACGGGAATGCCCAATTCCTCCTCGATTTCAGCGCGAAAGGTATGGCTGGCGAAGCATGGGAGCATCACCGCATCGAAGCCACTTTCCTCGAACGACTTGCACACCTGGAACACATAAAACTTGCGCGACGTCATGCTCGCCCCCTGGTCCAGTGGCAGCAGCACATCCTTGAACGGGTGCTGCTCGAACAGGAAGTGATAGCGGCCCTGGTCCTCGAGCACCGCCCGGGACTTGATCAACTTGTAGAACAGATCGCCTCCGGCCAGTGAGCCAAGCCCACCGACGATGCCCAACTTGCGCACAACAGAGGCCTTATGGCTCGACTTCACTTTAGCCTTCATGACCCTCTCCTCAAGCCACCGGCACCGGCTCGGATCGCGACCGAACGGGGGAATGTGCCCTTTCGTCCTCGGCGGCTTCTTCGTGTGGTTCGGACTTGGCGACCACCGCCGTCGCGATGCTGTTACCCACCACGTTGGTGGCCGTGCGGGCCATGTCGAGGAACTGGTCGATACCGATGATCAACAGCAGCCCCGCCTCGGGAAGATTGAACATCGGCAACGTGGCCGCGACCACGACCACCGAGGCCCGCGCGACACCGGCCATGCCCTTGCTAGTGATCATCAACGTCAGAAGAATCAGAATCTGCTGCGTGAAACTCAAATCAATGTTGTAGGCCTGGGCGATGAACAGGATGGCGAACGCCTGGTACATCATGGAGCCGTCGAGGTTGAACGAGTAACCCAGGGGCAACACGAAGCTGGACACCCGTTTTGGCGCACCGAACTTCTCCAGCGCCTCAATGGTTTTCGGGTAGGCGGACTCGCTGCTGGCGGTGGAAAAGGCCAGGAGAATCGGTTCGCGAATAAGCTTGCCGAGCTGGAAAACAGAGCGACCGAGAAACAGGTAGCCGGCGCCGAACAGCAGCGCCCAGAGGATCAGGATCCCCAGGTAGAACTCGGCAATCAGCTTGCCGTAATCCACCAGCAAGCCAAGCCCCTGAGTGGTAATGGCCGAGGCGATGGCGGCAAAAACCCCGATCGGCGCGAAGGCCATGACGTAGTCGGTGATCTTGAACATCACCTTCGCCAGCTCTTCGATGGAATCGGTGATCCGGGTGTAGCCCGCCCGTTTCACGCCCGCCAGCGCAAAGCCGAAGAACAGCGAGAACACCACGATCTGCAGGATCTCGTTGTTGGCCATCGCTTCGGCAATGCTGCGCGGAAACACGTGGCCGATAAACGCCTTGAGGCTGAAGTCGCCGGTGTTGACTGGCACCGCAGCGGTTGCGTGCTGGGCCACGTCCATATTCAGCCCGGCACCGGGTTGAAACAGGTTGACCAAGCCCATTCCGATCAGCAGCGATACCACCGAAGCGGTAACGAACCAGGCCATCGCCCGAGCACCAATCCTGCCTACGGAACGGGAATTACCCATGCTGGCGATACCACCGACCAGCGTCGCAAAGACCAGCGGCGCGATGATCATCTTGATCATGCGCAGGAAAATATCAGTGACCATCGAGAAGTAACTGGCGATCTCTTTGGCACTTTGCTCGCTCCCTGCGAAATGGTGACACGCCCAACCCACCAGCACGCCCAGGGCGATACCCATTGCAATTCGACGTGGGAGCTTATTCTTCTTCACGGTGCTGTCCTCAAGTAGTTATTGGAGTTTTTTACTTGGCAGGGATCAAGTGGATGTACCGATACTCTTGGCGGCATGGGTACTACGGTAATGATTCTAAGGAGCGGATCCGGGGAGATGATGAGTAATCCTGCTAGCTCCATGCGCTTTTGGAATAGTTAACGAAAAGCCGCGCTGGGCCGGGGAGTTGCGACATAAAATGGCGCTCTCACAGCGGGGATCCTGATATGCAACTCAAGTGGCTGGACGATCTACTGGCGATCGCCGAATGGAAAAACTTCTCCCGCGCCGCCGAAGTCCGCTGCGTGACGCAATCGGCCTTGTCGCGCCGAATCCAGTGCCTCGAGGAATGGGTGGGGGTCAAGTTGGTGGACCGGGGCACTTATCCCGTCCAGCTCACTGCCGCAGGCATCACCTTCTGCGACGAAAGCAGAGAAGCCCTCGCCGGCTTACTGAGATTGCGCTCGATGCTGCGTGACGTAGAACGGATGCCGGGACGCTCCATCCAGATCACCGCAGGTCACAGTCTCTCGATGACCTTTCTGCCGAAATGGCTCTCGCAGTTCCAGCAAAACACCGAGCAGTTCAACGCTCGGGTGGTCGCCGCCAATATTCATGACGCCGTTATCGCGCTGGAGGAAGGCAGTTGCGATTTGATGATGGTCTACCACCATCCGCTGGCACCGATCCTGCTGGACGCCGAGCGCTTCGGCAGCCTGACCCTCGGCCACGACGCGTTCATCCCCCTATGTGCACCCAACCCTAAAGGCGAACCGCTGTTCCCCTTGCCGGGCCGCTCCGGCAAACCCGTCCCTTACCTGGCCTACACGGCCACGACATTCCTGGGCCGCGTGGCCGATATCGTCATCAAGAACGGCCCGGCACCGACTGCGCTGGAGCGTTGCTATGAAGCCGACATGGCGATGCTGCTGATGCGCATGGCCATCGAGGGCTACGGCGTGGCCTGGCTGCCGCAAAGCGCGGTGGCCGATGAGTTGGAGCGTGGGTTGCTGGTTCGGGCTGGCAGCGAGGAATGGAGCACGCGGCTGGAGATTCGCTCGTATTGTGCGATTGCCAATCGGAATCCGACGATGCGCAAGCTGTGGAAGACGTTGGAGGGGGCTTCGTTGCATCGCTCGGGCAGCGTACCCGCTGCGCCAGAAGGTACGAACTGATCTTTGAAGGCTATGCGTACAAACCGATCCAGCCGTGGATACCCACGTAGAGACCGACGCCGATGATCAACACGCTGGACAAATAAGGTGCCCGACGCGCCACAGTGCTCAGCCAAGGCCAGCGATTGGAAGCCTGCCTTGCACCCATGGCCGCCGCAGCCCCCACGGTCACCAGGGTAATCGCCAGGCCGATGCTGAAGCACAGGACAAGCAGGCCGCCCAGCGCGACCTCTTTGACCTGCAGGCACAACAGCAGGACGGTAATGGCCGCAGGACAAGGAATCAGCCCGCCCGTCAGGCCGAACAGGATGATCTGGCCCGTGGAGACCTCCCGATTGGTGAAGCGCTTGCGGATGTCGTCGGCATGCGCCTGTTCGTGGGCATCCTGATAGCCCTCCAGCGACAGGCCTTTGGATTCGGGATGCTCGTGGTCGTGTTTGTGGTGATGATCGTGATGATGGTGGTGGTCATGACCTTGCGCGAATCTGAACATCTGCTCGCCACGCCAGGTACGCCACAGCATCCACAGCGCGATGGCAATGATCAGCGCGGAAGACGCCAGTTGGAAATAAGGCTCGGTGGTTTCGGCGTCCAACCCCTGGCCCAGATACATGCCACCCACGGCGACGAGCCACACCACGGCGGTGTGGGAAAGGGTCGCCGCCAAACCCAGCAACACCGCTTGTTTGACCGATCCCCGAATCGCCACGATAAACGCCGCCATCATGGTTTTTGAATGGCCCGGTTCAAGGCCATGCAAGGCGCCCAGCAAGATAGCGCTGGGGAAATACAGCCAGGCGTGAGCGCCACCCTGTTGCAGCAATTCAGCAAAATTGGGCATGTCTGGCCTAGAGGTACTTGGTGATTTGTTTGAAGGCTTCCAGCGGCGCGCGCTCACCCTTGTCCAGCGCCGAAACGGTGTCTTCCAGGCAGTGATCGATATGATCCTGGATCAACGTGCGCTTGGCCTGGCACACCGCTTTCTCCACCGCATGCAACTGCTGGGCGATATCCACGCACTCACGCCCTTCTTCAATCATGGCGATGATGCTGCGCAAATGGCCGTCCGCGCGCTTGAGACGCTTGATGATCGCCACATGGCTTTGGTGGGGATGTTCGTGGTCGTGCTCACTCATGACTTGAGCCCTGGATTTCGGTGAATCAACACCGCCATCCTATCCCCCCAAGGGGGATACAAGCAAACCCATCGAAACGCTGATTAACCTGTGGGAGCGAGCCTGCTCGCGATGACCGCAGCACATCCGACATTTTCATCAAATGACCCACCGCTATCGCGAGCAGGCTCACTCCCACAGAGGATTGAGGGTGTACGCAACATTTGTGTACCCACCAAACCCTGTGGGAGCGGGCTTGCTCGCGAAGGCGTCGGCACGGCCAGCATCCTGCAAACTGACACACCGCTTTCGCGAGCAAGCCCGCTCCCACAAATCGCTGCCTGCAAGGGATGGTGAGTCAGGCAGGAGACCTTATGAGATCACCCACTTCCCTTACGACGCCAAAACCTGTGCCTGCAATCGCCGCCCGATCACATCCAGCAAATCACACCCGTCGCGCAGGGGGATCGCTAGCACTTGGGCGAAATCATGGAGTACCACCGCGTCCGTACTGATGTCGGAACGCATGGCGAGGTTTTCCAGCAACTGCGTGACGGCGGCGATGCGGTAAGCGGCGGTGTCGTGCAGCACGTCCAGCGGCGCTTCCGTGTCGATCAGGAGCGCGTGGAAATTATTTTCGATACCGGTGATGGGCATGTAGCGGGACATGAGGGGTTACTCCTGCGGGGATGGAAAGTCAGTGGCGGATTGAAGGACCGCTGATGGAGGGGCCGAATCCGGATTCGGAGCTCGAGGATTGAGCAGGAGGTTGGAATTGATAGATTGGGTGAGGCTGGACGAGAGCCGCTTTTGATTGACTGCGGTACTCGGAGGATTAGGTGTGATCTTCTTCATTGGCAAACTTCCTGAGTTATAGAACGATCTGCCGACATCACTTCCACATGATGGGTGGCAGCTGCACGCGGGTGTGGAAGACCAGCACTCAGGATACCGGCGCGCCCTAGGACGCCCCGCGTACAGCCGCCATAATTTAACAGCAGACATAAGAAAAGCGCCTGCTTTAAATTTTGCGGCGCTACGCGCCTGAGAAGATAAGGGCTTCCACACCCTGTCGCTGAATTTGCAGCGACGGAGAGAACTTAGCGCACGGGTGATTGGGTGGATAGTCAGCGGGGAACGACACAGCGTGAGGGAAACTTCCGATGGGAATGTCCGGCGATGGATTCAGAACTTGTTTAATCCTCAACAACAGCACCAACAACTATCCGCTTACCCACTTGCGCCCCTACCTCCAACGCCTGCCCATCCCGCTGCTTGCCCCGCCGCGCCAAACCCACCAGTCGAGGAATCAATTCTCCCTCCGGCAAGTGCTGCCAGAATCGCCCCGGCATGTGCTGACGCAACGCCAGGGGATTGAGCCGCGCCGGGTTGAAGATGTGCTTGTAATAAGTTCGCCACAGCTCAGCGCCAGGATCTTCGGCGTGACGTGCCCAGTGCTGCCATTGCTCGGGACAACGTCGCTGGTAATCCAGCGACTGTCCATCAAAACGGATGCCGTCGCGCGGCGTTGCGATCAGCCAGCGTTGCTGTCCCAACCGCTCGGCAAAATGGCCACTGGCGCTTTCGAGGATGTCATGGGCCGGCTGGTGAAAGGCGACCAGGTCCAATTGCAGTTGCTCGGCCAATGCCGGCGGCAGGGGGATAAAGCGCACAAAAGCATGCAGGTGATGAGCCTCGCGCTGGACCTGCTTGATCCGCCGCTGCAGTTCACTGCCCAGGCGGTCGCCCGCGAGCATGGCTGTGCGGTCACCATGGGCAACCCGCCAAAGCACTTCGTACAGCAGGTTCCAACGCTGTTCGCCCTGGTAACGGCCAGCCTGTTCGAGCTGGCTCAGCAAGGCCGCGGGGACCCGTGTACGAAACGGACCCGGCCCTTGAGGCAGCGGCGTCGGCATGGCCAACAGGTCGGCCATCGGACCTTGGGCCCAGGTGACATCGCTCGGGTCGATGCCGTGGCCAAGCAGCGTTCGAGCCTGATCGCGCCAGGTGGAGAAATCATCGTCACAATCCAGGGCAATCATCACCAAAGCCCCATTTGCACCGGACGTTGGGGATCGCGCAACCGCGCCCGCAGCAGGCCACTGCGCACCTGATCGTCGGCCGGCCGGTAATCGCTGGTGACAATAAACGGTCGCGCCTTCTCCAGCACGCACCGCAACTGCACCAGGTCGTCATAACGCACCCGCCGCTCCCGGCGCAGTGCAACCAGACGCTGCACGCTACGCAGGCCGATACCCGGAATACGCGCCAGCAATGCGGGTTCGGCGCGATTGACGTCCAGCGGGAACACCTCACGATTGGCCAGCGCCCACGCCAGCTTGGGGTCGATGTCCAAGTCCAGGTTGTGGGTTTCGCTCAACAGCTCGCCTGCCTTGTAGCCGTATCCACGCATGAGAAAATCGGCCTGATAGAGCCGGTGCTCGCGCAGCAACGGCGGTGCTGCCAGGGGCACGCTGGCGGGGCTGTCGGGAATCGGGCTGAACGCTGAATAATAAACCCGTCGCAAACCGTACCCCAGGTAGAGCGACTCGGCGTTGCTCAGGATGGCGTGATCATCAGTGGCATCCGCCCCCACAATCACCTGCGTGCTCTGCCCGGCCGGGGCGAAGCGAGGCGCCCGCGGCTCACCGGCCACCGCCTGTTGCCCCTGGTGGATGGTGCCCATGGCCTGGCGGATGGTCGTCAACTGCTTTTCCGGTGCCAGACGCTTGAGGCTGATGTCGGAGGACAACTCGATATTCACACTCAAGCGATCAGCCAACCGCCCCGCCTCCTCGATCAACAGCGGATCGGCATCGGGAATGGTCTTGAGGTGAATATAGCCACGAAACTGGTGCTCCTCGCGCAACAACCGCGCCACCCGTATCAACTGCTCCATGGTGTAATCCGCCGAGCGAATGATGCCGGAACTCAAAAACAGCCCACTGATGCAGTTGCGACGATAGAAATCCAAAGTCAGCCGCACCACCTCCTCCGGCGTAAAACGCGCCCTTGGCACATTGCTGGAACGACGGTTGACGCAATACTGGCAGTCGTACAGGCAAAAGTTGGTCAGCAGCACCTTCAGCAACGAGACGCAACGCCCATCCGGCGTATAGCTATGGCAAATGCCCATGCCATCGGTGGCCCCCAGCCCCTCACGGCCTCGGGAGCTACGCTTGGGCGCACCGCTGCTGGCGCAGGAGGCGTCATACTTGGCAGCGTCGGCAAGAATGCCGAGCTTGGCGATAAGCTGCATGAAGTGATCTCAAATACTGGATATAAACACAGTATTTTGAGACGCGCCGCGATGCAAGCGCCATTGGTCAATTCAATGCCTCATATGAGTCGCCAGGCCACGACGTAGGCCATGCCAACGGGATGGGCTATAATCGGCCAATCAACGCGATTGAGGTCCAGCCCCATGGGCAATGTCAGCCTTGAAACCAAAAAGGCCTATGCCGCCAGGACGCGCAGATCCAACTACGCGGCCAGCCTTCGCCTGGAAGGCTTCAAAGTGACCTTCGCGGACGGCGAACGCAAAATGCCAACCCGTGAGGAGGTCTTGAAGGCCTTCACCCAGACCCGAACCTGATGCCTGACAAATATGGGGTCGGCGAGGACGCTTATTGCTATCCCGGCTCCACGGTCCTTCGCAACAAACTCGACATCCATGACGAAGCGACCCTAAGCGAAGCCGAACAACAACTCTCGGCCATCGCAGCGGACAACGTCGAATTCAGCCCTCCCCCCTACAGCCTGGCTTACCTTCAAAACATTCATCGAATTCTCTTTTCTGACCTGTTCGAATGGGCCGGAGAGCTGCGCACCGTCGGCATGTCCAAACAAGCCACCCGTTTTTGCCAACCCGAATACATGGAGAAAGAAGCCAGCAAGATCTTCACGGCCATGGCCGCGGCAAACTGGTTCGAGGGCATGGAACGGGCTGAGCTGATAGCTGCTGTGGCAGAGGCCTATTCCGACATCAACGTCGTACACCCCTTCCGCGAAGGCAATGGCCGTGCGCAACGCATCCTGTTTGAACACCTCATCATGAATGCCGGGTTTGAAATCAGCTGGTGGGGGATTGAGAAAGACGAATGGATTTTTGCCAACATTGCGGCTTACAACTGCGTCATGGAACCTATGGAACAGGTTTTTGAGAAGTGCATCGGGCAGATGATTCAACCTTGACCCCATGACGGCACGCTCAGCGCCTTACGGTTTATTTCGCCAAGTGATACAGTCGCCGTCAATTAACGTCTGCTAAAGCCGCTGAAAATGTACAGGACGAAATCATTCCCATCTAACAAGGAAGGTCGAGACTTTGTGGTGGGCGACATTCATGGGCATTTCAAACTTCTAACAACGGCCTTAGACAAACTAGACTTTAACACCGAACTGGATCGTATTTTTTCCGTGGGAGACCTCATCGACCGAGGCCCTGACTCCATAGACGTATTGAGTTGGCTTGAGAAGCCGTGGTTGCACGCCGTGCGCGGTAATCATGAGCAGATGCTTATTGACTGTCTCTCCGGCCATGGGGACATACCTCGACATATCCGAAACGGTGGTGCCTGGCTCTACGAGTTACAACCACCCATCCAACACGAACTTTTGAAAGCCTTGCAAGCACTCCCATTGATCATTGAAATCAATTTATCAAGCGATCAAACAATTGGAATAGTCCATGCCGAAGCCCCTGTCATCAGGAGTGACGATGGCTGGCAGGAAGCCAAAGACGCTATCACTGGAAGTTTTGGAGAGCAACATCAGCGGCAAGCCTTGAAAACTGCGCTGTATGCAAGAGAGAAAATCGAGCAGCAAGATCACACTTCCATTAAAGGAATAGACCGACTCTATGTAGGGCACTCTTCAGTACCCGGTGTTATACGCTTGGGCAATGTTGTCTATATCGACACCGGCTGCTCATTTTCTGATGGTGCGTTAAGCTTGGTAGAAATTCAAACCGAAACCATTATTAGTTTAAGCATGAGCCAGTGACGTAAGGACCAGTTTGTTATTTTGCCTCCCGACGCGAGATCAGTCGCGTTCACTCCATCCCATACCTGATAAACTGTGCCCCCTCCGCAATTTGCATCCCTGATCTCCCATGCCTCTACAAAAAACTCCACCTCAGCCCATCTCTCGACGTTTCTCCGTCGCGCCGATGATGGATTGGACCGACGCCCACTGTCGCTTCTTCCTCCGCATCCTCTCCAAACACGCCCTGCTCTACACCGAAATGGTCACCACCGGTGCCCTACTCAACGGTGACCACGAGCGTTTCCTGCGTCACCACGAGTCCGAACACCCCCTGGCCCTGCAACTGGGCGGCAGCGTCCCGGCTGACCTGGCCGCCTGCGCCCGTATGGCCCAGGAGCACGGCTACGACGAGGTCAACCTCAACGTCGGCTGCCCCAGTGACCGAGTGCAAAACAACATGATCGGCGCCTGCCTGATGGGGCATCCGGATTTGGTGGCTGACTGTGTGAAGGCCATGCGCGATGCGGTGTCGATTCCGGTGACGGTCAAGCATCGCATCGGGATCAATGGGCGGGACAGTTACGAGCAGTTGTGTGAGTTTGTCGGGACGGTGCGTGAGGCCGGGTGTACGAGTTTTACCGTGCATGCGCGGATTGCGATTCTGGAGGGGTTGTCGCCGAAGGAGAATCGGGATATCCCGCCGCTGCGTTATGACGTGGCCGCGCGGTTGAAGGCGGATTTTCCGGAGTTGGAGATTGTGCTCAACGGTGGAATCAAGACGCTGGAGGCCTGTCACGAGCATTTGCAGACTTTCGACGGCGTGATGCTGGGGCGCGAGGCCTATCACAACCCGTATCTGCTGGCCGAAGTGGATCAGCAACTGTTCGGCAGCACCGCGCCGATCATCACCCGGGCCGAGGCGCTGGCGCAGTTGCGGCCTTATATCGCCGATCACCTGGCGGCTGGCGGGGCGATGCACCACATCACCCGTCACGTGTTGGGGCTGGGGACCGGGTTCCCGGGAGCGCGGCGGTTTCGGCAGTTGTTGTCGGTGGATATTCATAAAACCAAGGATCCGCTGGCGTTGCTGGATCAGGCGGGACAGTTGCTGGAAGGACGCTGACCGTCACTTGCTTTGAACCTGCGAGCTGTTTTGGCATCGTATCTACCGATACCGCCCCGACCTTTCAAACAACCGTTTTCAGGTTGTTGCCACCGGGGCCGTCGATACCTATTCACGCCCTTGAGTGGCTGCCGGCCCTCGGGTAATGTCAACAGACCCATAGGACAGAGCACGCTCATGACTTCCAAGCTGGAACAACTCAAGCAATTCACCACCGTCGTGGCCGATACCGGCGACTTCGAGGCCATCGCCCGCGTCAAACCCGTGGACGCTACCACCAACCCTTCCCTGCTGCTCAAGGCCTCGGCCATTCAAGGTTATGCCGAGCAACTGAACGCCTGCGTGGCGGACTGCAAGGGCGATGTGGGCCTGGCCAGCGACCGTTTTGCCGTAGCGGTCGGGCAAGAGATTCTGAAAGTGATCCCGGGGCGTATTTCCACTGAAGTGGATGCACGTCTGTCATTCGACACCGAGGCCATGTTGAAGCGTGCGCATCGTCTGATCGATCTGTACGAAAAAGCCGGCGTTGGCCGGGATCGCGTGCTGATCAAGATCGCTTCCACCTGGGAAGGCATTCGTGCCGCCGAGCAACTGGAGCGTGAAGGCATCCAGTGCAACCTGACCCTGCTGTTCTCCTTCGCCCAGGCCGCGGCCTGTGCCGATGCCGGGGTGTTCCTGATTTCGCCGTTCGTGGGCCGTATCTACGATTGGTACAAGAAAGCCAATGGCAACGACTACACCGGCGCCGATGACCCGGGCGTGCAGTCGGTGACGCGTATCTATAACTACTACAAGGCCAATGACTACAAGACCGTGGTCATGGGTGCGAGCTTCCGCAACCTCAACCAGATCGAACAACTGGCCGGCTGCGACCGCTTGACCGTCAGCCCGGACCTGCTGGAAAAACTGGCCGCCGATGAAGGCAAGCTGGAGCGCAAGCTGGCGCCAGGGCAAGCCGGGGAAGCGCGCTTGATTCTCAATGAAGCGCAGTTCCGCTGGTTGTCCAACGAAGACGCCATGGCGACCGAGAAACTGGCCGAAGGTATTCGTCAGTTTGCCCGGGACCAGGAGAAGCTGGAGGCGTTACTGCAAGCCAAGCTTTGAGCGGATTCATGTGAAAAAGGGCGAACCTTGGTGGGTTCGCCCTTTTTATTGGTTTTGCGCACGGAATGCACTGGCCGGAACGGCCTCATCGCGAGCAGGCTCGCTCCCACAGGGGGTCAGGGTGAATCAGGTATTGCGGCAAAAACAAGTCCTTTGCGGGAGCGAGCCTGCTCGCGACGGGACCTGCTTAGCCGACACAAGACTCAAGCGTCAGGGCCGCTCCAGCGCATTCACCAAGTCGTGAAACGCTTCACGATTGGAGTCATTGAGCCCCATGAGAATCTTGTGGGCTTCGAGCACCTTGATCCGCACTTCTTCTTCAGACTGGTCCTGGTCAGGCAGGTCGTCCAGGCATTCAGGGCATGGCACGGGGTCGCCAACGATGTTGAACACCTGGTCAAAACCCATGGACTGCAGCAGACGGGTGATATCGTTGTGGGTGGTGACAACGGTCGGCAGCAAGCCGACCTTCTGCCGTGACAGGATCGACAACTTGGCCAGCAGGCCCAGGGTGGTGCTGTCGATGCTGCGGGTTTCGGTCAGGTCGATCACGATGGCGCTGAAGTTCAGCGCAGTGAAGATCCGCTCAATAGTCGCATCCAGCGCCGAACACAGGGTCAGGCGCACTTCACCGACAAACTTCAGGACAAAGGTGCCGTCCTGCTCGGCGAACTGGATTCTACCGGTACTCATCAAAGGTTCCTGCTCAACACTAACAGGGCGATATCATCCGGCATCTCCCCGAGCGTGGCTAATCCAAACACTTGACGCAAGCCTTCCAGGCTGCCGCCCGCTGCGCTTACCCGTTCAGGCAAGGCCGCTTCTTTCTCTTTGAGTGTAGGTTCTGTCAAAAGGTCCAAAATGCCATCAGACATCAGCGTCAGGCTGAATGTCGGTGGCAATTCCAGTACGTGGTCTTCGTAGGTGGCCTCGTTGAACAGGCCCACCGGCAAACCTCGCCCTTCCAGGTAACGAACGCTGTCTGGCGTATACAACACAGGCAAAGGCAGGTGACCGCCGATGCTATAGGTCAACAAACCAGTCTCCTCGTCGATGACTCCACCGACCATTGTGACGTGTTTGCCCAGCTTACAACTGATCAGGCCTCGGTTGATATGCCCAAGGACTTCTGACGGCTTGAATTCTGGCAATGTGCCATTGCGCTTGGATTCGAACAACAGGCGCGTGGTCATGAACTTCAACAACACCGTCACGAACGCCGAGGAAGCACCATGGCCGGAAACATCGGCCAGGTAAAAGGCCACTCGTCGTTCGTCGACCCGGAAATAGTCCACGAAATCGCCCGACAGGTACAACGACGGAATGATCTGGTGGGCAAACCGGAAATCGTCGACGGTCCAGGGGCTGACCGGCAGCATGTTCATCTGTACCTGGCGCCCGGCGTTCTGGTCTTCCTGCAACAGGTTCAGGCTGGCTTCCAGCTCGCGGTTGGCGGTTTCCAGCTTTTCACGATAGCGCTGGTTTTCCAGCAACAGCCGCGAACGGTCCAAGGCCCGGCGCACCGAGTGTTCGAGTACCGCGAGGTCTTCAAGGGGCTTGATCAGGTAATCCGCCGCGCCCAGGCGCAACGCCTCGACCGCGTCGTTCATTACGCCCGCGCCCGAAACCACGATCACCGGGGTCTGCGAGGAAATCTCGGTGACCTGGCGAATGAGTTCGAGTCCGCCCATCTGCGGCATGCGCAGGTCGCAGATGACCAGGTCGGGCTTGTCTTGCTCGAATACCTGAAGACCCTGTTGGCCATTGCTGGCCTGCAGGACGCTGAAACCACTGTCTTCCAAGTAGGCTGCGAGGCTGGCTCGCACCACTTCGTCATCATCGATTATCAGCAGCGTGGCACTGGTTTTTGGCATGTGGGCAAACGGCGCCAGAATTAGGTTGGCGTAGCGGGCTGGGCTGTCTGGCCTGGCACGCACTACTGGATTCGCTTTCTAGCCTCTCTGTCGTACCGGTTTCAGGCCTTTGCCCTACACGCAAATACATCAGAGGTGCCCTTCTAAGGCGCAGACGGTACTCCCATCCGCCGGGCGTTTCAAGCTCATGCAGATAGCCGCTTGCCGTCTTTATTTGTCAAAGTACAGAGAGTTATAAGAACCGAGCGAAGCGTAACTCAATGGAAGGATCAAACCACCTCCAAAGCACAGAAGGCGGCCTTTCGGGCCGCCTTCCAGATCTACGAGACGAAATCAGAAATCGTCTTCAACCTGGCCATCCTTGACTTTGAATTCGCGGTTTTGCAGGTAAGCGTTGCGGATGAAGACGTACTTGTCACCGCTCACCATCTTCTCGGCCGACAACAGGCTGGCACGGGTGTCGACGACGTTCAGGCCTCGAATGGAGTTACGCACCGAGACGTTATCGATATAACGATACGGAGCCGTGTAGTCATCGACCAGCTTGGCTGGCGCGTCACGCAGGGTGCTTGGCCCCAACAGCGGCAACATCAAATACGGACCACTGCCCAGGCCCCAGTAGCCCAGGGTCTGGCCGAAATCTTCATCGCTGCGCTGCAGGCCCATCTGGGTGCCCACGTCGAAGAAGCCCAGCAGGCCGAAGGTGGTGTTGAAGATCAATCGGGCGGTGTCGACACCGGCAGCGGCCGGCTTGGCTTGCAGCACGTTGTTGGCCAGGTTGCCCACGTCGCCGATGTTGCGGAACATGTTATGGATGCCGTCTTCGAGGAATTGCGGCGTCACGTATTGATACCCCTGGGCCAGTGGCTTGAGCGCATAGGTATCGAGGGTGTCGTTGAAAGTGAAGATTGGACGGTTGATGCTTTCCCAAGGATCTTCTTCCGTGGCGGCCTGGGCAGCGAACGGAACCAGCAAGACGCTGGCAGATAAACACAGCAGAGCTAGACGATGGCTCCAGCGCATAGGGAAAACTCCTTGGATTATTCAGGCAAGGGCGCCGAGCCCAGGCGGTAAGCTGGCTAGTATAAGACGGAACGCGTAGATAGGCAGCACCGAAAAGCACGCAGATCGTAGGACTTTTCCGCGACCGGCACCCTTCATCTCACTGTCACCGGACTGTCATCGAGGCCCATTAGGCTGCTGGTTATTTCAAGGACGTTCCCATGCCCCGCGCCGAAGCCCTGCCCCTCCCCGCCTCCAGCCTGACCGCCGTACTGTTTGGCCTGAGCGGATGCCTGGTGGATTTCGGCGCACGCATCCGTCAACCAGGGGCTGGGCCAGTCGAGCATGCGCAGCCCACACCTGGCGCCCTTGAGAGCTTGCAGCAGTTGCAGCGCCAGGAAATCCCCTGCGCCTGGCTCGACGAGTTGCCACCTGCCATCAGCCACGCCCTGGCGGCTTCATTGCCGACATGGATCAAACCACCGCAACTTCCTGCAACAAATAATCCTTGGCCGGCGCCGCATGCCTGCTGGCAAGCCTTGATGGCGCTGAACGTCCAGCAACTGGACGGCTGCGTATTGGTCAGTGGCGAACCCAGGCTGTTGCAGTCAGGGCTCAACGCCGGCTTGTGGACCATCGGCCTGGCGTCCTGCGGCTCGCTGTGCGGCTTGGCGCCTGACCAATGGCAGGCGCTGAGCCAACAGGAACGGGAAAACAAGCGCGCCAAGGCCACCGTGCAATTGTTCGGCCTGGGGGTGCATTCGGTGATCGATCACTTGGGCGAACTCGACACCTGCCTGGCGGACATCAGCCAGCGCCGACTCAAAGGCGAGAAGCCATGACCGGGATCATGCAGGGAGCGCGAGGGTAGATTACTCTTAAGGCAAGCCACGGATTTTTGACGCACTGTCGCGGTCCATGGCTGTGCCTATCAATAAAGGGAGTACGCCAATGCCTGCCCGCGAATTGCAAGAACAGCTCAACAAACTGCGCGAGCAATTGGAACAGAATCCACCACTTTCCGAAGCCGAGCGCGATGACCTGCAGGCGCTGATGCAACAGATCGAACTTGAGCTCGAGCTGGAGACCCAGACACAGGATGCCAACCTCGCCGATAATGTGAACTTGGCCGTCGAGCGCTTCGAACTGGAACACCCGACGCTGGCCGGGACCTTGCGCAACATCGTGCAGGCCTTGGGCAACATGGGGATCTGAACCCTTTAAATGCAAAAAGCCCTGCTATCGATAGCAGGGCTTTTTTATGTCGGCAATCTGAAATGCAATCCATTGTGGGAGCGGGCTTGCTCGCGAAGGCAGTGTGTCAACCAAATGGACGTCGACTGACACACCGCCTTCGCGAGCAAGCCCGCTCCCACATTAGATACTCATTGGCGGACCAAACGATGGTTCGGCAATTGCACCGCTTCAGTACTGCGATACGGGTTGATGTCCAGCCCACCACGACGCACATACCGCGCGTACACGGTCAACTTCTCCGGTTTGAGCAAGCGCTGCAGGTCGAGAAAAATCCTCTCCACGCATTGCTCATGGAAATCCGAATGCTGGCGGAAGCTGACGATGTAGGCCAGCAGGCTGGCCGGGTCCAGGGCCGGGCCGCGATACTCCACCACCACGCTGCCCCAGTCCGGCTGACTGGTCACCGGGCAGTTGGACTTGAGCAGGTGGCTGTGCAGGCTTTGCTCGACGATGCGCGATGCATCGCAACGCAACAGCTCCGGGCGCGGGTGCGCGTAGGAATCGACGCTGATGTCCAAATCGTCGATGCACGTACCGGGCAACGCCACGATGCCTTCGCTTTCCACATCCGTGAGGCTGCGGATCCGCACGCCCACCGCTTTGCCGGCGGCTGCCGACAGGTCCTGGCGCAGGGTCGCTTCCAGGCTCGCGGTATCGGCGAACGGCGTCTGGTTCAGGGAATTGAGGTACAGCTTGAAGGATTTGGACTCGATGATGTTCGGCGAGTCCGCCGGGATCGCGAACTCACCGATGGCCACCACCGGCTTGCCGGACGGCAACAGCCACGACAGCTCGAAACAGTTCCAGAAATCCACGCCCTTGTACGGCAAGGTCTCGGCCGTCAGGCCCAGTTCCGCCCATTTCGCGGTGCGCGGGATCGGAAACAGCAGTGACGGCGTGTACGTGGCGATGTATTCGCTGGACTTGCCCAGCGGCGAGTGTTCGGCTGCGGGATGCATGACAGAAACCTGACTGAAGAATCAGCGGATTCTATCAGCCTTTGCCGTAGCCTTTGAGTGCTTACTGACTGACTGTCAGGTCGCCCTTCATCCCGGCCTGGTAATGCCCGGGAATATTGCAGGCAAACTCCAGGCGCGTGGCCTTGCTGAAGGTCCAGGTCAGCTCGGCGGTTTTGCCCGGCTCCACCAATACGCTGTTGGGGTCATCGTGGCGCATGCTCGCCTGGTCGTGGCCCATGGCGCCATGGTCCATCCCCGGCTTCATCGCGGTCGGCATCAACTGGCCGCTCTGCTGCATCTTGAGCATTTCCTGTTGGTGGTCGGCGTGCATGGCGGCGTCGCCCAGGTTGAATTCGTGGAGCAACTGGCCTTTATTGATCAGCACGAACCGAACCGTCTCGCCGGCCTTGATATCAAGGGCACCGGGATCGAACGTCATGTCGCCCATCACCACCTCGATGCTGCGACTGGCCTTGGCTGCCGGTGCAGGCTGGCCAAAATCGAAATGGCCCGGCGATGCCCACGACGACGCACTGAGGGCCAGTGCGCAAGCGGCCAGGATCAAGCGGTTTCCCATCAACATGTCCATACTCCAATCAGTTTCAGCTTGTGGGAAACTCTATCGCTACAGGCCTGCCAGTCGGCTGACAGTTCGATTACAACTTTGTCAGGTTACACCACGAGCCCGCCTGCCACGGTATAACGCCCTCGTTCCAACCCAGCATTGAGCCGCCCATGAAACTGCTGATCGTCGAAGACCAAACCAAAACCGGCCAATACCTGCGCCAAGGCCTGGGCGAAGCCGGGTTCAACGCCGACCTGGTAGCCGACGGGATCACCGGCCAGCAACTGGCCTTGAGCGGTGAATACGCCTTGCTGATCCTCGACGTGATGTTGCCCGGCCGCGATGGCTGGCAGATCCTGCAAGCCGTCCGCGGAGCCGGGCTGGATACACCGGTGCTGTTCCTCACTGCGCGGGACGCGGTACAGGATCGGGTCCACGGCCTGGAGCTGGGCGCTGATGATTACCTGGTCAAGCCCTTTGCTTTTTCCGAGTTGCTGGCACGGGTGCGCAGCCTGCTGCGTCGAGGCAGCTCGACACAACAGGAAACCGCCCTGCAACTGGCCGACTTGCGCCTGGACCTGATCCGCCGCCGCGTCGAACGCAGCGGTCGGCGCATCGATCTCACCGCCAAGGAATTCGCCTTGTTGGAAATGCTCCTGCGCCGTCAGGGCGAAGTGCTGCCCAAGTCGCTGATCGCGTCCCAGGTCTGGGACATGAACTTCGACAGCGACACCAACGTCATCGAAGTCGCGATACGGCGCCTGCGAATCAAGATTGACGATGAGTTCCCCAGCAAACTCATCCACACCGTGCGGGGCATGGGTTATGTGCTTGAAGAGCGCAGCCTGTGAGGGGCCGGTGGTCACTGAGTAGCCGCCTGGCGCTGCTGTTCGCTGCCTGCACCGCCGTGGTGTCATTGTTCGCCGGCATCCTGTTCAGCCGTGGCAGCGAGGCGCACTTCATCGAGCTGGACCAGCAACTGCTCGAAGGCAAGCTGATCGGCCTGCGCCGGACCCTGCAAGATCTCGACGCCGAACAGATCCAGGGCCGCCTGGAAGATGAACTGAGCCGTCAGGCCGATCTGGCGCTGCGCATCAAGGGCAGTGATGGTGTGCGTTGGTACGACAGCTCGATCCGGATCCCGGCTCAATTGCCGGAGCGGCCCGGCCTGTCGACCCTCAGCGATGCCGACAACGACTACCGGGTGTTGAACGCGCCGCTGTATCCCGATCGAGCCAATTCACCACAACTGACCCTGTTGCTGGACATCACTCATCACCAGCATTTCCTGCAACGCATGCAGCGCCTGATCTGGCTGACCGTCGGCCTCTCAGCCCTGGCCACGGCCCTGCTCGGTGCCTGGGCCGCCCGGCGGGCCTTGCGCCCATTGCGACGCATGGGCGCCATCGCCGGCAGCGTCTCGGCCCGCTCTCTCAACGCCCGACTGCCCGAAGAGCAAATGCCTACGGAACTGGCGGAATTGGCCCACAGCATCAATGCCATGCTCGGACGCCTCGACGATGCGTTTCAGCGACTCTCGGCGTTCTCGGCCGACATCGCCCATGAGTTGCGCACGCCGCTGTCCAATTTGCTGACCCATACCCAGGTCACCCTCACCCGCGAGCGCTCCCTGGAGGATTACCGCGAGGCATTGCACAGCAATCTCGAGGAACTGCAATGGATGGCGCAATTGGTCAATGACATGCTGTACCTGGCCAAGGCCGACCACGGCCTGCTGGCGATCAATCGCGAACCGCTGCAATTGGCCGAAGAAGTGGACTTGCTGCTGGACTTCTTCTCGCCCCTGGCCGAAGACACCAACGTACGCCTGAACCGCGAGGGCGAGAGCCGCATCGAGGGTGACCGCAACATGTTGCGCAGGGCCCTTTCCAACCTGCTGGACAACGCCCTGCGCTTCACCCCCGTTGACGGCGAAGTGCGGGTACGAATTGTCGATGAGGTTCAAGGGGTGAGCGTAAGCGTGGAAAACAGTGGCGAGGGGATTCCAGCGGACCTGCTGCCGCGCCTGTTCGACCGTTTCTACCGCGCCGACCCGGCTCGCCAGGAAGGCAGCAGCGAACACGCGGGGCTCGGGCTGGCGATTACCCGCTCGATCATCCGCGCCCATGGCGGGCAGATCCACTGTGAGTCAGCCGATGGCTGGACGCGGTTTGTGATCGAGTTGCCGAAAGAGAATTGAAGGCAGCACACAAACCTGTGGCGAGGGGATTTAGCGAAACGTCGCACCGCCCCGCTGGGCTGCGAAGCAGCCCCAATACAGTCAACTCAACCTGCCTACTACCCCCAGGTGCCAGGGTTTAGGGTCGCTTCGCGACCCAGCGGGGATAAATCCCCTCGCCACAGAGAGCATCCATTTGACACGAGGTTGTGCGACCTCAAGAGTAGCGCAACGCCTGCGCCGGTTCGATCTTAGCCGCGCGCCACGCCGGGTACACGGTGGCGAGGAAGCTCAGGATGAACCCGGCCGAGCAGATCAACAGAACATCGGCGCGCTGAAGCTCCGACGGCAGGTTGCTGACAAAGTACACATCAGAACTGAAGATGTGCTGGCCACTGACCCGCTCCAGCCAGCCCACCAGCTCACTGACGTTCAACGCCGCGATCACCCCCAACACGCCGCCGATCAGCGTGCCGACGACGCCAATCACCGTGCCCTGGACCATGAAAATCGCCATGATCTGCCGCGGTGTGGCACCGATGGTGCGCAGGATCGCGATGTCCGCGCCTTTGTCGTTCACCACCATGATCAGCGTGGCGATGATGTTGAACGCCGCCACGGCGACGATCATCAGCAACAGCAAGCCGATCATGGTCTTTTCCATCTTCATGGCACTGAACAGGCTGCCCTGGGTGTGGGTCCAGTCGTCGGCCTTGTAGTTCGCGCCCAGACCGGTGGCGATGTCCCCGGAGACCTTCGGCGCCGCGTACAAATCTTTCACCGCCAGGCGCACGCTTTGCACCTGGTTCGGCTGCCAATGCTGCATCTGCGCGGCGTCGGCCACGTGGATCAGGGCCATGGAGCCATCCAGTTCGGCACCGACCTTGAATACACCCACCACGTTCAGCCGCTGCATGCGCGGAGTGATACCACCCGGCGCGGTGCTGACTTCCGGCACGATCAGGGTGATTTTATCGCCGACGTTCAGGCGAAAACGCCGCGCGGTGATTTCACCGATCACCACGCCAAACTCGCCCGGCTTCAAGGCATCGAGACGGCCCTGAACGATGTGCTGCGCGACGATGGACACCTTGCCTTCCTGGGCCGGATCGATGCCGCTGATCTGGATCGGCTGCATCGAACCCTTATGGCTCAACATCCCTTCCATCTCGGTGAACGGCACGGCGGCGGTCACCTCGGGATTTTTCAGCGCCGCGGCGGCCACTGGCTGCCAGTCGTCGATCGGATTGACGCCGACGATGGTGGCGTGGGGCACCATGCCGAGGATGCGCGAGCTCATTTCGCGCTGGAAGCCGTTCATCACCGACAACACCACGATCATCGCCAGCACACCCAGGGCGAGGCCGATCATCGAGGTCATGGAGATGAACGAAACAAAGCGATTGCGGCGCTTGGCGCGGGTATAGCGCGTGCCGATAAAGATCGATAACGGTCTGAACATTCGCGGGGCACCGTATGAAAATAAAAGACCCGGCACGGGTTTCAAGTGCCGGGTTTCGGTCGGTCAGATGGGCGTCAGGCAACCTTCCTGCAAGTGCAGGACGCGGTCCATCTGCCGGGCCAGGTTCATGTCGTGGGTCACCACCAGGAACGCCGTGCGCATCGAGGTGCTGAGTTCCAGCATCAGGTCCTGAATGCCTTGGGCGGTGTGGGAGTCGAGGTTACCGGTCGGCTCGTCGAGCATCACCAGGCCAGGCTTGTTGACCAGGGCGCGGGCAATCGCCACACGTTGGCGCTCGCCACCGGACAGTTCCGCCGGCTTGTGCTCCAGGCGATGGCCCAGCCCTACCCGCTCCAGCAACGCCGTGGCGCGCTGACGGGCTTCAGGAATCGCTGTGCGACCGATCAACAGCGGCATGCAGACGTTTTCCAGCGCCGTGAACTCTGGCAGCAAGTGGTGGAACTGGTAGACGAAACCGAGGGAACGGTTGCGCAGCAGGCCACGAGCCTTCTCGTTCAGCGCCGAAAGCTCTTCGCCGGCCAGCCAGACACTGCCGGCGGTCGGCGTGTCGAGGCCGCCCAGCAGGTTGAGCAAGGTACTCTTGCCCGACCCGGAGGTGCCGACAATCGCCACGCGCTCGCCAGGGTGCAACTCCAGTTGCAGGCCCGACAGCACCACCACCGACTCTGGACCTTCCTCGTAGGATTTGCCCAGGTTGCGGCAACTCAAGATAGCTTTTTCACTCATGCCCGACTCACTCATAACGTAACGCCTCCGCAGGCTGGGTGCGCGCGGCACGCCAGGCTGGATACAGGGTGGCGAGGAAACTCAGGACCAACGCAGCGCCGCAGACCATCAACACGTCATCGGCCTGCAATTGCGACGGCAGGTAGTCGATGAAGTACACGTCGGCGTTGAGAAACTTGTGCCCGATCAGGCCTTCGAGGGCAGCAATCGCGGCGCTGACATTCAGCGCGGCGAACATCCCGACCAGGGCGCCGACGAACGTGCCGATCACGCCGATGACCGTGCCCTGGACCATGAAGATCCGCATGATCTGCCCCGGCGTGGCGCCGAGGGTGCGCAGGATGGCGATGTCGCCCTTCTTGTCGTTCACCACCATCACCAGCGTGGAGATGATGTTGAACGCCGCCACGGCGACGATCAGCAACAGCAGCAGGCCGATCATGGCCTTTTCCATGCGGATCGCCTGGTACAGGTTGCCATGGGTGCGGGTCCAGTCCCGGGCGTAGTAACGGTCTTCGCCGAGCTGCTGGGCGATGGTCCATGCCACACGCGGGGCCTGGAACAGGTCGTCGAACTTCAACCGCAGGCCCTGGACCTGATCCGGTTTCCAACGATGCAGGCGCGCCAGGTCCTGGAGATTGGTGACGCCCAGGTAACCGTCCAGCTCGCCGGCGCCGACATGGAAAATACCAACCACGGTAAAGCGCTTCATGCGCGGGAACATGCCGCCCGGGGTCACGGTGACCTCCGGGGCGACGAAGGTCAGTTTGTCGCCAATGGCAACGCCGAGCTTCGCCGCGGCCTTGTCGCCAATGACGATGCCGAAACCGCCTGGCGCCAGGTCGTCGAGTTTGCCCTGCTGCATGAAGTTATCGATGATCGATACCTGCCGCTCGAGCTCTGGGTCGATGCCGTTGAGCAACACCTTGGACACCTTGCCGTCGTTGGTCAGCAGCCCCTGCATCTGGGTGAACGGCGCCACGGCCAGCACCTGCGGGTTCTGCTTGACCTTGGCGGCCAGGCTCGGCCAATCACTGATGGCTTCGCCGGTTTCGAGGGTCGCGTGGGGCACCATGCCCAGCACGCGGGTGCGCATCTCATGGTCGAAGCCGTTCATCACCGACAGTACGACGATCATCACGACCACGCCAAGGGCCAGCCCGATGATGGACGTCAGGGAAATGAACGATACGAAATGATTGCGACGCTTTGCACGGGTATAACGCGTGCCGATAAATACGAAGAGAGGTCTGAACATGTCGGGGCTTGTTCGGAGGGAAAAGGAACGTCCTTGTGGCGGGGGTCTCAAACCAGCTTTACACTCAGACCACCGCCGCTACCATGGGTTCGCCATGTCGACATTAGATGAAGAAGATCGCCGCGAATACTACCGTATCGAGGACACGATCGCACTGGAAATTCGGCCCCTGTCCATTCCTGAAGCTGCTGGCCAGGAAGTGTTGCAGGATGCTTCTCCATTGTTCAATCTGCTCAGCGAACTGCACCTGAGCGAATTCGAGTCACAGCACCTGCTGCGCCAGATCAGCGAGCGCGAACGCAGCATCGCGGCGTACCTCAAGGCAATGAACAAACGCATCGACCTGCTCAGCCAGGTCATTGCCCTGACGGTGCTCGGCGAAATCGGTGAACCGCAGCCGGTGATCATTTCCGAAGGCGGCGTCGACTTCCAGTACCCCACACCGATCGCGGTTGGCGCCCATCTGTCGATCAAACTGGTGCTGATGCCGCAAGCTCTCGGCTTACTGCTCCGGGCACGGGTCACCCACTGCGACCCCAAGGGCGACGGTTACGACGTGGGCACCGAGTTCGAACGCCCGACCGACGCCCAGCGCCAGTTGCTGGCCCGCTACATCCTGCAGAAACAGGCGCAAGAACGACGCCTGGCCCGGGAACTGAACGAATCAGGTATCAATAAGGAAGAACCGTGACCCTCATTTATGGCCACCGCGGCGCCAAGGGCGAAGCGCCGGAAAACACCCTGACCGGTTTTCAGGAGTGCCTCAAGCACGGCGTACGCCGTTGCGAGCTGGACCTGCATCTTTCGATGGACGGCGAGTTGATGGTGATCCACGACCCGACCCTCAAGCGCACAACGGATCGCCGGGGCAAGGTGGTGGAGCATTCCGCCGCCGAACTGGTGACCTACGATGCGCGCAAGGGTGGCCCGGGCTGGATCAAGCCGTGCCCGATCCCGCGCCTGGAAGAGTTGTTCGAGAAGTGTGATTTCGAGCATTGGCAACTGGAGGTCAAGAGCGCCTCGCGCACCCGCGCCGCAGCCACGGTATTGGGCATCCGTGAAATGGCCCAGCGTTTTGGGCTGCTGGACAAGATCACCATCACCTCCAGCTCCCGGGAAGTGCTCAAGGCGGCCCTGGACCTGACCCCGGACATCTCTCGCGGACTGGTGGCCGAGTACGCCTGGCTCGACCCGTTGAAGGTCGCCCAGAGTTACGGCTGCGAGATTCTGGCGTTGAACTGGACCCTGTGCACGCCGGAACGCCTGGCCAAGGCGCAGCGCCAGGGGCTGCATGTGTCGGTGTGGACCGTCAACGAGCCCGCGCTGATGCGCAGGCTCGCCGACTTTGGCGCTGACAGCCTGATTACAGACTTTCCCGGTTTGGCCACTGCCACGCTCGAGAACTGCTGAAATCGGTCTCCCCGGCCGGCTCAGGCCACCGGCCGGAGCCGCTCAAAAAAGCCGGTTGAGCCCGTCATAGGCCGCTACCCGATAGGCTTCGGCCATGGTCGGGTAGTTGAACGTGGTGTTGACGAAGTACTTCAGCGTGTTCAATTCGCCCGGCTGGTTCATGATCGCCTGGCCGATGTGCACGATCTCCGACGCCTGATAGCCGAAGCAGTGCACGCCCAGCACTTCCAGGGTCTCGCGGTGGAACAGGATCTTCAGCATACCTTGCGGCTCACCGGCGATCTGCGCCCGCGCCATGCTCTTGAAGAACGCCTTGCCCACTTCGTAAGGCACCTTGGCCTGGGTCAGCTCCTGCTCGTTCTTGCCGATCGAGCTGATCTCCGGAATGGTGTAGATGCCGGTCGGCACGTCGTTGACGAAGCGCCAGCTGCCATTGTCGACAATGCTGCCAGCGGCCGAACGGCCCTGGTCGTGGGCGGCACTGGCCAGGCTCGGCCAGCCGATCACGTCACCGGCACCGTAGATGTTCGGTACGCAAGTGCGGTAGTTCTCGTCGACTTCGATCTGGCCACGGCTGTTGACCTTCACGCCGATGTTTTCCAGGCCCAGGGTGTCGGTGTTGCCGGTACGGCCGTTACACCAGAGCAAGGCGTCGGCCTTGATCTTCTTGCCGGACTTGAGGTGCAGGATCACGCCATTGTCGACGCCTTCGACGCGGTCGTAGTCTTCGTTATGGCGCACGGTGATGTTGTTGTTGCTGAAGTGATAGCTCAGGGCCTGGGAGATTTCCGAGTCCAGGAAGCTCAGCAACTGACCACGGTTATCCACCAGCTCCACCAGCACACCCAGGCCGCTGAAGATCGAGGCGTATTCGCAACCGATCACCCCGGCGCCGTAGACGATCAGTTTGCGCGGGGTGTGGCCCAGGCTCAGGATGGTGTCGCTATCGTAGATGCGCGCGTGGTTGAAATCGATGTCGGCCGGGCGATACGGGCGTGAACCGGTGGCGATGATGATGTGCTTGGCCACCAGTTTCTCGACCACACCATTGCCGCAGACCACTTCAACCGTCTGCTCATCGGCGAAGCTGCCGGTGCCGAAGAACACGTCGACACGATTGCGGGCGTAGTAACCGGTGCGCGAGGCCACCTGCTTGGAGATCACCTTCTCGGCACTCTTGAGCACGTCCGGGAAGGAGAACCAGCGCGGCTCGCCGATGGCCCGGAACATCGGGTTGGTGTTGAACTGCATGATCTGCCGGACCGAGTGACGCAAGGCCTTGGACGGGATGGTACCCAAGTGGGTGCAGTTGCCGCCGACCTGCCGACGGCTGTCGACCATCGCCACCTTGCGCCCTGCCTTGGCCGCGTTCATTGCCGCGCCTTCCCCCGCCGGGCCGGAGCCCAGTACCACCACGTCGTAGTTGTAGACAGCCATGCGTACTCCTCAGAACAGGCCGTGGCGCCTCACTTGGCACCGACGGCTAAATCATGCCGGCCTGCGGCATGAAGGAACAATTTGGGGCCGGTTCACGAGCCCGGCCACAGTCTATAGAAGCGTCAACGCCGCGCACATTACCCCTTGGTCGCGTCGTAGGCTAGTTTTGCCTGCGCTATTTCGCCACAGGTAGCCTTTCACGGCGCTGTCATCATTGCATGACCTTATCTCAAGTTCGCCTGAATCAATGTGGCGAGGGAGCTTGCTCCCGCTTGAGTGCGAAGCGCTCAAAAAGAGGGTTGCTGCGCAACCCAGCGGGAGCAAGCTCCCTCGCCACGGATTATTTACGCCCTAAGCGAACAACATTGCTGGCATCACTGGTTTGTTCCACGAATGATCCGTTCAAACACATCGTTGGTGCGGGTGACAAAACGATTGCCATCGCGCACCACGAAAAATACCCCGATACCGTGCTTTTCGGCATAGTCCCAACCCCGTTCAGGCCCGAGAATCAACAACAGCGTCGATAGTCCATCGGCCATCAACGCCGAAGGATGAATCACTGTGACCGACGCGAGGTTGTGTAGGACTGGTGTACCGGTGCGCGCATCAAACGTGTGGGAATAACGCCTGCCACCCTGTTGGAAATATTTGCGGTAGTCACCCGAGGTGGAAACCCCGTAGCCATTGACCTCAATGACACGCTCGGCCACTTGCCGATCATCCCGGGGTTCTTCCAGGGCGATACGCCAGGCCGAGCCATCGGGTTTGCGCCCGACGGCCTTGAGCTCACCGGTGGCTTCGGCCAGGTAACTGTCGACGCCCAAGGCCTGGAGCCTGGCGGCGATGCGGTCGACGGTATAACCGGCGGCGATACTGTTGAAGTCGACCTCCACCGCGGCGTCCTTGCACAACCGGTCGCCCTCAATACGCAAATGACCGTGACCGACGCGCTGGCGCACCAAGGCCAACGCCTCGGTACTCGGCACTTGTTCTTCCCGGGACTGGGGCCCGAAGCCCCACAGGTTCAGCAACGGCTCCACGGTCAGGTCGAAAGAGCCATCGCTTTGAACCGACAACTGCTCGCCCACGCGGATCAACTCCAGGATCGGGCCAGGCATGATCTGACAGCTATTGGCCGGCAACGCATTGAAACGTTCGACGTCCGAGTCGCTGCGATAGGTCGAGAATTGCCGATCCACTTCGGCAAGGATGTTTTCCACCTCGGCCTGAACCTCTTTCGGACCCGGCCCGGCGGAATGCCTGACGTACTGAATGGAATAATGACTGCCCATGGTCGGCCCATCGAAGCGTTCCAGCGTGTCGCCGTTGCCGCAACCGGACAACACGCCGGCCAGCACCACAACCCCAATCCATCGTCCAGTTAACAAATCTTCATCTCCCCTCAAAACCGCGCCGGCCATTATGGGCTTCAGCGCACGCAAAAACCTGTGGGGGCCGATGGAACCTTGTGGGAGCAAAGCTTGCTCGCGATGAACGATGACACGGTCTCGCAGTTAAACCGTGTCGACTGCATCGCGAGCAAGCTTTGCTCCCACAGGTTCCCACAAGGCTTCCACTGGGGTACGGCGCTTTCATACAAGATTGTCAGAGTGAGTACCTACACATGCCTTCCAATACGAGCAACGGCAAGGCGATTTTTCGCGTTGTCAGCGGCAACTTCCTGGAGATGTTCGACTTCATGGTCTACGGCTTCTACGCCACGGCCATCGCCAAGACGTTCTTCCCCGCCGACAGTGCGTTCGCCTCGCTGATGCTGTCCCTGGCCACGTTTGGTGCAGGGTTCTTGATGCGCCCCCTCGGGGCGATTTTTCTCGGCGCCTACATCGACCGCCACGGACGCCGCAAAGGCTTGATCATCACCCTGATGCTGATGGCCATGGGTACCATACTGATCGCCTGCGTACCGGGCTACGCAGTCCTCGGCGTGGCGGCCCCCTTGCTGGTCCTGCTGGGCCGCTTGCTGCAAGGCTTCTCCGCTGGCGTGGAACTCGGAGGCGTATCGGTTTACCTGGCGGAAATTTCCACGCCCGGGCGCAAGGGTTTCTTTGTCAGTTGGCAATCGGCCAGCCAGCAGGCTGCCGTGGTGTTTGCCGGCCTGCTGGGGGTTGGCCTCAATCACTGGCTGAGTCCCCAGGAGATGGGCGACTGGGGCTGGCGCGTACCGTTCCTGGTGGGCTGCATGATTGTGCCGGCAATATTCATGATCCGTCGTTCACTGGAGGAAACACCTGAGTTCCAGGCGAGAAAACATCGTCCTAGCCTGTCAGAAATTGTCCGCTCCATCGGTCAGAACTTCGGCATCGTCTTGGCAGGCATGGCGCTGGTGGTGATGACCACCGTATCGTTCTACCTGATCACCGCTTACACACCGACCTTCGGCAAGGCCGAGCTGAACCTGTCGGACCTGGATGCACTGCTGGTCACGGTGTGCATCGGCTTGTCGAATTTCTTCTGGCTGCCGGTGATGGGGGCGTTTTCCGACAAGATCGGACGCAAACCCCTGTTGCTCGGTGCGACTGTCCTGGCGATCCTGACGGCCTATCCGGCACTGTCCTGGCTGGTGGCGAACCCCAGCTTCAGCCATTTGCTGATCGTCGAGCTGTGGTTGTCGTTCCTGTATGGATCCTACAACGGCGCCATGGTCGTGGCCTTGACGGAAATCATGCCGGTCGAGGTGCGCACCACCGGTTTCTCCCTGGCATACAGCCTGGCGACAGCGACGTTCGGCGGGTTTACTCCGGCGGCCTGTACCTACCTGATTCATGTGCTCGACAACAAGGCTGCACCGGGGATATGGCTCAGTGGCGCGGCGGTGCTGGGGTTGATTGCGACCCTGGTGCTGTTCAAGGGCAATCGGCATGAACTGCGCACTGAACAAGCCTCGATAGTCGGCCGCGCCTGAAAAATCGTCATCGCGAGCAAGCTCGCTCCCACAGGATGTACGCGTACAAACTGTGGGAGCGAGCCTGCTCGCGATGAGGCCAGCCCAGCCAACACAAAACCTGCAGACAAAAAAACGCCCCGACAAGTCGGGGCGTTTTCACAAGCGGCTAAGGCTTAGCGCGGGAACGCTGGCGGGTTGACCCCGGCCATGTCTTCCATCACGCGAACCACCTGGCAGCTGTAACCGAATTCGTTGTCGTACCAGACGTACAGGACAACGCGGTTGTCTTGGCTGATGGTGGCTTCAGCATCCACGACACCGGCGTGGCGCGAGCCCACGAAGTCGGTGGAGACCACTTCTTGGGAATTGACGAAGTCGATCTGCTTATGCAGCTCGGAGTGCAGCGCCATGTAGCGCAGGTACTCGTTCATCTCTTCACGGGTGGCGGCTTTCTCAAGGTTCAGGTTGAGAATGGCCATCGACACGTTCGGCGTCGGCACGCGGATCGCATTGCCGGTCAGCTTGCCGGCCAGTTCAGGCAGGGCCTTGGCGGCGGCGGTGGCGGCACCGGTCTCGGTGATGACCATGTTCAGCGCGGCGCTGCGACCACGGCGGTCGCCCTTGTGGAAGTTATCGATCAGGTTCTGGTCGTTGGTGTACGAGTGAACCGTTTCAACGTGACCGTTGACGATGCCGAACTTGTCGTTCACAGCCTTGAGCACCGGCACGATGGCGTTGGTGGTGCAAGAGGCGGCGGAGACGATCTTGTCGTCAGCGGTGATGTCGCCGTGGTTGATGCCGTGGACGATGTTCTTCAGCTTGCCCTTGCCAGGCGCGGTCAGGACAACGCGGTCGATACCCGGGCAGGCCAGGTGCTGGCCCAGGCCATCGGCGTCACGCCATACGCCGGTGTTGTCCACCAGCAGTGCGTCCTTGATACCGTACTGGGTGTAGTCCACCTCGGTCGGGTTCTTCGCGTAGATCACCTGGATCAGGTTGCCGTTGGCGGTGATGGTGTTGTTTTCTTCGTCGATGGTGATGGTGCCGTTGAACGAACCATGGACCGAATCGCGACGCAGCAGGCTGGCACGCTTGGTCAGGTCGTTCTCGGCGCCCTTGCGCACCACGATGGCACGCAGGCGCAGGCCGTCGCCACCACCGGTTTTTTCGATCAGGATGCGCGCCAGCAGACGGCCGATACGACCGAAGCCGTACAGGACCACGTCGGTGCCTTTGCGAGCCGAAACGTTCTGCTGGCCAACCACATCAGCCAACTCTTCACGAACGAACTGCTCGGCGCTACGGCCGTTGCCTTCGTTGCGGAACTTGAACGCCAACTTGCCCAGATCCACCGAAGCCGCGCCGAGCTTGAGCTCGCTCATGGCTTTGAGCAGAGGGAATGTTTCGTGGACGGAGAGTTCGCTGTCGTCGGAAGAACGGTGGCGAGCAAAGCGGTGGGCTTTGAGGATCGCGATGACAGACTGGTTGATCAGGCTGCGGCCATAGATCGAGCTCACCACGTTGTTATTGCGGTAGAGCTGACCGATGAGAGGGATCATCGCTTCTGCGAGAGCTTCACGATCAATCCATTCACCAAGACACTGGTCGGGCTTCTGAGTCACGGTAACCTTCCACATGTAGGGGCTGAAAAAAGGGGCTACATTATGCCGCCGAGTCCTCGGCTGAGCAATGCGCGCCTGTCGCACCGTGGTTTTCCTGTCTGCCTGGGTAGTCTGCGACTGACAGCAGCCCCCTTCCCCCGCTACAATTGCCGACTTTGTCGCAACGCTGGAGCTCAACCTTCCGTGCCCGTTCTGCGTCTTCCGCTTCTCCCTGCCGCGGCAGGTAAACAGCACTGGGGCAACCTGCCCGGTGCCGCCCTGAGCCTGGCCATCGCCGAGGCTGCCAGCGCTGCAAAGCGTTTCACCCTGCTGCTGACCGCCGACAGCCAAAGCGCCGAGCGGCTGGAACAGGAGCTGAGTTTCTTCGCTCCGGATTTGCCGGTCTTGCATTTCCCGGACTGGGAAACCCTGCCCTACGATCTGTTTTCGCCACACCAGGACATCATTTCCCAGCGAATCGCCAGCCTTTATCGGCTGCCGGAGCTCAGTCATGGCGTTTTGGTAGTGCCGATCACCACGGCCCTACATCGCCTGGCACCGACCCAGTTCCTGCTCGGTAGCAGCCTGGTGCTGGACATCGGCCAGAAGCTCGATGTCGAGCAAATGCGCACCCGCCTCGAGGCCAGTGGCTACCGCTGCGTCGACACGGTGTACGAGCACGGCGAGTTCGCGGTACGCGGCGCCTTGATCGATCTGTTCCCGATGGGCAGCAAGCTGCCTTATCGCATCGACCTGTTCGATGACGAAATCGAGACCCTGCGCACCTTCGATCCGGAAAACCAGCGCTCCATCGACAAAGTGCAGTCGATCCGCCTGTTGCCGGCCAAGGAATTCCCGCTACAGAAGGAAGCCGTGACCCGCTTCAAGGCACGCTTTCGCGAGCGCTTCGATGTGGATTTCCGCCGCTGCCCGATTTTCCAGGACCTGAGCAGCGGGATTACTCCCGCCGGCATCGAGTACTACTTGCCACTGTTTTTCGAAGAAACCTCCACCCTGTTCGATTACCTGCCCCAGGACACCCAGGTGTTCTCCCTGCCGGGCATCGAGCAAGCAGCGGAAAACTTCTGGAACGACGTGCGCAACCGCTACGAAGAGCGTCGCGTCGATCCTTCCCGGCCTTTATTGCCGCCAGCCGAGCTGTTCCTGCCGGTGGAAGACTGTTTTGCCCGCCTCAAGAGCTGGCCGCGGGTGGTGGCGAGCCAGCAGGACGTGGAAACCGGCGTCGGTCGTGAACGCTTCCCGGCCAAAGCGTTGCCGGACCTGGCCATCGAAGCCAAGGCCACGCAGCCACTGGCAGCGCTGGCTGGCTTTCTCGACACATTCCCCGGTCGCGTATTGTTCACCGCCGAAACCGCGGGTCGTCGCGAAGTGCTGTTGGAGCTGCTTGAACGCCTGAAGCTGCGACCGAAGACGGTGGACAACTGGCCGGACTTCGTCGCCGGCAAGGATCGCCTGGCGATTACCATCGCCCCGCTGGACGAAGGACTGGTACTCGATGACCCCGCCCTCGCGCTGGTCGCCGAAAGCCCGTTGTTCGGCCAGCGCGTCATGCAACGTCGCCGTCGCGAGAAACGCGCCGACGCCGCCAACGACGCCGTCATCAAGAACCTCACAGAACTTCGCGAAGGTGCGCCCGTGGTGCACATCGACCACGGCGTGGGCCGCTACCTGGGCCTGGCGACCCTGGAGATCGACAATCAGGCCGCTGAATTCCTCACACTGGAATACGCCGAGGGCGCCAAGCTCTATGTGCCGGTGGCGAACCTGCACCTGATCGCCCGCTACACTGGCAGCGACGACGCCCTGGCCCCACTGCATCGCCTGGGCTCGGAAACCTGGCAGAAAGCCAAACGCAAGGCGGCCGAACAGGTGCGCGACGTGGCCGCCGAACTGCTGGACATCTACGCCCGGCGCGCAGCTCGTGAGGGCTATGCCTTCGCCGATCCGAAAGCCGACTACGAAACCTTCAGCGCCGGTTTCCCGTTCGAAGAAACCGTCGACCAGCAGACCACCATCGAAGCAGTGCGCGCCGACATGCTCGCGCCCAAGCCCATGGACCGGCTGGTGTGTGGCGACGTCGGCTTCGGCAAGACCGAAGTGGCGATGCGCGCCGCGTTCATCGCCGTGCACGGTGGCAAGCAGGTGGCGATCCTGGTGCCGACCACCCTGCTCGCCCAGCAGCACTACAACAGTTTCCGCGACCGCTTCGCCGACTGGCCGGTGACCGTGGAAGTCATGAGCCGTTTCAAATCCACCAAGGAAGTGAATGCCGCCGTGGCCGACCTGGCCGAAGGCAAGATCGACATCGTCATCGGCACGCACAAGCTGCTGCAGGACGACGTGAAGATCAAAAACCTGGGGCTGGTGATCATCGACGAGGAGCACCGCTTTGGTGTGCGCCAGAAAGAACAGCTCAAGGCCCTGCGCAGCGAAGTCGACATCCTGACCCTGACGGCCACGCCGATCCCACGCACATTGAACATGGCCGTGTCGGGCATGCGCGACCTGTCGATCATCGCCACGCCGCCGGCCCGGCGCCTGTCAGTGCGCACGTTCGTGATGGAGCAGAACAAAAGCACGGTCAAGGAAGCCTTGCTGCGTGAGCTGCTGCGTGGCGGCCAGGTCTATTACCTGCACAACGACGTGAAGACCATCGAGAAATGTGCCGCCGACCTGGCCGAGCTGGTGCCGGAAGCCCGTATCGGCATCGGCCACGGGCAGATGCGCGAACGCGAACTCGAGCAGGTGATGAGCGACTTCTACCACAAGCGCTTCAATGTGCTGATCGCCTCGACCATCATCGAGACCGGCATCGACGTGCCGAGCGCCAACACCATCATCATCGAGCGCGCCGATAAATTCGGCCTGGCCCAGTTGCACCAGCTGCGCGGCCGGGTCGGGCGTAGCCACCACCAGGCCTATGCCTACCTGTTGACCCCGCCACGCCAGCAGATCACCCCGGATGCGGAAAAGCGCCTGGAAGCCATCGCCAATACCCAGGACCTCGGCGCCGGTTTCGTGCTGGCCACCAACGACCTGGAAATCCGTGGCGCCGGCGAATTGCTCGGCGACGGCCAGAGCGGCCAGATCCAGGCCGTCGGTTTCACCCTGTACATGGAAATGCTCGAACGGGCGGTCAAGTCGATCCGCAAGGGCGAACAGCCGAACCTCGACCAACCCCTGGGCGGCGGGCCAGAAATCAACCTGCGGGTGCCGGCACTGATCCCGGAAGACTACCTGCCGGATGTCCACGCGCGGCTGATTCTCTACAAACGCATCGCCTCGGCCAGCGACGAGGAAGGCCTCAAGGACCTGCAAGTGGAGATGATCGACCGCTTCGGCCTGTTGCCGGAACCGACCAAGAACCTGGTGCGCACCACGCTGCTCAAGCTCAAGGCCGAACAGCTGGGCATCAAGAAAGTCGATGGCGGCCCCAACGGTGGCCGGATCGAGTTCGAGGCCCAGACGCCGGTCGACCCACTGGTGCTGATCAAGCTGATCCAGGGCCAACCCAAACGCTACAAGTTCGAAGGCGCCACGATGTTCAAGTTCATGGTGCCCATGGAACGCCCGGAAGAGCGTTTCAATACCGTAGAAGCGCTGTTCGAGCGCCTCACTCCGACCACTGCTTGAAGGACGCCACATGCGCCTGTTTCGCTCACTGACCTTGCTGTTGACCCTGGTCGCCCCCCTGGCGTTTGCCGACGACCTGTATCAGGTTGAAATGATTCTGGTGCGCCAGAACGCCGAGCCGGCGATCATCAGTCGCGCCGCACCGGAAGACTGGGACGCCGGCGCGCAACGCCTGGGTGCCGATAGCCAGCGTACACCGGCCCTGGGCAACATCGTCGAGAAACTCAACGCCAGCGGCCAATACACGGTATTGATGCACAAGGCCTGGCAACAGACCCTCGGTGAACAGGGCCGCAAAGTCGCCATCAGCGACGGAGCCGAGCAGTTCGGGCAATTCCCTATCGAGGGCACCCTGGAGCTGAAACTGGGTCGTTTCACCGACGTGGATGCCGATTTCTGGGTCAACCAGATCAACACCAATGGCCTGGTCACCGCCAGCGAGCGCCTCAAGCAACAGAGCCACACCAAGAATGGCCAACTGAACTTCCTCGACAACGGTCATCTCGGCCTGTTGATCAAGATCACCTCGCTGACCGCGCCCGCGCCACGGCAGGCACCTGAAGTCATTCCGGACTGATTGGCGCGCCTATGCCCTCGCCCCTGAGCAAACCCCTGGCACCTTCCTGGGTCAATCGATTCAAGGAACAGAGCCTGGAGCGCGGGCGCCGTTATGCGCTGGAAAACCGCGTCAG
Organism: Pseudomonas sp. 43mfcvi1.1; assembly: GCF_900115935.1. Taxonomy (NCBI): domain Bacteria; kingdom Pseudomonadati; phylum Pseudomonadota; class Gammaproteobacteria; order Pseudomonadales; family Pseudomonadaceae; genus Pseudomonas; species Pseudomonas sp. 43mfcvi1.1. The sequence continues at coordinate 418,837 of NZ_UETT01000001.1, read as the reverse complement.
GATCGTCGAGGCCGGCGACAGCACCATCACCGCCAGTTGCGAAGGCTCTGGCGGCAACGTCTACCGTCAGACCATTCGCCTTAAAGAGTCAGCCAAGGGCGCGCTGATTCTGCTCGAAGCCGCTTGCTCCTGCCCGGTGCGTATCAACTGCAAGCATTGCGCGGCAGTGTTGCTGCAAGTCCAGGAAACCCTGGCCTACCCGGCCGCCGAAAAAGACGCGCAGTTGCTGGAGAAACTCCAGGCGGTGCTGGACAACCGCAGCCCCAAGGCCCCGCCGCAAGTGCTGGTGGATAACGTGCAGCCGGTACCGCGGCTGTGGCTGGCCAGCATCGAGTTCAGCGCCTTCGAGCCACGCAACGGCAAGATGCAACGCTACATCCAACACCGCGCGGCCCTGTCCTTCAGTTACCTGGACGAATACGTCAGCGGCCAGCGCAACACCGACGTGCTGATTCGCCAGGAAACCCAGACGCTGCGGATAAAACGCCACACCGATGTGGAGCAGTCCTACCGCGAACAGCTGCGAATCCTCGGTTTCAAGGTCGCGACCCGACAAAGCAAGGCCTTGCCGGAAAGCGCCGGGGAACTGTACGAGATGGTCAACGACAGCGCCTGGTTGACCTTCACCCTCAACGACCTGCCGAAACTCCGTAGCCAGGGCTGGGAATTGCAGATCGACGAGGACTTCGGCTTCGACCTGACGGCGGTGGACGAGTGGTACGCCACTGTCGAGGAAACGCCGGAGCGGGACTGGTTCGACCTGGAACTGGGGATCATCGTCAACGGTGAGCGCCTGAGCCTGTTGCCGATCCTGCTGAACCTGATGCGTTCGCACATCGAACTGTTCAACCCGGAACGCCTGGCCCGGCGCCGTGACGACGAACTGATCCTGGTCAACCTGCCCAACCGCCCGAACTCGGAGTTCGGCCCACAGCAAGTGGCGCTGCCCTACGGCCGGCTGAAACCGGTGCTGGCGACCCTGGGCGAGTTTTACCTGCAAGAACCCGGCACCACCAAACTGCGCCTCAACAGTGCGGACGCCTTGCGCCTGAACCCACTGCAGGACATGCCGCTGACCTGGGAAGGTGGCGAACACATTCGCGGCCTGGCCCAACGCCTGCGGGATATCAAGGATTACACCGCCACCGCGCCAGAAGGCCTGAACGCGACACTGCGGCCTTATCAGCTCGAAGGCTTGAGCTGGATGCAATCGCTGCGTCAGCTGGAAGTCGGCGGTATTCTCGCGGACGACATGGGTCTGGGCAAAACCCTACAGACTCTGGCGCACATTCTCAGCGAAAAGAACGCCGGACGCCTCGACCGACCGTGCATGGTGGTCATGCCCACCAGCCTGATTCCCAACTGGCTCGACGAAGCGTCCCACTTCACGCCGCAACTCAAGGTGCTGGCGCTTTATGGGGCCGGGCGCAAAAAACACTTCGACCGACTGGCCGACTACGACCTGATCCTGACCACCTATGCGCTGCTGCCCAAGGATGTCGAACGTCTCGCCGCGCAGCCATTGCACGTGCTGATTCTCGATGAAGCCCAGTACATCAAGAACCCCACCAGCAAAGCCGCCCAGGCCGCCCGCGAGCTCAACGCCCGCCAGCGGTTGTGCCTCTCCGGTACACCACTGGAGAATCACCTGGGCGAATTGTGGTCGCTGTTCCACTTCCTGCTGCCGGGGTGGCTTGGGGACGTCAAGAGCTTCAACCGTGATTACCGTGTGCCTATCGAAAAACGTGGCAGCGATGTCAGACTCCAGCACCTCAACGGTCGGATAAAACCTTTCCTGTTGCGCCGGACCAAGGAACAAGTGGCGACGGAACTGCCACCCAAGACCGAGATCATCCATTGGGTCGAACTCAGCGATGCCCAGCGGGACGTCTACGAAACCATGCGCCTGGCGATGGACAAGAAAGTCCGTGACGAGATCACCCGCAAAGGCGTGGCCCGCAGCCAGATCATCATTCTTGAAGCGCTGCTCAAGCTGCGCCAGGTGTGTTGCGATCTACGCCTGATCAACGACGCCGCCCTGCCTGCCCGAGGCAGCACCTCGGGCAAGCTCGACAGCCTGATGGAAATGCTCGAAGAGTTGTTTGAAGAAGGCCGTCGGGTGCTGCTGTTTTCTCAGTTCACGTCCATGTTGGCGCTGATCGAAGATGAGCTGAAAAAGCGCGGGGTCGATTACGCGATCCTGACGGGTCAAACCCGGGACCGACGCACGCCAGTCAAGGAATTCCAGAGCGGCAAGCGTCAGATCTTTCTGATCAGCCTGAAGGCCGGGGGTGTAGGCCTGAACCTGACCGAGGCCGACACGGTGATTCACTACGACCCGTGGTGGAACCCCGCCACCGAAAACCAGGCGACCGACCGTGCCTACCGTATCGGCCAGGAAAAACCAGTGTTCGTCTACAAGCTGATTGCCCGAGGCACGGTGGAAGAGAAAATCCAGCTGCTGCAAAAGGAAAAATCCGACCTCGCGGCCGGCGTGCTGGACGGACGCGTGGCCGGGGATTGGAAATTGCAGAGCGACGATATCGAAGCGTTGTTCGCGCCGCTGCCGGACAAACTGGAAAAGCGCTGATTCACAGCGCTCCCCCATTGCTCAGCGCTAGTCGATCAGTTGGGCAGCTCTCAACGCGCCCAGTGCCGCCAGCCAGCGCGGGTCTTGGCGATATTCCGTGGAAGCGTAGGCCTGGCCGCGCATGCGGGCGATCCGCGCCGAAGGCTTGACCTTCAGGCGTTGGGCGGCGCTCAAGGCCAGCTCCGCGGCAGCGCGGTCATTGCACACAAGGCCCATGTCGCAACCCGCCGTCAACGCTGCCTCGATACGACTGGCAGCATCGCCGACCACATGAGCTCCAGCCATCGACAGGTCATCACTGAAGATCACACCCTCGAATTGCAACTCCCCGCGCAGGATGTCCTGCAACCAGCGACGGGAAAATCCGGCTGGATTGGTGTCAACCTGAGGATAAATGACATGGGCAGGCATGACCGCCGCAAGCTGCTTGCTCAGCTTGGCGAACGGCACCAGGTCGTTGGCGCGAATCTGCTCGAGACTGCGCTCATCGTTGGGAATAGCCACGTGGGAATCGGCCTCGGCCCAGCCATGCCCCGGGAAGTGCTTGCCGGTGGCCGCCATCCCCGCGGCGCTCATGCCACGGATGAAGGCACCGGCCAGCAACGCCGCGCGCTCGGGGTCGCCTTCAAAGGAACGACTGCCGACGACGGCGCTGCGCTGGTAATCGAGGTCCAGCACCGGGGCAAAACTCAAGTCGAGACCGACCGCCAGCACTTCGGTGGCCATGATCCAGCCACACTGCTCGGCCAGGTATTCGGCATTCGGGTTGTCGGCTATCGCCCGCATCGCCGGTAACCGCACAAACCCCTGGCGCAGGCGCTGCACGCGACCACCCTCCTGATCGACCGCCAGCAAAAGGTCGGGACGGATGGCACGGATCGAGGCGCTCAATTCGCGCACCTGCCGTGGATGTTCGATGTTGCGCGCGAAAATAATCAGGCCACCCACTTCGGGCTGGCGCAACAGGTGGCGATCTTCGGCCGTCAGCCAGGTACCGGCGACATCCACCATCAACGAGCCTTGCAGGCCAGCAGTCATAGTATTTCCTTAATAACGATGAACCCCACAGGCACGACCGTGCCGCCGGGCTGCAGGGCCGGCAGGCAACGATTGTGGAATAAAATACAAAGCAGGTTCGAAACGAGAGTCGGCATGGGCGGCTAGCTTAGCGGATGTAGGCTGTCGCGCCCACCCGTCAAGCCTTGGCCAACACCGGGGCCGGGGCCGATTTGCTACGAGGGCGTAATTGTGCGGCAGCCATGGCCTCATCGGTGACACCGCTTTCGGCACGCATGCCGGCCGCCAGGAACGGCACCATCAGGCGCATCACCTGCTCGATCGACGTGTTCACGCCAAAATCGGTTTCAGCGATGGCCCGCAATGCCTTGATACCGGACATGCTGAACGCTGCAGCACCGAGCATGAAGTGCACCCGCCAGAACAACTCGATCGGCGGAATGCGCGGCGCGGCCTCATTGACCAGCAGCATGTAGCGGCGGAACACCTTGCCGTACATGTCTTCCAGATAACGCCGCAAGTGGCCCTGGCTCTGGCTGAACGCCAAGCCTAGCAAACGCATGAAAATGGAAAGATCGTTACCACTGCGTGGCTGCACGGCAAGCGCTTGCTCGACCAGCATTTCCAGCAGTTCTTCCAGGGTCGGCTTGACGTCAGGCTTGGCCTGGCGCCGCTCCAGCTCGCGATCGAGGCTGAGGCAGAAAGGCCCGAGGAAACGCGAGAAAACCGCCTGGATAAGGGCTTTTTTCGAACCGAAGTGATAGTTCACCGCTGCCAGGTTCACCCCGGCCTTGCTGGTGATCAGACGCAACGAGGTTTCAGCGAAACCTTTTTCCGCGAACAACTGCTCGGCAGCATCGAGAATGCGTTCAACGGTTTCCGACTGGGCCATGGTTACTCCGCCTGACAAACACTTGTTTGAAACATACGTTTCAGACCATGGGTTGTCAAGCCTGCCGGGGCGTTTTGCGAACGCCCGGTCACGTATTTAACCACACCTTTTCACGGGTGGTAGCCATGTCGCGTCCAACAGTCCGACCGACCGTCCAGCGGCCTGTGAAAAAAGGAGGATTGCCAAGCGGCGTCCACTGTATATAATCCCAGTCACTGTATAAAAAGACAGAGCGATCAATATGCTAAAGCTGACGCCACGCCAAGCAGAGATTCTGGCCTTCATCAAACGCTGCCTCGAAGACAACGGCTACCCGCCAACCCGTGCGGAAATCGCCCAGGAACTGGGTTTCAAGTCGCCCAACGCGGCTGAAGAACACCTCAAGGCGCTGGCGCGCAAGGGTGCGATCGAAATGACCCCGGGCGCATCCCGTGGCATTCGCATCCCCGGCTTCGAAGCCAAGGCCGACGAAACCACCTTGCCAATCATCGGCCGGGTGGCGGCAGGCGCACCGATCCTTGCCCAACAGCATGTCGAGGAATCCTGCAACATCAATCCTTCGTTCTTCCATCCTCGGGCCGATTACCTGCTTCGTGTACACGGCATGAGCATGAAGGACATCGGCATCTTCGACGGTGACCTCCTGGCCGTCCACACCACCCGCGAAGCCCGCAATGGCCAGATCGTAGTGGCGCGAATTGGCGACGAAGTGACCGTCAAGCGCTTCAAGCGCGACGGCAGCAAGGTCTGGCTCATCGCCGAGAACCCTGAGTTCGCGCCCATCGAAGTGAACCTGAAAGATCAGGATCTGGTCATCGAAGGCTTGAGTGTCGGCGTCATTCGCCGCTAAAGGAGGCTTTATGCAGTTCCCTCACACACCACAACACACACAACTTCCGCTGTTCGAGGCATTCATGGCTCAACCGCTGGTTCCAGTCCTGAAAGAGGTCATCGAGTCGCCGTGGAGCGTCGAGCCCGAGGCTTTCAGCGAACTGTCGTTACGTGGTGCGGCTGGAAACTGCCTGAACCTGTTGGCGCCGATTCTGCGGGAACTCAGCCAGGACCAGGACGCTCGCTGGTTGACGCTAATCGCGCCGCCGGCCAGCGTTACCCAGGCCTGGCTGCGGGATGCCGGCCTGAACCGTGAACGCATTCTACTGTTGCAGCCGCGAGGCGCCCAAAGCGCCCAACAGTTGACCTGCGAAGCATTGCGCCTGGGCCGTAGCCACACCGTGGTCAGTTGGCTCAATCCACTGACCACGACCGCACGGCAACAGTTGATCAGCGCCGCCCGTATTGGGGACGCACAAAGTCTGAATATTCGATTGGGTTAAAACAAACGCGGGGCTTCTCCAAGACAGAGAAGCCGGCCAGTCATACTATTCAAAAAAGCCGACAGGCGGGATCAATGAAGAACCCGCGGCCCCTCTTCCTTGTTGAATTCGCCTTCAACCAGGCGACCTGCCATCTGGACGCCCACGCTCAGCATCGCCTTGGCGACTTCGACGTGTTGCCCCTGGAGGAATACCTTGGCATCTTCGGAGAAGTTCAGGGTAACCAGAGACCCCTCGTCCTCAGCCCTGCGCAGTTCGATGCGGCCATCAGGAAGTTCGACAATTTCTAGAAAGGACGTTGGCATAAAAGTCTGTTCTCCACGAAAGGCGAGGATTATATAGTCATCGGCCAGGCTCCGCTCGGGATCTTGACCAAGCGTCATCAACGAGCGTAACGGGCCGTGGGGAAACTCAGCACTCGTTCAACCCTTCACGAAAGCGTATCGCCAGGCTCTTGAGGTTCTGGCGCCAGCTCTCCAGCTCCTCCCGGCTCAACTCCTGCTCAGGTTCTTGCTCATCCAGATTGACCGCCACGATCAACGGCTGGGTCACGTCCCCCTTGGGCTTGCGCGGGGCTCGGGGCGGCTCGAACAGCGCCGCATGGGCCGCCAATAGCTTCGCCAGCCAGGTTTCCGGATTGTGCGCCAGCTCGACCATTTCGGCCAATTCCGGAATAGCGATGGTTTCCAGCACCTCGCGGGTCAACAACAACTCGGCCCGCGACGCGTTCGCTTGCGGCAGGCGATAGAAACCGGCGATTTCATGGCACAACCCCAACAGCGCACCGTAAAGGTGAAACAGCGCGGATTCGCGTCCTGCCTGGAGCAACGCCGGGGAATTCATCGCACGCCCATCCTCGGCCCTGGTGAGCGCTTCAAGCGACAGACCGGCGAAATAAATTTTCTGATTGGTGCGGGTATAGAGTTCGTGGGCCATGGTGGCGTCTCCCCAACGAAATGAAAGCTTCAAGCAAGTGGGACAGTGTCGTGGATCAACCGAGGCCACTGCAAGCCAAAAACAAGAAGGCCGCATGAAAACCTACGGGTTGTCATGCGGCCTTTTGCTCAGTTCAGGCTATAGGGACGGCTACGTCGCCCAGCGAGAGCAAGCTGCCTCGCCACGGGGAGCCCCCTAACTCAGGCAAGCGCCAGCGATCAGCGCTTGTCTTCAACCGTCCACTTACCGCCGTCGTAGTAGGCTTTCCAACCGGTCGGCTTGCCGTCGACTTCAGTCTGCACATACTGTTCCTTGGTCTTGCGGCTGTAGCGAATGACCGCTGGACGCCCTTCCGGATCCTTCTGCGGCGCGTCACAAAGAAAATGGTACTTCGGATCGATCTCGTCCTTGTGCGGCACGATCTCCATTACCAACGGTGCACGGGTCTCACGGTTTTTCGGGAACTGGCTGGCCGCCAGGAACAGGCCGGAGGCGCCGTCGCGCAGGATGTAGGTGTCATTGACCTTCTCGCACTTGAGTTCAGGCATCTTCACCGGGTCCATCTTCGGCGGCGCCGCGTCACCGCTCTTGAGCAGTTTGCGGGTGTTCTTGCAGGTCGGATTGGTGCACCCGAAGAACTTGCCGAAACGACCGGTCTTGAGCTGCATCTCACTGCCACACTTGTCGCATTCCAGACTCGGACCTTCGTAGCCCTTGATGCGATAGGTGCCCTCTTCAATCTCGTAGCCGGCACAGTCCGGGTTGTTACCGCAGATGTGCAGCTTGCGCTTTTCATCCAGCAAGTAGGCATCCATTGCCGTACTGCAGATCGGGCAGCGATGCTTGCCGCGCAGCACCAGGGATTCCGACTCGCCCTCGTCGTCCGCGGCGATTTCGTCGCCCGGTACCAGGTTGACCGTCGCCTTGCAGCGCTCCTTGGGTGGCAGGCTGTAGCCCGAGCAACCGAGGAAGACACCTGTCGATGCCGTGCGAATTTGCATCGGACGCCCGCAGGTCAGGCACGGAATGTCGGTCATGACCGGCTGATTGGCCCGCATGCCATTATCGGCGCTTTCAGCCACTTCGAGTTTTTTCTTGAAGTCGCCGTAGAACTCGTCGAGGACGTTTTTCCAGTCCCGCTCGCCCTGGGCCACATCGTCGAGGTTCTCTTCCATGCCGGCGGTGAAACCGTAGTCCATCAGGTTCGAGAAGCTCTCGGACAAACGTTCGGTAACAATGTCGCCCATCTTTTCCGAATAGAAACGACGGTTGTGCAGCGCTACATAGCCGCGATCCTGGATGGTGGAAATGATCGCCGCGTAGGTCGAAGGACGACCGATGCCGCGTTTTTCCATTTCCTTGACCAGGCTGGCTTCCGAATAACGAGCCGGTGGCTTGGTGAAGTGCTGGGTCGGATCAAGCTTGATCAGCTTCATCACGTCACCCTGGGCCATGTCCGGCAGGACGTCGTCATCCCCGGGCTTGGTGATTTGCGGCATGACGCGGGTGTAGCCGTCGAACTTCAAGATGCGGCCCTTGGCGCGCAGCTCGAAGTCGCCAGCACCGACGCTGACGGTAGTCGACAGGTATTGCGCCGGCAGCATCTGGCAGGCCAGGAATTGGCGCCAGATCAACTCGTAGAGACGCTCGGCGTCGCGCTCCATGCCCGACAGCTTGCTTGGCTCGGTATTGGCATCGGACGGACGAATCGCTTCGTGAGCCTCTTGTGCGCCTTCCTTGCTGCTGTAGACGTTCGGCGTGTCCGGCAGGTATTTCTTGCCGAACTCGCTTTCTATATAAGTGCGCGCCATCGCCACGGCATCGGCCGAGAGGTTGGTCGAGTCGGTACGCATATAAGTGATGTAGCCGGCTTCATATAGACGCTGGGCCATCATCATGGTTTTCTTCACGCCAAAACCCAGGCGGTTGCTCGCAGCCTGTTGCAGCGTGGAAGTGATGAACGGCGCCGACGGTTTGCTGCTGGTCGGCTTGTCCTCGCGCTTGACGATGCTGTAGCTGGAAGCCTTGAGCTTCTCCAGCGCAGCCATGGCCTGGGCTTCGTTGAGCGGCTTGAAGGCCTCACCCTTCTCGCGGGCCACCTCGAAACGCACGGTAGCGCCCTTGGCAGTGCCAAGGTCGGCGTGGACTTCCCAGTATTCTTCAGGGATAAACGCGCGGATCTCCCGCTCGCGCTCCACCACCAGCTTCACCGCGACCGACTGCACACGACCGGCAGACAGCCCGCGGGCGATCTTGGCCCACAACAGTGGCGAGACCATGTAGCCCACCACGCGATCGAGGAAACGACGCGCCTGCTGGGCGTTGACCCGATCGATATCCAGCTCGCCCGGCTGAGAGAAGGCTTCCTGGATGGCTTTCTTGGTGATTTCGTTGAACACCACGCGCTTGTAGCGGCTGTCGTCCCCACCGATGGCTTCGCGCAGGTGCCAGGCAATGGCTTCCCCTTCGCGGTCCAAGTCCGTTGCGAGATAGATGGTGTCAGCATCCTTGGCGAGCCGACGCAGCTCTTCGATGACCTTTTCCTTGCCTGGGAGGATCTCGTACTTGGCTTTCCAGCCATGTTCCGGATCGACCCCCATGCGTGAGACCAGCTGCTTGCGCGCCTTGTCTTTCGGCGACAGCGCCGGCGCTTCACCGGCAGCAGCCTTGCCGCGCTTGGCGGCTGGCTCCTTGCTGGCGCTAGCCGAACCGCTGGTGGGCAGGTCTCGGATATGGCCGATACTCGACTTCACCACGTATTGGTTGCCCAGATACTTGTTGATGGTCTTGGCCTTAGCCGGGGATTCCACAATGACCAGCGATTTGCCCATGGATCAGAAAATTCCTGAATTCTAAAAAGTGAAAGGCGGTTGGCGCCTGACGCGGCACCGCTATATATAGTGGCTGCAAGGTGAGGTCAAGCGCAGGGTTGCCCGCATACCGGCCTCAAGGCTTGGAAAAAATGCTCTCCTCGGCCTGCACCAAAGCAAAGCGTGGCACCTGTTCGCCGTCAACCTCGACGGACTCCTGGAACATGCTCAAGGGACGTACCCAAAAGCCGTAATCGCCATACAGGGCTTGATAGAAGACCACTTCTTCCTCGGTCTCGGAATGCCGCGCAATGCTGAATACGCGGTACTGCGGACCTTTATAATGTTGGTAGAGCCCAGGTTGTATCGGCATGCTTTGGCCCTCACTGAAATCTTTTCAAAATAAAAACAAAAATCTTTTTTACTAAACCCGGAAAAACAAAAACCGGGGCACTTGGCCCCGGCTTCCATCGACGCAACGCTTAGACGCGTTCGAAGACAGTGGCGATGCCCTGGCCGAGGCCAATGCACATGGTGGACACACCAAAGGTGCCGCCATTCTGCTTCATGACGTTGAGCAGCGTGCCGGAGATACGCGCACCGGAGCAACCGAACGGGTGACCCAGGGCGATCGCGCCGCCGTGCAGGTTAACCTTCTCGTTCATCTTGTCGAGCACTTTCAAATCTTTCAGCACTGGCAGGGCCTGTGCGGCGAAAGCTTCGTTGAGCTCGAAGAAGTCGATATCAGCAATACCCAGGCCTGCACGCTTCAAGGCTTTCTGCGTGGCCGGTACTGGACCATAGCCCATGATCGCCGGATCCACACCCGCCACGGCCATCGAACGAATCACCGCCATCGGCTGGATACCCAGGTCCTGGGCGCGCTGGGCCGACATCACGATCATGCACGAGGCACCGTCGGTGATCTGCGACGAAGTACCGGCTGTCACGGTGCCGCCCTTTGGATTGAATGCCGGCTTGAGGGCCGCCAGGCTTTCCAGGGTGGTTTCCGGACGAATGGTTTCGTCGTAGTCGAACAGTTTCAGGAAACCGTTCTCGTCGTAGCCCTGCATCGGGATGATCTCATCCTTGAACTTGCCTTCCACGGTCGCCTTGTGGGCGAGCTGGTGGGAGCGCACGCCAAAGGCGTCCTGCTGCTCGCGGGTGATGCCGTGCATCTTGCCAAGCATTTCCGCGGTCAGGCCCATCATGCCCGAAGCTTTTGCCGCGTACAGCGACATGTGTGGGTTCGGGTCGACACCATGCATCATGCTCACGTGGCCCATGTGCTCGACCCCGCCGACGACGAACACGTCACCGTTGCCAGTCATGATCGCCTGGGCGGCGGTGTGCAACGCACTCATGGACGAACCGCACAGGCGGCTGACAGTCTGGCCGGCCGCCGTGTGAGGGATCTGGGTCATCAGCGAGGCCATGCGGGCGATGTTCCAGCCCTGCTCCAGGGTCTGGTTCACACAGCCCCAGATCACGTCTTCGACTTCGTTGGGGTCGACCTTGACGTTGCGCTCCAGCAGCTTGCTGATCAGGTGCGCCGACATGTCTTCGGCGCGGGTGTTGCGGTGCATGCCGCCCTTGGAGCGGCCCATCGGCGTACGACCGAAGTCGACAATCACGACGTCTCTAGGATTCAAGCTCATAAATGTTCTCTCGCTCTAGTCGTTGGGCGCTTAACCGAAGAAGCTCTGGCCGTTCTTGGCCATTTCACGCAGCTTCGCAGTCGGGTGGTACAGCGCGCCCAGATCAGCGTACTGGTCAGCCAGGGCAACGAACTCGGCCACACCGATCGAATCGATGTAGCGCAGCGCACCGCCACGGAATGGAGGGAAACCGATACCGTAGACCAGACCCATGTCGGCTTCGGCGGCGGTTTCGACAATGCCGTCTTCCAGGCAACGCACGGTTTCGAGGCACAGCGGGATCATCATCCAGTTGATGATGTCCTCGTCGGTGACTTCGCGCTGCTCGTAGACGATCGGCTTGAGCACTTCCAGTACCGACGAGTCGGCGACTTTCTTCTGCTTGCCGCGCTTGTCGGTCTCGTAGGCGTAGAAGCCCTTGCCGTTCTTCTGGCCCAGGCGCTTGGCCTCGTAGAGCACGTCGACGGCCGAACGGCGGTCGTCCTTCATGCGATCCGGGAAGCCTTCAGCCATGACGTCGCGACCGTGGTGGCCGGTGTCGATGCCGACCACGTCCATCAGGTACGCCGGGCCCATCGGCCAGCCGAATTTTTCCATGATCTTGTCGATGCGCACGAAGTCCACACCGGCGCTGACCAGCTTGGCGAAACCGCCGAAGTACGGGAATAGCACACGGTTGACCAGAAAGCCCGGGCAGTCGTTGACGACGATCGGGTTCTTGCCCATTTTCTTCGCGTAGGCGACGGTGGTGGCAATCGCATGTTCGCTGGACTTCTCGCCACGGATCACTTCCACCAGCGGCATCATGTGCACCGGGTTGAAGAAGTGCATGCCGACGAAGTTTTCCGGACGCTTGAGGGCCTTGGCCAGCAGCGAAATGGAAATGGTCGAGGTGTTCGAGGCAAGGATAGTGTCCTCCTTGACCTTGTCTTCGACTTCGGCCAGTACCGCTTGCTTGACCTTCGGGTTCTCGACAACGGCTTCGACCACCAGGTCGACATGGCCGAAATCGCCATATGACAGGGTCGGACGAATGCCATTGAGCACTTCGGCCATCTTCGCAGCGGTCATGCGACCTTTGTCGACGCGGCCGACCAGCAGCTTGGCGGCTTCGGCCAGGCCCTGCTCGATCCCGTGTTCGTTGATGTCCTTCATCAGGATCGGCGTGCCCTTGGACGCCGACTGGTAGGCGATACCGCCACCCATGATGCCGGCGCCGAGCACGGCAGCCTGCTTCACATCACTGGCGATTTCGTCGTAGGCCTTGGCCTTTTTCTTCAGTTCCTGGTCATTGAGGAACAGACCGATCAGGCTTTGCGCAGCCGAGGTCTTGGCCAGTTTGACGAAGCCTGCGGCCTCGACTTCCAGGGCCTTGTCGCGACCGAAGCTCGCGGCTTTCTGGATGGTCTTGATCGCTTCGACTGGTGCCGGGTAGTTCGGGCCTGCCTGACCGGCCACGAAACCCTTGGCGGTTTCGAAGGCCATCATTTGTTCGATGGCGTTGAGCTTGAGCTTCTCCAGCTTCGGCTGACGCTTGGCCTTGTAGTCGAACTCGCCGCTGATAGCGCGCTTGACGGTTTCAAGGGCTGCTTCCTGAAGCTTGCCAGGTTCGACCACGGCATCCACGGCGCCGACTTTCAGCGCGTCTTCAGCACGGTTTTCCTTGCCCGCGGCAATCCATTCGATGGCGTTGTCGGCACCGATCAGGCGCGGCAGGCGCACGGTTCCGCCGAAGCCCGGGTAAATGCCCAGTTTGACTTCCGGCAGGCCGATCTTGGCCGTGGTGGACATGACGCGGTAATCCGCCGCCAGGCACATTTCCAGGCCGCCACCCAGGGCGATGCCGTTGATGGCCACGACGGTCGGTACGTTGAGGTCTTCGAAGTCGCTGAAAATACGGTTGGCTTCGAGGTTGCCAGCGATCAGTTCGGCATCGGGCAGCTTGAAGTTGTCGACGAATTCGGTGATGTCGGCACCGACGATGAATACGTCCTTGCCGCTGCTGACGATCACACCCTTGATCGAAGCATCTGCCTTGATAGTGTCCACGGCCTGACGCAGTTCATTCAGGGTTAGACGGTTGAACTTGTTGACGGACTCACCCTTGAGGTCGAATTTCAGTTCGACGATGCCACTTTCAAGAGCCTTAACCGTGATGGCTTTACCTTCGTAAATCATCAACTGATCTCCACGATATGGAAGCTGAACAGTACACGTTGAACGCTGACCGCAGGTATGGCATTGACGTTTACCGTCGATGCTACGCCAATCCGCCAGGCACACCCGTCAACGCGATAGTCGGGGTCTGTAGGAGCATTCTGAAAATACAAACGCTCAATTCATACGCCCGTTTGATTTGGGTACGTCACCTTCACGGAATTTCCGACAATTGTCAATCGCCCTAAACACAGGCATGAACGCGACTTTACGGTCATTTCCGTACCGTACGGATCCGCAACACGGCCCCGCATGAGCAGCTATTCATAGAATCAATAATTAGAAAAATCGCCCTAATTCCACACATAACGGATCCAACCGACTACGCTGTCGGGTGCGCGATTGAAAATTCAGGAATGAAGGGCGTTACGAACGCACGCCCTGGCACAGCTTGATTACCGGCCTGCCTGGCCAACCCGCCCGATGAGACTGTCGGGCTTTTTTATGTCTCAGGCCAATGCCTTGAGCACATCGGCAATGGCCAGCAACACACTGGCTTCGCCCTTCTCGCCCCAGTACAAGGCAATCATTTGTCGGTCGGCTTCGACCTTGTAGACGTTGGCCGGCAATTTTTCGAAATGATTGAGCAGAGATTCATCCAGGCAGACTTCCCGCCACTGATTGACCCAGACGCCCGGCGCAGTTTGCCAGTAGCTCCAACAGGCTGGTTGGCTGCCTCGCCGAGGCCGGTGGTACTGGGCGCAGGGGTTGGGCGGCTGCTGGCCCAGCCAGTGCGGCCACTCCTGCGGCGCCAGTTGCATGGCCAGGCCCAGGCGTCGTGCTTCCATGCGCAAGGCCATGCGCCCGCTCTGGACACGGGACGGACGCAACCATGCCAGTGGACTTAACACCACCAACAGGATTGACAGCACTATCCAGACCGTCATATTCGTACTCCCCGATTCTGATGAGCCCATTGACCCAGGTCGCGTCAATGCGCTTGAAACCAGCCATACTTACCGTATCGCAATTCTCTGGAGTGCTTTCCATGTACTACAACCACATCCTGGTCGCCGTTGACCTCACTGAAGAATGCGATCCGGTCGTCAAGCGCGCCCTCGCCCTTTGCGAAGGCCGAGACACCCAGCTGTCACTGGTGCACATCGTCGAACCGATGGCCATGGCCTTCGGCGGCGATGTACCGATGGACCTTTCCCAGTTGCAGCAGCAGCAATTCGACCAGGCCAAGGAACGCCTTGACCGACTGATCGTGAAATACCCGGCCCTGAAGAAGGAGTTCAGCCACCTGACCTACGGCCAGCCACGCCAGGAAATCCATCACCTGGCCAAGGAACAGGGTTGCGACCTGATCGTCGTCGGCAGTCATGGCCGCCACGGCCTGGCACTGTTGCTAGGCTCGACCGCCAACGACGTACTGCATGGGGCGCCTTGCGATGTGTTGGCGGTGCACCTGGTCAAGCGCACATAACCCCATACCCTGTGGGAGCGAGCCTGTGGGAGCAAAGCTTGCTCGCGATGAAGGCATCCCAGCCTGTCGAATGACCGCGTTATCGTTCATCGCGAGCAAGCTTTGCTCCCACTGGCTCACCCCTACAGGGGAATAGCGTTTCAAGTAAAAATCCCGGCGTCCATTGCTGAACGCCGGGATTTTTCTCAACGATGGATCAAGCGTCCAGTTCAGCCCAACGCTCGACCAGCGCGTCCAGCTCGGCCTGCAATTGCTCCAGATGCGCGATCACCTTGGCGGTTTCGGCGGCAGGTCGCTGGTAGAACCCGGTGTCGGCCATTTCGGCTTCTACCGCTGCGATCTGCTGTTCCTTCGCGTCAATATCACCCGGCAAGGCTTCCAGTTCACGCTGCAGCTTGTAGCTGAGCTTTTTCTTCGCCGGAGCCGGGGCCGCTGCGGCGGTAACCGGGGCTGGCTCAGCCTTGACCACGGCCGAATTCAGGTCGGCCTTGCCGGACTTGCTTTCGGTCACGCCCAAAAGACGCGGCGAGCCGCCCTGGCGCAGCCAATCCTGATAACCACCCACGTATTCGCGAACCAGGCCTTCGCCTTCGAATACCAGGGTGCTGGTAACCACGTTGTCGAGGAATGCCCGGTCGTGACTGACCATCAGCACAGTGCCGTTGAAGGTCAGCAGCACCTCTTCCAGCAACTCGAGGGTTTCCACGTCCAGGTCGTTGGTCGGTTCGTCGAGCACCAGCAGGTTCGCCGGCTTACTGAACAACTTGGCCAGCAACAGACGGGCGCGCTCACCACCGGAGAGCGCCTTGACCGGCGTGCGGGCCCGCTGGGGGCTGAACAGGAAATCGCCGAGGTAGCTCAGCACGTGGCGGCTCTGGCCGTCGATATCGATGAAATCGCGACCTTCGGCCACGTTGTCGATCACGGTCTTCTCCAGGTCCAACTGATGGCGCAACTGGTCGAAGTAGGCGACGTCGATCTTCGTGCCCTCTTCCACCTTGCCACTGGTCGGTACCAGGCCACCGAGCATCAGTTTGAGCAAGGTGGTCTTGCCGGTGCCGTTGGCGCCCAGCAGGCCGATGCGGTCGCCACGTTGCAGGACCATGGAGAAGTCCTTGACCAGGAACGGACCGCCTGGATGGGCGAAGCTGACGTTCTCCAGCACCATCACCTGCTTGCCAGACTTGTCAGCCGTTTCCAGCTGGATATTGGCCTTGCCAGTGCGTTCGCGTCGTTCGCTGCGCTCCACGCGCAAGGCCTTGAGGGCCCGTACACGGCCTTCGTTGCGGGTGCGACGGGCCTTGATGCCCTGGCGGATCCAGACTTCTTCCTGGGCCAGACGCTTGTCGAACAGCGCGTTGGCGGTCTCTTCCGCCGCCAGTACCGCTTCCTTGTGCACCAGGAAACTGGCGTAGTCGCCGTTCCAGTCGATCAGCCCGCCGCGATCCAGCTCGAGGATGCGGGTCGCCAGGTTTTGCAGGAAGGACCGGTCGTGGGTGATGAACAGCACCGCCCCCTGGAAGTCTTTCAGGGCCTCTTCAAGCCAGGCGATGGCGCCAATGTCCAGGTGGTTGGTCGGCTCGTCGAGCAGCAGCAGGTCCGGCTCGGACACCAGGGCCTGGGCCAGCAGGACGCGACGACGCCAACCGCCGGACAACTCGGCGAGGGTCTTGTCGGCCGGCAATTGCAGGCGGCTCAGGGTGCTGTCGACCAGCTGCTGCAGGCGCCAGCCATCGCGGGCTTCGAGGTCGTGCTGCACGTGCATCAACTTGTCCAGGTCGGCATCGGTGACGATGTTCTGGCTCAGGTGGTGATACTCGGCCAGCAGCGCGCCGACACCGTCCAGGCCTTCGGCAACCACGTCGAACACGGTCCGCTCGTCGGCCACCGGCAGTTCCTGGGGCAATTCGCCGATTTTCAGGCCTGGCGCGCGCCAGACCGAGCCGTCGTCGGGCTTCTGATCGCCCTTGACCAGCTTCATCATGCTGGACTTGCCAGTGCCGTTGCGGCCGATGATGCACACCCGCTCACCACGGGCGATCTGCCAGGACACCTTGTCCAACAACGGCATAGCGCCGAAAGCAAGGGACACATCGCTGAATTTGAGCAGGGTCATGAGCTTCTCCAAAAACTGGGCGCGCATTCTACCTGAGATGAGCCCTCAAGGGTCCGCCAATTTCGCCACTGAAGCACTCTGCACAACAAATGTTGCGAACTTGCGCCGACAGCCCCGCAAAGCTTTCGCCGGCTGCTGGCAAAAGGCTAAGCTACAGGCAGTTACCCTGGGTTAACCCTTGGGCTTGTCATGTTTTTTTCTGCCCGGACGTATCATGCGCAGTCGCCTTTTCAGTGCTTTATCTTGTCTTTTCATCTGTGCCACTGCCTTTCAAACCGCTCAGGCGGTGGATATTTCCACCCAGCGCCAGTATTACGACGAAGCCAAGCGCGCCTTGGCCAAGGGTGATTCCGGCCCCTATTTTCGCTACAGCCAGGCCCTGCGCGATTATCCGCTGGAGCCCTATCTTGCCTATGACGAATTGACCGCTCGCCTCAAGAGCGCCAGCAACGCCGAGATCGAGAAATTCCTCGCCGAGCATGGCGACCTGCCCCAGGCCAACTGGATGAAGCTGCGCTGGTTGCGCTGGCTGACCGAACGCGGCGACTGGGAAACCTTCGTCAAGTACTACGACCCCAAGCTCAATTTCACCGAACTGGACTGCCTCAACGCCCAGTACCAGCTCACCCATGGGCTGAAGGCCGAGGGCTACGCCAACACCGAGAAGTTGTGGCTCACCGGCAAATCCCTGCCCCAAACCTGCGATGCGTTGTTCGGCCTGTGGGCCGGCCAAGGTCAGTTGACCGAACAGAAACGTTGGGAGCGGACAAAACTGGCCGCCCAGGCGCGCAATTATCCCCTGGCCAACAGCCTGGTCAGCGGCCTGACCACCCTCGCCCCCCGTGGCAAGTTGCTGGTGGACGTGGCGCAAAAGCCCGAGTTGCTCAACCAGCCCTCGCGCTTTAGCCCGGCCGATGAACCGATGTCCGACATCGTCAGCCTTGGCCTGCGTCGCCTGGCCCGCCAGGACCCGGAAAAAGCCATGGCGCTGTTGGATGGCTACGCCAGCACCATGCATTTTTCCCGGGATGAAAAAGTCGCGATTGCCCGGGAGATCGGCCTGACCCTGGCCAAGCGCTTCGACGGTCGGGCCCTGGACGTGATGACGAAATACGACCCGGAACTGCGCGACGACACCGTTTCGGAGTGGCGCCTGCGCCTGCTGCTGCGCCTGGCCCGTTGGGACGATGCGTACCAATTGACCCGCCGCCTGCCCGAGTCGCTGGCCAGCACCAACCGCTGGCGGTACTGGCAAGCCCGCACCCTGGAGTTGGCGCAGCCGCAGAACCCCGAGGCCCTGACGCTCTACAAGCACCTGGCCCGTGAGCGGGACTTCTATGGTTTCCTGGCCGCCGACCGTTCCCAGTCGCCGTATTCGTTGGTGAACAAGCCGCTGGTGATGAGCCAGGCATTGATCAATAAGGTGCGCAACACCCCCGGCGTGCGTCGGGCGCTGGAGTTCCATGCCCGCGGAGAGATTGTCGACGGACGCCGCGAGTGGTATCACGTCAGCCGGCATTTCAACCGGGACGAGATGGTCGCCCAGGCGAAGCTGGCCTACGACCTGAAATGGTATTTCCCGGCCATTCGCACCATCAGCCAGGCCAAGTACTGGGACGACCTGGACATCCGCTTCCCGATGGCCCACCGCGACACCCTGGTGCGCGAAGCCAAGATCCGTGGCTTGCATCCAAGCTGGGCGTTCGCCATTACCCGGCAGGAAAGTGCGTTCATGGATGATGCCCGCTCCAGCGTCGGCGCCGCCGGCCTGATGCAATTGATGCCAGGCACCGCCAAGGAAACCGCGCGCAAGTTCAGCATTCCCCTGGCCTCCCCCCAACAAGTGTTGAACCCGGACAAGAACATCCAGTTGGGCGCGGCCTACCTGAGCCAGGTTCACAGCCAGTTCAACGGCAACCGCGTCCTGGCCTCGGCGGCCTACAACGCCGGCCCCGGTCGCGTGCGCCAGTGGCTGCGCGGCGCCGACCACTTGAGTTTCGACGTCTGGGTCGAAAGCATCCCGTTCGACGAAACCCGCCAATACGTGCAGAACGTGTTGTCGTACTCGGTGATCTACGGCCAGAAACTCAACTCGCCGCAACCGCTGGTGGATTGGCATGAGCGGTATTTCGATGATCAGTGAGGGTTAGCGGCAAGCGTTGAGCTTCAAGCGGCAAGCTGTTCCTGAAAAACAAAAAAATGCCCGTTTCGAAAGATACGGGCATTTTTTGTCGGTTACTTGGCCGGGTGCTGGACCCTGTGGGAGCGAGCCTGCTCGCGATAGCGGTGTAACAGTCGACATCATTGTCACTGATCTGACGCTATCGCGAGCAGGCTCGCTCCCACATTGGTTTCGACTCGTCAGGATCTCAACATCAGACTCACTGAACCGCATCACTCTGCTGATTGAACTGCAACGCCGCCAACCGCGCATACAGCGCATTGCTGGCGACAAGTTCCTGGTGAGTGCCCACGGCAACCACCTTGCCCTGGTCCATCACCGCAATCCGATCGGCGTTTTTCACCGTGGCCAGGCGGTGGGCGATCACCAACGTCGTACGGTTTTTCATCAGGCTGGGCAAGGCTTGCTGGATCAGGTGTTCGCTTTGCGCATCGAGGGCGCTGGTGGCTTCGTCCAGCAGCAGGATCGGCGCGTCCACCAGCAAGGCCCGGGCGATGGCCAGGCGTTGACGCTGGCCGCCGGATAGCCCGAGGCCACCGTCACCCAGGTGAGTCTGGTAGCCGTCGGGCATTTTTTCGATGAAGTCGTGGGCGTAGGCGATCTGCGCGGCCTCGCGCACCTGCTCCGACGACGCCTGCGGGTTGCCATAGCGGATGTTCTCTTCGACCGTGCCGAAGAACAGTGCCGGGTTTTGTGAAACCAGGGCGAAGTGGCGGCGCAGGTCCAGTGGATCGAGTCGAGTCAATGGCACATCGTCGATCAGGATCTGCCCTTGCACCGGATCATAGAAACGCAGCAGCAAATCGTAGACCGTCGACTTGCCCGCACCGGAAGGCCCGACCAGGGCCAGGGTCTCACCGGCCTTGATACTCAGGTCGAGACCGTCGACCGCGTAACTGTCCGGCCGGGACGGATAGGAAAAACGCACGCCTTCGAGGCGCAAATCGCCGCGGACCCGCGCCGGCAAGGTCACCAGGCCTGAAGCCGGCGGCTGGATGATGTTTTCCGAACGCAGCAACTCGGCAATACGCTCAGCCGCACCCGCCGCCCGTTGCAGCTCGCCGATCACTTCACTCAGGGTACCGAAGGCGCTGCCGACGATCAGGCTGTAGAACACGAATGCCGCCAGCTCACCGCCGGAAATCCGTCCGGCGATCACATCCATGCCGCCGACCCAGAGCATCACCCCCACCGCGCCCAGCACCAGCACGATCACCAGGGTGATCAGCCAGGCCCGCTGGGCGATGCGTTTGCGAGCGGTATCGAAGGCCTGCTCCACCGTCACGGAGAATCGCTGCTCGTCCTGGACCTGGTGGTTATAGGCCTGCACGGTCTTGATCTGGCCGAGGGTTTCGGAAACGTAGCTGCCTACGTCGGCAATGCGGTCCTGGCTCTGGCGCGACAAACTGCGCACCCGGCGACCAAATACCAGGATCGGCGCCAAGACCAGCGGCAGGGCAATCACCACAATGCTGGTCAACTTGGGATTGGTGATGAACAGCAGCACGATGCCGCCAACCACCATCAAGGCGTTGCGCAAAAACAACGACAGCGACGAACCGATCACCGATTGCAGCAAGGTCGTATCGGCGGTCAACCGCGACTGGATTTCCGAACTGCGGTTGTTTTCGTAGAACCCCGGGTGCAAGTACACCAGATGGTTGAAGACCTGCCGCCGGATATCGGCCACCACCCGCTCGCCGATCCAGGACACCAGGTAAAAACGCGAAAACGTACCGATCGCCAACCCAACCACCAGCACCATGAACAGGCCGATGGATTGATTGAGCAGGTGTGGTGAACGGGTCATGAAGCCCTGGTCCACCAGCAAGCGGATACCTTGGCCCATGGACAAGGTAATACCGGCGGTGACAATCAGGGCCAGCAAAGCGCCGGCGACCTGTTTGCGATAGGGGGCGATGAAGCCGCTGGCCAGGCGTATGGCACGGCGATGTCGGGAAGAAAGCATCAAGAGCATCCGTTAATGCAGCAGGGAAAAGGCCGGCCAGCGACGCCAAAGCGCAGCGGAACCTATTTGAATCAGAATGAGTCAGGTTAAATATGACCACAACGACTAGGGGCTAGATGTTATCGGTCTAAAGTCTGGCTGGAAACGCAACTGTGTTTCTGATTGAGTGGAGGTGTCGCCATGAACCTACAAGGAGTGTCATGGCTCGGTCACCTGGCGACATTAAAGTAGGCACACAACCTGATGAGGAGACAGGCCATGTCCTTGCAACACAGCAGCGACGACAAGATTCAAGTAATCCGCACGCAACCGGATCAGTCTCTGGGCTGCTCGTTCATCGATGCCCAAGGGCGCGAAGTACCGATCACCGAGGACATGATCCAGAAAGCCTGCAGCGAGCTGGAAAAACGACTGGTCAAGCCTGCCGAACAAAAGTGATACAGCCCGTCTCGATTGAACCCGACCTTGATGTCGGGTTTTTTATGCCTGGAAGACAAGGCTGCCATTGATCTCTGGTCCGACACAAAACCTGTGGCGAGGGGATTTATCCCCGCTGGGGTGCGAAGCACTCCCTGAAATCTGACGAATCCGGTGTGTCAGTTTTGAACCATGGGGCTGCTGCGCAGCCCAGCGGGGATAAATCCCCTCGCCACAAAAGGCGTCTAGACGATGGTGGCGCCCAGCGCGGTGACGATCTGCTGCAAGGTCGGGGACTGCCCTTCGATACGAACCTTCAAGCTGTCGATCTCCCGCCGTGGCGGATAATGCTTGCGCAAAGCATCGAACGCGCTGCGTTGCTCGCTGACCGTGCCCACCAGACTGCGACGAAAGTTCGCGTCGTCAACACGCGGGTCGTACACGCTCCGGCACAGCGCCGCCAAGGCCCAGGCCGGGTCGGTTTCGGCGTCCAGGGTGATACCGCCCAGCCAGGGCCGAGGCAACAGGTCGCTGAGGCTGACTTCAACCGGCCGCTCCAGGAAAGCACACAAGGCCTGGTAGATCTGGGCGGTGCCACGCTGGCGACCATCGAGGCTGTAACCGGCAATATGCGGGGTGGCGATCACGCACAAGTCCGCCAGGTCCACGTCCACGGTGGGCTCCTGCTCCCAGACATCCAGCACCGCCTGCAAGTCTTCGCGCTCCAGCAACACCTCGCGCAGCGCAGCGTTATCGATCACCGGCCCACGGGCCGCATTGATCAGCCAGGTCCCGGGCTTGAGTTGGTTCAGACGCGCTTCGTCGAACAGGTGCCAGGTCGGTTGCTCGCCGTCGCGCGTCAACGGTGTGTGCAGGCTGATCACATCGCACTGTTCGATGATCTGTTCCAGGCTCACATAGTCGCCCCCTTCGGCAGCCTGACGCGGCGGATCGCAGACCTTCACGGTCCAGCCAAGCCCCTTAAGCACCTCGATCAACCGCCCGCCCACCTGGCCTGCACCGACCACGCCGAATGTGCGCTGCTTAAGCTGCACGCCTTCGATTTCCGCCAGGGTCATCAGGCTGCCCAGCACATAGTCCACCACGCCACGGGCATTGCAGCCGGGTGCGCTGGCCCAGCGAATGCCGGCCTCGGCCAGATAATCCAGGTCCAGGTGATCGGTGCCGATGGTGCAGGTGCCGACAAAGCGCACTTTGCTGCCTTCCAGCAAGGCTCGATTGACCTGGCTGACCGAACGCACCAGCAGCACATCGGCTTGCTCGACCATCGTCCGGTCGATCCCCCGGCCCGGAACCCGGCGAATTTCGCCGAACCCTTGGAAAAATGCATCGAGCAGGGGAATGTTTTCGTCGGCGACGATCAGCATGGCGAAGCTCCTTTGGCGGGATGGGCAGTGTAGGCGTTCCGTTGGACCTGTGCATTACCCGGAGCGAATGATGTTGTGGCGAGGGATTATGTGGGAGCAAAGCTTGCTCGCGATGCAGGCGCCTCGGTTCCTTGGGAGGCCGCATCAGCTTCATCGCGGGCAAGCCTTGCTCCCACAGGTGCTCGAAAACTGAAAAAGCGATTACAAATCCACAACACAGGTTTTTTCCTGACCACTGCGTCAAAGCGTAGAATTCGCCGCCTTGCGCTTAACCTTTTCGGACGCTTGCCCTGTGAATCCTGTGATCGACACCCCCACCACCCTCTCCCGCCCGGCCCGGGTTCACCTGGAATTCAAGACGTTGCTGGCCCTGGCCCTGCCGATCATGGTCGCGCAGTTGGCGACCACCGCCATGGGCTTCGTCGATGCGGTGATGGCCGGTCGGGTCGGTCCACGAGACCTGGCGGCGGTGGCACTGGGCAACTCGATCTGGGTGCCGGTGTTCCTGTTGATGACCGGCACATTGCTGGCGACCACGCCAAAAGTTGCCCAGCGTTTCGGTGCCGGGACGTTCAACGAGATCGGGCCGCTGGTACGCCAGGCGCTGTGGTTGGCATTGGTGGTGGGGTTGATCGCGACGCTGGCGCTGTTCAGCGCCGAACCGATCCTGCACGTCATGAAGGTCGATCCTGAATTGATCGGCCCGTGCATGGAATACCTGCGAGGCATCGGCACGGGCCTGCCGGCCGTGGCGCTGTATCACGTGCTGCGCTGCTTCAGCGACGGCCTGGGTCGCACGCGGCCGGCGATGGTGCTGGGGTTGTGCGGGCTGGCGCTGAACATTCCGCTCAATTACATCTTCATCTATGGGCACCTGGGCGTGCCCGCCATGGGCGGCGTCGGGTGTGGCTGGGCCACGGCCATCGTGATGTGGGTCATGGCCCTGGGCATGGCCGGTTGGGCCCGGTGGGCACCGGCCTATCAGTCGAGCCGGTTGTTCAGCCGTTTCGACTGGCCGCAATGGGCCGTCATCAAGCGCCTGCTGGGCATCGGCTTGCCGATCGGCATCGCGGTGTTCGCCGAATCGAGTATTTTCGCAGTGATCGCGTTGCTGATCGGCAGCCTCGGCGCCACGGTGGTGGCCGGGCACCAGATCGCGCTGAACTTCAGTTCATTGGTGTTCATGATCCCCTATTCCCTGGGCATGGCTGTCACCGTGCGGGTCGGCCAGGCGCTGGGCCGGCGCCAGCCCCGCGAAGCGCGCTTCGCCGCCGGGGTGGGGATGGGCACGGCCTTGGCGTACGCCTGTCTGTCGGCAAGCCTGATGTTCGCACTGCGCGGACCTATCGCGGCGATCTATACCGCCGATCCGGTGGTGATCGAGGTGGCGTCGATGCTGATCGTCTACGCGGCGCTGTTCCAGTTTTCCGATGCGATCCAGGTCACGGCGGCGGGCGCGTTGCGCGGCTACCAGGACACCCGGGTGACGATGATCCTGACCTTGTTCGCCTATTGGGGCATCGGCCTGCCGGTAGGTTACGCCTTGGGCCTGACCGACTGGCTCGGCGCAGCCAGCGGCCCGAGCGGGTTGTGGCAAGGCCTGATAGTGGGCTTGAGCTGCGCGGCGCTGATGCTGTCGATCCGCCTGGCACGTAGCGCGCGCAAGCAGATCCGCCTCAGCCGCTCGATGGATTAAGCGAGTTTCTTACGGATCCAGTAGAGGTAAGTGCCCGCCTCTTCCTGCTGGGCCACCAGTTCGTGGTCCAGGAACACGCAAAACTTGGGGATGTCGCGGCGAGTCGAGGGGTCGGTGGCGATCACTTTCAGCAGCCCACCGGGAGCCAGGTCGCGGATATGCTGGTGCAACATCATCACCGGTTCCGGGCAATTGAGACCGGTGGCATCCAGCGTGCCGTCGACCGGCGTGTTGTTCATTTCACTCATGTTCTACTCCTGAAACTGGCCGGTATTGTCGCGCAATGTCGGGTGAGAGCAAAGCCTGTGGAATCGCAAACATGTGAAAGCCAAACTGTGGGAGCAAGGCTTGCCCGCGATGCAGGCACCTCAGTTGCCAGACCGTGTCACCGTTCATCGCGAGCAAGCTTTGCTCCCACAGCTTTGCTCCCACGGGGCTTATTGGTATCCAACCGCCGCAGATGGCACGTCACTTCCTCGCGGTCGTGGTACAGCTGCTTGCAACCGATCTCGACCTTGATACCCCGGGCCTTGAAGCCCTCGGCGATGCGTTCGAGCAGGCGTTTGACCTCGGCGTAGCGCTGTTTCATCGGCAGCTTGAGATTGACCACCGCCTCGCGGCAATGCCCTTCGCCAATCCACTCTTCCAGCATCGCCGCGTTGCGCGCCGGTTTCTCGACGATGTCGCAGACCATCCAGTCCACCGGCTGCTTGGGCTTGAATGTGAAGCCATCCGCCATCAGATGCTGCACCAGGCCGGTGTCCATCAGGCTTTCGGCCATCGGACCATTGTCGATGGCCGTCACCAACATGCCCCGGTTGACCAGTTGCCAGGTCCAGCCACCCGGCGCGGCACCAAGGTCCACACCGGTCATGTCACTGTGCAGGCGCTCGTCCCACTGGTCCCGGGGGATGAAATGGTGCCAGGCTTCTTCGAGCTTGAGGGTCGAGCGGCTCGGCGCTTCCCTGGGGAACTTCAAGCGCGGGATGCCCATCGGCCACATCGCCGAATTATCCGCGTCCGCCAGGCCCAGGAAGACTTCGCGGCCACTCTTGAAGGTCAGCAGCAGGCGCGGCTTGCACGGATCGTCCATCAACTTGCCGGCGCCACTCAATGCCTTGCGCAGCGGGCCTTCGAATTTCTTGCAGAAGTTCGACAGTTCCTTGCCGTCGTTGGTGTCTACCACCTCCAGCCAGAGGCTGCCGCAGGTCGGGAAGTCAGCCATGTGAGCCAGAATCACGCTGATACGGTCGGTTTCCG
Organism: Pseudomonas sp. 43mfcvi1.1; assembly: GCF_900115935.1. Lineage (NCBI taxonomy): Bacteria > Pseudomonadati > Pseudomonadota > Gammaproteobacteria > Pseudomonadales > Pseudomonadaceae > Pseudomonas > Pseudomonas sp. 43mfcvi1.1. The sequence goes on along the minus strand of NZ_UETT01000001.1, from coordinate 392,926 downwards.
GTAAATCAATGAACGTGCCACGGGCCCACTGGCGCGGAAAAATCAGCTCGGCAAAACGCTGCCCACGCATCAACCGCTCGGCGCCGTCCTCCTCAGTGCAGACAAATTCGGCGCAGGCGCTGGCCGGTTTGGCCTTGGCGTAGCCGGCCACGTTGAGCCGGGCCGCGTGTTCGGCGATCTCGGAACAGACCTCGCCTTCGAAGCCCGGCCGGCAGTGCATAAAAAGCGTGTTCATTGAAACTCCGTAGCAAAGCCTGTCACGAAAACCGGCGCATCATAGCGGAGTTCGGAACCCCGAACCTGCCTATAGAGTCCAGTGATTAGTCATACGCTCAAAACAGGGCTAGGTTAAAGGCTCTGTCCGTTCCGTCAGTCCGTAGCCGTGCGGACTCAAAGGAGTCATTTCAATGCCGTCCCTCGATAGCCTGAAAACCCTTAAAACCCTGCAAGTCGACGCCAGGACCTACCACTACTTCAGCCTGCCGGATGCCGCCCGAAGCCTGGGCGACCTGGACAAACTGCCCATGTCATTGAAGGTACTGCTGGAAAACCTGCTGCGCTGGGAAGATGAAAAAACCGTCACCGGCACCGACCTCAAGGCCCTGGCCGGGTGGCTCAAGGAACGTCGTTCCGAGCGCGAGATTCAATACCGCCCCGCCCGGGTGTTGATGCAAGACTTCACCGGGGTTCCCGCCGTGGTCGACCTGGCCGCCATGCGCGCCGCCGTGGAAAAGGCCGGCGGCGATCCCCAGCGGATCAACCCGCTGTCGCCGGTGGACCTGGTGATCGACCACTCGGTGATGGTCGACAAGTTCGCCAGCAGCCAGGCGTTCGAGCAGAACGTCGACATCGAAATGCAACGCAACGGCGAACGCTACGCCTTTCTGCGCTGGGGCCAGAGCGCCTTCGACAATTTCAGCGTAGTGCCGCCGGGCACCGGCATCTGCCATCAGGTCAACCTCGAATACCTGGGCCGCACCGTGTGGACCAAAGAGGAAGACGGCCGCACCTACGCCTTCCCGGACACGCTGGTGGGCACCGACTCCCACACCACCATGATCAACGGCCTCGGCGTACTGGGCTGGGGCGTCGGCGGGATCGAGGCGGAAGCCGCCATGCTCGGCCAACCGGTGTCGATGCTGATTCCCGAGGTCATCGGCTTCAAACTCGTCGGCAAGCTGCGCGAAGGCATCACCGCCACCGACCTGGTGCTGACCGTCACGCAGATGCTGCGCAAGAAAGGCGTGGTGGGCAAATTCGTCGAGTTCTATGGCGACGGTCTTGCCGACCTGCCCCTGGCCGACCGCGCCACCATCGCCAATATGGCCCCGGAATATGGCGCCACCTGCGGTTTCTTCCCGGTGGACGATGTGACCCTGGACTACTTGCGCCTGTCGGGGCGGCCAGCGGAAACGGTGAAACTGGTGGAAGCCTATTGCAAGGCCCAGGGCCTGTGGCGCCTGCCCGGCCAGGAGCCGGTGTTCACCGACACACTGGAGCTGGACATGGGCAGCGTAGAAGCCAGCCTCGCCGGCCCCAAACGCCCTCAGGACCGAGTCTCGCTGCCGAATGTCGGCCAGGCTTTCAGTGATTTCCTGGGGTTGCAGGTCAAACCCACCAGCAAGGAAGAAGGTCGTCTGGAAAGCGAAGGTGGCGGTGGCGTCGCGGTAGGCAACGCCGATCAGGTGGGAGAAACCGAATACGAGTTCGAAGGCCACACTCATCGCCTGAAAAACGGCGCGGTGGTGATCGCAGCCATCACTTCCTGCACCAACACCTCCAACCCCAGCGTGATGATGGCCGCCGGACTGCTGGCGAAAAAAGCCGTGGAAAAGGGCCTTACCCGCAAGCCTTGGGTCAAGAGTTCCCTGGCGCCGGGTTCCAAGGTGGTCACCGACTACTACAAGGCGGCCGGCCTGACCGAGTACCTGGATAAACTCGGCTTCGACCTGGTGGGCTATGGTTGCACCACCTGCATCGGCAACTCCGGGCCGCTGCCAGAGCCCATCGAAAAGGCCATCCAGAAAGCCGACCTGACCGTGGCCTCGGTACTGTCGGGCAACCGCAACTTCGAAGGCCGGGTGCATCCGCTGGTGAAGACCAACTGGCTGGCCTCGCCGCCGCTGGTGGTCGCCTATGCCCTGGCCGGCACCGTGCGCATCGACATCAGCAGCGAGCCGCTGGGCAACGACCGGGACGGCAACCCGGTGTACCTGCGGGACATCTGGCCCAGCAGCCAGGAAGTGGCTGCCGCCGTGGCCCAGGTCAACACCAGCATGTTCCACAAGGAATACGCCGCCGTGTTTGCCGGTGACGAACAATGGCAGGCCATCGAAGTGCCGCAAGCGGCGACTTACGTCTGGCAGGACGACTCGACCTACATCCAGCACCCGCCATTCTTCGACAACATCGACGGGCCGCCACCGGCCGTGAGGAACGTCGAGGGCGCCCGGGTCCTGGCCCTGCTGGGCGATTCAGTGACCACCGACCATATCTCCCCGGCGGGCAACATCAAGACCGACAGCCCCGCCGGTCGCTACCTGCGCGAACAGGGCGTAGAGCCGCGAGACTTCAACTCCTATGGCTCCAGACGCGGCAACCACCAAGTGATGATGCGCGGCACCTTCGCCAATATCCGCATTCGCAACGAAATGCTCGACGGCGAAGAAGGCGGCAACACGATCTACATCCCCAGCGGCGAACGAATGCCGATCTACGATGCCGCCATGCTGTACCAGGCCACGGGCACGCCACTGGTGGTGATCGCCGGCCAGGAATATGGCACCGGATCGAGCCGGGACTGGGCAGCCAAGGGCACGAACCTGCTGGGGGTCAAGGCGGTGATCGCCGAAAGCTTCGAGCGCATCCATCGCTCCAACCTGGTGGGCATGGGCGTGCTGCCGCTGCAGTTCAAGCTCGACCAGAACCGCAAGAGCCTGAACCTTACGGGCAAGGAAACCCTGGACATCCTGGGACTCAATGACGTCGAACTGACCCCGCGCATGAACCTGCCCTTGGTCATCACCCGCGAGGACGGCAGCCAAGAGCGAATCGAAGTGTTGTGCCGGATCGATACCTTGAATGAAGTGGAGTATTTCAAGGCCGGCGGGATCCTTCACTATGTCCTACGGCAATTGATTGCAGCGTAAAAAGACCTGTCCTACGAAAACACCGCCGCTTAAGGGCGGTGTTTTCGTTTGGGCCTGCCTATAATCCCGCCGGTTCCGACCGCCCTGCCCGCTACAACTGTTCATCAGCCTCAAAAGGATGTGATATGCCTGCCCTACCCTGGCCCTACCTGGCCCTCCTCTCCATTGGCTATACCCTGGCCCTGGCCTACGGCCAGCTGGCCTGGACCGCGGTCATTTCCATTGCGCTGTTGCTGTTTGCCGGGTATGCGGTTCGTCAGCAGCAAATGCCGGTGGGTCGGTTTCTCGGACACGTCCTTTTCGCGGTGATGGCATTGGCGTTGGCCATGCACTGGATGCCCGGGTTCTTCAATGGGCGCGTGATCCCGGCGCAACGCCTGACCGACGATGCCGCACCGTTCGCGATGTACCTGAACCAGGACAAGCCGCTGATCGGTTTCTGGCTGTTACTGGCCTGCCCCTGGATCGTCGGCCGGCGCCCATTGCGCCTGTCGGTCCAGGCCACGGCGCTGGGCCTGGCGGTGAGTGCGCTGCTGGCCCTCGGCGGAGCCGTGCTGCTGGGCATGGTCCACTGGGCGCCGAAGTGGCCGGATCACGCCTGGTTGTGGATGCTCAATAATCTTTTATTGGTGACGCTCGTGGAGGAAGCGCTGTTTCGTGGCTACATTCAGGGGAGCTTGATCCAGCGCTTCAAACATTTGGCCCATGGCGACACTCTGGCGTTGCTCCTGGCCTCGCTGCTGTTCGGCCTGGTACACGCCGGCGCAGGGTGGCAATGGGTGCTGCTGTCGGGCTTGGCGGGGGTCGGTTATGGCCTGGCGTATCGTTTTGGTGGCCTGGGAGCGGCGATTGCCACGCACTTTCTGCTCAACCTGCTTCATTTCGCCCTATTTACCTACCCGATGCTCGCGTGATAGCGACAGGCAAAAATAACTTCAACTAAAACCTGACGACGCCGACAACCTTTCATAGCCTTTCAAAGCCTTGCGGATCTACACACCATGCGTAATAACCAACCCGTCACACAACGCGAAAGGACCTTCCCGGCCCAGCAACGACTTATTTCTACCACCGACACCAAGGGCGTAATCACCTACTGCAACGACGCGTTCGTCGAGATCAGCGGGTATTCGAAGGAAGAACTGATCCGTTCGCCGCACAACCTGGTGCGCCATCCCGATGTCCCATCCGCTGTGTTCGCGCACATGTGGGGCATGCTCAAACAAGGCTTGCCATGGATGGGCATCGTCAAGAATCGCAGCAAGAACGGTGACCATTACTGGGTCAACGCCTACGTCACGCCCGTGTTCGAGGGCAATCAGGTGGTCGGCTACGAATCGGTGCGGGTCAAACCTTCCGCCGAGCAGATCAGCCGCGCCGAAGCCCTTTACCTACGCATCAACCAAGGCAAGTCCGCGGTTCCGGGCAGCGACAAATGGCTGCCGATGCTACAGGACTGGCTGCCGTTCATTCTGGTCAGCCAACTGAGCTTCGTCGTGGGTGCCTTCCTGAATTCCCACTGGGGCTTTGCCCTGGCGGCCGTGCTGTCAGTGCCCTTGGGGCTGATGGGCCTGCAATGGCAGCAACGCGGGATCAAGCGCCTGCTGCGCCTGGCCGAACAAACCACGTCCGACCCGCTGATCGCCCGGATGTACACCGACAGCCGCGGCGTCCAGGCACGCCTGGAGATGTCGATCCTCAGCCAGGAAGCGCGCCTGAAGACCTGCCTGACCCGTCTGCAGGACACCGCCGAGCACCTTAACGAACAGGCTCGCCAGTCCAACAACCTGGCCCATGACAGCTCCAACGGCCTGGAGCGCCAGCGGGTAGAGACCGAACAGGTCGCCACGGCTGTCAACCAGATGGCGGCAACGACCCAGGAAGTCGCCAGCCACGTGCAGCGCACCGCCGATGCCACCCAGGAAGCCAATCGCCTGACCAGCCGCGGCCGCGATATCGCCGGGGAAACCCGTGACGCCATCGAGCGTCTGTCGGTGGTGGTCGGCGAAACGGGCCAGACCGTGACCCAACTGGCCAAGGACAGCGACGAGATCGGCGGCGTGGTGGACGTGATCAAAGGCATCGCCGACCAGACCAACCTGCTGGCCCTCAACGCCGCCATCGAAGCGGCCCGCGCCGGGGAAATGGGCCGCGGCTTTGCCGTAGTGGCCGATGAAGTGCGGCAATTGGCGCAACGCACCAGCGAATCCACCGGGCAGATCCACGCCCTGATCGCCAAGCTCCAGCAGACCGCCACCAACGCCGTGCAGACCATGGACGCCGGCCATCGGCAGGCCGAAGAAGGCGTGGCGCGGGTCATGGAGGCGGACGCGGCGCTGGTGGGGATCAGCGAAGCAGTGGCCAACATCACCGACATGACCACACAGATCGCTGCCGCTACCGAAGAGCAGAGTTCGGTGGCCGAAGAGATCAGCCGCAACATCAGCAACATCTCGGAACTGGCCGACCAGACCTCGGGCCAGGCCCACAGCTCGGCGCTGCTCAGCGAAGAACTGACCCGCACGGCCAATACGCAGTATTCGTTGGTGGAGCGGTTTAACCGCTGATCGTTGGCTGGAACAGAAAAACCCGGACAGCGAAAGCGTCCGGTTTTTTTATTGCCTGGCGGGCCGCCATCGCGAGCAGGCTCGCTCCCACAGGGGTTGTGAGTCGCTCATTCAAATGCATTCCACTGCGGGAGCGAGCGTGCTCGCGATGAGGCCATGACTGGCAGCATCAGTCTTGAGACAGGAACCCGGCCACTCCCTGCGCCGCCGCCTCCAGATGCTGCTCATGGCTAAACCCCGAAGCCTTCAGCGGTTTCAAATCATGATCGCCCGCCACCAACCACATCACCTCGATGCTGGGTGACAATGTATATCCCTGCACCGCCCCACGATTGCCCAACGCATCGCGCTCGCCCTGGACGATCAAGGCCCGGGTCTTCAACGTCGCCAGGTGCTCGACTCGCGGTTTCTGCGGCTTGCCCACCGCATAGAAGGGATAGCCCAGGCACACCAACGCGTCGGCCCCCAATTCGTCGGCCAGCAAACTCGCCATCCGCCCGCCCATGGACTTGCCGCCAATGGCCAGCCGTCCAGCGACATAAGGCCGCACCGTGGCGTACACCTCACGCCAGCATTCCAGCAGCTTAGGTGTCGGGTTGGGTGGGCGCCGGCCCCCATCCAGGCGCCGCAGGGCCATGTAGGGGAACTCGAAACGCAACACGTTGACCCCATGCGCGGCAAGGCGCGCGGCCATTTCTTCCATGAAACCGCTGTCCATCGGAGCACCGGCACCGTGGGCCAGGATCAGGGTCGCGGGCGTGGCGCGAACGCCCGGCTGCGCGGCCGTCCACAGCCAGCCATGTTCTTCCACGCACCGCACCCATTGATCCCCGTCAATACTGGCCTTGTGCTGTTTGTCCATGCTTGCCTCGCTTTTAGTCTGCCTATAACTCCAGGCGAAGACGCCGCACTGCCTTGCGCAGGCGCTCACTTCGGCTGAACCGTGGATGGGGAACCATGAACACTTCTATCAGTACCGCCTACAACTACAAGGTGGTCCGCCAATTCGCCATTATGACGGTGGTGTGGGGCATCGTCGGCATGGGGCTCGGGGTTTTTCTCGCCGCCCAATTGGTCTGGCCACAGCTCAACTTCGATTTGCCCTGGACCAGCTTCGGCCGACTGCGCCCACTGCACACCAACGCAGTGATCTTCGCCTTTGGCGGCTGTGCGTTGTTTGCCAGTTCGTTCTACTCGGTGCAACGCACCTGCCAGACACAGCTGTTCGCGCCGAAAATCGCCGCGTTCTGCTTCTGGGGCTGGCAACTGGTGATCCTGCTGGCGGCCATCAGCCTGCCACTGGGCTACACCAGTTCCAAGGAATACGCCGAACTGGAATGGCCGATCGACATCCTGATCACCATCGTCTGGGTGGCCTACGCCATCGTGTTCTTCGGTACCGTGGCCAAGCGCAACACCAAGCACATCTACGTCGGTAACTGGTTCTTCGGCGGCTTCATCCTGACTGTGGCGATCCTGCACATCGTCAACAACCTGGAACTGCCGGTGAGCTTCACCAAATCCTACTCGGTGTACGCCGGGGCCACGGATGCGATGGTGCAATGGTGGTACGGCCACAACGCCGTGGGCTTTTTCCTCACCGCAGGCTTTCTGGGGATGATGTACTACTTCGTGCCGAAGCAGGCCGAACGTCCGGTGTATTCCTATCGCCTGTCCATCGTCCACTTCTGGGCGCTGATCACCCTGTATATCTGGGCCGGCCCACACCACCTGCACTACACCGCGCTGCCGGACTGGGCACAGTCCCTGGGCATGGTGATGTCGCTGATCCTGCTGGCGCCAAGCTGGGGCGGCATGATCAACGGCATGATGACCCTGTCGGGTGCCTGGCATAAGTTGCGCAGCGACCCGATCCTGCGATTCCTGGTGGTGTCCCTGGCGTTCTACGGCATGTCGACCTTCGAAGGTCCGATGATGGCGATCAAGACCGTCAACGCCCTCTCCCACTACACCGACTGGACCATCGGCCACGTACATGCCGGTGCACTCGGCTGGGTGGCGATGATTTCCATCGGTGCGCTGTACCACATGATCCCGAAAGTCTTCGGCCGGCCACAGATGCACAGCATCGGCCTGATCAATGCGCACTTCTGGCTCGCGACCATCGGCACCGTGCTCTACATCGCCTCGATGTGGGTCAACGGCATCGCCCAGGGCCTGATGTGGCGCGCAGTGAACGAGGACGGCACGCTCACCTACTCCTTCGTCGAAACCCTGGTGGCCAGCCACCCTGGCTTCATCGTACGGCTGGCGGGCGGGGCGATCTTCCTCCTCGGCATGCTGCTGATGGCCTACAACACCTGGCGCACCGTGCGGGCCTACCAGCCTGCCGAAGCCGCCGCTGCCGCGCAGATGGCCTGAGGAGTCCACCATGAAACACGAAACAATCGAAAAAAACGTCGGCCTGCTGATGCTGCTGATGGTCCTGGCCGTGAGCATTGGTGGCCTGACCCAGATCGTCCCGCTGTTCTTCCAGGACGTGACCAACAAGCCGGTGGACGGCATGAAGCCCTACACCGCCCTGCAACTGGAAGGCCGCGACATCTACATCCGCGAAGGCTGCGTCGGCTGCCACTCGCAGATGATCCGTCCGTTCCGCGCCGAGACCGAGCGCTACGGCCACTACTCGGTGGCCGGCGAAAGCGTCTGGGACCACCCGTTCCTGTGGGGTTCCAAGCGGACCGGACCGGACCTGGCCCGGGTCGGCGCGCGTTACTCCGATGACTGGCACCGCGCCCACTTGTACAACCCGCGCAACGTCGTGCCCGAATCGAAAATGCCGGCCTATCCGTGGCTGGTTAGCCAAGCGGTGGACAGCAGCCACACCGAAGGCAAGCTGCGCGCCATGCGCACCCTGGGCGTGCCGTACACCGACGACGACATCACGGGCAGCGTGGCCTCGCTCAAGGGCAAGACCGAAATGGACGCGCTGGTGGCCTACCTGCAAGTGCTCGGCACTGCCATCAAGAGCAAGAGGTGAGCCATGGTTCTTGAAATGAGTACAGGAATGATCCGCGGCCTGGGCACCGTCGTGGTGTTCATCGCCTTCATCGGCCTGACCCTGTGGGTATTCAGCAGCAAGCGCGGGCCGGAATTCGCCCAGGCGCGCCTGCTGCCGTTCGCCGACGAGCCGTCCGCCGATATCGCCACCCCCCAAGACCCTGCAACAAGGAGTACCCGGCCATGACCACCTTCTGGAGTACGTGGATCTGCGTACTGACCATCGGCAGCCTCATCGGCCTGACGTGGCTGCTGATCGGCACTCGCAAGGGCGAGACCAAGGGCAGCGTCGACCAGACCATGGGCCACAGCTTCGACGGCATCGAGGAGTACGACAACCCGCTGCCGCAGTGGTGGTTCCTGTTGTTCGCCGGCACCCTGGTGTTTTCCGTCGGCTACCTGGTCCTCTATCCAGGCCTGGGCAACTGGAAAGGCATCCTGCCAGGCTACGAGAACGGCTGGACTGGCGCCCATGAATGGGAAAAGGAAATGGCCAAGGCCGACGCCAAGTTCGGGCCGATCTTCGCCAAGTTCGCCGCCATGCCCGTGGAAGAAGTCGCCAAGGACCCACAGGCCCTGAAGATGGGTGGCCGTTTGTTCGCCTCCAACTGCTCGGTCTGCCACGGCTCGGACGCCAAGGGCGCCTTCGGCTTCCCGAACCTGGCCGACAGCAACTGGCGCTGGGGCGGCGCTGCCGACACCATCAAGACCACCATCATGGGCGGTCGCATGGCGGCAATGCCGGCCTGGGGCGAAGTGCTGGGGGAAGCCGGAGTCAAGAACGTGGCCGCGTACGTACGCCACGACTTGGCCGGCCTGCCGCTGCCAGCGGACAGCAGTGCCGACCTGCAAGCCGGCCAGCAGGCCTTCAACACCACCTGTGTCGCCTGCCACGGGGCCAATGGCCAAGGGACCGAAGCCATGGGTGCGCCGAACCTGACGCAACCGGCCGGCTTCATCTACGGCACCAGCCTGGCCCAATTGCAGCAGACCATTCGCCATGGTCGCCAGGGCCATATGCCGGCGCAGAGTGAGTTGTTGGGCAATGACAAGGTGCAACTGCTTGCCGCCTACGTCTACAGCCTGTCCCACACGGCCGGTGCAGAGCGCCTGCAAGCCGAACACAAAAGCGAATAAATCCTGACCGCATAAACAGCCGCATTCATCTGGATGCGGCTGTTTTGTGTCCCTGCGCGACGCATTGTCGCACCCCTCCCATAGTCTTCCTTTCGGTTCCCCGCAATCGCGTCTAAGCTTGCCTTTGCGTGCGCTGGCGACTGCCGGTTTCAGGTCGACCCGACCCGATGCGTTCGACAATCGTTCGTCAAAAAGGCCGCAAAGGCAGGTGAATACCGGCTGTTGCGACAGTTGCCTGGCATCACCCGAACGTTGTGTTCGAACACACCCCGTTACAACCGACCTGCCCCCCTCGCCTCTTTCCTTCGTTGCGACATTTTGCCGTGGGCCATTTTTGTCCCTACACGGAACATGGAAAGGCCGCAGAATCAGCTTCGGAAAGCATTGACCCAGGTCATGGCGCGTTGCAATGACCCCCCGCTTTCTCCATACTTGCGACCGATTTTTATCCTAATAAAACACCCAAACCGTGGAACCTTAGAATGAGCACAGCAATCAGTCCGACTGCTTATAACTATAAGGTAGTCCGCCAGTTCGCCATCATGACGGTGGTCTGGGGGATCCTTGGCATGGGGCTCGGTGTCTTCATCGCCTCGCAACTGGTCTGGCCGGAGTTGAACTTCGATCTGCCATGGACGACATTTGGACGCCTGCGCCCGCTGCACACCAACCTGGTGATCTTCGCCTTCGGTGGTTGTGCATTGTTTGCCACTTCTTACTACGTCGTGCAGCGAACCTGCCAAACGCGACTGATCTCCGACAGCCTCGCCGCCTTCACCTTCTGGGGCTGGCAAGCGGTTATCGTGGGTGCGATCGTGACCCTGCCACTGGGTTATACCACCACCAAGGAATACGCTGAGCTGGAATGGCCCCTGGCTATCCTGCTGGCCATTGTCTGGGTGACCTACGGTCTGGTGTTCTTCGGCACCATCGTCAAACGCAAGACCAAGCACATCTACGTCGGTAACTGGTTCTACGGTGCCTTCATCGTCGTGACTGCCATGCTGCACATCGTCAACCACGCTTCCCTGCCGGTCAGCTTCTTCAAGTCGTACTCGGCCTACTCGGGCGCGACGGATGCGATGATCCAGTGGTGGTATGGCCACAACGCCGTGGGCTTCTTCCTGACCACCGGCTTCCTGGGGATGATGTACTACTTCGTGCCGAAACAGGCCGAACGTCCGATCTATTCCTATCGCCTGTCCATCGTGCACTTCTGGGCGCTGATCACCCTGTACATCTGGGCCGGTCCCCACCACCTGCACTACACCGCACTGCCAGACTGGGCCCAGTCCCTGGGCATGGCGATGTCGATCATCCTGCTGGCACCAAGCTGGGGCGGCATGATCAACGGCATGATGACCCTGTCGGGCGCCTGGCATAAGCTGCGCACCGACCCGATCCTGCGCTTTTTGGTGGTGTCGCTGGCGTTCTACGGTATGTCGACCTTCGAAGGTCCGATGATGGCGATCAAGACCGTCAACTCCCTGAGCCACTACACCGACTGGACCATCGGCCACGTACACGCCGGTGCGCTCGGCTGGGTGGCGATGATCTCCATCGGCGCCATCTACCACATGATCCCGAAACTGTTCGGTCGTGCGCAGATGCACAGCACCGGCCTGATCAACGCGCACTTCTGGCTCGCAACCATCGGCACCGTGCTCTACATCGCCTCGATGTGGGTCAACGGCATCACCCAGGGCCTGATGTGGCGTGCGATCAACGACGACGGCACCCTGACCTACTCGTTCGTCGAAGCGCTGCAAGCCAGCCATCCTGGCTTCATCGTCCGTGCCCTGGGCGGCGCGTTCTTCGCCAGCGGCATGCTGTTGATGGCCTACAACGTGTACCGCACCGTTCGTGCCTCTGACCCGGCTGAAGCTGAAGCCGCCGCCAAGATCGCCGTAGTTGGAGCTCACTGATGAAGCACGAAGCAGTAGAGAAGAATATCGGCCTGCTGGCCTTCTTCATGGTCATCGCCGTGAGCATCGGCGGCCTGACCCAGATCGTCCCGCTGTTCTTCCAGGACGTGACCAACAAGCCGGTCGAAGGCATGAAGCCGCGGACCGCCCTTGAACTGGAAGGCCGCGACATCTATATCGCCAACGGTTGTGTCGGCTGCCATTCGCAGATGATCCGTCCGTTCCGCGCCGAGACCGAACGCTACGGTCATTACTCGGTGGCCGGTGAAAGCGTCTGGGACCACCCGTTCCTGTGGGGTTCCAAGCGTACCGGTCCGGACCTGGCCCGCGTTGGCGGCCGCTACTCCGACGACTGGCAGCGTGCGCACTTGTACAACCCGCGCAACGTGGTGCCCGAGTCGAAAATGCCGGCCTACCCGTTCCTCGTAGAAAACAAGCTCGACGGCAAAGACACCGCCAAGAAAATGGAAGTCCTGCGCACCCTGGGCGTGCCTTACACCGACGAAGACATCGCCGGTGCCAAGGATGCGGTCAAGGGCAAGACTGAAATGGACGCGCTGGTGGCCTATCTGCAAGGCCTGGGCACCATCATCAAAAGCAAACGGTGATTTAGATGGATATCGGGATGATTCGTGGCCTGGGCACCGTCGTCGTGATGGTGGCCTTCATCGGTCTGGCCCTGTGGGTGTTCAGCCCCAAGCGCAAGTCGGAGTTTGACGACGCGACCTTGCTGCCGTTCGCGGACGATCCCGAAGCCATCAAGCACGTCGAGCAAGCTTCTAGGAGTAACAAAGAATGACTACATTCTGGAGTCTGTACGTCACAGTCCTCAGCCTGGGAACGATCTTCGCCCTGACCTGGCTGTTGCTGTCGACCCGCAAGGGCCAGCGCGCCGAGCAAACGGACGAGACCGTCGGTCACTCGTTCGACGGGATCGAGGAGTACGACAACCCGCTGCCGAAATGGTGGTTCATGCTGTTCGTGGGCACCATCGTGTTCGCCCTCGGTTACCTGGTGCTCTACCCTGGCCTGGGCAACTGGAAAGGCCTGCTGCCCGGCTATAACTACCTGGACACCGAAAAGCAGACCGCCTTCGCCAACGGCCAGACCGGCTGGACAGGCGTTCATGAGTGGGAAAAGGAAATGGCCCGCTCGGACGCCAAGTTCGGGCCGATCTTCGCCAAATTCGCCTCCATGCCGATCGAAGAAGTCGCCAAGGACCCGCAAGCCCTGAAGATGGGTGGCCGCCTGTTCGCCTCCAACTGCTCGGTCTGCCACGGTTCCGACGCCAAGGGTGCCTATGGCTTCCCCAACCTGACCGACGCCGACTGGCGCTGGGGCGGTGAGCCGGAAACCATCAAGACCACCATCATGGGCGGCCGTCACGCCGTGATGCCGGGCTGGGCTGCCGTGGTTGGCGAACAGGGCGTGGCCGACGTGGCTTCCTACCTGGTGACCAGCCTGCACGGTCGCAAACTGCCGGAAGGCGCCAAGGCCGATCCGGCCAATGGCCAGAAGCTGTTCGCGGCCAACTGCGTGGCCTGCCACGGTCCAGCCGGCAAGGGTACGCCTGCCATGGGCGCACCTGACCTGACGCATCCGGCGGCGTTCATCTACGGTTCGAGCTTCGCTCAACTGCAGCAGACCATCCGCTACGGCCGTCAGGGCCAGATGCCGGCCCAGGCCGACCTGCAAGGGAACGACAAGGTCCACCTGCTGGCGGCCTATGTCTACAGCCTGTCACACGGCGAAAAGGCTCCGGCCGCTGACGCCCAGTAAGGCAAGTAGCTGATACACCAAAGGCCCCGCCAATCCGATTGGCGGGGCCTTTTTGTTGCCGGCTGAAAAACCTGGGCAAATCTGTTGCGCTTGCCGCCCCTCCACACGAGTAGTAACGTGCCTACATTGGAATTCAAAACGAGGGCACCCCATGTCCATCACTACTATCTCCAGCCGCGAATTCAACCACGACACAAGTGGTGCCAAAAAAGCCACCCGTGAAGGGCCGGTTATCATCACCGACCGTGGCAAGCCGGCCCATGTGCTGCTAAGCATTGAGGAGTACCAGAAACTGACCGGCATCGGCACCAGCATTGTCGAGTTACTGGTCATGCCCGATGCGTCGGATATCGACTTCGAGACCGAGCGCGCCGTCATCACTCCCCGCTCGGTAGACCTGTCCTGAATGTTTCTACTCGATACCAATGTCATTTCCGAACTGCGCAAATCCCAGGCAGACAAAAACGTCCAGGCCTGGGCACGCAGCGTTCCCGCTCCCAGCCTGTATGTCTCGGCGATTACCGTACTGGAACTGGAAACCGGTGTGCTGCGCTTCGAACGCAAGGACCCGGCGCAAGGCAGCCGCCTGCGGGCATGGCTGGACAATCACGTGATGCCTGCCTTTGCCGGCAGGATCCTGGCCGTTGACCGCGCCGTCGCACTGCGCTGCGCTCGCCTGCATGTGCCTGACCGCAGCAATGAATGTGACGCTTTGATTGCCGCTACCGCCCTGGTCCATGGGCTGACCGTGGTGACCCGCAACGTGAGCGATTTCCAGAGCAGCGGCGTGGCGGTACTCAACCCGTGGTCAGGCGATGAAAAGAACCAGATCTGAAGCTTCAGCAAACCGAACTTGAGGGCTTCTCCTGTCTACTAACTGGCCCACAATCACCCTTTCGTTTTTCGCCAGAGCAACGGGCTGTCTATAGTCAATTGATCTGGGTCATGAACTTGTTACATCCGCTACACCATTCTATGCACCGCCCCAACGCGACCAAAGGTCGCACCCTTGGGCCAGAGCGACAGGCGTATCATTGCGCCACCGCAACACCCTTTCTGACCGTGGTCGGCACGTACTGGCCCCGGCACTTTTCCACTGCCGTGGGATGCATTTGATGAGCAACCAGATTCCGGTACATGACGTTACCCCGCCTGCCAAGGACGCGACCAAAAGCGTCGACCTGTATGCCTCCCGGGAAAAAATCTACACCCGCGCCTTCACCGGCCTGTTCCGTAACCTGCGGATGCTTGGCGGAGCGTTCCTGTTCCTGCTGTATTTCGGTACGGTATGGTTGAACTGGGGCGGTCACCAGGCCGTCTGGTGGAACCTGCCGGAACGCAAGTTCTTCATTTTTGGCGCGACCTTCTGGCCCCAGGATTTCATCCTGTTGTCCGGGATGCTGATCATTGCGGCATTTGGCCTGTTTTTCATCACGGTCTATGCCGGACGAGTGTGGTGCGGCTATACCTGCCCACAGAGCGTGTGGACCTGGATCTTCATGTGGTGCGAAAAAGTCACCGAAGGCGATCGCAACCAACGCATCAAGCTCGACAAGGCCCCCATGGGCGCCAACAAGTTCCTGCGCAAGTTCGCCAAGCACAGCCTGTGGTTGCTGATCGGCTTCGTCACCGGCATGACCTTTGTCGGTTACTTCACACCAATCCGTGAACTGGTGTTCGAGTTCTTCACCGGCCAGGCCGATGGCTGGTCGTACTTCTGGGTCGGTTTCTTCACCCTCGCCACCTACGGCAATGCCGGCTGGCTGCGTGAACAGGTGTGCATCTACATGTGCCCTTACGCGCGCTTCCAGAGCGTGATGTTCGACAAGGACACCTTGATCGTTTCCTACGACCCGCGCCGTGGCGAAAGCCGTGGCCCCCGCAAGAAGGGCGTTGACTACAAGGCCCTGGGCCTTGGCGATTGCATCGACTGCACCATGTGCGTCCAAGTCTGCCCTACCGGCATCGACATCCGCGACGGCCTGCAGATCGAGTGTATCGGCTGCGCAGCCTGCATCGATGCCTGCGACAACATCATGGACAAAATGGATTATCCACGCGGCCTGATCAGCTACACCACCGAACACAACCTCTCGGGGCAGAAAACCCATAAACTGCGCCCGCGCCTGATCGGTTATGCCGTGGTGCTGCTGGCCATGATCAGCCTGCTGGCGGCGGCGTTCTTCATGCGCTCGCTGGTGGGTTTCGACGTCAGCAAGGACCGCGTGCTGTACCGCGAAAACGCCGAAGGCCGGATCGAGAACGTCTACAGCCTGAAGATCATGAACAAAGACCAACGCGACCATACGTACGTCCTGGAAGCCGCCGGCCTGCCCGACCTCAAGTTGCAAGGCCGCCGGGAGATCAAGGTCGCGGCCGGCGAGATCTACAGCCAGCCGGTCGAGCTGTCCAGCGCACCTGAGCAACTGCCATCGAGCACCAACGAGGTGACCTTCATCCTCAAGGACGCCGATGACAGCAGCGTACATGTCGAAGCCAAGAGCCGGTTCATCGGCCCACAAACTCGTTGAGAGAAATGAACATGCCTGCAGCAACCGCCACCAGCCCTTGGTACAAGCACCTCTGGCCGTGGATCATCATCGCGATCCTGACCTGTTCGGTGACACTGAGCCTGACGATGGTGACCATTGCGGTGAAGAATCCGGACAACCTGGTCAACGACAACTATTACGAGGCCGGCAAGGGCATCAACCGCTCTCTGGAGCGCGAACTGCTGGCCCAGACCCTGCAACTGCATGCCAACGTGCAACTGGATGATGTGACCGGCGAAGTGAACCTGCGCCTGAACGGCGACAGCCGCCCCCAGACCCTGGAACTGAGCCTGATCTCGCCAACCCAGCCGGAGAAAGATCGCAAAATTGTCCTGACCCGCAACGACAGCGAGCCGGGGCGCTACGTCGGCCAGTTGACGGACAAGATCGAAGGCCGGCGCTTTGTCGAATTGCTGGGCGTGGAGAACGACAAGACCTGGCGCCTGTTCGAAGAAGAACAGATCAGCCACGACCAGGACATCCTGCTCGGCGATGAACCGCTGCAAGGCGCTGAAGACCTGAAGAAATAGCGGCTGCGTTTCGCGCAATCGCGAGCAGGCTCGCTCCCACATCAGGTTTATGTCACCACGACATTCCAATGTGGGAGCGAGCCTGCTCGCGAAGAGGCCTTCAGATGCCAGCAAGTTTCAATATGTGAATACCCATGACCACTCCACAGCCCTGCTACCACTGCGCCCTGCCCGTTCCTCCCGGCAGCCGCTTCACCGCCGTTGTCCTCGGTGAAACCCGCGAGCTGTGCTGCCCGGGCTGCCAGGCGGTGGCCGAGGCGATTGTCGCCGGCGGCCTGGAAAGCTATTACCTGCATCGCAGCGAAGCGTCAGCCAACCCCGACACCCTGCCTGTCCAACTGACCGATGAACTGACGCTGTACGATCGCCCCGACGTGCAGCAATCGTTCGTGCGCCATGAAGGCGAACTGGCCGAAACCACCTTGTTGATGGAAGGCATCAGTTGCGCCGCCTGTGGCTGGTTGATCGAAAAACAGCTGCGCAACCTGCCGGCCGTGGCCGAAGCACGGCTGAACCTGTCCAATCATCGCCTGCATGTACGCTGGGCCGACGCCCAATTGCCGCTGAGCACGTTGCTCGCCGAGTTGCGCCAGATCGGCTACGTCGCCCACCCGTACCAAGCCGACCAGGCTTGCGAGCAACTCGCCGCACAAAACCGCCTGGCCCTGCGCCAATTGGGCGTGGCCGGCCTGTTGTGGTTCCAGGCAATGATGGCGACCATGGCCACCTGGCCGGAATTCAACATCGACCTGAGCCCGGAGATGCACACCATCCTGCGCTGGGTCGCGCTGTTCCTCACCACCCCTATCGTCTTCTACAGCTGCGCGCCATTCTTCAAAGGCGCCATGCGCGACCTGCGCACCCGGCATCTGACCATGGACGTTTCGGTGTCCCTGGCCATCGGCAGCGCCTACATTGCCGGGATCTGGACATCGATTACCGGCGTCGGCGAGTTGTACTTCGATGCCGTCGGCATGTTCGCCCTGTTCCTGCTGGCCGGCCGCTACCTGGAACGCCGCGCCCGGGAGCGCACCGCCGCCGCCACCGCCCAATTGGTCAACCTGCTGCCGGCCTCGTGTCTGCGCCTGGAGGCGAACGGCCAGAGCGAACGCATCCTGCTCAGCGAATTGCGCACAGGTGACCGGGTACTGGTGCATCCGGGGGCGGTCCTGCCGGCCGACGGCAAGATCCTCGATGGGCAGTCCAGCATCGACGAGTCGCTGCTGACCGGCGAATACCTGCCACAACCTCGCCAAGTGGGCGATGCGGTCACTGCGGGCACGCTGAACGTCGAAGGGGCCCTGACGGTCGAGGTACTGGCCCTCGGGCAAGACACCCGATTGTCGGCCATCGTGCGGCTTTTGGAGCGGGCCCAGGCCGAGAAGCCGCGGCTGGCGGAAATCGCCGATCGTGCCGCCCAATGGTTCCTGTTGTTCTCACTGGTCGCGGCGGCGGCCATCGGCCTGTTGTGGTGGCAGCTGGATGCCTCGCGGGCCTTCTGGATCGTACTGGCGATGCTCGTCGCCACCTGCCCTTGCGCGCTGTCCCTGGCTACACCGACGGCCCTCACCGCTGCCACCGGCACCTTGCACAAACTCGGCCTGCTGCTGACGCGCGGTCATGTGCTGGAAGGCCTGAACCAGATCGACACGGTCATTTTCGACAAGACCGGCACCCTCACCGAAGGCCGCCTGGCGTTACGCGCGATTCGGCCATTGGCGGTCCTCGACAGCGATCAATGCCTGGCCTTGGCCGCAGCCCTGGAAAACCGTTCGGAACACCCCATCGCCCGCGCCTTCGGCCGCGCGCCCTTGGCCGCCGAGCAAGTGCAGAGTACCCCGGGGCTGGGGCTGGAAGGGCTGGTGGCCGCACAACGCCTGCGCATCGGCCAGCCCGGTTTTGTCTGCGAACTGAGTGGCGCTTCCGTACCGCTGATGCCGGACGAACCCGGGCAATGGCTGTTGCTGGGCGATGAGATCGGGCCGCTGGCCTGGTTCGTCCTCGATGACCGCTTGCGCGTCGATGCCCCTGCCCTGCTGGCGGCCTGCAAGGCGCGGGGCTGGCGCACGCTGCTGTTGTCGGGTGACAGTTCGCCGATGGTTGCCAGCGTCGCTGCCGAACTGGGTATCGATGAAGCCCGGGGCGGCCTGCGCCCGGACGACAAACTGGCCGTGTTGCAACAGTTGCACCAACAGGGCCGCAAGGTGCTGATGCTCGGTGATGGTGTGAATGACGTGCCAGTGTTGGCGGCGGCGGACATCAGTGTCGCCATGGGCTCGGCCACCGACCTGGCCAAGACCAGCGCCGACGCGGTGTTGCTGTCCAACCGCCTCGACGCCCTGGTCCATGCCTTCAGCCTGGCCCGACGCACCCGCCGGGTGATCATCGAGAACCTGGTGTGGGCAGGGCTGTACAATGGCCTCATGTTGCCGTTCGCCGCCCTCGGCTGGATTACGCCGGTGTGGGCCGCGGTCGGCATGTCCATCAGTTCGTTGACCGTGGTGTTGAATGCGCTGAGACTGACCCGTCAGCCCAAGGTGCAGGTTATCGACGCCACGCCCGATACCCGCCCGCTGCCGGCCTGAGCCGCGCGGGCATGGAGTTCCGACATGCCAGCTCTCTACGTGATGATTCCGGCCGCGCTGCTGATCGTGGCCATCGCCGTGTACATTTTCTTCTGGGCCGTGGACAGCGGGCAGTACGACGACCTCGACGGCCCGGCCCACAGCATTCTGTTCGACGATCAGGACCCGAACCACAAGGCGGCGGTGGACGAAGCCAGTGGCGAGCCCCGCAAGCCGGACGACAAGGCCCCACCCCATGCTTGACCTGGCGCCCCTGTTGGTTTCGGCGGTCATCCTCGGCCTGCTCGGCGGCGGCCATTGCCTGGGCATGTGCGGCGGCCTGATGGGCGCCCTGACCCTGGCAATTCCCAAGGAACAGCGCAGCCGGCGCTTCCGGTTGCTACTGGCGTACAACCTGGGGCGGATCCTGAGCTATGCCACCGCCGGGTTGTTGATCGGCCTGGCCGGTTGGGCCGTCTCCAACAGCCCGGCAGCGATGATCATGCGGGTGCTGGCCGGCCTGCTGTTGATTGCCATGGGCCTGTACCTGGCGGGTTGGTGGAGCGGCCTGACCCGTATCGAAAGCGTCGGGCGTGGCTTGTGGGGGCACATCCAGCCTGTCGCCAACCGTTTGCTGCCGGTGTCGAGCCTGCCCCGGGCCTTGCTGCTTGGCGCGCTGTGGGGTTGGTTGCCGTGTGGGTTGGTCTACAGCACCCTGTTGTGGTCCGCCAGCCAGGGCAATGCCCTGGACAGCGCATTGCTGATGCTCGCCTTCGGCCTCGGCACCTGGCCGGTGCTGCTCGCCACCGGGCTGGCCGCCGAACGCGTCACCGCCCTGCTGCGCAAACGCAGCGTGCGCATGGCCGGTGGCTTGCTGGTGATTATTTTCGGGATCTGGACACTGCCCGGGCCGCATCAACATTGGCTCATGGGGCATTGACCGAGTCGCCGCCAATCGCGAGCGGGCTCGCTCCCACAGTCTCCTGTGGGAGCGAGCTTGCTCGCGATGAGGCCAGCACCGATGCCCCGTTGACGCAAATCAAAACGGCCTTGCCCACAGCCCCCTAGACTCGCCCCATGCCAGTCTATCCGGGAAATGCCCGCATGCTCGACACCATTCGTTGGGACTCAGATCTCATCCGCCGTTACGACCTGGCGGGACCACGCTACACCTCGTACCCCACCGCCGCACAGTTCGGCGGCCAGGTGGGCACCTTCGACCTGCTCCACGCCCTGCGTGACAGCCGCAAGGCCCTGCGGCCGCTGTCGCTGTATGTGCACATACCGTTCTGCGCGAACATTTGCTACTACTGCGCCTGCAACAAAGTCATCACCAAGGACCGTGGCCGCGCCCACGCCTATCTGCAACGCCTGGAACAGGAAATCCAGCTGATCGGCTGCCACCTGGACCCCACCCAACGCGTGGAACAGTTGCACTTTGGCGGTGGCACCCCGACGTTCCTCAGCCACGACGAACTGCGCCAACTGATGGCCAAGTTGCGCAAGCATTTGAACCTGTTGGATGACGATTCCGGCGACTACAGCATTGAAATCGACCCCCGGGAAGCCGATTGGTCGACCATGGGCCTGCTGCGTGAATTGGGTTTCAACCGGGTCAGTATCGGCGTGCAAGACCTTGACCCGGCGGTGCAACGAGCCGTCAATCGCCTGCAAAGCCTGGAAGAAACCCGTGCCGTGGTCGAAGCCGCCCGGACCTTGCAGTTCCGCTCGATCAATATCGACCTGATCTACGGACTGCCCAAGCAGACGCCGGAAAACTTCGCTCGCACCGTCCAGGAAGTCATCCATCTGCAACCGGACCGGCTCTCGGTATTCAACTACGCCCACCTACCGGAACGCTTCATGCCCCAGCGGCGCATCGACAGCCAGGACTTGCCGAACCCGGAGCAGAAACTGGCGATGCTGCAAGGCACCATCGAACAACTGACCGCCGCCGGTTACCGCTACGTAGGCATGGACCACTTCGCCCTGCCCGACGACGAACTGGCAATCGCCCAGGAAGAGGCCACGCTGCAGCGCAACTTCCAGGGCTACACCACCCATGGTCATTGCGACCTGATCGGTCTGGGCGTTTCAGCCATCAGCCAGATCGGTGATTTGTACTGCCAGAACAGCAGTGACCTGAACCATTACCAGAACACCCTCGCCGACGGGCAACTGGCGACCAGCCGCGGACTGATATGCAACGCCGACGACCGCCTGCGGCGCGCGGTGATCCAGCAGTTGATCTGCCATTTCCACCTGGCTTTCGCCGAGATCGAACAAGGCTTCAACATCGATTTCCGTGGCTATTTCGCGTCGTTGTGGCCGCAGTTGCAAGCCATGGCCAAGGACGGCCTGATCGAACTGGACAGCACACATATCAAAGTACTGCCGGCGGGTCGCCTGCTGGTGCGATCCGTGTGCATGGTGTTCGATGCCTATCTGGAGCAACAAAACCGACAGCGCTTCTCCCGAGTCATCTGAGCGCGACAATTTGACGACGAAAGCACACTGGTCGGGGCGACTACGCTGGGGTACCCTTACGCCTTATGTGTGATTTCCCACAAGGATTTAAGAAATGTCCGAGCCAGTCAAACTGCGCGCCCATAACCAGGCCCATTGCAAGGATTGCAGCCTGGCGCCCCTCTGCCTGCCACTTTCGCTGAACCTGGAGGACATGGATGCGCTGGACGACATCGTGAAGCGGGGCCGACCTTTGAAAAAAGGTGAGTTCCTGTTTCGCCAGGGCGACGCCTTCGACTCCGTTTATGCCGTGCGCTCGGGCGCCTTGAAAACCTTCAACTTGAGCGATGGCGGCGAAGAGCAGCTCACTGGCTTCCACCTGCCCAGCGAGCTGGTAGGCCTATCCGGCATGGACACCGAGAGCCATCCGGTCTCGGCCCAAGCGCTGGAAACCACCTCGGTGTGTGAAATCCCCTTCGATCGCCTGGACGAGCTGGCCTTGCAACTGCCGCAGCTGCGCCGCCAGTTGATGCGGGTCATGAGCCGGGAAATCCGTGACGATCAGCAAATGATGCTGCTGCTCTCGAAAAAAACCGCCGACGAGCGTATCGCCACGTTCCTGGTCAACCTCTCGGCACGCTTTCGCGCCCGCGGGTTCTCAGCCAACCAGTTCCGCCTGAGCATGTCGCGCAACGAAATCGGCAACTACCTGGGCCTGGCGGTGGAAACCGTGTCCCGAGTGTTCACCCGTTTCCAACAGAACGAGCTGATTGCCGCCGAAGGCAAGGAAATTCACATTCTCGACCCGATCCAACTGTGCGCCCTGGCCGGCGGTTCGATCGAAGGCTGATGGACCCGCGCGGCTGAGGGATTTGTCTCGCCGCGCTATACTGCCGCGTTTGCAGCCCTGCCAGGACACCTCCACGATGGTCTTTGACTCCTTCGACATCAAATCCCTGATCCGCCCCGTGATCGATTTCCCCAAGCCCGGCGTGATCTTTCGCGACATTACCCCACTGTTCCAATCCCCGACCGCCCTGCGGCTGGTCATGGACAGTTTCGCCCACCGGTATGTCGAGGCCGAGTTCACTCACATCGGCGCGATGGATGCCCGAGGCTTCCTGATCGGCTCGATCCTGGCCTATCAGCTGAACAAGCCGCTGGTCTTGTTCCGCAAGCAAGGCAAGCTGCCGGCCGATGTGCTGGCCGAGGGTTACCAGACCGAGTACGGCGAAGCCTTCCTGGAAGTACACGCCGATAGCTTGTGCGAGGGGGACTCGGTGGTGATGTTCGATGACCTGATCGCCACTGGCGGCACGCTGATCGCCGCCGCCAACCTGATCCGCCGCATGGGCGCCAAGGTCCACGAGGCCGCGGCGATCATCGACTTGCCAGAATTGCTCGGCTCCCAGCGCCTGGAGGACATGGGGATCCCGACGTTCTGCCTGACGCAGTTCTCGCTCAGCGAAAAATAATCCTCACCCACAACACATAACCCTTGTGGGAGCGAGCCTGCTCGCGATAGCGATAAATCAACCAGTATTGATGTTGACTGACACACCGCTATCGCGAGCAGGCTCGCTCCCACAAGGATTGTTGGGTTGATGTTATAAGGCGATCGGCTTGCGCCCCGCAAACGAATGCGCCAACGTCCCGCCATCCACCAACTCAAGCTCCCCACCCAGCGGCACGCCATGGGCGATGCGCGAGGCGACCAGGCCTTTGTTGTTCAGCAGTTGGGCGATGTAATGGGCGGTCGCTTCGCCTTCGACCGTCGGGTTCGTGGCGAGGATAACCTCCGTGAACGTACCCGCCTCTTCGATCCGCGCGATCAACTGTGGAATGCCGATGGCTTCAGGCCCCAAGCCATCGAGCGGTGACAGATGGCCCTTGAGCACGAAATAACGACCGCGAAAACCGGTCTGCTCCACCGCATACACATCCATCGGGCCTTCCACGACGCACAGCAGGCTGTCGTCCCGACGCGGATCGGCGCATTGCGGGCAAAGATCGTCTTCGGTGAGGGTTCGGCATAAACGGCAATGCCCTACACCTTCCATGGCCTGGCTAAGAGCCTGGGCCAGGCGCGAACCGCCGCTGCGATCACGCTCGAGCAATTGCAACGCCATGCGCTGGGCAGTTTTCTGACCCACACCCGGTAACGTTCGCAGGGCATCGATCAGTTGGCGAATCAAAGGGCTGAAGCTCATGGAGGAAATGTCCGACATAACAACGAGACGCGGTTTATACCCGCGCCTCCGATTAGCGTCAAATACTCAATCCTGCGCGACCCGAACCACCAACTTGCCGAAGTTGCGCCCTTCCAGCAGGCCGATAAACGCCTGTGGCGCATTCTCGAGGCCATCGACCACGTCCTCGCGGAACTTGACCTTGCCATCGCGCACCCAAGGCGCCATGGCACTGATGAACTCCGGCTGACGATCACCGTAGTCGTCAAACACAATGAATCCCTGGATCCGCACGCGCTTGGTCAGCAAGGTGCGCTGCAGTTGTGGCAAACGGTCCGGGCCGCTCGGTGCCTGTTGATCATTGTAGGACGCGATCAGGCCACAGAGCGGGATCCGGGCCTTGGCATTGAGCAACGGCACGACGGCATCGAAGACTTTGCCCCCGACGTTTTCGTAATAGATGTCGATGCCCTTGTCGCAGGCCTGCGCCAGTTCCTCGGCAAAATTCGCGCTTTTATGATCGACACAGGCGTCAAAGCCCAGTTCGTCGACCACGTACTTGCATTTTTCGCGGCCGCCCGCAACGCCGATGACACGCAGGCCCTTGATTTTCGCCACCTGGCCGACCACCGAGCCCACCGCACCGGAGGCGGCCGCGACCACCAGGGTTTCCCCGGCCTTGGGTTGGCCAATGTCCATCAATCCCATGTAAGCGGTCATGCCCGGCATGCCCAGCACCCCAAGGGCCATCGACGGGCTAGGCAGCCCGGCGGGGATGGGCATCACATTGCGCCCATCGCTGATGCTGTGGCTCTGCCATCCCGTGGCGCCCACCACCAGATCACCCTCCTGGAATTTCGGGTGCAGCGAGCGCTCCACGCGGCTGACGGCGCCTCCGGTCATCACCCCATCGATTTCCACCGGCGCGGCGTAGGAAGGCGCGTCGCTCATTCGTCCGCGCATGTAGGGGTCCAGGGACAGGAACAGCGTCTTGAGCAGGATTTGCCCGTCCACCAGGTCCGGTAGGTTGATCTGCTCGAAGCGAAAATTGTCCGGGGTGGGTGCGCCTTTGGGTCGGGAGGCGAGGACGATGCGTTGGTTGGAGGTCGACGCTTGTGACATGGAAAGGTCTCCTTGATCGTTGATCGGCTCTTTATTAAGGAGCAGACCCTTTTGAAGGGGGTGTGTTCGATGCTCTTGCCGTTGGACCGCGGTGCCAGCATCGCGAGCAGGCTCGCTCCCGCAGGATGACGGTGGCAGACCTGGATTTTGTTAGTACCTTCAGACACTGTGGGAGCGAGCCTGCTCGCGATAGCGGTTTAACAGCCACCGAGGCTTTGGAGCAGAAACAAAAATGCCAGGCGCGATGCCTGGCATTGTGTGTAGCCCATCCCGACCGGGATGGCGAATCAGAACGGCAGCTTCATGCCCGGCGGCAGCTGCATGCCGGCGGTCATGCCGGACATCTTGTCCTGGCTGTTGGCTTCGATCTTGCGCACCGCGTCATTGACGGCGGCGGCGAACAGCGCTTCGAGCATTTCCTTGTCGTCTTCGCTCAGGCCTTCGACCACGCTTGGGTCGATGCTCACGCGCTTGATGTCGTGGCGACCGGTCATGACCACGGTCACCATATCGCCGCCGGACTTGCCGGTGACTTCGGCGTTGGCCAGTTCTTCCTGCATCTTGGCCATTTTTTCCTGCATCTGCTGCGCCTGCTTCATCAGGCCGGCCATGCCACCTTTCATCATGGGAATCACCTCGAAAGTACTTGGATAAACAACGCGCCCGGCCCGTTGGGCCCGACGCCTTCAGTTATGAGCCCTGGATGACCGGGGCCTCGACAGGTTCGATAGTATCGTGACGGACCACGGCGCCGAACTGTTGCATCATCTGCTGGATGAATGGATCACTGTGGATCGACTCTTCGGCTTCGCGCTGACGGTCGGCACGGCGACGGGACGCGGCCTGGGCCGGGGTCTCCTGCTCGGGCTTGATCAGCTCGATGGTCAACGTCAGGGTGCGCTGGTGGTACTGGTTCAGTGCATCGTTGAGGCGACGCTGCTGGGTCGCGTTGAACAATGCGCTGTGGGCCGGGTCCAGGTGCAACAGCCAGTGGTCGCCTTCCACGGAGATCAGCGTGCAGTTGGCGGCGATGCTACCGGTCATGCCGCTGATCGGCAGTCGAGGGAACAGTTCCAGCCATTGCAGGGCCAGCCCGGTGGCCGGCATCGCCGCCGGTTCCGGCTCGGGCTCCGGGGCCGGCTCGGCGGCGTGCTCGCTGGCCAGGTCGTCCAGGTAGCTGTAGGCCGAATCCATGTCCGGCTCGATGTAATCCTCGTCCAGCGGCGGCTCATCGTCCAGGTCGATGCCCGGCGTGGCGACGTCGACGTCGGCCACTGTTGGCTCGGGCACTGGCGCGACGACCCACTCCGGCGCATCGGGTACCACGCTGTCGGGCGTTGGCAATGGCATCGGCGGCAACTCAGGCTGCTCGGCGATGGTCTCCAGGACCGGCTCCACGGCGGGTTGCTGGACAACCTCCGGCTCGACCGGATCGTTCCAGGGCAGGTCGACCACGGCTTCGACGACAGGTTCGGGCGCCGCCTCGACGACCGGTTCGGGTTCTGGCTCAGGGGCCGTGACAACGGGTGTCGGGGTCGGTTGTGCCACAGGCGCGTCCGGAGCCGAAGCCACTGCCGGCGCAACGACGGGCGCGGCAGCCACTGGCTTGGCGGAATCAGCTGTGGCCTGGCTGATCCCCACTGGCTTTAGCGGCTGCCTCGGGGCGTCCGCCGTGTCGGCTGGCCGGAATGCCAGCATTCGCAACAGGACCATTTCGAAGCCGCCGCGCGGATCCGGCGCCAGGGGCAGGTCGCGACGGCCAATCAGGCCCATCTGGTAATAGAACTGCACGTCTTCGGCCGGCAGTGCCTGGGCCAGGGCCAGTACGCGATCACGGTCGCCATGGCCGTTGTCGACGCCATCCGGCAAGGCCTGGGCGATGGCGACACGGTGCAGCACGTTGAGGATTTCCGAGAGCACGCCATTCCAGTCCGGCCCCTGCTCGGCCAGGTGACGCACGGCCTCGAGCAGCGCCTTGGCGTCGCCTTCGATCAGCGCCTGCAACACGTCATAGACCTGACCGTGATCGAGAGTGCCGAGCATGGCCCGGACATCGGCGGCCATGACCTTGCCTTCACCGAAAGCGATGGCCTGGTCGGTCAGGCTCATGGCATCGCGCATCGAACCATCGGCGGCGCGGCCCAGCAGCCACAGTGCATCGTCCTCGAAGGGCACGTTCTCGACGCCCAGTACGTGCGTCAGGTGCTCGACGACCCGTTCCGGCGTCATGTTCTTGAGGGAGAACTGCAAGCATCGCGACAAAATCGTTGCAGGAAGTTTCTGCGGGTCAGTGGTCGCCAGGATGAACTTGACGTAGGGCGGCGGCTCCTCGAGGGTCTTGAGCAGCGCATTGAAAGAATGGCTGGAGAGCATGTGCACTTCGTCGATTAGGTAGACCTTGAAGCGCCCACGGCTCGGCGCGTACTGCACGTTATCGAGCAGCTCGCGGGTGTCTTCGACCTTGGTGCGGCTGGCGGCGTCGATCTCGATCAGGTCGACGAAACGGCCCTCGTCGATTTCCCGGCAGACCGAGCACTCGCCGCAAGGCGTCGAGGTGATGCCGGTTTCACAGTTCAGGCACTTGGCGATGATCCGCGCGATGGTGGTCTTGCCCACGCCGCGGGTACCCGTGAACAGGTAGGCATGGTGCAGCCGCTGGCTGTCCAAGGCATTGATCAGAGCCTTGAGCACATGGGTCTGGCCGACCATTTCGCGGAACGAGCGCGGACGCCATTTACGTGCAAGAACCTGATAACTCATCGAAAACCGTCGCAACGAAGGAACATAAGCGGCTAATGCTAGCGGAGCAGGGGCGAAATTGCATCCGGTGTGCTCGTCTAATCTGACTAAGATTGGTCAAGGACTCGGTTGTCGACGCGGTTTTGTACAGTCAGGAGAGTTTATGCGCTCAGCCATGGGGGCTTTGCTGTTGTTGGGTACCAGTTGCTTTGCCGAGGAAGGCCCCTTGCGCTTCGCCGTTACCGACGGCTGGGCGATGCCCATGGTGCAGATCGAACGAGGTCGGCCGACTCAGGGCATCATTCCCGACATCATGACAAGCCTGGCGACCCAGGTAGGGCTGCCGGCGCAATTCCACGTCCTGTCCCGCGCCCGGCTGGACGGCGCCATGAAACACGGCGAAATCGACCTGCGCTGTTATGTCAGCCCCGACTGGGTGAAGGACAGTGGCGATTATTTGTGGAGCATCCCGTTGTTTTTCCAGCGTGACCTGCTCGTCGCCACGGCAAGCACCCCTGCGGCGGTCACACCCGCAACGTTGCCGGAACAAGCCATCGGCACGGTGCTCGGCTATACCTACCCGACCTTGCAACCCTTGTTCGACAGCGGCCAACTGCACCGCGACGACGCCCGCAGCCAGGAACAAGTGCTGGCGAAACTGCTGGCCGGACGTTATCGCTACGGGATCAGTAACCAATGGGCACTGGACTGGTTCAATCAACGCCATACCGCCGATCGACAACTCCATGAAGTGGCGGTACTCCAGGAACAGCAGTTGAGCTGTTACGTGCGCAACGATCCGAGCATCCCGGCGCAACGCATCCTGAGGACATTGCTGACCATGAAGACATCCGGGGAGATCGACGCAATCATCCAGCTTTATACCGGTCGCAGTGACGTATCGCCGGCCAGCAGCAACACACCCTCTCCCTGATCGCCGGGTCGCTGCCGCCATTGCGCCGGCGGGATGAACCCCAGGACCCAGTCGGGGATCTGTTCGGGCGGCATGGGCCGGGCGATGAAGTAACCTTGGGCCACCTCACAGCCCAGGCGCAGCAGCAACTGGCCATGCTCCAGGCTGTCCAGGCCCTCGGCGACCACCTCACGGCCAAACGCCCGGGCCAGGCCGATCACCGCTTCGGTCAGCGCCAGGTCGTCCTGGTCGTCGAGAATGTCGCGGACAAAGGTCTTGTCGATCTTGATGGTCTGCGTGCGCAGGTGCTTGAGGTCGTTGAGCGAGCAGTAGCCGGTGCCGAAACCACCCAGTGAAAAACCCACGCCCAACGCCTGGCAGGCCTGGAGGCAAGCGCTGACGTGTGCAAGGTTCTCCACCGCGACGGATTCGACAATCTGCAGATCCAACAGCCGTGGCGGTACCGCCGGATGCCGCTCCAGCACCTGACGCAACCGCTCGACAAAATCCGCCCGCTGGAAATGCCGCGCCGAGATATTGATGCTCACCGGCCAGCCCTGCCCCGCCTGCTGCCATTGCTGCAATTGGATGAGTACCTGCTCCATGACCCACTCGCCGATCTCGACGATCAGGTCAGTCTCTTCCACCAGGGGCAGGAACTCCCGAGGCGGCACCAGGCCACGTTGCGGGTGCTTCCAGCGCAGCAGCGCCTCGAGGCCGACCACGGTGCCATGACGCATATTGACCTTGGGCTGGAAATGCAGCCGCAGCTCATTACCGGCCAATGCCTGGCGGACCCGCTCGACAGTCTGGTAAGTGGCTCGCACTTCCTTGTCCCGGGACACATCGAACAAGTGGAAACGATTGCGACCGCTTTGCTTGGCCACGTACATCGCCTGGTCAGCGTGGCGCAACAAGGTCTCGGCGTCTTCGTTGTCCCATGGGAACAGCGTGACACCAATGCTGGCGAAAACCTTGATGTCCTTGCCGTCGATGCCATAAGGCATGGAAACGGCGATCAACACCCGGTTCAAGGCAGCATGTAATTCATCCATCCCACGCACATGGCGCAGCACCAGCACGAACTCGTCCCCACCCAGCCGTGCTACCACGTCCTCGCCACGCACAATGCTGCGCAGGCGCCTGGCAACTTCCACCAGCAGCCGATCGCCGCTGGCATGACCATAGCCGTCATTGACGGCCTTGAAGCCATCGAGGTCGAGCATGCACACCGCCAGGGGCAGGTTCTCCGCGCGTGAAAACTCCAGGGCCTGGTCCAGCAGTTCGGACAGATAAGTGCGGTTGGGCAGCCCGGTCAGCACATCGTGCCCTACCCGCCATTGCAGCGAATGCAGCAGGCGACGCTTTTCGCTGACGTCGAAGCGAATCGCCAGGTAGCGTTCAATTTGCCCGGTCTCGTCGTCGATCACCGGCACCAACGTGGTGTCGACCCAGTGCAGCGTACCGTCCTTGGCCCGGTTGCAGATCTCCCCTTTCCAGACCTGGCCCAGGGCAATGGTGCGCCACATGGCGCTGAAGAACTCGTCAGGGTGTTGGCCGGAATTGAGCAGGCGATGGTTCGCTCCCAACAACTCATCGCGCCGGTAACCAAAAAGGCTGCAAAATTGATCGTTGACGTAGGTGATGCGCCCGCTCAGATCGGTTTCGGAAAAAATCGCGGCGGCGTCAACGGCTCTGCGGTACTTCTTATCCATCGAAGCAGTCATCCATGAGTCAGGCTCATTTGTCGCGCGCGGTTGCACCGCCTTCAAGACAGGCGAAAATCAACTAGGCTCAAACACTTTGAGAAAAGCCGGAGCGCGGGTCCTGGTGGTGCCAAGGTAAGGCTTCAGCCCTTGCCTTGTATCGCGGCAAGAAACGCAAGGACCGGTCTGCGCGCACACCCAGGCTTCTGAAGCAGGTCACCAAATGCCCGTGCCAAAGGCCGATTCTACGAAACACATCACACTTTGCAAAGCAAGGTGATGGATCACGCGGTTGCCTAATGCGAAAATCTATCGTTAAGTTCTTGATTCTAAATGGGAATTAAGCGATGCAAATTTCAAGTTTGGGTCCAGCCATCAGACGCTACCGCAAAGTAGCGGGGCTTACTCAGGCTGAACTTGGCGAAAAAACCGGTTTTGACCCCAAAACCATCAGCCGTTTCGAAACCGGCACCTACACCCCCAGCGTCGAAGCCTTGTTCCTGCTTGCCAATGTGCTGGATGTACAACTGAAAGCCTTTTTTGCCGACATGGGCGATGAGGACGAACAGCGGGCGTATCTATTCGGTGTCATACACAGAGCCACCCCGAAGGATCTGGGAAAGCTGATCGCAGCGGTCGACCAGGCCTTGTCCAAGCCTTGACGCCATGAAAGAGAAGCCTGGCCTGTCAATGCGAGACAGGCCAGGCTTCTCTTTGCTCGCTTGCCCAATTCCGAGGGCGACGCAAGACATAATGTCACGTTGACATCGTCCACCACGAACCCGGACTATCAACGCGCTGATTCCTGCGTCCCTATGACGCCTACGACTCGTCTACACAATAAAATCCCAGGGGACACCGTGCATAAACTTTCGATCATTCTTGTTTCGATACTCGCCACCGGCTGCACCGCCAAATACGCGCAACAAGAAGTATTCCCCAACCCTGGAAAACTTGATCGGCAAATGCCAGTCACCATCGCCACACCAGTTGACGGCCGCTATGAAACGACACCCTATACTGCCTCCGGAGATATGACAGCTGCCGCCATCAAGACGGCATTCTCTTATTACACCAACCGTGTGACGGTAACGGGCACGTGCCATGAATTGAACTGCCTGAGGCAGAACAACCCTTCGGGCTACTACGTCATCCCGGAAATCCTCCATTGGGAAGAACGCGCCACAGAATGGTCGGGCCTCCCCGACAAGATTGAAGTGAAGCTCGCCATTTATGGCTCGACTGGAGCACAGCCGCTGGGGTCTGCGATCCTGTCCGGTAAAAGCAAGTGGGCGACTTTCGGCGGGGATCATCCACAGGATCTTTTACAAGAGCCGATTAATGAGTATGTGAAAGCTCAGTACTGACTGTAGGGGCCCGTCCTGCCGGTGCACAGGGCCGCCCTCCTTATCGACGCTCGATTGCCCTGCCCGGCCAAAACCCGGACAGCAGAAAGCACCGATCGATATCGATCAGCAAAACGAAAGGAAATTTTGAATTTGGCAAACCTTGCGAACGAAGGCTTGGGCGTTATGGAGGCAACCCCACCAGCCACACCCCGGCACACAATGTTCCCGCTGTGGCTGCTTCCTTCCGGATCTGACCAGGTTCACGGGTAATCGTTGCGGGGGGACCGATGGGGTCACCATAACGACGCCCGCCTGACGGCGAGCCGCGCCATTGTACCTATCTGACGAGAAGTTACAACCGTTCATACCAGATAAAAAAACTGAAGATGTTCAAGCACTTGCTGTGGGGTGCTTGCTATGGCGTCGGCACATCCGACAGGAAGGCAAGCTAACCTGTCGCCATCGTGAGCAAGCTCGCTCCCACATGAGTTCTCTAGTGTTCACAGATCCAGCGCTCTGCCCAGTTCCCTTGTGGGAGCGAGCCTGCTCGCGATAGCGCTGGATCAGCTTGCATTGATGTTGAATGAACTCCGTCATCGCGAGCAGGCTCGCTCCCACGGAAAAACTGCGGTAAAGCTTTAATCGATTGAATCTTTTAACCAATACTTACGAACAACTACAAATATTGCATCATTGTCGATATTAAATGGCCGGTCATGACGACGTATTACAAACCACCACTGGACAGAACGGCCCATACTCACCATTGGAAGCTTGAGCCCGAACTTGAACATTGAAATAAACAGGCCGGGATCCCCCACTGACGCCTATCTCATGCCGGTACCAGCCGCGTCCGTCCGGCTTCACTTGGGTTGCGGGAACGAACTGCGGCTGTCCAGTGGCCACCGCGGTTACTTTAAACGTGTGAGCCGCAACCTGATCGGGCCGGACATTATCCGAGATTTGCCAAGCCAATATAATGGTGTATCGGCTTTGACCGACCTGGGAAAGCCTGCGCGGCGCATTGGGAATTGTCGCTGCTTTATTCACTTCATCATGTTTCATAGTATTTTCCATAATAAATATAGCCATCATCCATGGCGGCCTTAGAGTAAAGGAAAGCCTGAATACAAAACCACTATCAAAACAAATGGCATCACTTTAACGCTGCCCGCCCCCCCTATCGAGGCAAGCAAAATTTAGTGTGGGAGCAAAGTTACATCAGAACCTTATCCGCCCGACCACCCTCCTCCTGAATAACCAGATGGATGAAATGCAGCTTGGTGATAACGGCGGCGGGTACGACGAACGGATAGAAATCCGGCTGGCCCATGCTGCGGGACAGTTCGTTGAGCATGCCAGCCAGCTCGATCCAGGCGTTGACGAATGACAGGAAGGCCGTCCCCCCAGTGTGCTCGGGGTCGTACAAGGTCTCGGGCGGAAAAGGCTGGTAGTCGATATCCATTTCCCGAGCACTCATGCCAAAACCCAGCGCCGTGTCCACCGCATCCATCATGTGCAGATAGTGAGCCCAGGTTTCCGCCCAGTCTTCCCAGGGATGCATGGTGGCGTAGGCGCTGACGTAATGGGTTTGCCAGTCCAGCGGCGCTCCCTGCTGATAATGCCGCTCCAAGGCTGCGGAATAACTGGCGCGCTCATCGCCGAACAGCTCACGAAACGCCTCGAGCCAGTGAGTGTTGGCGATCAGCCGATCCCAGTAGTAGTGCCCCACCTCATGCCGGAAATGTCCGAGCAAGGTGCGATACGGTTCGCGCATCTGCTGGCGCACGTACTCGCGATGGGCATCGTCGGCTTCTTTGATATCGAGGGTGACCAGTCCGCTGGCGTGACCTGTGGTCGGAGGCGTGCCATCGGGATCGACGCCAATGAAATCGAAAGCCAGGCCGATATGTTCATCGACGGTTTTCGGGATCACCGGCAAGCCAAGGGTGATCAGTTGCGCCACCAACCGGCGCTTGGCGGTTTCGACCTTGCGCCAGCGCTCGGGGTTTTCCGGGATCGACAAATCGGGGATGGTGCGATTCAGGCTGCAGGCAATGCACAAGGCATCATGTCCATTGGCTGGCAACAGCCAGTTGCACGCCGCCGGGGTGTCGAGGTTGGCGCAGCGGCGGAACAGCCCGGCTTGCGGGTCGGCGTCCAGCGTCCAGGTGTCGGGGTGCTCGCCCGGTTGCAAGGACGACAGGCGACTTTGTTCAGGCTGATAGCCCAGCGCCGCCAGGCAAGCCAGGCATTGGCTGTTGCGAAAAAACAGCGACTGGCCGCAGCGACACGACCAGATTTTGCTATTGCGCGAACGATCACCCATGAAAGGCGCGGCAATGCGTGAGGTCAGTTGTTCGAAGAAGCGGTACATGGCGATCTCTCCCTGGAGCCTGCAAGACTAGATCATCCTCTGCCCACGATCGTTCCCATGCATTGCCTGACCGGTGCTGCCGAGCGGGAGCAAGCTCCCTCGCCACAAAAAACCAGAGTATTGCCCGAAGGAGCGCTCACGGTTAAACCGTGATGCCATGCTTACTCAAGAAAGCGACAAACGCCTCTTCGTCGAGCACCTTGAGCCCCAGCTCATTGGCCTTGGTCAGCTTCGACCCCGCCCCCGGCCCGGCTACCACGCAATGGGTTTTCGCCGATACGGAACCGGCGACCTTGGCCCCCAGGCTTTCCAGCTTGTCCTTGGCAACATCGCGGCTCATCAGCTCCAACGACCCGGTCAACACCCAGGTGTGCCCCGCCTCGGGCAAGCCTTCGACGACTTTCTTCTCGCTCTGCCAATGCATGCCGAAGTCCCGCAGCTGTTGTTCCGCAGCTTGGGCCTGCTGGCGATTGGCGGCGACAGCGAAGAACTCGCGTACGGCGTTGGCCTGTTTTTCCGGCAGGGCCTGGCGCATCTCCAGCCAGTCGGCGTTCATCACGGCTTCGAGTGAACCGAACTTGTCCGCCAGTTTCTGTGCCCCGCCCGGCCCGACCGAGGGAATGTGCAGTTTGTCTAGAAAGCCGCCCAGGGTGGTGCTGGCGGAGAATTCGGCGCCCAACTCGCCCTGATCCTGGATATCGAGACCATGGCGTAGCAGATCCTTGATCACCTCGCGATTGTGCGGGTCTTCGAAGAAGCTGTGGATCTCGTGGGCCACTTCCAGGCCGACGTCGGGCAAGTAGGTGAGCACCTGAGGCAAGGCCGCCTGCACGCGCTCCAGCGAACCGAGGGAGCGGGCCAGGACCTTGGCGGTCTCCTCGCCCACGTCGGGGATGCCGAGGGCGTAGATGAACCGCGCCAGGCTTGGCTTCTTGCTGTCGACGATGGCCGCCAGCAGGTTTTTGCTCGACAGTTCGGCGAAGCCTTCCAGGTCGACCACCTGCTCGAAAGTCAGGGCATACAGATCGGCAGGCGAACCCACCAGCCCCTCGTCCACCAACTGCTCCACGCTCTTTTCACCCAGGCCCTCGATGTCCATGGCCCGGCGCGACACGAAGTGAATGATCGCCTGCTTGAGCTGTGCGCCGCAGGCCAGGCGACCGACGCAACGGTACACCGCGCCTTCGCTGATGGTTTCACGACCCTTGCTGCGCTTGATCAGTTGCGTGCGCTCGACATGGGAGCCGCAGACTGGACATTGCTGGGGAATTTCAACGGGACGGGCGTTTTCCGGGCGACGTTCGGTGACCACTTGCACCACTTGCGGGATCACGTCCCCGGCACGACGGATGATCACGGTGTCGCCGATCATCAGGCCCAGGCGCGCCACTTCGTCCATGTTGTGCAGGGTGGCGTTGGCCACGGTCACGCCTGCCACCTTGACCGGCTTGAGCCGCGCCACGGGTGTCACGGCGCCAGTGCGACCGACCTGGAACTCGACGTCCAACAGCTCGGTGAGCTCTTCAGAAGCCGGGAATTTATGGGCGATGGCCCAGCGCGGCTCCCGGGCGCGAAAACCCAGTTCGCGCTGGGAGGCGATGCTGTTGACCTTGAACACCACGCCATCGATTTCATAAGGCAACGCGTTGCGCCGTTCGCCAATGTCGCGGTAGTAATCCAGACATTCATCGATACCGTGGGCCAGTTTCAGTTCGCGACTGATGGGCAGGCCCCAGGCCTTGAGCTGCTTGAGATTGCCGATGTGGGTATCGGCAATGTCCGCGGTCACCTGGCCGATGCCGTAGCAGCAGAATTCCAGCGGGCGGTTGGCGGTGATCCTCGAATCCAGCTGGCGCAGGCTGCCGGCCGCCGCGTTGCGCGGGTTGGCGAAGGTCTTGCCGCCCGCCTCCAGTTGCGTGGCGTTGAGGCGCTCGAAGCCGGCCTTGGACATATACACTTCGCCGCGCACTTCCAGCAGCGGTGGCCAGCCGCTGCCCTGTAACTTGAGGGGGATGTTGCGCACGGTGCGCACGTTGACGCTGATGTCTTCGCCGGTAGTGCCGTCACCGCGCGTGGCACCGCGCACCAGCATGCCATCCTGGTACAGCAGGCTGACCGCCAGGCCATCGAGCTTCGGCTCGCAGCTGTATTCCACCGCCGCGCCGCCGCCCAGCAAGTCGCCCATGGGCAGGTCGAGACCTTCGGTCACCCGGCGGTCGAACTCGCGCATGGTGGTTTCGTCGAAGGCGTTGCCCAGGCTGAGCATCGGGATCTCGTGACGGACCTGACTGAAGGCCGACAGCGCCACGCTGCCGACCCGCTGCGTCGGGGAATCGCTGGTCACCAGCTCCGGATGCTGCTCCTCCAAAGCCTTGAGCTCGTGGAACAAGCGGTCGTACTCGGCGTCCGGGATGCTCGGCTCATCGAGGACGTGATAGCGATAGTTGTGCTGGTCCAGCTCGGTGCGCAGCTGTTGGATGCGGGTTTCAACGGCATTCATGGGTGTTCTCTCATAAAGCAAAAGAGCAGCCGAGGCTGCTCAATCTCTTGAAATCATCGGCAGTCGGACCTGAGCCCGCCGAACATACAACCTGTGGCGAGGGGATTTATCCCCGCTGGGCTGCGAAGCAGTCCCAAAGCTAACGACTCAACTAGCTGATAAGGCCAAGGCGCCAGGATTTAGGGCCGCTGCGCAGCCCAGCGGGGATAAATCCCCTCGCCACAAAAGCCCTTCAGCCAGAAAAATTCGCCGACTTTAGCGCTTCTGGGTCAGCGCCCGGCGCTCGAATTCGACGATACGCTGGCGGTAGTGTTCGATGGTCTGGGCGGTCAGCACGCTGCGCTGGTCGTCCTTCAACTCGCCATTGAGCTCCTGGGACAGCTTGCGCGCCGCGGCCACCATCACGTCGAAGGCTTGCTTGGGATGACGTGGGCCTGGCAGGCCGAGGAAGAAGCTGAC
Source organism: Pseudomonas sp. 43mfcvi1.1 (assembly GCF_900115935.1). Taxonomy (NCBI): domain Bacteria; kingdom Pseudomonadati; phylum Pseudomonadota; class Gammaproteobacteria; order Pseudomonadales; family Pseudomonadaceae; genus Pseudomonas; species Pseudomonas sp. 43mfcvi1.1. Next base: position 355,882 of record NZ_UETT01000001.1, on the reverse strand, counting down.
GGCTGGGGTACTGAAATGGTCGATGTCGTCCAGGTCGAACACGCCTGGCTTGACCGCGTTGGCCATGGAGAACAACACCTCGCCATTGCCGGCCATGCTCTCGTGACGGTGGAAAATGTCCATCTCGCCGAAACGCAAGCCACTTTCCAGGATGTTCTGCAACAACGCCGGCCCCTTGAAGCCAGCCGGGTCGCGGCAGATCACGCTGATCACCAGCACTTCCTCAGCCTGGGCCTGGTCTTTGTCGGCGCTCGATGCCTTGTTCTCGTCCGGGAAATCGTTGTCGCGACTGCTGAAGCTCGGGCCACCATCCAGGTCGAGGTTCAGGTTCAAATCCCCCTGGGACGGCTCGCTGTTGCGCTTGCCGCGCTTGGAACCCGACTCCCGCGGCTCACGTGCAGGCGCGCTCATCGACGGCAGGTCGTGCTCGTCCAGCTGTGGCTCCTTGTGGGTGTCCAGCACCCGGGGCGGGCCCAGCAGCTCGGCGTTGTCATCCTCATCGGGCAGGTTCGACAGGCTGCGATCCAGGCGAAACTTCAGTTTCCCCTTGCCGCCGCGCATGCGACGCCAGCCGTCGAAAAGAATACCGGCAATGACAATGATGCCGATGACGATCAGCCACTCGCGCAGACCGATTTCCATGTAATCCCGTGCCTCTATAAAAATGCTGAAAAATAAGGGGTTTAGCTATTTGCAAACCGCTTTAAAACGTGGCGCCAACTCTATGTTCTGAATGGCGTTTTGCCCACGCACACGAAAAATTGACATTAAACTAGCACGACCAAAGATAACTTTACACCGTCTGTCGCACAGGCTCGTGCCCAATCTGTGAATTGAACAACAGGCGCAAGGGTAAAAAATACCTACATCGTTCCCGGTAAATGCCCTACAACACGTGCCTCAGGCATCCACCATGGCCATGGCCTCCTCCACATCCACCGCCACCAGCCGCGAACAGCCTGGCTCATGCATCGTCACGCCCATCAGCTGATCGGCCATTTCCATGGCGATCTTGTTGTGGGTGATGTAGATGAATTGCACCGTTTCGGACATCTCCTTCACCAGCCGTGCGTAACGGCCTACGTTAGCGTCATCCAACGGTGCATCGACTTCGTCGAGCATGCAGAACGGCGCCGGGTTCAATTTGAAGATGGCAAATACCAGGGCCAATGCGGTCAGCGCCTTCTCGCCACCGGAGAGCAAATGGATGGTGCTGTTCTTCTTGCCAGGAGGACGCGCCATGATGGTCACCCCTGTATCGAGTAAATCTTCGCCCGTCAGTTCCAAGTAGGCGCTGCCTCCACCGAAAACTTTTGGGAAAAGTGCCTGCAAACCGCCGTTGATCTGATCAAAGGTATCCTTGAAGCGGTTGCGGGTTTCCTTGTCGATCTTGCGAATGACGTTTTCCAGGGTCTCCAGCGCCTCGACCAGATCGTCGTTCTGGGCATCCAGGTAGCGCTTGCGCTCGGACTGTTGCTGGTATTCGTCGATGGCCGCCAGGTTGATCGCCCCCAGGCGCTGGATGCGCTGGGCAATGCGCTCCAGTTCCTCCTCGGCTTCCTTTTCGTTCGCCCCGGCCACCAGGGTGGCGAGTACGCCATCAAGGTCGTAGCCGTCTTCCAGCAATTGGTCCTGCAAGGCTTTGCGCCGCACCGTCAGCGCCTGCCATTCCATGCGCTGCTGCTCCATCTGGCCGCGGATCAGTTGCGATTGCTGCTCGGCCTGGCTGCGGCGCTTCTCGGCGTCGCGCAGTTCGCGGTCGGCGTCCTCCAGAGCGATCTGCGCCGTCTTGAGCTCCTCGTCGACGCTCATGCGTTTGTCGAGCAACTCTTCGAGCTTGAGACGCAGCTCTTCCAGCGGCGCTTCGCCCTCTTCCAGATTGAGGCTCAACTGCTCGCGCTTTTCAGTAAGACGCTCGGACTGCATTTCCAGCCGCTCCAAAGCCTGGCGCGTGGAATCGTGCTGGGCCTTGAGCGAGCCCAGGCGCACCGCCAACTGATGGGCATGATCCTTGTGCTGGCGTGCTTCCTGACGTACCCGGTCAAGGCGTTCGCGCAGGCTGTCGCGCTGGGCCAGCAGCAGTTCGCGTTGTTCGGTGTCCAGGGCCATGGCATCGAGGGCTTCCTGCAATTGCAGGCGCGCCTCGCCGATCTGTTCGTGTTCCAGCGCCCGCTGCTCGCCCAACTCGGCAATTTCTTCTTCGAGACGGGTGCGGCGCAGCGCCAGCTGTTCGACCTTGGCCTTGCCAGCCGACAACTGCGCCTTGAGCTCGCCTTGCTGGCGCGCTTCGTCCTGCAACAGCCGCCGCAAGTGTTCGCGGCCGTTCTCCTGTTGACGCTGTTGCGCCCGCAGGTTCTGCAATTCGGTTTCCAGGGCTTCGACGCTGGCCTCGCGCTCTTCGCGCTCGGCACTCAGGTGTTGGATTTCCTGGCCGCGGGCGAGCATGCCGCTCTCGGCTTCGCTGGCCCGGCGCACCCGCAGGAAATGCCGACCAACCCAGTACCCGTCGCGGCTGATCAGGCTTTCACCAACGGCCAGTTGCCCGCGCAAGGCCAAGGCCTGTTCAAGACTGTCCACCGGCTTGACCTGCCCCAGCCACGGTGACAGATCGACCTGGGCCTCGACCTTGTCCAGCAGACTCCCGGGGATTCGTACCCCGTCGCCAGCCGGGCTGAGCAGACGCAGATCGCCCTGGGTGAAACCTGACAGGTCGAAGCCGCCAAAATCATCCACCAGCACCGCTTGCAGGTCAGCCCCCAGCACGGTTTCCACCGCCAGTTCCCAACCGGCATCGACCTTCAAACCTTCGGCCAGTCGCGGACGTTCGGCCAGGTGCTGGTCGCGCAGCCATTCGGCGGTGCCGGTGCCCGGGTCCAACGCGGCTTGTTGCAAGGCCTCCAGCGAGGCCAGGCGCCCGTTGAGCCGCTGCAATTCGCCCTGTGCCTGTTGTTGGTTCTGCAAGGCCAGTTGCAAGGCCTGGCGAAGCTGCTCAAGCCGTTCGACCTGGGCATCCTCACTGGCCTGCAAGTCTTCGAGGGTGGCTTCGCTGGTCGCCAGTTGCTCGCTCAGATCCAGAATCGCGGCGTCTTCCGGGTCCGCCGCGAGCAAGGCGCGTTCTTCGGCCAGGCGACGCTGACGTTCGGCCAGGCGCTCCATGCTGGTTTCCAACTGCTGGATACGCGACTGCTGGACTTCAGCCTGACGCCGCGGCTCGGCCGAGGTCAGGTTGAAGCTGTCCCATTGTTCTTGCCAGCCGTGCATGCTCAGCTCAGCTTCTTCCAGGGCCGCGGCAGCCTCTTCAGCGGCGGCACTGGTGATTTCCTGTTCCGGTGTGAGCCGGTCCAGTTCCTCGCCAAGGGTCAGCAGCAGCGTACGGTCGTGGCCCAGGTGCGATTCGGTCTCCAGACGCGCCCGCTCGGCTTCCTTCAAATCATCCTGCAACTGCCGCAGCCGTTGCTGGCCATGCTGGATGCTCTGCTCGACCCGGGCGATGTCGCCGCCCACGGAATAGAAGCGCCCCTGCACCAGATTGAAGCGTTCGGACAGGTCATGGTGCCCGTCACGCAGGCGCTCGATGGCGGCATCGGCGTTACGCTGCTCAGCCACCAGCGCTTCGAAGCTGACCTCCTGGTTGCCGATGATCGCCTCACGCTGGCCGACCTGCTCATTCAACGCCTGCCAACGCAGGGCCGAGAGCTGCGCCTTGAGCTGGCGCTCCTCGCCCTTGTACTCCTGATACTTCTTGGCCGCCTCGGCCTGACGGTGCAGACGCTCCAACTGGCGCTCGAGCTCTTCGCGCAGGTCGGTCAGGCGCGCGAGGTTTTCGTGGGTGCGACGAATACGGTTTTCAGTCTCGCGGCGGCGCTCCTTGTATTTGGAGATGCCGGCGGCTTCTTCGATGAAGTTGCGCAAGTCCTCGGGCTTGGCCTCGATCAGCTTGGAGATCATGCCCTGTTCGATGATCGAGTAGCTGCGCGGGCCCAGGCCGGTGCCGAGGAAAATATCGGTGATGTCGCGACGTCGGCACTTGGCACCGTTGAGGAAATAACTGTTCTGGCTGTCGCGGGTCACTTTGCGACGAATGGAGATTTCCGCATAGGCCGCGTACTCGCCCACCAGGGTGCTGTCGGAGTTGTCGAACACCAGCTCGATGCTGGCCTGGCTCACCGGCTTGCGGCTGGTGGAGCCGTTGAAGATGACGTCGGTCATCGACTCGCCGCGCAGGTTCTTGGCCGAGCTCTCGCCCATCACCCAACGCACGGCGTCGATGATGTTCGACTTGCCGCACCCATTGGGCCCGACCACCGCCGCCATGTTACTGGGGAAGTTCACCGTGGTCGGGTCGACGAAGGATTTGAACCCCGCCAGCTTGATGCACTTGAGCCGCACGTCAGGCCGCCGTCAGGGCAGAAACCACCAGATCGCAGCTGCGCTGGGCGTAGGCCGTGAGCACGATGCGGATCTGCGGCAAATCACGGGCCAGCACGGCGGCAAGCAGGCGCTGGAACAGGTCGAGGAACTCGCTCATTTCCGCCTTGCGCTGCTCCAGAGCCAGGAAATAGGCACGGCTCATGGCCGGCTGCAGGTTCTCGACGGTTTCCTGCAGGTACGGGTTGTTGGCAAAGGGATAGGCGGCGCGCATCACGCTGAAGCTTTCATCGACGAAGGTGCGGATGTCCTGACGCGCGTAGGCCTCGTTGAGACGCTGCTGGATCGCCACGAACGGCGCCATGTCGGCTTGTTCTTTCCAACCATGGGCCACGGCGTTGCCCAGCAGGATGTACAGCTCGCTCATCAACGCGCAGAGGCTGCGCACCTTGTGTTCGGTGAGCTCGGTGACGTGGGCGCCACGGCGCGGCAGGATCGCGATCAAATGGCGTCGCTCCAGGATCAGCAAGGCCTCGCGGACCGAGCCGCGGCTGACGTTGAGCGCCAGCGTGACCTTCTGCTCCTGGATGCGCTCTCCCGGTTTCATTTCGCCGCGAATGATGCGTTCGGCGAGGTGATGGGCGATTTGCTCGGCGAGGCTGTCCGGGGCCTTGAACGTCATGGTTGTCCTTCAAACTCTTCGATCTGCACAAGCGGCGCAGTGTAGCGCACTCGACACGTCATGGCGCAGGGCCTGCACCGGGTTTTTGGCACGATTCAAGCAAAAAGTTTGAGCCTCATCCTGAAACAGAACCTGTGGAAGAACCTGTGGGAGCGAGCTTGCTCCGGGCGGCGTTCCGACGATAGCGGCCTGTCAGCTTGCATCCATACTGAATGTACCGCCGTCATCGCGAGCAAGCTCGGCTCCCACAGGGTTCTACAGTATCCATAGAGCGCTGTTCATCGACCAAATGAACTTTCCTGACCTTTAAGTCAGAAAATCGTTGACCGAAAAGTCAGACCTGATAAATTCAGGCCCAGTCGGTACAACAATAATGAGTCTGCGAGGCCTTCCGTGATCCAGTTTTTACTCAACCAGGAACTCCGTAGCGAGCACGCCCTGGACCCGAACCTGACCGTGCTCAACTATTTGCGCGAACACGTTGGTAAACCAGGCACCAAGGAAGGCTGCGCCAGCGGCGACTGTGGCGCGTGCACTGTGGTGGTGGGCGAATTGCATACGAACGAAAAAGGCCAGGCGCGCATTCGCTATCGCAGCCTCAATTCGTGCCTGACTTTCGTCTCGTCCTTGCACGGCAAGCAACTGATCAGCGTCGAAGACCTCAAGCACCAGGGTCAACTGCACAGCGTCCAGCAGGCGATGGTCGATTGCCACGGCTCGCAATGCGGTTTCTGCACACCGGGCTTCGTCATGTCGCTGTTCGCCCTGCAAAAAAACAGCGAACAACCCGATGCCCACAAGGCTCACGAAGCCCTGGCCGGCAACCTCTGTCGTTGCACCGGCTACCGGCCGATCCTGGCCGCCGCCGAGCAGGCCTGCTGCGGCAAGCCAGCGGACCAGTTCGACGCCCGCGAGACCGAGACCATCGCCCGTCTCAAAGCCATCGCCCCGACCGAGACCGGCGAGCTCAATAGCGGCGACAAGCGCTGCCTGGTGCCGCTGACCGTGGCCGACCTGGCCGATCTCTACGACGCTTACCCCCAGGCACGGCTGTTGGCCGGTGGTACCGACCTGGCCCTGGAAGTCACGCAGTTCCACCGGACCCTGCCGGTGATGATCTACGTAGGCAACGTCGCTGAACTCAAGCGCATCGAGCGTTTCGACGATCGCCTGGAGATCGGCGCCGCCACTCCGCTTTCCGATTGCTACGAGGCCTTGAAAGCCGAATACCCGGACTTCGGCGAACTGCTGCAGCGCTTCGCCTCGCTGCAAATCCGCAACCAGGGCACCCTGGGCGGCAACATCGGCAACGCCTCGCCGATTGGCGACTCGCCGCCCCTGCTGATCGCCCTCGGCGCGCAGATCGTGTTGTGCAAAGGCCAGACCCGTCGCACCCTGGCCCTGGAAGACTATTTCATCGATTACCGGGTCACCGCCCGCCAGGAAAGCGAATTCATCGAAAAGATCATCGTGCCCCGGGCCAGTGCCGAACAGGCGTTCCGCGCCTACAAGGTATCCAAGCGCCTGGATGATGACATTTCCGCCGTGTGCGCGGCGTTCAACCTGCGCATCGACAACGGCGTGGTCCGCGACGCCCGCGTGGCCTTCGGCGGGATGGCCGCGACACCCAAGCGCGCCACGCATTGTGAAGCCGCCTTGATCGGCGCCCAGTGGAACGACAGCACGGTCGAGCGCGCCTGCGCGGCCCTGGCCGAGGATTTCACACCACTGTCGGATTTCCGCGCCAGCAAGGAATACCGCCTGCTCAGCGCCCGCAATCTGTTGCGCAAGTACTTCATCGAACTGCAAACACCGCACATCGAGACTCGGGTGACCGCTTATGTCTAACCATCACGCCGTAGAAAAGACCCAAGCCGACCTGGCCGAGCTGTTTGCCCGCGACCTGACCACCGGCGTGGGCCGCAGCGTCAAGCATGACAGCGCCGCCAAGCATGTGTCCGGCGAGGCGCAGTACATCGATGATCGCCTGGAATTCCCCAACCAGTTGCACGTCTATGCCCGGCTGTCGGACCGCGCTCACGCCCGGATCCTGCGCATCGACACCACGCCCTGCTACGCCTTCGAAGGCGTGCGCATCGCCATCACCCACGCAGACATTCCGGGCCTGAAGGACATCGGCCCGTTGCTGCCCGGCGATCCGCTGCTGGCCATCGATGACGTGCAGTTCGTCGGCCAACCGGTGCTGGCCGTCGCCGCCAAGGATCTGGAAACCGCGCGCAAGGCCGCGATGGCGGCCATCGTCGAATACGAAGACCTGGAACCCGTGCTCGACGTAGTCGAAGCCTTGCGCAAACGACACTTCGTGCTCGACAGCCACACCCACCAACGGGGTGATTCGGCCACGGCCCTGGCAAGCGCCGAGCACCGTATCCAAGGCTCGCTGCACATCGGCGGCCAGGAACACTTTTACCTGGAAACCCAGATTTCCTCGGTGATGCCCACCGAAGACGGCGGCATGCTCGTCTACTGCTCGACCCAGAACCCCACCGAGGTGCAGAAGCTGGTGGCCGAGGTACTGGGCGTGTCGATGAACAAAGTCGTGGTGGACATGCGCCGCATGGGCGGCGGCTTTGGCGGCAAGGAAACCCAGGCCGCCAGCCCGGCGTGCCTGTGCGCGGTCATCGCCCACCTCACCGGCCAGCCGACCAAGATGCGCCTGCCGCGTGTGGAAGACATGCTGATGACCGGCAAGCGCCACCCGTTCTACATCGAATACGACGTGGGCTTCGACCGCACCGGGCGCCTGCATGGCATCGCCCTGGAACTGGCCGGCAACTGCGGTTGCTCGCCGGACCTGTCGGCGTCGATCGTCGACCGGGCGATGTTCCATGCCGACAACGCCTATTACCTGGGCGACGCGACCATCAACGGCCACCGCTGCAAGACCAACACCGCGTCGAACACCGCTTACCGAGGTTTCGGCGGGCCGCAAGGCATGGTCGCCATCGAAGAGGTGATGGACGCCATCGCCCGGCACCTGGGCCTCGATCCGCTGGCGGTGCGCAAGGCCAACTACTACGGCAAGACCGAGCGCAACGTCACTCACTACTACCAGACCGTCGAGCACAACATGCTCGAGGAAATGACCGCCGAACTTGAGCAAAGCAGCCAGTACGCCGAACGCCGCGAAGCGATCCGTCGCTACAACGCCAACAGCCCTGTGCTGAAAAAAGGCTTGGCGCTGACCCCGGTGAAATTCGGTATTTCGTTCACCGCCAGTTTCCTCAACCAGGCAGGTGCCTTGATCCACGTCTACACCGACGGCAGCATCCACCTGAACCATGGCGGCACGGAAATGGGCCAGGGCCTGAACACCAAGGTCGCGCAAGTGGTGGCCGAGGTATTCCAGGTGGAAATGGACCGAGTGCAGATCACCGCGACCAACACCGACAAGGTGCCAAACACCTCGCCCACCGCCGCATCCAGTGGCGCCGACCTGAACGGCAAGGCCGCGCAGAATGCCGCCGAAACCATCAAGCGGCGCCTGGTGGAGTTCGCCGCGCGGCAATACAAGGTCAGCGAAGAAGACGTGGAATTCCACAACGGCCATGTGCGGGTGCGCGATCACATCCTGACGTTCGAGGCGCTAGTGCAGCAGGCGTATTTCGCCCAGGTCTCGTTGTCGAGCACCGGTTTCTACAAGACCCCGAAAATCTACTACGACCGCAGCCAGGCCCGTGGTCGGCCGTTCTATTACTACGCCTTTGGCGCGGCCTGCGCCGAAGTGATCGTCGACACCCTCACCGGCGAGTACAAGATGCTGCGCACCGACATCCTCCACGACGTCGGCGCCTCGCTGAACCAGGCCATCGACATCGGCCAGGTCGAGGGCGGCTTCATCCAGGGCATGGGCTGGCTGACCATGGAAGAGCTGGTGTGGAACGACAAGGGCAAGCTGATGACCAACGGTCCGGCCAGCTACAAGATTCCCGCCGTGGCCGACATGCCACTGGATCTGCGGGTCAAGCTGGTGGAAAACCGCAAGAACCCCGAAGACACGGTGTTCCATTCCAAGGCCGTGGGCGAACCGCCGTTCATGCTTGGCATCGCCGCGTGGTGCGCGATCAAGGACGCCGTGGCGAGCCTGGGGGATTACCAGCACCAACCGAAAATCGACGCCCCGGCGACACCGGAGCGGGTGTTGTGGGGGTGTGAGCAGATGCGCGGGTTGAGGGTGGCGAAGGTTGGGGAAGCTGAAACCGAGTTGGCTTCGCTCTAAGACCGCGGCGCAGCCAATCGCGAGCAGGCTCGCTCCCACAGAGAATTGTGAACACCAGCCAATGTGGGAGCGAGCCTGCTCGCGATGAGGCCGGAACAGACAACAGAGATGTCGAGGTGAATATGTACAACTGGATCAGCGCCCTCGCCGACCTGCAGGATCGCGGCGAACCCTGCGTGCTGGTGACGATCATCGAAGAGCTCGGCTCCACCCCGCGCAACGCCGGTTCGAAGATGGTCATCAGCGCCAGCCAGGCGTTCGACACCATCGGTGGCGGGCACCTGGAATACAAGGCCATGGAGATTGCCCGGGACATGCTCGCCAGCGGCCAGCAAAGCACCCATCTGGAACGCTTCAGCCTCGGCGCCAGCCTGGGCCAGTGCTGCGGCGGTGTGACCGTGTTGTTGTTCGAACCCATGGGTCAGGTCCAGGCGCAGATCGCCGTGTTCGGCGCCGGCCATGTCGGTCGTGCCTTGGTGCCGTTGCTGGCGAGCCTGCCCTGCAAGGTGCGCTGGATCGACTCACGGGAAGCCGAGTTTCCCGACCACCTGCCCCACGGCGTGCGCAAGATCGTGACTGAAGACCCGCTGGATGAAGTCGACGAATTGCCCGCTGGCAGTTACTGCATCGTCATGACCCACAACCACCAGCTCGACCTGGAGCTGAGCGCCGCGATTCTCAAGCGCAACGATTTTGCCTACTTCGGCCTGATCGGCTCGAAGACCAAGCGGGTCAAGTTCGAACATCGCCTGCGTGATCGGGGTTTCGACAGCACCACCTTGCAGCGCATGCGCTGCCCGATGGGCATCGGCGAAGTCAAAGGCAAATTGCCTGTGGAAATCGCCATCTCTATCGCCGGCGAAATCATCGCCACCTATAACGCCGATTTCGGCCAGCACACCGCCCGCGCCGAACCGATTGCCAAGCTGCTACCGGCCTCGCGCCGTAGCCAGGCGAACCGTTGAACAATCGTTGAGTATCCCCATGCCCCTGACACGCAAAGCCTACCGCGCCGCCCTGCTCCACAGCCTCGCCGACCCCGCCGAAGTCGGCATCGAGGCGTCCTATGAATATTTCGAAGACGGTTTGCTGGTGGTGGAAAACGGCCAGATCAGCGCCATCGGCCACGCCCACGACCTGCTGCCGACCCTGGCGGCGGACATCGAAATCAAGCATTACCCGGATGCGCTGATCACCCCCGGCTTCATCGACACCCACATTCACCTGCCACAGACCGGCATGGTCGGTGCCTATGGCGAGCAATTGCTCGACTGGCTCAATACCTACACTTTCCCCTGCGAAAGCCAGTTCGCCGACCAGGCCCACGCCGATGCGGTGGCCGATATTTTCGTCAAGGAACTGCTGCGCAACGGCACCACCACCGCACTGGTGTTCGGCAGCGTGCACCCGCAATCGGTGAACTCGTTTTTCGAAGTGGCCCAGAAGCTCGACCTGCGCATGATCGCCGGCAAAGTGATGATGGACCGCAACGCCCCGGACTACCTGGTCGACACCGCCGAATCGAGCTACACCGAAAGCAAGGCGCTGATCGAGCGCTGGCACGGCAAGGGCCGGCTGCACTATGCCGTGACCCCGCGCTTCGCGCCTACCAGCACGCCGGAACAATTGGCCCTGGCCGGTCAGTTGCTGGGGGAATATCCAGACCTGTACATGCAGACTCACATCAGTGAAAACCTGCAGGAAGTGCAGTGGGTCAAGGAACTCTTTCCGGAGCGCAAGGGTTACCTGGACGTCTATGATCATTACCAACTGCTCGGCGAGCGCTCGGTGTTCGCCCATGGCGTGCATTTGTGCGACGACGAATGTGCGCGCCTGGCCGAGACCGGTTCGGCCATCGCCTTCTGCCCGACCTCGAACTTTTTCCTCGGCAGCGGCCTGTTCAATCTGCCTATGGCCGAGAAGCACAAGGTGAACGTAGGGTTGGGCACGGACGTGGGCGGCGGCACCAGTTTTTCGCTGCTGCAAACTTTGAACGAAGCCTACAAGGTGATGCAGTTGCAGGGCGCGCGGCTGAGCCCGTTCAAGTCGCTGTACCTGGCCACCCTCGGCGGCGCCCGGGCCCTGCGCCTGGAGGACAAGATCGGGACTTTGCAGCCGGGTACCGATGCGGACTTTCTGGTGCTGGATTACAACGCCACGCCGCTGCTGGGCTATCGCCTCAAGCAGGCCCGGGACATTGCCGAGAAGTTGTTTGTGTTGATGACGCTGGGGGATGACCGGACGGTGGCGCAAACTTATGCGGCTGGCCGGTTGGTGCATCAGCGCTAGATTCTTGTTGCCTGTCAGATCGCCAATCGCGAGCAGGCTCGCTCCCACAGGGGAATGTGAACGACACAAATCCACTGTGGGAGCGAGCCTGCTCGCGATAGAAGGCGACTCGGTATAACTGGCTCAATCCATCAGAGTTTGGCCGTCGACCGCCCCGGCTTCTTGCTCTGCAACAAATGCGAGAACACCGCATGCAAGTCATCCGACGCGCTTTCCTCGTCGAGGTTGAGCTTGCTGTCGATGTGATCCATGTGATGCATCATCAGATCCACGGCCAGCGTGGCGTCGCGGGCCTCGATGGCGTCGATCAGCTGGGTGTGTTCGTCGTAGGAACAGTGGGAACGGTTGCCGCTTTCGTATTGGGCAATGATCAACGAAGTCTGCGACACCAGGCTGCGTTGGAAGCTGATCAACGGCGCGTTCTTCGCCGCTTCGGCGAGCTTGAGGTGGAACTCGCCCGACAGGCGGATGCCCGCGCCGCGGTCGCCACGGGAGAAGCTGTCGCGTTCGTCGCTGACCATCTGCCGTAACTCAGCCAATTGTTCGGCCGTGGCGTGCTGCACCGCCAGTTCAGTGATCGCCCTTTCCACCAGGCGACGGGCCATGAACACCTGGCGCGCCTCTTCGACACTCGGGCTCGCCACCACGGCACCGCGATTGGGCCGCAGCAGCACCACGCCTTCGTGGGCCAGGCGTGACAGCGCCCGGCGAATGATCGTGCGGCTGACCCCGAAAATCTCCCCCAGTGCCTCTTCGCTCAACTTTGTACCGGGCGCCAGGCGTTGTTCGAGGATGGCCTCGAAGATATGCGCATAGACAATATCGTCCTGGGTTCCGCTGCGGCCGGCTTTACCTGCTCGCGGTTGTTTCTTGAGGGGCTGCAACTGTTCGTTCATGGGCACTCGAGTCGGGAGAACTGCGGCGAATTGACCGTGACTGTAATACGGCACAGCGGGTCGCTGGCAAGTATCGCGTAAAAAACAGCTCGATTGTACACAACCTCTGATGGCAACACGACTGTATGGCTGTTTGCGGGCATGGCTGTATTGCAATCGGTGACTTCGTTGAGTTTAGGCTTAAACCCGCAATCCGTGGCTCCACCAGGCCAGGCAAATCTACAATAAGGACCACTCTGCACCATGACCGAAGTCACGACCACGCCACTTCGCCCGCTGGCCGATACCTCGCCCTCGGCCATCGTCGCCGGGTTCATCGCAATGATGACCGGCTACACCAGTTCCCTGGTACTGATGTTCCAGGCAGGGCAGGCAGCAGGGTTGAGCAGCGGGCAGATTTCCTCGTGGATCTGGGCGATTTCCATCGGCATGGCGGTGTGCTCCATCGGCCTGTCGTTGCGTTATCGCACACCGATCACCATCGCCTGGTCGACACCCGGCGCGGCGCTGCTCATCACCAGCCTGGGCGGCGTGAGTTACGGCGAGGCCATCGGCGCCTACATCACCTGTGCGGTATTGGTGACGGTCTGCGGCCTGACCGGCAGTTTCGAGCGCCTGGTCAAGCGGATTCCGGCCTCACTGGCGGCGGCGTTGCTGGCGGGGATTCTGTTCAAGATCGGCAGCGAAATCTTCATCGCCACCCAACATCGCACCGGCCTGGTACTGGGGATGTTTTTCACCTACCTGTTCGTCAAGCGCCTGTCGCCGCGCTACGCGGTACTGGCGGCACTGTTGATCGGTACGGCGTTGTCGGGCCTGATGGGGTTGCTGGACTTCAGCGGCTTTGTCCTGGAAGTCGCGACGCCCGTCTGGACCACACCACACTTTTCCCTGGCGGCCACCATCAGCATCGGCATTCCGCTGTTCGTGGTGGTGATGACCTCGCAGAACATGCCCGGCATCGCCGTGCTGCGGGCCGACGGCTACAACGTGCCGGCCTCGCCGCTGATCACCAGCACTGGCATCGCTTCGTTGCTGCTGGCGCCGTTCGGTTCCCATGGTATCAATCTGGCGGCCATCAGTGCGGCCATCTGCACCGGGCCGCATGCCCACGAAGATCGCAACAAGCGCTACACGGCGGCGCTCTGGTGCGGGGTTTTCTACGGGATCGCCGGAGTGTTCGGCGCAACGCTGGCGGCGTTGTTCGCGGCGCTGCCCAAGGAATTGGTGCTGTCCATCGCGGCCTTGGCGCTGTTCGGGTCGATCATCAACGGCTTGAGCATCGCCATGAGCGAAGTGAAGGAACGGGAAGCGGCGCTGATCACCTTCATGGTCACGGCGTCGGGGATGACGCTGTTTTCCATCGGCTCGGCGTTCTGGGGGATTGTGGCGGGGGTGTTGACCTTGCTGATCCTGAACTGGCGCAACGCTTAAAAGCATCGCGAGCAGGCTCGCTCCCACAGGGTTGTTGTGAACGACACAGATCCCTCTGTGGGAGCGAGCCTGCTCGCGATGGCGGCCTGAAGGACAACATCTACCCAACAGACAGGCACAAAAAAACCGGCGCCCGGAAGGGCTGCCGGTTTTTTTACATCAAGCGACCGGATTGATCGGCTTTTCCGGGTACCAGACGTCCATCAGCGGGCTGACTTCCACGCTGGTCAGCTCAGGACGTGCCTTGAGCCAGGCTTCAACGGCAGCACGTTGCTCCTGGGTGACCGAACCACGCTTCTGCAGGCAAACCAGACCGTAGTCGTCACCGCCGACATAGCCCAGGCCGTTGGCTTCCATGGCTTCTTTCAGGAAAGCGTCGAGGAAAGCGTCAATAGCCTCATCGGCCAGATCTTCTTTGAAATCCAGGTTCAGTTCGAAACCCAGCTCTTGAAATTCATCCACGCACAGTTTTTTGCGCAGACGCTGGGAACGGTTAGTCGCCATTGGAACAATCCTCATAAGTAATAACGGCCGGCACTTTACCAGTTTGGTGCGTCGATTGCCCGACTGATCGGGCGTATCGGCCTACCGTCGGTAAAAAATAGCATTCGAAGGGCTCAGGCACGGCCCAAGCCGTTGCGGCTTGGGGCATAATGCCGACACTTTCATGACCGTTGAGGACGTTCATTTTCATGTCCTCGTCTTTTCCCCCTCGCCCGTAGGGTTTTATTTCAAATGATCAAATCTTTGCGTCCACTGCTTCTGGCCAGCCTTCTTCTTCCCCTGGCCCTCCCTGTCACCACCCACGCCGCCACGATCAATACCGCCCTGTCGCCCAACGTGCAAAAGGCCCTCAAGGCCAGCAAGCTGCAGGATGACGCCCTGTCCCTGGTAATGATCCCGCTCAACGGCCCCGGTACCCCGACCCTGTACAACGCCGACGTTTCGGTGAACCCGGCGTCCACCATGAAACTGGTGACCACCTACGCGGCCCTGGAAATGCTCGGTCCCAATCACCAGTGGAAAACCGAGTTCTACACCGACGGCACCCTCAGCGGCGGGATTCTCAACGGCAACCTGTACCTCAAGGGCGGCGGCGACCCCAAGCTGAACATGGAAAAACTCTGGCTGCTGATGCGCGACCTGCGGGCCAACGGCGTGCAGCAAGTCACCGGCGACCTGGTGCTCGATCGCGGCTTCTTCATCCAGCCGCAACTGCCCGAGTTCAACGACGACGGCAACGACGAAAACAAACCGTTCCTGGTCAAGCCCGACTCGCTGTTGGTCAACCTCAAGGCCCTGCGCTTCGTCGCCCGCAATGACGGCGGCCGGGTGCTGGTGTCGGTAGAGCCACCGATTGCCAGCATTCGCATCGAAAACCAGGTCAAGGCCGTCAATTCCAAGCAATGCGCTGGCGGCGTGCGCTACAACCCGGTGACCCAGCCGGACGGCAGCGTGACGGTGACCGTCGGCGGCCAGCTCGGCGACGGTTGCAGCTCGCAGACTTATCTGTCGCTGCTGGACCACGCCACCTACACCGCCGGTGCGGTGCGGGCGATCTGGAAGGAACTGGGCGGCAGCATCCAGGGCCAGGACCGCCTGGCCGCGACCCCAAGCAACGCCAAGGTGCTGGCCCGGGCGTTCTCCCCGGACCTGGCGGAGATCATCCGCGACATCAACAAATACAGTAACAACACCATGGCCCAGCAGCTGTTCCTGAGCCTGGGCGCGCAGTTCCGCAACGAAGCCGACGGTGACGACGCAAAGGCGGCGCAACGGGTGGTGCGCCAGTGGTTGGCGAAGAAAGGCATCACCGCGCCACACCTGGTGATGGAGAATGGCTCCGGGCTGTCCCGCGCCGAACGGGTCAGTGCCCGGGAAATGGCCGCCATGCTGCAAGCCGCCTGGCGCAGCCCGTACTCGGCGGAGTTCATCAGTTCGATGCCGATTGCCGGCACCGACGGCACCATGCGTAAACGCCTCAAGACCACTGCCATGGCCGGTGAAGCCCACGTCAAGACCGGTACCCTGAACACCGTCCGCGCCATCGCCGGCTACAGCCGCGACATCAACGGCAATACCTGGGCGGTGGTAGCGATTCTCAACGATCCGAAGCCTTGGGGCGCATCTTCGGTACTGGACCAAGTGCTGCTGGACCTGTACCGCCAGCCGAAACTGCCGCAGACGGCTTCGGTGCTCTGACCCGGCACAAACCCAATGTGGGAGCCTTCTCGCGATTCGGTCGGTCAGCGAACATCGATGTTCAATGACACACCGCTATCGCGAGCAGGCTCGCTCCCACAGGGAATCTGTGTCATACACGCACTTGTGCCCGCAGAAGATCAATCGGGGCTAGCCCAACTGCACTTCGACCCGATCCCGCCCGGCCTGCTTGGCTGCATAAACGCCAGAGTCAGCCCTTAGCAGCAACGCATCGGCGCCCTCCCCGGCGCGCCAGGTGGCGATACCGAAGCTGGCGGTGACAAAACCCACATCCTCGATGGGCGCTGCCCGCAAGCCTTCCCACAGCCCCAGCGCCAGGGAATAGGCACTGTCGCTGTCGGTGTCCGGGCACAGCACTACGAACTCTTCGCCACCCAGCCGGCAGAACACATCGGTGCGACGCAACCGTTGGGCGACGCGCTGGCAGACCACCTGCAGCACCCGGTCGCCCACCGCGTGGCCATGCTGGTCGTTGATGCGCTTGAAGTGATCGATGTCGAGCATGATCACCGCCAGCCCCCCGGAACCGCGTTCGACTCGGGCCATCTCCGAGGTCAGGCGTTCCTGGAAGTAGCGGCGGTTGCGGATGCCGGTCAAGGCGTCGGTCACGGACAAGGCTCGCAGCTCTTCCTCCACCCGCTTGAGATCGGAAATATCCGAGATATAGCCGTGCCACAACACCCCGCCGCCGGGCAGTTCCTCGGGCGTGGCCTCGCCGCGCACCCAGCGCAGGCCGCGCAAGGGCAACTGCACCCGATACTCTTCCCGCCACGGGCTCAAGGTGTGAGCCGAAGAACGGATCGAAGCGCGAACACGCGTGCTGTCCAGTGGGTGGATGCGCGAGAAGATCGCCTCGGCGTTCTGCACCAGCACATCGGGCTCCAATTCATAGATGTCGCGAATGCCGTCGCTGGCATAGATCACACTGAAACGGCCGTTGAAATCCATTTTGAACTGGTAGATGCCTCCGGGCACATGGGCGCTGAGCTTTTTCAACAACAGGTCTCGGGCGGCCAATGCTTCGTGGACACGCTTGCGTTCGGTGATGTCAATACAGATTGCCAGGTGCCCGACCCACAGCCCCTGGTCATCGAGCATCGGAGTGGCGAGCATGTTCACGGTCAGGTGGCTGCCATCGCGGCGCACCAGGGTCCACTCCCGCGCCTGTTGTCCGCCCTGCTCGCCGCCCTCGAGCAGCATCGCATGACACGTGGGAATCGGTTTGCCAAAGCGCGCGCCGAGTTGCGCGGCGCGGGCCTGGAGTTCGCGCGGTACATGCAGGCCTTCCAGGGTCATGCTTTGCAGGACCTCGCAGCTTTGGTAGCCGAGCATCTGCTCAGCACCGGCGTTAAAGGTGGTAATGACGCCGCGCAGGTCAGTGGCGATGATCGCGACCTGGGTCGCGGCATCCAGCACACCGCGCAATTGGCCGTGGGTACCGCGCAGTTCCTGCTCCCGGGCGCGCAACTCAAGGGTGCGTTGCTCCACCAGTTTCAAGGCTCTTTGCCGTTGGCTGACCAGCACATAAAGCAAGGCGCTGAGCAGCAGACTGAGCAAGCCGCCGAGTATCACCATGCTGGTGACCGACGAATGATTGGTCGACAGGAACACCCGGCTGGGACGCAACTCCACCCGGTAGTCGCGATCGGCCAAGCGCAATAGACGGGTCGCCGACAAATCACTACGGCCCACAGGGTTGTGGGACTCGAACAGCGCCTCTTCCGCGTTTTCGACAGACAGGTCCATGATCCGCATCGACAGATTGTCGTGACCGGACGCTGGCAGTCCGTCACCTACCAGTTGCCGCATGCTGATGGCCGCCACCACGTATCCGAACGGTTCGCTGGCCGATTCCCGGATAACCGGCGCAACCAGCAGTACTCCGCGGGTAAACACCGGGTCGGCGCCCATCAGGTCCACGGGTTGCGAGACCACCAGTCCGCCGCGCTGACGGGCACGTTCGAGGGTGGCACGGCGCAAGGGTTCGGAAAGCAGATCCAGGCCCAGTGGTGCCCCGTAGGGAGTCCGATTGTGGATGTAGAGCACCGGTGCGTATTCGTCCCGCTCGGCGGCCTGCCGCAAGCCACCGTTGTCATCCGCCTCGCGGATCGCAAATTGGCTGGCCACTTCGGCCCGCGCCTGCTGTTCGAACGCTTGCCGTTCGTCGCGTAGCACCCTGGGTGCCCAGGCGAAGGCCCGGGTACGGCGCAACAGTGCGTCGGCGTAACCATGGAATTCGCTGTCGGAGACATCTTCGGAGTTGGCAAAGAAGCGTCCCAGGCTGTCGAGGAGTAGCTCCTCGTCCTGGAAATGTTCCTCGATGCGGCTGAAACGCTCCTCTGCTTGCAGTTCGAAGCGCTGGCGCAATTGCTGATTGAACAGGTTCATCATCGCCCAGGTCAGCAAGCCGGTCAGGACCGTACCGGCCAGCAGGACCAGCGAAGCCACCAGCCAGGCCGACACATCTTCGCTGATAAAGCCCAGTATTCTGGGGCGCACCTGATGCAATGCCATAAATACAACTCAGAAAGGAGCCAGGCATGGGCACAACCCTGGACACAGCCTAAGTTATAGCTATTAGCCATTACTTTGACCAGTCCCCAAATGAGGCCAGAAGCCTTGAAATACAAGGCTTCGTGGATCCAATCAGCTACGAGTCAACGAGACATGATCTTCCAGGCACGGTGGATCTTACCGTTGCGTGCAAAATCCGGATCAATGGTCTTGGCTGTGATCTCTTCCACCGCATAACGCTCGCCGAGGTTATCTTCGAGCTGGAACTTGCGGAAGTTGTTGGAGAAGTACAGCACACCGCCCGGTGCCAGGCGCGCCATGGCCAGGTCCAGCAACTGGACATGATCGCGCTGCACGTCGAACACTCCCTCCATGCGCTTGGAATTGGAGAAGGTCGGCGGATCGATGAAAATCAGGTCGTACTCATCACAGCTGGCTTCAAGCCAGGCCATCACATCGCCCTGTTCCAGACGGTTCTTGTCGGAAAAACCATTGAGCGACAGGTTGCGCCGCGCCCAATCCAGGTAAGTTTTCGACAAATCGACACTGGTGGTGCTCCGGGCACCACCCTTGGCAGCGTGGACGCTTGCGGTCGCGGTGTAACAGAACAGGTTGAGGAAACGCTTGCCAGCCGCTTCCTTCTGGATCCGCAGGCGCATTGGCCGGTGGTCGAGGAACAGGCCAGTGTCCAGGTAGTCGGTGAGGTTGACCAGCAGCTTCACCCCGCCTTCGTTGACCTCGGTGAACTTGCCCTGGGCGCTCTGGCGCTCGTACTGCTTGGTGCCGCTCTGACGCTCGCGGCGCTTGATCACCACGCGGCTCTTGTCGATGTTCAGTGCCTGGGGAATGGCCGCCAGGGCGTCGAACAAACGGGCCGAGGCTTTTTCCGGGTCGATGGACTTTGGCGCAACGTACTCCTGAACGTGCACCCAGTCGTGGTACAGGTCAATGGCCATGGAGTATTCCGGCATGTCGGCATCGTAGACCCGGTAGCACTCAACGCCTTCACGCTTGGCCCACTTACTCAGCGACTTGAGGTTTTTTTGCAGGCGATTGGCGAACATCTGCCCGCCTTCGCTCAACCGCGCCTGCTCGACCACAGGGGCTGGCGACGGGGCCGGTTTGATCGGGTTGCCGTTCTTGTTGTACTGGCGCTCTTGCGGCACTTCCGGGGTTTGATCGTAGGCGGCCTGCTCACGCTCGGCCTGACGCTGTTCCGGGCTACGGCGCTCGCCGGTGACGAACTGATCCGGCAACACCTTGATCAGCAGTAACTTGCACGGCAAGGCCCCGTTCCAGAACGAATACTGCTTGTGGCTGCGAATGCCCATGCGCTTGCCCAGGTCCGGCGCACCAGTAAACACCGCCGCCTCCCAATTCAGGCAGGCCTGGCGCAGGCGTTCGCCCAGGTTCTGGTAGAGGTAAAGCAGGCTGGCTTCATCGCCCAGACGCTCACCGTACGGAGGGTTGCAGATCACCAGGCCCTTCTGGTTCTGGTCCGGACGGGGTTCAAAGGTGGCGACTTCGCCTTGATAGATCTTGATCCACTCGCTCAAGCCTGCCCGCTCGACGTTGTTGCGGCCCGGCTGGATCAGCCGTGGGTCGGCTTCGTAGCCGCGAATCCACAACGGCGGCTTGGCCAGCCCGGCGGCGGCGCGGGCGGTCGCCTCTTCGTGGAGCTTCTTCCACAGCGCCGGCACGTGGCCGAGCCAGGCGGTGAAGCCCCATTGCTGGCGGCGCAGGTTCGGCGCCATGTCGGCGGCGATCATCCCGGCCTCCACCAGGAACGTGCCAACACCGCACATCGGGTCGGCCAGCGCCCCGCCTTCAGCGGCAATACGCGGCCAACCGGCGCGGATCAGGATCGCGGCGGCGAGGTTTTCCTTCAGCGGCGCAGCGCCCTGCTGCAAACGATAGCCGCGCTGGTGCAGGCTGTGGCCAGAAAGATCCAGGGAGAGGATCGCTTCGCCACGGTCCAGGCGCAGGTGGATGCGCAGGTCCGGGTTGAGCTTGTCGATGGACGGTCGCTCGCCTGTCGGGGTGCGCAGCTTGTCGACGATGGCATCCTTGACTTTCAAGGCGCCGAAGTGAGTGTTGTCGATGCCCGAGCCGTGGCCGCTGAACTCCACCGCCAAGGTGCCATCAGCGAGCATGTGGTCTTGCCAGTCGACGTCCAGCACGCCGTGGTACAGGTCTTCGGCGTCCTTCATCGGGAAACGCTTGAGTACCAGTAACACGCGGTTGGCCAGGCGCGACCACAGGCACAGGCGATAGGCCGTTTCCATGTCGGCCATGCCGCGCACGGCGGAGGTGTGCTCGCGCGCCTCTTCAAGGCCAAGCCCGACGGCTTCCTCGATGAGCAGGCCTTCGAGGCCCTTGGGGCAAGTGAGGAAGAGTTCGAAACGATCGGACATGGGATTTCCAGAGCCTTTGGCTAAGTGGACCGGGCAACGCATTGCCGGGTCGGGTTCAATCAGGTGCTTTTCTCAAGAGCACCCGCGTGGCACGAGAGTGTGCCGTCCCGCCCTCGCCGCTCAGGTTAGAAGAGCTTGGATGCGAAGGCAGATAAAAAATTCTGTGCAACAAATTGTGAAAACTCGACCCTTTCGTCGAATAGTACCTGAGTGCAACAGGGGGACATTCTCATTCGAAGGAAGACTGCCCCTTTGGCGCAGGGCCGATCATACAGGGGTCTTGCTCAAAAGCGGTCAACGAACATCAAGTTACTTATCGCCCTAACATCTTTATTGTTACGTGCTTATGACAAAACGATCATTCCATCCATGTGACGCTTTGGTTAGAACTCAACACAGGTTGACGTCGCAACGGCGCCAACACCTTGGCTCGTCACGCCGGCAACGAGCCACCAACGGCAGAATGATTCTGCCCCGGCCTCGATAGAGGTCGACGCGAAGCAACAGTCAACAAGTGAGGGAAACACCCTATGAGAAGACTTAAGCGTGATCCGTTGGAAAGAGCATTTTTACGTGGTTACCAATATGGCGTTGGTGGTAAATCCCGTGAGCTTTGCCCCTTTACTCTACCGTCGGTACGTCAAGCCTGGATCAATGGCTGGCGAGAAGGACGCGGCGACAATTGGGACGGTATGACCGGCACTGCGGGTATCCATAGACTCAACGAACTTCACGCCGTCGGCTGACACAGGGCTTAATACTCAAGAACTCGACAATTTGACACCCATATCGATTTAACCACGCACGTCCCATCCGGACGGCGGGCTACGGCCCAGGGGGCTCCTTCGAGGAGCCCTTTTTAATGCCTGGGTTTTCTGAACACTGTGAATACCTGGACTGCAAACACTCTTGTGGGCGAGCCCCACCTTCTGTGGGAGCAAGGCTTGCCCGCGATGAAGACGACACGGTCTATCTGGAACCGAGGTGCCCGTATCGCGAGCAAGCTTTGCTCCCACAAAAAAACCTGCTCGCCACAATAGAGCCGAGCGCGCCTGAATCAACGCAACGCCGCAATCGCATCCACTGATTCACGAATCAGCGCCGGCCCTTTGTAGATAAAACCCGAATAAATCTGCACCAGGCTCGCCCCGGCGGTGATTTTCTCGGCGGCATGCCGGCCCTCGGTGATGCCTCCCGCCGCAATGATCGGCAAACGCCCTGCCAACTCATCAGCCAGCACTTTCACGGTGTGAGTGCTCTTGTCACGCACCGGCGCACCGGACAAACCGCCCGCCTCGTCACCGTGCTCCAGCCCTTCGACACCTTCGCGACCCAGGGTCGTGTTGGTGGCAATCACCGCGTCCATGCCGGTCTCGATCAGGGCCTGGGCGACTTGGATAGTCTCTTCGTCGGTCATGTCCGGGGCGATCTTGATCGCCAGTGGCACGTGCCGGCCGTGGGTCAACGCCAGCTCCGCGCGACGCTGGGCCAGGTCGGCCAGCAGTTGCTTGAGGGAATCACCGAATTGCAGGCTGCGCAGGCCCGGGGTGTTGGGGGAGCTGACGTTGACGGTCACGTAGCTGGCGTGGGCGTAGACCTTGTCCAGGCAGATCAGGTAGTCGTCGACGGCACGCTCCACCGGGGTGTCGAAATTCTTGCCGATGTTGATGCCCAGCACGCCTTTGTACTTGGCGGCGGCCACCCGGGCCAGCAGGTTGTCGACGCCCAGGTTGTTGAAGCCCATGCGGTTGATGATCGCCTCGGCTTGCGGCAGGCGGAAAAGCCGTGGCTTGGGGTTGCCGGGCTGTGGGCGCGGGGTAACGGTACCGATCTCCACGAAACCGAAACCCAGCTGGGCGAACCCGTCGATGGCCGCGCCATTCTTGTCCAGGCCCGCCGCCAACCCGACCGGGTTGGGAAACTCCAGGCCCATGACCGTCACCGGTAACTTCGCCGGGGCCTTGCACAGTAAACCGTTGAGGCCCAAACGTCCGCCCGCGCCGATCAGGTCCAGGGACAGATCGTGGGAGGTTTCCGGGGAAAGTTTGAACAGCAGCTCACGGGCCAGGGTGTACATGGGTGGGTTTGACTCAGGGTAATAAAAAGTGACGGGATTATACCGAGCAGGAGCGCTAGCGGCGAGAACCGCTTTGATTGCGGGCTCCATCTTTGCGCCAACGCGCCGCGCCCCTTTGCCTTGGAGCGTTATTTGATAGTTGCGAGCGCCAAAAGCCTGCAAAAGAGCGATGCAGCTGCAACGGCAGCAACCAGAAAGCCCTTCGCATCCAGGATCAAAAATGCAAATTTCATCCCTGCCTTTAACTCGCCCCATTCCAAATGAATCCGTTCGCACCGATAGACCGGACACTGTCATCAATATTGAAGGGGGCTCGTCCCACACCATTTTAGAGATGCTCAATGAAAGCATTCCTGCTGAGCAGAAAAGCCAGCTGTCATCAGAAAATTTAAAAATCGCACTGATGAGCGTCGACGAAGCCCTTCATGAACTCATTACAGAGCAAATGAACAGCGCCGACATGCCCACTCGGGCAATCGTCAAAGACGTCGAATCGAAGCTAAACGGCGCCACTGACGGCGACGGTGATAGCGTTTTAGAGATTGACCTGAGTATGTTCGAAGGCTCAAGCCATTCATTAGATTCCGACTCGTTCATACAACGCGGCCAAATCATCCTGGAATACCTCGGCGAGCAACTGGGCAAGCTGGTCAACAACGAATTCGAGGGCGATCTCGGACGCTGGGCCAGCAACCTGACGATTTCCGGCCTGCGCACCGGCCTGGTCACCGGCACCCTCACGGTGATCAGGCAACTGGTCGGGTTCGCCCTGGAAAAAACACTCCAGTCCGCTGCCGCTTCGCCACTGACACGCAGTGTGATCGGCGCGGTTGCCCAGTGCATCGGCCCACTGCTGAACATTCTCGGCGCCATCAGGGACGAGTGCAATGGAACCGCGAACGCCGAAACGCGCATGGCTCGCCTCATCACCCTCACAGTATCGGCCCTAGCCCTGACAGCCGCTGTAACCGTTCCAACCGCGCTGCCGGCATTGGCCTCCTTCGGCTCGCAAATGGCGTTCTACACGTTTGCCCAGGACCTGGTGAGCCTGTTCTGCCCCACTGGCGACAATGCAAAAGCCACCCCCGGCGGTACGGCAGCCGCTGGCGCGCTGAACGGAGTGCTCCAGTTCCTGTCCTTCACCGGCATGAACTACACCGCACCACACTCAGGTCCCGGGTATGTCATGGCGCAGGGCAGCAAGCCCCCACCCTCCGAAGCGGAAAGCTTTGCCTTTCAACTGTCGACTTGGGCGGAGCAACAGGCCAATGCCCGGCCCGATACAAATCTGCCGATTGAGGCCCAGGCCGAGCAAATTGTCGACTCCCTGGTTCCGATATTGGGACACGATGTATTGCGGGGCGCCTACAACGCCGGGGCCGACGTCTTCGGCCAAGTACTCATGGGCGAAGCGATGCACGCCCTGCAAGAAAATCCTTCCGAAAAGGGTTTTCGTATCGACCCCATGTCTTTCCGAATACCCACTTCCGGCATCGTGGCCAACCAACTCCTGTCCACCAATGCGATACGAACCTCCGTAGGACAGATAATCATGGACGTCGTCATCGCAGCATCCCGATACTTTTCGAGCCTGCCCATCCCGAAGGAAATGGTCGACCATATGGTCAATTCATTGGTCGCTGCCGTCGTGTTCGCTGTGCGTCCCGGCACGACGTACGTCAACGCGCGCACCCAACCCGCATAGATTTTCTTGCTATCAAACGGTAAGCGGATACCGCAAAAAGCACTCGAAGTGTGGCGAGGGAGCTTGTTCCCTCGCCACAAGGTCAATCACTGAACAGCATTGTGCGCCTGGCTTTCTTGCCAAGGCGCACGCCGTGTCACCACTCACTCTTCTCCCAAGCGTCATCCCCCATCGGCTGCATCACATCGCGCATCACGCCCAAGACAAAGACTTCCATGGCGAACGCCAGGCCATTGGCCCCGACGACTTCCTTATAGAGCTGCGACTTTTCCAGCCCGTCCTCCTTCAATCGATACAGAACCTGTTGCGTAATCGCCTTCAACGCCTTGGCGGTGGGGTACGCAGCGGTTGCTCCATCCGCTCCCCGCAGCGTGCGTAAAAATTCATGGATCGCCTTCTCCCCCTGCCCTTCCATGGCCAGCAGCAATTGATACAAGTGCTCGAACTCAGGGTCCGGACGCTTGCTGCCAGCCGCTTCCTGGCGGGCGGCCAGCAACCTCGATTCCAGCCTCTCGACCGACGCGCTGGCGCCGTGCTCAACGGGGCTGGAAACGCTCATGGATTCAATCTTCATGGTGGACTTCTCCAGAGGCGGTCTGCGGGGTGTCGACGAAGCCCAAGCACAGATCCTTCAACGCCTGCTGCGAAGCCTGGTCCAGGACACGGACCGATTCCGGCAGATCAGCGATGCTCGCCAACAGCCTTGGCGCCAGCCGTTGTCGGGTCGTTTCAACATCGAACTCCAGCAGTTGATCCGCCAACCGCAGCACATAGCGGTCTTGCCGGTGATATTCGACAATCAGCTCGCCAGCCCAACGCTCGCGCAAGCTGTCGCGCAGTTCATCGCCGCGCGGGCGACAATGCAGCGGCAGCAATACGTGCAGTACCGCGCCCGGGTCGCCCGTTTGCCCGGCCAGCCAATGTTCGAGCATTTCGTCCAGCCATTGCGAACGGCTCAAGGCTTGCGCGAGCAAATCACCCGCAGCCTGTGCAAGGTCGTTGCGCAATTGCAGCGCCAGGTTCTGTGACTTCAGCAAGCCGTCGGCCAGATGCCCGGTTGCCCGCAGGATGCCTTCGGCATAGCCTTGTTGAAACGCTTGTGCATGAACCGCCGCGGCCTCGCGCTGGGCCTGCTCGATGCACTCACGCGCCCGGCGCTGGGCCTCGCGCTGCAAGGCTTGACGGCGGCGGGCGGCGGCGATGTCCTCGCGGGCCAGGCGCACGTCCTCGGACGCCGGCAGGTCACTCAGGGAGCGGATGGAATCGAGCATGCTGCACCGCCAAAAAGAAAAGAACGGGATCAGGTTTCGAGACTGGCCATTGCTGGTGCAAGCGAACCACTGGCGCGGAGAACTGCAACGCCAGGCGTTCGAGCAACATCGGCGGGACCTGCCCTTCCCAGCTCCACAGTGCATTGAGGCCGGCCGCTTCGACCTGTTCCACGGCGACAGGCGAGCCCTCGATTGGCAGGCCGCTTCGCGCGCCGAGGCTGTAGCCGGCGAACCGCCGAACCGACACGGGCAAGCAGCCCAGGGCCGCGCCACGCGCCAGGTCGGGCATCAAGCGATAGGCGCCTATCAACAAGGCGATACAGGGCAATTGGCGCCAATGACGAACCCACTGTTTCACCACGCCGGTCAGCGGCACCGCCGGCCACGGCCCTTGCAGTTCCAGCCCCTCCAGCACTATTCGGTTGAGCTGGCGGCGTGCCGCGTCCCCTTCGAATCCTGCCGGTATCACCAGGCGTTGAGGGTGCAGATAAGCCAAGGGCTCAGCGAAGATCTGCTGTAGATGTTCAAGGTCCGACATCACGCCGCCCTGGGTTTGACTGGAGATAGGCCCAGGCTGCGCCGCCACCGCCGATCACGGCGAACAACCAAGGCCAGCGCGACGGTCCCTGCGGTACGGCCAGCGACGGCGCGACATGCTGGGTCGGCGAACGCTTGGACAGCACCACCGAGATGTTCTCGTACTCCACCGCTGCAAAACTGTTCTTGAGGAAACGCTTGATGTCAGTGATCAGCAATTGCGCTTCGATATCGCGCTCATGCAGCACCAACGCCGAAAGATGGATAGGCGCCGGCTTGCGTCCACCCTCGCCGGCGTCCAGGTCGTAACTGACATGCACCCGTGCGGAAACCACGCCTTCGAGTACCCCCAAGGACTGTTCGATGCGCTGCTCCAATGCCGAATACAAGCGGGCCTTTTCCGCGCGGGGTGAAGCCACCAGGGAGTCGGACGGGAACATCTCGGCGACTTGCAGGCGTGGCCGGGACGGCAAGGAATAGAGGTTGAGCAGATCGACCGCGGCGGAAAAATCCAGCTGATCGATTTTCACCGCGTAGCCGGCTTTGCCGCCGTCGACTTTCACCGCCGCGATGTTGTTGCGTTGCAGCACCGAAAGCACTTCGTTGGCCTGCTGCTGATCCAGCCCTTCCAGCAGACTCGGCTGGCGACACCCCACCAGCGCCAGACAAAACAGCAGCCACAACAGGCCTGGCTTCAACTTCATGACGCACGCAACAAGGTTTCTGCCGTGCCCACCGCTTTGCGCACCAGCACGTTGAGCAAGTTGATGTCGACGTTGTATTGCCCGGTCAACTCCTGCAACTGGGTCAACACTTCAGGGGCGGTGATATCCGGGCGCTGGATCAGCTGGTTGATCGCCGAGACGTCTTGCGCGCTGTCGACGACGGAACCGGCAAACGCTTCGATCAAGCGCGATTCCAAAGAAACGATCGGGCCTTCCTGCGGCCCGCGCAATTCAACGAAGGCTGACCGCGCGACAAGCAACGGGGAAATACTCTGGATGGGCATACTCAGGCACTCATGAAAATGGCCATCGTCACGAGCGATGGCTAGCCAAAAGAGGAAGCGTCAACGAGCCGCCTGGATGATCGCCATGTCGATATCCTTGAAGCCCTTGATCGTGTTGGTCTGGGCGTTGCGAAAGACCGTGTATGAGGAAAACGCGGTTTGGTAGGCCGCTAGTTTTCCAGGGTCCGAGGCATCGAGCTTAAGGTCCTCCAGCGCTTGATCCAGTGCCGCTTTAAGGCCTTGGGCGCCACGCTCGAACGCAGCGGCCTGCTCTCCGAGAAAGTCATCGGGAAATTCGGGAAACACGATCGGGATACCAGCCATACGTCACCTGCTCTGCTTGTTTGAAAAAAGCCAGGACGAAGGACTCGTCTTGACATAGCCCTGGGGGCCGGTTTGAAACGACTTGCCCTTGAGCGCGTCGTCCCTGAGCTCGACAGTGAAATGCACGTAGCGGCCACCCCACTGCCGGTAAAAATCATCGACGTACTGACGAGCGGCGGCCAGCTCGGCATCCTGCAGGTTGCCCTCGACGGCAAACGTTACGCTGTCTTGGTGTTCGACCCGGCTGAAGGCCAGCGAAAGACGCTGCAAACCGCCCTGGGCGAGATCGGCGAGCAGCTTGTCATCCTGCATCTGCACCACGACGTCGCGGGCATAAGGTGCTGCCGCGAGCAACGTATCGAGCAGTTGGGCTTGCTTGCCGGGCGTCAGCAGATTGCGTTGGGTGCTGAGCAGCAGTCGCGGCACCGACGGGTCCTTGAGGTCCAGGAAATGCCAGGCCAGTTGCGGATCGTGGTCGACCAGCACCTGCTCCAGCCGGCGACGCTCCTGGTCGATCATCAGCACCTGGCCGTCCAGGTTGTTGTGGCGGGTCAACACCTGGCGACTCCAACCGGCATCACGCTCGGAAGACACCAAGACGTAGACCGACTGATCACGACCGCGCAACACCTGAACCTGGGCACTGGCGCCATTGATCAGCGCACGGATATCGGCTTCCGGCGCGGGCCCCGGCGTTGACCAAAAGCCAATCGCAACGAACAGCACCACCAGCGCCAGACCGCCAGCGATCCATCGCGTCAACGCGACACGTCCCTTCATGTAATGGGTTGGCTTGGCTGAAGCGCCGGGCCCATGGCCGAGAAGCTCCGGCGCCCATGGCTGGTCATCAGGACGTAAGGCGATGTGCAGGCCGCCGATCTGCACCCTGGCTTGAAAGGCACAGTGGCGCACTTCCACCGAATCACCGAGCAGCCGCAGCGGCAAGCCGTCCGGCGCGGCCTGATCGGCCAGCACCTCGAAATTGCATCCATCTTGTTCCAGAGGAACGAAGATCGCATCCGCCGGAACACTGGCCGACAACGCGCCATCCCCAAGCAACTCCACCGCACCGACCACGAACAAGGTGGAGCCTTGACCAAGCGCGAATTCACAGCCCTGCAACGGACCATTGAGGATCCGCAGGACACAAGGCTGTAGGGTGGGGGCCGTCGGGACTGTCACCGTCCAAACTCCAGGGCAGTCGAATGAGCACTCAGGGTAGAAAGGCCGGCGGCAGGATTCCTGATCGAATTCTGCCGATTGCCCGGGGCAAAGGATCAGAATCCTGCGCCTGCCTGCTTAACGCACCGCTTGCCGAGCCTGGGTGAGCACTCTATAGCGCTGCCAGACTTTGCGCGCATAACGAAGCCGCGCGGCTTGCCGATGGGGTGAGTTACCTGCGTTGTAGGCACCGACCGCCGTCCAGTTGTAGCCATGACGGGCGATAAACTCGGCCAGCACCGACGCACCGACCTCCACCGACAGGCACGGCTCATCCAGCAAGCGTTGCTCGGTAATGCCCCGGGCACGCAATCGAGGTAAATGAATGCTGTTGATCTGCATCAGCCCGATATCGCGGGTGCCGTTGCGGTTGTGGTTGATCGCATCGGGCCGCTGCCCGGATTCGACATCGGCAATCGCTTGCAGCAGTTCCGGTTCGATGGCGTGCAACTGCCCCGCCCTGCTCCAGCACCAGGCGTGCGCCTGGGCCATGCCAAGCCCCAGGCCCAGGCCCAGACACACCGGCCAGCACAACCATTTGCTCCTGCGCCGCTTCATGCCAGGCGCCGCTCGCGGATCCACGTCAGTTGTTCGTGAATGCGCACCCGCATGATCTGCGCCCGCACACAACCCGGGTCATGTTCCAGGCATTGGTCGATCATCTGCGCCGCCAGCTCATTGCGCCGCCAGAACCAGTGATGCCAGGCATGGAAATACAGCACGTCAGCCTGATCGGCCGACAACAGGCAGCGCCGGAACAACACCTGGGCCGCCTGCTCGCAGCCGCGCAAACTGGTGAGCAACGCCAGGCGCGTCAAGGCAGGGATGCTGCCGGGGTCCAACGCCAAGGCCTTGGAAACCGCCGAATGCGCCTCTTCGATGGCCCGCTCCGGGTCACCCAGGCCCATCATCGCCTGTCCCAGCCACACATCCGCCAAACCACACCAGGGCGGCGCATAGCCGGGATCGAGTTTCAAACACTGCCTGAACAGCACCAGGGCATCGCGCAGGCTTTGCGCCGTGTGCTGCTGCACACTGCACAAGCCATTGAGATACGCCACCGCCACCGCATAAGACCCACAGAGCTCACCGACCGGACGCAACCCGGGTACACGCTGCGCCACCAGACACGTCAACGCGCCCAGCGCCTCCCCCGGATCCCAGGCATCCAACGTCTGTCCATGCAGCAGCGCCTGGTCGCGTCCACGAATCAACTCGATCGACCAGTGTTGCAACCCGCCCGCACCGATAAAACGACCGTTCAAGCAATAATCCGCCGACAACCGCCCGGCCAACGAGCGCACATCGCCCGACGCCCCGCAGGCCGCGATCAGCCCCGAGGGAATGACATGCAGCGCCTCACCGAACGCCGCGGTCAGTTGGCGGATCATCAGATCCTGCAGATCCAGCGCCGCGATCTCGTCCAGATTGCGAAAAGGCAAGACCGCCAGCGAAGGCGCCATCACCCTCGCCTGGCTCGGCACGTCGAGCTCGACCACGGAACCGGTAAACCTATAACCCTGGCCGTAAACCGTCGCAATGTAGCCCTTGTTCTCCTTGAACAACTTGCGCAAGGCATAGATACACCGGGTCAACGACTCCTCCGCCGCATCCATCCTTGGCCAGACATGATCAAGCAGATAATCCTTACTCACGACCGTACCCGCCGACGTCAACAACAGGCGCAGCACGTGCAGCTCTTTGGGAGGAACATGAACTCCTTGTCCATCTCGCATCAGCGTTCCATCGCTTTGCAATAGCCAGTGGTCAAAAACGAATGACTTCACCGGCGGTTGATCAGTTGCACTGTCCATACTCAGGGATTTCTCTATAGAAAGTTACTGAAGCGCGATTGAGCCTGTGGTGTGACAGGCTCGGGATGACGAGCTTCGTGACTATAGGAAGATGCGTAGGAGGATTCCGTAGGGTACTGAATGCTATTAACGTAGGAAACAGAGACGAGAACCGTAGGAAGGAACTCAATAAAATCAAGCTAGAACACTTAACCAGACCGGGATGGGCGAATAAACACAGCGATGCACTTAAAAAAGCGCTGCCCACCCGAACAGGTACCCATCAAGGGCTACTCTCCATGTGCCTGCGCACCGAATCGACGACATCCTGCATCGTCCTCCATTCCTCCACTTCAGCTTCGGACAACTCAATACCGAAAGCGTTATTCAGCTCCAAAACAAGCTCGACCAGACTCATGGAATCGATAGACAGGTCTTCGACCAACCGCGAACCACCGCCAATGACCCGACCACGAAGGGGCATACCCACCACCAACGACTTGATGATCGCGTGGATACTTTCAAACCGATCAATTGGATTTTCTGACATTTTTTCTTTCCTAAGAAATCTGGCGGACGTGGAACATGTACACGCCAAGCCAGACTCAATATCGTCGCTGTCGCTAATCCTAGAAATTCAACATCGCCCTCAACATATCCGCAAACTGATTCAAATGCGCCGACAAGGTCTTATTGAAATTGTCATGATACGAATTGGCATTTGAGTACTTCTGCGTCAACGACTGCAGCATGTTTTTCAAGCGTTCCTCCTGGGCGTTGAAGCCGGTTTGCCATTGGTTGTATTTGGCGGTATCCCAGGTCACCGTGCCACTGGACGGCAGGTCTTTTTTCATTAACGTCAGCGGCCCGGTATCGATGACCACGCACCAAGTACCGTCGCCGTTTGGTTTAAGGCAATTAGCAGGCAAGCCCAGTGCTTGACGCCATTTGTCTGCTTCTTCCTCGCTGGCTTCTTCGCCCGGTTTCGGAAACAGAATGGAGGCCGGGTTCGGATGGCTGTAATCGGCGATCAGTTGCGTCAACGCAGCGTGCAGTGCACCCGCGTTCAACCTGACATCTTTACCGTCGTTCGCCCCTTCGACCCAATTTTTCATCATCGCGGTGATTCGGGCATTGAAGGCGGCGAAGAAGTCCGTATAGGCCGAGATGATATGTTCGTAACCGGCGAGGTAGCCGTTCTTGATCAGGTCGATCAGTTCAAGGAGTTTTTCGAAGAAGTCATTCGATGAATTTATCGTTGCATCCAAGGCCTCTGCGATCTCAAGGGGCTTGTGCTCTTCCAAATGTCGTTCGAGGGCGTGGAGGATTTGGTTGTGTTCGTCATCGACCTGCTGGAGTTGGCTTTCGTCCAACAGCCCGGCTTTCAGACTGTGGGTCATCACGGCACAGCACTGGCGCAGCTGCATGGCCAACATTTGCGCTCGGTCACGCTTGGCGTGGATCTGTTCGACAAACTCCGCGATGAACGGCTGCGCTGTCGCCTCGCTGGTCATGCCGTCCATCTGCTTGGCGGTGATTGACGGGCACTTGAGCATTTGGCCGAGGCCGCGATTCATGGCGTTCATGGACCGGTCCAGCAGATGGGTCAGGGAACTGACCGTTTGAACTTCAACGGGTACCTCGAGAGGCGGTGCCGTATCAGTGATGGTCTCCACGTTCGGCAGCAATACGATAGGGGGACGAGTAAATGGCGCGATCTCCATGGGGCTCTTCTCCTCAAGCCGTCAGGGCGCGAATGACATCGCTGCGCCCTTGAAAAAGCTGCATCACCATGTCCATCAGTTTTTGCAAGAGCGCCGCATCGGCCGCGTCTTTCTGGCCGACTTCATCGCTCAGGCTCTTCTGGCTGTTCTGCGCACTTTGCTGCAGCACTTCTTTTTCCCGGGCGGCGTGCTCGGTCAGGCGCACCATGCTCGCCACCACCTGACTCAAGCTCATCGACATGGCGCTGAGCGCGCGGCCGATTTCCAGTTTCTTGTCGATCCCCTTGCTGCCCATCTGGCTCAACCAATCAGAGGTCTCACTGACCTTTTGCGCGTTGAGGATTTGCTTGTCGAACCAGGCTTGATCCTGGGATGACAGGGACGAAGCCTTGGGTTTGAAATCGACCGTTGTCGGGCGACCGAAGTCATCCACGGTCTTGATCTTGTAGGTGGTCTGCGGATTCCACTCGGTACGGTTGCGCTCAAGCTTGAGGTCGCGTTCGATATCGCGAGCGTCCATGGCGTTGCGCTTGTGCAAGTCGATGTCCGCATGCCTCAACTTCTGGCCCTGGAAAGTCTTGAGCAGGGCGAATCCGGAAATGGCTCCGGACACGATTGCCCCAGTGATGGCGCTGTACATCGCCGCCTTGCCGGACTCGACAATCGCCGCGCCTTGGGCCTTGGCCGCATCGGAGGCCATGACGCTGAAATGCCCGCGCAGTTGCGCGTTGGCCACTCGGGCGATGTTCAGCGCGATGATCGCGGCCACCAACACGTTGGCGTGTTTCTCCCATGCACCGGGGTCGAATATCAGGTCGTTGCGCACGTCATCGCTGAGCATCATCAAGGCCTCACCGAAGTCCTCCCAGTCCGATTCGGTGGGTGGGTAGGCGTTGATTTCACTCTCGAGCTCCGCAGCCGAGGGCGCTGCGAAGCCGTCGTGCTTGAGTACTTGCTTGGCGATGCTGTTGTCGGAAATCCGAGCCCCCAAGAGGGACTTGGCCTTGAGATCCTTTGAAAACTGCTCTTGAGCGACCAGCTCGCTCAACCCTGCGTCGTTGGTCAAATCGTGGTCAATGGCAACGGGGGCGATTCTGATTGGAGCGTGAATAGTGGTCATCATGGATACCTGTTGTAGGTGATTTCAAACATGCCGAACCATTTGCAGGCTGACGGAATGGCTGCGTTGCATGTCGGCAAATAGCTGCTCGATCTGGCGGGTTCGTTCGTGCATCGCCTGACCGTAGTGCTCGACCACCTGAGTCAGGTAGGCGCTGATTTCCTCGCTGATTGCCATGCGTACCCGCACATTGGCCAGGTGCACGGCAGCCTGGGCCTGGTGTTGGCCGCTTTTGATTTGCAGCCCGCCTTGTACCGCGACATTGCCGAACTCGGTGACGGCCTGGGCGATCTCCAGGTTGGCGGCATAACGGGCCAGGGATACCGCATCGGCACCATTGGTGATGAACCCGCGCAACTGCGTGAGTAGCTGGGTCAGCGAGTTGCCCACTGACGTTGCCATCTGCTTCATGGCTTGCATCGCGACAGGCGCGGCCTGGGCGGCCACCGATGCCAGTTTCGAGGCGACGGCGCTGATCATCGGCCCGATCACCTGCGCTCCGACCACGGCCACCAGCGCGACGGCGGCCAGCGTCGAAACGACGCCCTGGATCATGCCGGCGATCTGCCCGATTTCCTTGGCCTTGTCTTCATCGACGCCCAGGTCTATCAGCATTTGGGTGTACATCTCGGAGAACCGCTTGATGGCTTCCTGCATGACGAAGGTCAGCGGTTTCATCGCTTCGGCCATGAACGACTTGCCGGTTTTTTCCTCGACCACCGCATCGGCAATCATCACCCCCGCGCCAATCACACCCACCACAATCAGCACCGGGTTGGCGGTCAACACCCCGGCAACAATGGTTGCCGCGCTCAAGATCGCCCCGACGATCTTGCCGATGCAGCCCATGGTTTTCTGCAATGCCTCGGCCTTGCGGACTTCTTCCAGGTATTTATCCGACTCCCGCTTCATGTGTTCCTGAAGCTTGACCTGCAACGCTTGGAACAACTCCTGGCTGAGTTCCTCTTTGTTCTGCGCCGCCTCGCCGAGCAGTTCGATGATCTTCAAGCGATTGAGCAACGCCAGGGCACTGCTGCTGAGGGCTTTTTCATCGGTGTCCTTGAGGGCGGGGCCGCTGGTGCCGGACACCACCAGCACCTTCGCGACCACCTCGCTCAGGGTTTTGGC
Source organism: Pseudomonas sp. 43mfcvi1.1 (assembly GCF_900115935.1). Lineage (NCBI taxonomy): Bacteria > Pseudomonadati > Pseudomonadota > Gammaproteobacteria > Pseudomonadales > Pseudomonadaceae > Pseudomonas > Pseudomonas sp. 43mfcvi1.1. Next base: position 320,913 of record NZ_UETT01000001.1, on the reverse strand, counting down.
AAAGGCATTGGCGATCTCGATCAGCTTCAGATGAGCGTCGACTGCCACATTGAAGGCTTGGGTATGGCTCGCCAGTTCGCCTTTGAGCTGATCGCGACGGGCCAGCTCCTGGGCGTATTCCGGCGATTCAGGGTCCAACTGCGCCAGGCGCGCTTCGCTTTCTTCCAGCAAGCCCTGGACCTGCAGGACTCTCTCTCGCAACTGTTCGAGGTGTCCCTGGCTGCTGCCGACCTGGCCCTCGGCAGCCTCCAAGGCCTGGACGGCTGCGGCGTATTCAGCCGAGAGGTTGGCATAGCCCTGCTGCTTGGCACCGGCCATGCTCTGCAACATCGCCAAGCGGTTGCTCAGTTTCTTGACGTCGACCTCGCCGATCAGCTCACTGATCATCGCCATCAACAGTGTGAACAGGTCACCGTTGGTTTCCTGTTTGTTGCCATCGGCGCGCAGCGCTGGCGCATGCAGCGCGGGCCGACCGGTAGCGGCGGCGGACGGGCCATTTTGACCTTCGTATTTCACCGACATCAGGTCCGCCAGGGCTTGCTTGCCGGCCGCCTGAAAATCGGCGGTCCTGGCGGCCTTGCTGGCCGCCGCACCATATTTTTCAAAGGCTTCGCTGCGACTCATCCGCCCCTGGAATGCGGGGCTTGGGGTGCTTCTGATTTCACTCATGTTCAGTCCTCCGAACATTGCTGTTCCATGTGGGCCAAGGTGTCGAGATACACCTTGGCCTGCTCTCGCAGATCGTCTTGCGTGGCTTGCTCAAGCACGTATTCGAAACACAACCGGGCCTTGCCGATCTTGCCCAGGGCCAGATGGCACTGGCCGGTGTACAACATCGGTCGGTAGTCGTTGTTGCCTTGGGCAAAAGCGATCGCATACAGGTCGATGGCCTTCTGGTGGTTTTGCTTGAGCTGGTGCACCGCAGCCAGTCCCATCCAGTAATGGCTGTTGTAGAAGTCGTAGATGCACAGGAAGTGAAAGAACTTCTCGGCATCGTCCAGTCGCCCCTGTTCGTAGAACTGGAAGGCGAAGGCATAGAGACTGTCCATGTGCTCGTCACTGAGGCCTTGCACATCCTTCAACGCCGCGCCACCGAGCACCGCGTCGACGACGTCCTGGGCTACCTGCTCGTCTTGTTTGTTGTCGCGACTCATCAGCCACACTCCCTGAAAAAAAGTCAGCGTCGCTGACCGGTGCCATTGAGCCAAAACGTCGGGAGGCCCGCTGCCAAATTGCGCTCATGCCGTTGTTGAAACGCGCAAGAACCTCCTGCCTGGCGAGAATGCTTTTGTGGCTAGGGGATTTCTGTGGGAGCAAGGCTTGCCCGCGATGAGGACCGCGCGGTCTCAGGGGAAACGAGGCGCCTGCATCGCGGGCAAGCCTTGCTCCCACAGCCCCTCCTTGCCACCAGGGTTGGGCTGGGCCTCAAGCCTGTTCAACCTGCTCCAGCCAGATCAACAACCGCAGCACTTCCTCGATCTCCTGCACCTGCAGAAAGCTGTAGCGCTGGTGGGTCTTGAAAATCCGCCGGGCCAGTGCGACGTCGTTGATCACCGGCACCCCGACCTCCTTGGCATACGCCCGTACGGCCAGTGCGCGCTGGTTGGTTTCCATCAGGGAGATGAACGGCAGCAGGGTGATTTCCGGGCGGAAATACACGCCGATGGCAATGTGGGTGGGGTTGGCGATGATCATGCGTGAGCTGCGCACATCGGACTTGACCTGCTCCGACAGCAGCTCCATGTGCAGGTCACGGCGGCGGCCCTTGATCTGCGGGTTGCCGTCCTGCTCCTTGTGTTCGCGCTTGACCGAATCCTTGTCCATCATCTGGTCTTTCATGAACAACCAGTATTCGCTGAGGGCATCGAGCACGACGATCAGCAGGATACAGGCCAGAAATGCCAGCACCAGCACCAGCAACAAGTGTCCCCAGATCGCGAACAGGTCCGGCGCCTGGGCGAACAGTTGGGCGAATAGCAATTGCCGCTGGGTGACCCAGACGAGCCACAGCGCCATGGCGAAACTGCCCAGGTACAACAGCGCCTTGAAGGTGTCCTTGACGGTGCGCAGGCTGAACAGTTTCTTGAAGCCATTGATCGGGTTCAGCGCACCGAGGTTCAGCTTCAATGCTTCGCTGGCCAGGGCAAAACCGCTTTGCAGCAGGGCCGGCAAGGCACTGGTCAGCACACACACCAGCAACAACGGCAGCAACGCCTTGAGACCGAGCTGCACCAGCATCGCCGAGTAGGCTTGCAGATCCGCGTCAAAGTCGCTGGCGATGATGCGCCGGTAAACCTCCATGATCTCACCCAGCGAGCTGTTGAAAACCATGTAGCTGATGCCGCACAAGGTCAGACAGGTGATGACCAGGTCCTTGGCCTTGAACGTCTGGCCTTTGCGCGCGGCATCCCGGAGACGCTTGGCAGTGGGCTTTTCAGTTTTCGAGGCGCTGGACGACATGCCCGCCCTCCCCGCCACCCAGATACCGGGCCAACCCATCGGACATCATGCCCATGCGCAGGACTTCATCCGGCAGATGCACGCCGAAATACAACATCAACACCACCAGCGCCACCAGGCTCTTGACCGTCAGCGACACCGAGAAGGCGTTCATTTGCGGCGCATACCGCGAGAGCAAACCGAGCAATGCTTCGCTGACCAGCAAGGTAGCGACCACCGGTGCGCTGATCACCAGGGTCTTGCTCACCAACCCATCGAGCAAACCATAGAGGGCCGGCAGGTGCATCTGGCAGTCGTTCGCCGGCGTGCAAATGCGATAACTGTGACCGACGGTTTCGAGCATCAGCAACATGCCGCCACCTTCGAGGTACACCGCCGCCGCAAACAGCTGGAGAAAATTCGCCAACTCCGAGGTATCGACACCGTTGGCCGGGTCCACCGTGCTGCTGAGCATGGCCCCGCGCTGGTTGTCGATCAGGTTGCCCATCGCGTGAAGCACCCAGAACGGCCAACACAGCAGCACCCCCAGCAACACGCCGATACCCGCCTCGCGCAACACCAGGCCAAGAAAGGCCACGCTGTCGAGGGCCGGCGCGGGCACGCCAACGTAGCGCCAGAACCCCAGCGCGACCAAGACGATCACCGCTTGGCGCGCCACGCCGGTCAGCACACCGCTGTTGAGAAACGGCAACATGAAGAAAATCGGCGCCAGGCGCGCCACGCCCAACAGCGCTGCAGCGAACCAGGCGTACAGCTCGAAGAACAACGTCACCGACATCGCCTAACCCAACGCCAGGCGAATGACTTCACGACTGAAATCCAGCAGGGTTTCGCCGTACCAGCCCGAGAGCAAAAACAGGCACGCGGCGACCGCCACCAGCTTGAAGCCGAATGGCAAAGTCTGCTCCTGCAACTGGGTCACGGTCTGGATCAAGCCGACCACCAGGCCGACCACGGTGGCGACAATGATCGGCCAGGCCACCATCAGCAGGATCAGGTACAGGGTCTTGTTACCGGCATAGACCAGTTCATTCATGGGCGTGGGCCTATGCCAGCAAAGTCAGGTATTGCTTGACCAGCCCGGTGGACAGCAGTGCCCAGCCGTCGAGGGCGACAAACAGAACCAGTTTGATCGGCACCGAAATGATCACCGGGCTCATCATCATCATGCCCAGCGCCAGCAGGATGCTGGAGATCACCAGGTCGACGATCACGAAGGGCAGGTACAGGTAGAAACCGATCCTGAAGGCGCTCTTGATTTCGCTCAGGGCATAGGCCGGCAGCAGCGAAAACAACGACGGCGCCAGTTCTTCATCGGCGGGCCAGTCGGCGTCGGTTTCATCCTGGACCACCTGGGCCCGTTCGAAAAACAGCGCCAGCTCCGGGTCGGTGTACTTGCGCAGGTAGTCCTTGTAGCTGCCCAGGCCGTTCTCGGCGAAATTCACCACCGACTCGATGTCGGTGAAGGCCACCGCCTCGCGCTTGTAGTAGTCATGGCCCTGTTTCATGACCGGCGTCATGACGAAAATCGCCAGCATCAGCGCAATCGCATTGAGCGCCATGTTCGACGGCACTTGTTGCAGGCCCAAGGCGTTGCGCACGATGACGAAGACGATGGAGAACTTGAGGTAGCAGGTGCCCGCCGCCACCAGGAACGGCAACAGCGAAGCGAATGCCAGCAGCGCGATCAGCGAGACGTCATTCATCGCCGTCGTTCCGATAGACCTTCAGCAGCTCGACGCCCAACTGGTCGTCCAGCTGCACCAACTCTCCCAGGGCAATCGGCTTGCCGTTGGCGCGAACCTCAATGTGTCGCACGGCGTTCTCAGCCAACGGGATCAGTTGCCCGGCGATGATGTGCGACAACGTCGCCAGGTCGGTGTCGTGGGTCGCGAGCAGGAACTCCAGGCGTACCGGGAGCGCACTGAAATCGATGTCCACGTCAGGTTCGGGCGTGTTCTCTGGATGGGCATCGGCCACGGTCGATTGCATGTGTAAACCCTCTTCGCTAAAGGTAAAAACGCCAAGGCAGCGGCCCGCCAGAAAACAGCGTTGAGCCCGCTGGGTGATGCGCAGCACATCGCCTTCACCCAGGCGCATTCGACTGGCAAGACTCAGGTGGCTGACGCCGAGCATCAGCGCCAGGCGCACCGGCAAGTCCCTCAGCCATGAGTCGGCACCCAACGGAGCACGCACGGCGGTGCGGGACGGCAATTGGGTCAACCACACGCGCCCTCGCGGTGTGTCGAGCCACGGCAAGTCGTGCGTTGGCAATCGCGTCGGGGCCACGCATTCGACGTCCGTCAGCGTGCGGTAACGCAACTCCTCCACCTCCAGCAACAAGGGCCGTGGCACCGCCTGGAACAGTTCGACGATGCTCGGCAACGGGCATTCGAGCACCAGCAACGATTGCAAGGTCGGGAGCGTGTGATGCAGCCAGTCGCGGGCGAGGATCAGCCCCCGCCAATCCGCGCCATCAGCCGCTGCGCAAAAACCCAGGTAGCCGGAGCGCACCGGCACCTTGCCCAACCCCGCGTCCCGACCGGTGCGCCGCCAGCGTTGAATCGCCTGCGCGCGGGCATGGGCGACAGAATCGATCCGACGGAGCCGCAATGCGCTCACGCTTCAAACCCGGACTGTTCATCCTGATCTTCATCCGGCTGCTGCTGTGAACCCTGGCGCTGCTGCTCGCCACCACTATCAGCCAACCGCCAGGCAGGTTCCCGGGCCAGTTCGAAAGGCGCCTTGAGTTGCTCGAACACCTGGGCATTGCTGGGGCTGAGCGTCAGTTGCCGAGTGGGTTCCTCGGGCAACCGACTGATCGTTACTTGGCCGCTGGCCGCCCCTCTGTTGAAAGGCACTTGCAGCAAGCCCCGGTCGGCACCCGACAAGGGCTCGACCATGACCTCGGGCGTTGGCAGCGCTACCGATGTCGCCGCTGGCGGGATCGATACAGGGGCAACCGCAGGCGCATGGCGCATGCTGTGAAGGCTCTGCGGCGCTTGGGGCAATGGCTCATCGAAGCCCGATATCGAGCGCGCATCGGCAGCGGTGAAAGGATCGAGCGCCATCGGCTCGACCGACGCTGGGGATGTCGGCGCCGCCAGGTGATCGCGGGTGGAAGCACCCGGCTCCAGGCGTTGGGGCAACGCCTGTTGCATCGCTTTATTGAACAGCAGATCGGCGTGTGGAAAAGGCATCGCATTGCGGGCTGCCGGTCGTGCTCTATCAGGTTCCAGGTCCGTCGTTATCGGGACAATCGATCGTGCTTCATCGTGATCGACATCCACCGCCGCCTGGGCCATGTTCATCGAATGCCCCGTCACTGCCCGGGCGTTCTCCATCGTCGGTTGTCGCTGCCGAATCAGCGCAACCACAAGATCCAGCACGCCTTGCGGCAGCTCATCCTCTTGCACTGGGACGAGCGGGTCTTGCAGCTCGTCGATTGGGCCTTCATCGACGGGGTCCAGGGTTTGCACCGGTCGAGCAGGCACCACAGATATTTCTTTCATCGCCGAACCCCAATCGTCTCTTCCAACTCTCGTTCTTCCCGGCGCACCGCCTCGAGCCGTTGCGCACGCAACAATTGCTGGACTGAACGCACGTACTTGTCATGCTTGCGCTGGAGCAAGCGCAGGTGTTCATGCTGCTCCTGCAACTGCTGCTCGACCTGCCGGCACTGCTGCTCCAAGCGGCCGCGCTCGACACGCAGCAGATCGATCCGCCGCCGGATCACCGCCTGGGTGCGCAACAGCGCCAATAGCTGCCCGTGATCCAGCACACAGTCATTGGCCCGATGACTGGTCAACAAGCGTTGCAGCGCGGCCTCCTGTTCCTCGAAGCCAGCGCGCTCGGCAAGCAGCGGCTGCAACTGGCGCTGGACCCGCAGCACGGCCTGTTCGCCGCGTTGCCGGCGGAACTGACTGAAGGCCAACAGGCGCCGCTGGTCAGGCAATGATTTCATGCAGGCTCCGCAAGGTTTCGTCCGGCGCGCAACACTCGCCCGTTGGCTGGCGCAACCACTGACTGAGGGCTTCGCGACGCTGCATGGCGTGGTCATTGGCCGCGTCCGCGCCCGGGCTGTACTCGCCCATGTCGAGAAAGACCTGCAGTTGCTCAAGACGCGCCAGGGTTTCCCGGGTCGACGCAGCCAGTTGCTGGACCTGCGGCGTAGTGACTTGCGTCGCCACGCGGCTAACGCTGCGCAACACATCGATGGCCGGATAATGCCCTCTGGCCGCCAGGGCGCGACTGAGGTAGACGTGGCCGTCGAGAATCGAGCGGATTTCCTCGGCAATCGGGTCCGGTTCATCGTCACTTTCCAACAGCACCGTGTACCAGGCGGTAATGCTGCCGCTCGCCGTCACGCCGGGGCGCTCCAGCAAGCGCGGCAAGGCATCGAACACCGAGGCCGGATAACCGCGCCGCGCCGGCGCTTCACCGGCCGCCAAGGCCAGGTCGCGGCGAGCGCGGGCGTAGCGGGTCAACGAGTCCAGCAGCAACACCACGCGCTTTCCCTGGTCGCGGAAATACTCGGCGATAGCCGTGGCTTGCAGCGCCGAGTTGCAGCGGTCCACCGAGGAAAAATCCGAAGTGGCGTACACCACCACACACCGGGCGCACTTGGGCGACTGGCGCAAATGCTCGATGAACTCGGTCACTTCACGGCCGCGCTCGCCAATCAGGCCAATCACGAACACATCCGCGTCCGTGTGTTCGATCAGCATATTGATCAAGGTGGTCTTGCCGGACCCGGCGGCGGCAAAAATGCCGATGCGCTGGCCGACACCGCAGGTCAGCAAGCCGTCGATCACGCGAATGCCGGTGCTCAAGGGTTCCGCCACCGGGCGCCGTTGCTGGTACGTCGGCGGGTCGGCGTCCACTGGACGGTCCTGTTGCGCCACCGCCGTCGACGGTGCCAGGCGCTCGACAACCGTGCCCTGGGGATCCACCACACTGCCGAGCAAGGCATCACTACAAGTCATCTGCAGGATCGCGCCCGTGGGCACGATCATCGATTCCCGGGACAAGCCTTTTGCATCGCCCAGCAAACTGAGCAGGACCGCGCCGGGTTTGAAACCGATCACCTGCGCCCGTGCCGTGACCTCGGGCAAACGCCAATGCCGGCGCACGTCACAGACTTCGCCGATCACCACCCCGTCCAGCGCCGCTTCGATCAAGGGCCCGCTCAAACGCAAGGGATGGGCGGCCTGCTTTTCCAGTCGCAGGTTCATCGCCCGGCGATATCCATCGGTAGCATTTTCAACCTCACAGGGTCTTGATGACATTGACCGAGACCGTCTCGGAGATTTCGCCGAACGACATCACGTCCAGCTCCCGGAAGCGTCCCTCGATCAGTTTCTTGATATAGCGCCGCACATCCACCGAACACAGCAGCACCATGTCCTTGTGGGCGATGTGCACACTGTCCAGGCCGACGCTGAGGCGGTCCATCAGCTCTTCGGACTCGGCCGGTTCCAGGTTGAGGAAACTGCCGCCCGAGGTTTGCCGGATGCCCCGGCGTACCACGTCTTCGAACTCCGCCGACAGCAACAGCACCCGCAGGTCGTTGCCCTGGGCAAACTTGTTGCTGATGTAGCGGGCCATCGCGCCGCGTACGTGCTCGACCAGCGCCAGCACGTCCTTTTCCCGGGAGGCCCAATGGGCGAGGGATTCGAGGATGAGCTTCATGTTGCGCACGGAGATACGCTCGCCAATCAGGCGTTGCAACACTTCGGCGATCTTCTGCACCGTGACGTGGCGATAGACTTCCTTGAGCAGGTCGGGGTAGCGCACCTCCATTTCGTCGAGCAACTGCTTGGTTTCCTGCACACCGAAAAACTCCTGGATGTTGCGCGCCAGCAACGTGACCAGGCAGCGATAGCATTCTTCATCTGCCGCACGCAGGTGATAGCCCAACTGCTGCACCCGCTCGCGGTCGGCTGCGGTGACCCAGACGCCGCCCAGGCGATTGCTGTCGTTGCCGCGCACCAGGGCAAAACCCAGGGGTTCCAGTTCCGGGGAATAGTCCAGCAGGCGCCAGTGCTCGAAATGAATATCGAACTGCTCGGCACGCACTTCATTGATCAGCACCGCCACTTGATGGACCGGCAGTGCCTCGCTGGCCCGTAGCTGCGGTTCGGGAATGCGCAGTCCGTAATCGACGAAGAACTGGCTGCGAAAGCGCGCCGCCCAACGGTCCTTCTCCAGCGCTTGCAGGCGCGCAGAGGGCACCAGCAGCATCAGGGCGACGGTTTCGGTGGCAATGTTGTCGACATCCTCCAGCAGCCCGGAATCGCTCGGCAACGCGTCCTGCTCGGCGGATGCGGTACGGCTTTCCCCCGAGCCGGCCGGGCGCGAGGATCGGCGGTGGCGCACAAACACCACCAGCCCCAGCACACAAGCGATCGAGAGAAAGGTCAACAGCGGAAACCCCGGCAACAGGCCCACGCCCACCGCCAGCAACGCGGTGACGCCGAGGACGAACGGGTTGCCCAGCATCTGGGCGAGCATGTTGCGCCCCAGGTTGCTGTCATCGCCGTTGACCCGGGTGACGATGAAACCGGCGCCGATGGCGATCAGCAACGCGGGGATCTGCGCTACCAGGCCATCGCCGATGGTCAACAGGGTGTAGGTCGACAGGGCCGTGGACATGTCCATGCCCAGTTGCCCGACGCCGATGGCCATGCCGCCGATGAAGTTGACGAAAATAATGATGATGCCGGCGATGGCATCGCCCTTGATGAATTTCATCGCGCCGTCGAAAGAGCCGTACAACTGGCTTTCACGCTCCAGCACGCTGCGTTTTTCCCGGGCCTGGGCCGCGTCGATGGCGCCGGCCTTGAGGTCACCGTCGATGCTCATCTGCTTGCCGGGCATGCCGTCCAGGGAGAAGCGCGCCGCCACCTCAGCGACCCGTTCCGAGCCTTTGGTGATGACGATGAATTGGACAATGGTGACGATGGAAAAAATCACGAAGCCCACCACCAGGCTTTCGCCGATGACAAAGTCACCGAACGACGCGATGATCTCGCCGGCATCGGCCTGGCTGAGAATCAAGCGGCTGGTGCTGATCGACAGCGCCAGGCGAAACAACGTCGTCAACAGCAGCAACGCCGGGAACGTCGAATAGCTGAGGATGCGCTCGATGTAGAACGAGCCCATGAACACCAACAGCGAGATGACGATGTTCAGGCCGATGAGAAAATCCACCAGCACGGTCGGCAGGGGGATGATCAGCATGGCGATGATCATCACCATCAAGGTCAGGATCAGCAGTTCCGGGCGAGCGCCGACGTTGCGCAAAAATACATTGAGCATTCAGGACTGGCTCCGGGACAACATCATGGATGACCGTCGGCGCGGCGTTGGTCGATGCACTCGTGGGCATAGGCCACGTCCGCCAGGCGCGTGAATTGTGTGGCCAGGCGCAACGGAGCCTCTTCGTCGGCAAACAGCGGCGGCGGTAATCGCAGGCTGAGCCGGCGCAGGGTCTGCAGCACTGTCGAACGTTCACGGTGGGCACTGAGCAGCACACCCTCCCCCAACGCGCCGAGCAACAGCTGGTCGAGTTCGTCGGGATAGGTCAACACGCCGAACAGGAACACCAGCCAGTCGGACTCATCGGGGTTGTGCCGACAGATGAGTGCATCGTCGAGCAGCGCGCCGATAAACAGTTCATCGGCTGAGCGCAGGCGCTTGAGGTCGGTCACCCGGCCCAGCAGTTGGCCGAACTCGGTGCGCGAGCAGCTGGGGTCCTGGGCGCTGATATCAGTGAGCAGCGCGGCTTCGATGAAGGCCAACACGCTCATGCGCTGTGCCGGGCCGTACAGGGCAATCCAGTCCTGGTAGCAACTGAGCGGACCGTCGTCGGACTCGAGAAAATCCCGGTAGGTCTCACGCAACAGGCCGGCCCGTACCGCCATGCTCTTGCCGAACAGCCTGGCCTTGAGCGCGGCGTTGATCCCGGCGTTCATGCGCTTGGGAGAGCCTTGGGCAATCACCGTCTGCAAGAGCGTTTCGAGCCGCTGCCGTGTGCGCGCCTCCAATGTCCTTCGGCGCAGCAACGCCCGCAGCACCAGCGCCAGGTCGCTGTCATCGGGGAACAGTTGTCGCGTCATTTGCAGCAACCAGGTGACGGGTTTATCCGCCAGCCGCGCCAGGCTCAGCACCTGCCGGGCCTTGGGCACGGTGTCGTCCTCCAGTACGCGTTCGAAGGTGTCGGTCAACCCCTCGGACTTTTGCTCGAACAAGCGCCGGCCACGAAATTGCGTCAGCGCCGCTGACAACTCGTCGCTGATCTGCACGAGGCGCTGCGCCACCGCCGCCGTTGCGCTGTCGTCCAGCCCTGTCTCGGCCTCCATTTGCGGCTGGGGATGTTCGGCGGCCTTCTCGGCATTCAGGCGGGCCTGGGCCGCTCGCCCTCCCAGGGAGATCGGCGGCAGGATCATGGTTCTGACAATCGGAAATAGGAGCGGCGCAGGCGCTCGTACTGCTCCGGGCTCAGCAACTGCGCGCCGTGTTCGACGGTGGCAGGCTCAAAGCCGTCGCGAATCTCCTTGGGCTGGATCAGGAACACCCGCACGGTGTTGGCCGAACGGTTCTGGCGATAGCTGAACAAGCGTCCGATCCACGGAATCGAACCCAACACCGGTACGCGTCCAATCTGTTCGCCGTGGTCATCGCGGGTGAAGCCGCCCACCAGCAGGCTCTTGCCCTGGGGCACCCGCGCCACCGTACTGATGCGGGTACGGCCAACCGTCGGCAACGCACCCAGGCGCTCGCCCTGCCCCGAGTCGACTTCGCTGCCGTCCTCTATATTGAGCGACATCTCGATCTCGTCCGCCTGGGCGAAACGCGGCAGCACGCTCACCAGGGTGCCGTAGGTCACGTGTTGCAGATCGACACTGCGCTCGCCGACCAGCGGGGCATAAAACGTGCGGTTGTTGTCGAAGATCGCCGGCACGTTCTCCTGGGTCAGGATGACCGGGCGCGAAACCACATTCGCTCGCTGGGTCCGCTCCATCGCCATGACCTGGGTCACGAACGATGCGCCATCGAGGGTGGTCGCCGAGCCGGCGTTGAGCGATGCGCTGAAGGTGCCCCCGGACTTCACGGCGCCTTGCCAGTTGATGCCCAACTGGTTGAGTTCATCCTTGTGCAGATCGATGATCCACAACGACAACTCGACATGTCGTTTCGGCGTATCCAGGGCATTGACCAGGTTTTCGATAAAACGCACCTGCTCCGGCAAGCCCTTGACCAACAGGCTGTTGGTGTCCGGATAGGCCACCACGCGGATGTTGCCGGCGGCCACTTCTCGGGCAATGACCCGCGGCGCCGTCGGGTCTTGCTCCGAGGCGGTGCTCGCCAGGCCCTCCAGGGGAAATACCGGCATCGCTCCCCGCACTCGCGGCTCGGGGGCCTGCGCCACCGACGGCTCGACCTCGTGCTTTTCGCCGCGCAACAATGCCTCGATCACCGTGGCCAGCCCGGGAATGGTCACTTTATCGTCGCGCAGTTCATATTGACGGTCGTTGACGAAGGTATTGCGCACATGGATGACGCCAATCTGTTGCTTGCCGAGCAACAGTTCGGAGCGCTGGTTGTCCATCAACCCCGCCGCTTGCAGCACCAGGTCGACGTAGATGGGCGGCCCGGAGACGTGAAAGGTGCGCAACCCATCAGTGCGTAGCGGATAGCGCACATCATGCAATCCGGACTGCTTGAGAAACCCCAGCAACTTGGCCACGGTCAAGGTCTGCAACGAGGCCATGGCACTTTTGATTTCCGAAGCGTCATACAGGTAAATCGCCTGGCCATCGCTGTACCAGATCAGCCCCATCTGCACGCTGATGCGTTCAAAAGTCTGTTGCGGCGTGCGCAGATCGAACGTACCGCCAATCCGCTTGGTGGCGGCGGCCTTGCTGACAATGACCGGCTTGCCCAACGACCCGGACAGTTCGCTGAAGAAGGTGCGCGCGCTCTGTTCACGGGCTTCGAAGGTATAGACATCGGCCCGCGCGGCAACGGGTACGAGCAGCGACACGGTACTCAAGCAGACGGATAAAAGGGACAGGAATATCCATCGGCGGCTCATCGGATCAATGACCGGAAAGGCAGGTGATGTCGGCGAGATTGCTGGGGGCAAAGCCCACCAATTCGCGGACTTCCTTGGAGAAATGCGAAGAAGAGGCAAAACCGAACTCCAGTGCCACATCAGTCAGCGAGCCGCCTTGAAGGCTCATGTTCAACAGCGCCTGGGCTGTGCGCCAGCCACGCAGGGCCGGCTTGGCCGCACTGCCCAGGGCCTGACGGCAAAGCCTGCGAAAATGCGAAACCGATACGCCATAACGCTGCGCCAGGGTCTGCAGTTTTTCGCTGCGGGTGCCCTGCTCCAACAAAAACCGCACGAGCCCGTAGCTCTCGTGATGCCGCAGCAGGTTGGCGACTGCGTGATAATCCGGGGTACCGCCCATCGCTTGCTCGATGTACCAGCGCTCGAGTCGTTCCCCGGATCCAACGATCTCATCTTCCAACGGCAACACCGCCCACGGCGCAACCTCCGTTCTCTGGCTGGCGAAGGCATCGCTCATGTCGAAAAAAGCCTGCAGCTTCACCAGCGGCGCTGCGCAAACCGGCAATACGTGTAGCTCGCCGCCGGTGAATTGCAGCGAATCGCGCAACACCAGCAATCCTTGCCAGCCGACCGGCAGGCAGCGATCGAGCCCAAGCCCCGCGGCGTCCAGTCGAACCGGGCTTTGGGCGACACGCAGGTACAGCACGCGTTCGCGCAGATCAGGCCATGCCGTGGCGCGAATGGATTTGTTTTGCACAGCCGTCTCCTTTGCTACGTGGCGGTGGAAGCAGCGACAGGATGAAAGACAGGGCGCCTTGAATCTTGATGGAAAGGTGATGAGCAACCGGGCTGGCATATGCCTTGCACCATTACTGTTCATCGGTGCTCATGCCAATGGCGGAATGAGTGCCACACTGTTTTTAGGGACAACGGCGTCGTCATCCGGCCCTGCTCTGGCAATCGGCCGGGTACGGCGCTTTTTTTATGTAGAAGGTGATGCGCGATGAATGAAGTTCCAGCCAATCCCCTGGCCTGGGTCAACGGCAGCGATGCCCCGGAAAAGAGCGCGGTCAACCTTGGTTTCATGGCTTTGAGCGACTGCGCCCCGGTAGTCGTGGCCGCGACCCAAGGTTTCGCCCAACCCTACGGCCTGACCCTGAACCTCAAGCGCCAGGCGTCCTGGGCCAACCTGCGGGACAAGCTGGTGAGCGGTGAAATCGACGCCGCCCATAGCCTGTACGGCCTGATCTATGCCGTGCACCTGGGCATCGGCGGCGTCGCATCGACCGACATGGCCGTGCTGATGGGGTTGAACCAGAACGGCCAGAGCATCAACCTGTCCCATGGCCTCCAGGCCCAGGGCGTGACCAGTCCTGAAGCACTGGAACGGCACGTGCACCAAACTCGCCCGAAACTGACCTTCGCCCAGACCTTCCCCACCGGCACCCACGCCATGTGGCTGTATTACTGGCTCGCCGCCCAGGGCATCCACCCCTTGTCGGATGTCGACAGCGTGGTGGTGCCGCCGCCGCAGATGATTGCGCACCTGCAAGCCGGGCGTATCGACGGGTTTTGCGTCGGCGAGCCTTGGTGCGCCAGCGCGGTGAAGCAGAACCTCGGTTTCACCCTGGCGACCACCCAGACCATCTGGCCCGATCACCCGGAAAAAGTCCTGGGCTGCACCCGCGCGTTCGTCGAGCAGTACCCCAATACCGCCCGGGCCTTGGTCATGGCGATCCTCGAGGCCAGTCGTTTTATCGAACAAAGCAGCGAAAACCGCCGCAGCACCGCACAATTGTTGAGCGCGCCCGAATATCTCGACGCGCCGCTGGACTGCATCGAGCCGCGCCTGCTGGGCATCTATGCCGACGGCTTGGGCAATAGCTGGCAGGATCCTCACGCGATGCGCTTCCATGGCAACGGCGAGGTGAACCTGCCGTACCTGTCCGACGGCATGTGGTTCATGACCCAGTTCCGTCGCTGGGGCCTGCTGCGCGAAGACCCGGATTACCTGGCCGTGGCGCAGGAAGTCCAACAACTGAAGCTGTACCGTGAAGCCTGCGCGGCGCTGGATATCGCGTCCCCGCGCCAGGACATGCGCAGCAGCCAACTGATCGACGGCACTATCTGGGACGGCTCGGACCCGGCCGGGTACGCCAAGAGCTTCAAACTGCACGCCTTGAGCGATGCGGCTCCCCTTCTCGCCAGCCGCTGACAGGAGCCACGACCATGCTGCGTATCCTGCTGATCAACGACACGGCGAAAAAAGTCGGCCGTCTCAAGGCCGCCCTGATTGAGGCCGGCTTCGAAGTCATCGATGAATCCGGCTTGACCATCGACCTGCCAGCGCGCGTCGAAACGGTGCGTCCGGACGTGATCCTGATCGATACCGAGTCACCCGGGCGCGATGTGATGGAGCAAGTGGTGTTGGTCAGTCGCGACCAACCACGACCGATCGTCATGTTTACCGACGAGCACGACCCCAATGTGATGCGCCAGGCGATCAAGTCAGGCGTGAGCGCCTACATCGTCGAAGGCATCCACGCCGCGCGCCTGCAACCGATCCTCGACGTCGCCATGGCCCGCTTCGAAAGCGACCAGGCCCTGCGCGCCCAACTCCTGGCCCGCGACCAGCAACTGGCCGAACGCAAGCGCATCGAACTGGCCAAGGGCATGCTGATGAAAATGAAGGAATGCAACGAGGAACAGGCCTACACCCTGATGCGCCGCCAGGCCATGAGCCGCCAGCAGAAGCTGATCCAGGTGGCGGAACAGATCATTGCCATGAACGAGTTGCTCGGCTGAAGGCCTTGTGCCGCCTGGCTTGGCGCCATCGCGAGCAGGCTCGCTCCCACAGGTCCTGTAGCCACTGAAGTTCCAATGTGGGAGCGGGCTTGCTCGCGAAAGCGGCTTTCCATTCAACATCGATGTCGACTGACCGGACACCTTCGCGAGCAAGCCCGCTCCCACAGGTATTGTGTCCACTAACGATCCATTGTGGGAGCGAGCCTGCTCGCGATAGGCCTCCCCACAATCTCCGGGTTGGCACAGATCTCGCTTAAGCAATCCCACAGGTAACCAACGGCGGTTGCCCCACCTACGACAAAGACGTCGCATACCCTCCTTGCCTCTCTGGCAATCCGGGTTGCGGCGTTTTTTTGTTTTGGCCTCTCGGGGCCGGTGGTGCGACCACAGATGGCGCACTGCTCAAAGCACTGACTCATTTCTCGAGACTTTTACAGCTGAGGTGCGCGATGAATTCAAGCTTCTGGAAATCCGGCCACACCCCGACACTGTTCGCGGCCTTCCTTTATTTCGACCTGAGCTTCATGGTCTGGTACCTGCTCGGCCCACTGGCGGTACAGATCTCCGCCGACCTGCACCTGACTACCCAGCAACGCGGCCTGATGGTCGCTACGCCGATCCTGGCCGGCGCCGTACTGCGCTTGTTCATGGGCTTGCTGGCCGACCGGATCTCGCCAAAGACCGCCGGCATGGTGGGCCAGGTGATCGTGATCGGCGCGCTGTTCTGCGCCTGGAAACTGGGCATCCACAGCTATGAACAAGCCTTGCTGCTGGGCCTGTTCCTCGGTGTGGCCGGCGCTTCGTTTGCCGTGGCGCTGCCGCTGGCCTCCCAGTGGTATCCACCACAACACCAAGGCAAGGCCATGGGCATTGCCGGTGCCGGTAACTCGGGCACCGTGCTCGCGGCGCTGATCGCACCGGTCATGGCGGTGGCCTTCGGCTGGACCAATGTGTTCGGCTTCGCACTGATCCCGCTGGTGCTGACCCTGGTGCTCTTCGCCTGGCTGGCCAAGAACGCCCCCGAACGGCCAAAAGCCAAATCGATGGCCGACTACCTCAAGGCCCTGGGCGACCGGGACAGCTGGTGGTTCATGTTCTTCTACAGCGTGACCTTCGGCGGTTTCATCGGCCTGGCCAGCGCCCTGCCCGGCTACTTCAACGACCAGTACGGCCTGAGCCCGGTCACCGCCGGCTACTACACCGCCGCCTGCGTCTTCGGTGGCAGCCTGATGCGGCCATTGGGCGGCGCCTTGGCGGACCGTTTCGGCGGTATCCGCACCTTGCTCGGCATGTACACCGTTGCTGCCGTCTGCATCGCGGCGGTGGGCTTCAACCTGCCGAGCTCCTACGCAGCCCTGGCCCTGTTCGTCTGCACCATGCTCGGTCTCGGTGCAGGCAATGGCGCGGTGTTCCAACTGGTGCCACAGCGCTTTCGTCGCGAAATCGGCGTGATGACCGGGCTGATCGGCATGGCCGGCGGCATCGGTGGCTTTGCCCTGGCGGCGGGCATGGGCGCGATCAAGCAGAGCACCGGCAGCTATCAACTGGCCCTGTGGTTGTTCGCCAGCCTCGGGGTCCTGGCCTGGTTCGGCCTGTACGGCGTCAAGCGTCGCTGGAGAACCACTTGGGGTTCGGCCGCTGTCACCGCTGCCCGGGTATAACCTGCAACCATGAGCCTGCAATTGAGCTTCGCCGAAGCCAGTGCCATCGGCCCGCGGGAAGAAAACCAGGACGCCCTGCGCCTGGTCACCCCGGCCCCGGCCCTGGCCGCCAGCAAGGGTTACCTGTTCGCCATCGCCGACGGCGTGAGCCAATGCGCCGATGGCGGGCTGGCGGCCCGTTCGACCTTGCAGGCCTTGGCCCTGGATTACTACTCCACACCGCAGACCTGGGGTGTGGCCCAGGCGCTGGACCGCTTGCTGCTGGCGCAGAATCGCTGGCTGCAGGCCAACGGTGGCGGGCAACCGCTGCTCACCACCGTCAGCGCCCTGGTGCTGCGGGGCCGACGCTTCACCCTCGCCCATGTCGGCGATTGCCGGGTCTACCGCTGGCACGCCGATCACTTGCAACGGGTCAGCGAGGATCACGTCTGGGAACAACAGGGCATGCAGCATGTGCTCAAGCGTGCCCTGGGCCTGGATCAACACCTGATCCTGGACTTCCTCGACGGTGAGTTACGCACCGACGAAACCTTCGTGCTGCTCAGCGACGGCGTCTGGGCAGTCCTGGGGGACACGGCCATCGCCGGCATTCTTCGCGACCAGCCGGACCTGGACCTTGCGGCGCAGACGCTGGTCAATGCCGCGCACCTGGCCGGTAGCCAGGACAACGCCAGCGCCTTGTTGGTGCGGGTCGATGCCGTGGGCGAAGCGAGCATCGGCGATGCCCTGATCCAACTGCAGCAATGGCCCCTGCCGCCGGCATTGAAACCGGGCCAGGTGTTCGAAGGCTGGCAGATCGAAGGCCTGCTCGGCCAGAGCCAACAATCGTTGCTCTATCGGGTACACGACGGTCAGGACCAGCCCTGGCTGCTGAAAACCTTGCCGACTCAGTTGCGCGACGATAGCCGGGCCGGACAGGCATTGCTCTCGGAAGAATGGTTTCTCAAACGGGTCGCCGGGCGACAATTTCCCGAGGTCCATGGCGTTCCCCAGCGTCAGCATCTCTACTACGTGATGCGCGAATATTCGGGCGTGACCCTGGCCGAGCTGTTCAACCAGGACGGGCCACTACCTCTCGCCCAATGGTTGGAGCTGGCGCAGCGGCTGGTGCGGGCGGTGGGCCTGTTGCATCGAAGGCAGATCTACCACCGCGACATCAAGCCGGAAAACCTGCACCTGGGTGACGACGGGGAGTTGCGCTTGCTGGATTTCGGCCTGGCGTACTGCCCGGGCTTGTCCGAGGACCAGGCCAACGTGCTGCCCGGCACGCCCAGTTACATCGCTCCGGAAGCCTTCGCCGGCACCGCGCCAACCGCGCAACAGGATTTATATGCCGTTGGTGTGACCTTGTACTTCCTGCTGACCGGGCATTATCCCTACGGCGAAATCGAAGCCTTCCAACGCCCGCGTTTTGGCGCGCCGGTCGGTGCCAGCCGCTATCGGCCGGACTTGCCCGAATGGCTCGGGCAGAGCCTGGAACGGGCCGTCGCGGCGGATCCGGATCAACGCTTTGAAACCGCCGAGGAATGGTTGTTGCTGTTGGAACAGGGCGAACGCCGCAGTTTGAGCGTCAGGCCCCGGCCATTGTTGGAAAGAGAACCGCTGAAGGTCTGGCGAACGTTGGCGCTGGTATCGTTGGTGGTGAATGTTGTGCTGCTGTTTTTGGTGTTTCACGGCTGAGATCCAGTCACGCCTATCGCGAGCAAGCTTTGCTCCCACAGAGGATTCGCTCCACAGGGAATCGGCTGTGGGAGCAAAGCTTGCTCGCGATAGCGGCTTGGCTGTCACTACACATCCACCGCGACCACGCTCCATTACCGGGCAACACGCTTTGATTCGGTGCAATAAATCCCTCCCCCAATCGTGCAATCAGTCGTTCCCCCACTAAATCCGCGCCCTCAAGCCACTTGGCACAACCACTGCATAACCTCTCTCACCATACATACAGCAACGCCTCCAACGATGAAGGCGGTGCTTCCCGAGAGAACGGGACCAGGACAAAGGCGTCCTCGCTAGGCAACTAGCGGGACGCCTTTTTTTGTTTTCGAAAAAATTGCCGAGCCAGCCCGATCACCGTGATGAAACGGGCCTGAACTTGCGGAGAACCCTGATGAAAAAACTCAAACTGGTAATGATCGGCAACGGCATGGCCGGGGTTCGAACCCTCGAGGAGCTGCTCAAGCTGAGCAACGAGCTGTACGACATCACGGTGTTCGGCGCCGAGCCCCACACCAACTACAACCGCATCCTGCTTTCGCCGGTGCTGGCCGGCGAGCAGACCTTCGAAGAGATCGTACTCAACGACCTGAGCTGGTACCTGGACAACAACATCAAGCTGCTGCTCAACCGCAAGGTGGTGGAGATCGATCGGGTCAAGCGCCGGGTCATCGCCGAAGACGGCAGCGAAGCCGAATACGATCGCCTGCTGATCGCTACCGGCTCCACGCCTTTCATCCTGCCGATCCCCGGCAACACCCTGGACGGAGTGATCGGCTACCGCGACATCGCCGACACCCAGGCCATGATCGACACCGCCAAGACCCACAAGCACGCCGTGGTGATCGGTGGCGGCTTGCTCGGCCTGGAAGCGGCCAACGGCCTGAAGCTGCGGGGCATGGACGTGACCGTGGTGCACCTGGGTGAATGGCTGCTGGAGCGGCAACTGGACAAGACCAGCGGCCAACTGCTGCAAACCGCCCTGGAAAATCGCGGCCTGAAATTCCGCCTCAGCGAACAGACCCAGGCCCTGCACGACGCCGGCAATGGCCGGGTCGGCTCGGTCCAGTTCAAGAACGGCGACATCATCCCTGCGGACCTGGTGGTGATGGCCGCCGGCATCCGCCCCAACACCGAGCTGGCGGAAAAGTCCGGCATCCCGTGCAACCGCGGGATCCTGGTCAACGACACGATGCAGACCTACGATCCGCGCATCTACGCCATCGGTGAATGCGCCAGCCACCGTGGCACCGCCTACGGCCTGGTAGCACCGTTGTTCGAACAGGCCAAGGTCTGCGCCAACCACCTCGCACAACTGGGCTTCGCCACTTACAAGGGCTCTGTCACTTCGACCAAGTTGAAAGTCACCGGCATCGACCTGTTCTCCGCCGGCGACTTCATGGGCGGCGAAGGCACCGAAACCATCACCCTCTCCGACCCCATCGGCGGGGTCTACAAAAAGCTGGTGATCAAGGATGACGTGCTGGTCGGCGCCTGTCTGTACGGCGATACGGCGGACGGTGGTTGGTATTTCCGCCAGATCCGTGAGAACCATGCCATCGGCGAGATCCGCGATCACCTGATGTTCGGGGAAAACGCCCTGGGCGATGTAGGCCACCAAGGCCAGGACAAAGCCATGAGCATGGCCGACAGCGCCGAAGTCTGCGGCTGCAACGGCGTGTGCAAGGGCACCATCGTCAAGGCGATCCAGGAACACGGGCTGTTCAGCGTCGATGACGTGAAGAAACACACCAAGGCCGCCAGCTCCTGCGGCTCCTGCGCCGGCCTGGTGGAGCAGATCCTGATCAACACCGTCGGCGGCGCGGCGGACGTCAAGCCGAAAAGCGAAAAAGCCATCTGCGGTTGCAGCGACCTCAACCATGGCCAGATCCGCCAGGCAATCCGCGATCAGCACCTGCTGACCATCGCCGGGGCCATGAGCTACCTGAACTGGCGCACGCCGAACGGCTGCGCCACCTGCCGGCCAGCGCTTAATTACTACCTGATTTCCACCTGGCCCGGCGAGGCTCAAGACGATCCACAATCACGCCTGATCAACGAACGCGCCCACGCCAACATCCAGAAAGATGGCACCTACTCGGTCGTCCCGCGGATGTGGGGCGGCGTGACCAACCCTTCCGAGCTGCGGCGCATCGCCGACGTGGCCGACAAGTACAACGTGCCGATGGTCAAGGTCACCGGCGGGCAGCGCATCGATTTGCTGGGGATCAAAAAGCAGGACCTGCCCGGCGTGTGGAAAGACCTCGACATGCCCTCCGGCCACGCCTACGGCAAATCCATCCGCACCGTGAAAACCTGCGTGGGCAGTGAGTTCTGCCGCTTCGGCACGCAGAACTCGACCCAACTGGGCATCGAGCTGGAACACGACCTGTTCAACATGTGGTCGCCGCACAAGGTGAAGCTGGCCGTCTCCGGTTGCCCACGCAACTGCTCGGAAGCCGGCATCAAGGACGTTGGCATCATCGGCGTCGATTCCGGCTGGGAGATGTACATCGGCGGCAACGGCGGGATCAAGACCGAAGTGGCCGAGTTTTTCGTCAAGCTCAAGACCGCCGAGGAAGTGCGCGAATACAACGGCGCCTTCCTGCAGCTGTACCGCGAGGAAGCTTTCTACCTCGAACGCACCGTGCACTACATGCAGCGGGTCGGCATGGAGCACATCAAGAAAGCCGTGCTGGAAGATCCCGAGCGGCGCAAGGCCCTCCACGAACGCCTGAAGTTTTCCCTCTCGCTGGAGCAAGACCCCTGGAAACAGCGCCTGGAACAGCCACTGCTGAAAAAAGAGTTTGAAGTCATCCCCGTGAAAAACCTGGAGGTGCCGGCATGAACTGGTTGGATATCTGCGCACTGGAAGAAATCAACATCCTCGGTTCGCGCATCATCAGTGGCCCCAAAGGCGATATCGCGATATTCCGCACCAGCGACGATGAAGTGTTCGCCCTCGATGACCGTTGCCCGCACAAGGGCGGCCCGTTGTCCCAAGGCTTGGTCTACGGCAAGCGCGTGGCCTGCCCGCTGCACAACTGGCAGATCGACCTGGAAAGCGGCCAGGCCCAGGCGCCGGATGTGGGTTGCGCCCATCATCATTCGGCCCGGGTCGAAAACGGCCGAGTGCAACTGGCCCTGCGGGACGCAAGCTGATGAACCGCCAGATCACTGCCTCGACCTGCTGTTATTGTGGGGTCGGTTGCGGCGTGCTGATCGAGCATGACGACGAGCGCATCCTCGGCGTCAGTGGCGATCCCGCCCATCCGGCCAACTTCGGCAAACTGTGCAGCAAGGGCTCCACCCTGCACCTGACCGGCGACCTCGCCGCACGCGCCCTCTACCCCGAACTGCGCCTGGGCAAAGGTCTGGCCCGGGCCCGCAGCGACTGGGACAGCGCCCTGGATCACGCCGCCAGCGTCTTCGCCGAGACCATCGCCGAACACGGCCCCGACAGCGTGGCGTTCTACATCTCCGGCCAATTGCTCACCGAGGATTACTACGCCTTCAACAAACTCGCCCGGGCATTGGTGGGCACCAACAACATCGACAGCAATTCGCGGCTGTGCATGTCCTCCGCCGTGGTGGGCTACAAGCGCAGCCTCGGCGCCGACGCCCCACCTTGCAGCTACGAAGACCTGGAACTGAGCGACTGCGTGATGATCGTCGGCAGTAACATGGCCTACGCCCATCCCATCCTGTTTCGCCGTCTCGAAGAGGCCAAATCCCGCCGACCGCAGATGAAAATCATCGTCATCGACCCGCGGCGCACCGACACCTGCGACCTGGCGGACCTGCACCTGGCGATCCTGCCCGGTACCGATGTCGCCTTGTTCCATGGGATTTTGCACCTGCTGCTGTGGGAAGACTGGGTCGACCGCGACTTCATCAAGGCCCATACCGAAGGCCTGGCGGACCTGAAGAACCTGGTACGCGACTACACCCCGGCGATGGTCGCGCAGTTGTGCGGCATCAGCGTCGAACAACTGCACCAGTGCGCCGAATGGGTCGGTACCTCGCCGAGCTTCCTGTCCCTGTGGTGCATGGGCTTGAACCAGTCCACCGCCGGCAGCGCCAAGAACAGCGCGCTGATCAACCTGCACTTGGCCACCGGGCAGATCGGGCGGCCGGGCGCGGGGCCCTTCTCGCTGACCGGTCAACCCAACGCCATGGGCGGACGGGAAACCGGCAGCCTGTCGAACCTGCTGCCGGGCCATCGCGAAGCCGCCAACCCGGAACATCGCGCCGAAGTCGCCCGCTATTGGGGCGTCGAGCAATTGCCCGCCACCATCGGTTTGAGCGCCATCGAGCTGTTCGAGCAGGTTCGCAGTGGCAAGATCAAGGCCTTGTGGATCGCCTGCACCAACCCAGCCCAATCGATGCCAGACCAGACGGCGGTACGTGAAGCGCTGCAAGCTTGCCCATTCGTGGTGTTGCAGGAAGCCTTCCGCACCACCGAGACCGCTGCCTTTGCCGACCTGCTGCTGCCGGCGGCCAGTTGGGGCGAGAAAGAAGGCTCGGTGACCAACTCCGAACGGCGTATTTCCCACGTCCGTCGGGCCATCGGCGCACCGGGGGAGGCTCGTGCGGACTGGGCAATCACAGTGGATTTCGCACAACGCCTGGAGAAACGCCTGCGGCCGGGGCAGCCCAGCCTGTTTGCCTTTGCAGCCCCAGCCGAACTGTTCGATGAATACAAACAACTGACCCGCGGCCGTGACCTGGACTTGTCTGGCATCAGCCATGCCCTGATCGATCAACTCGGCCCGCAACAATGGCCCTTCCCCGAGGGTGCGACGGTCGGAACGGCTCGCCTGTACATGGACGGGATTTTCCCTACCGACAGCGGCCGGGCACGGTTTGTGGCCGACCCCTATCGCGCCGCCAAGGAACTGCGTGACGCCCGCTACCCATTGACGCTGAACACCGGTCGCTTGCGTGACCAGTGGCACGGCATGAGCCGCACCGGTACCGCCGCGCAGTTGTTCGGTCATGTGAACGAAGCGGTACTCAGCCTGCATCCCGACGAACTGCTCCGGCATCGCCTGCAGGCGGGCGACCTGGTCAACCTCAAGAGCCGTCGCGGCAGCGTGATCGTGGCCGTGGACAGCGACGACAGCGTGCGCCCTGGCCAGGCGTTCCTGCCCATGCACTGGGGCGATCGGTTCCTCAAGGGCGGGGTCAATACCCTGACTCAACCGGCCTTCGATCCGTTGTCGAAACAACCGGAACTCAAGCACAGCGGTGTGCGCCTGGAACCGGTGAACCTGCCTTGGCAGCTTTTCGCCCTGATCGAAGGCGATGTTCAACAGCATCTGGAGGCGCTGCGCCCCCTGTGTGAGGCGTTTTCCTACGTCAGCCTGAGCCTGACCGGCCGTGAGCGTCCCGCGTTGCTGATTCGCGCGGCCAGCGCTGTTGCCCCCGAACCGCAGCTGCTCCAGGCGATCGACGAGCAATTGGGCCTGATCGATGGGCCGGTACTGGCCTATGACGACCCCCGTCGCTCTATCGGTAAACGGGTTCGAATCGAAAACGGCCGCATCACCGCCATTCGCCTGGCTGGCGAAACCCTGGCTCGGCACTGGCTGCAGAACCTGTGGCTGGAAGGTCGTGCCGATGAACAACTGCGACGCTGGCTGCTGGCGCCTCTGAGCGCGCCGCCGGGCAATGTCGGCGCCACGACGGGGGGCAGCAAAACGCTGTGCAACTGTATGAACGTCAGCCAGCGTGCGATCTGCGCAGGCATTGAACGTGGCCTGGACTTGCAGGGACTCAAACAGGAACTGGGCTGTGGCACGCAATGCGGCTCCTGCGTACCGGAAATCAAGCGCCTGCTGGTTGCCACTGCGCAACCACTGGCGGCTATCTCGTGAGGAAAACGCTATGAACGCAAAAGTCTGGCTGGTGGGTGCGGGTCCCGGTGACCCTGAGTTGCTGACCCTCAAAGCCGTGCGCGCCCTGGGTGAGGCCGACGTGGTGTTGATCGACGATCTGGTCAATACCGCAGTGCTGGAACATTGCCCCGATGCGCGCATCATTGCCGTCGGCAAGCGCGGCGGCTGCCGCTCCACGCCCCAGGCGTTCATTCATCGATTGATGCTGCGCTATGCTCGCCAGGGCAAATGCGTGGTGCGTCTCAAGGGCGGCGACCCCTGCATCTTCGGTCGCGGCGGTGAAGAAGCCCAATGGCTGCGCGAGCATGGCGTCGAGGTCGAACTGGTCAATGGCATCACCGCCGGCCTCGCGGGGGCGACCCAGTGCGATATTCCACTGACTCTGCGCGGGGTTGCCCGGGGCGTGACGTTGGTGACGGCCCACACTCAGGATGGCAGCAGCCTGAACTGGCAAGCCTTGGCACAAAGCGGCACGACGCTGGTGGTGTACATGGGCGTGGCGAAACTGAGCGAGATTCGTGAGCAATTGCTGGCCGGCGGCCTGGCGGCGAATACGCCAGTGGCCATGATCGAAAACGCCTCCCTGCCCCATCAGCGTGATTGCCGCAGTGACCTGGCTTCGATGGAAGCCGATGCAGGCACCTTTCAACTCAAGAGCCCGGCAATCCTGGTGATTGGCGCAGTGGCAGGCGCGACCGAATGTGCAGGGTCGCAGCCTTCGTGGGTTCAGGCTTCGGCGCTGTAACAAACAACACCCAACCACCGAACCTGTGGGAGCAAAGCTTGCTCGCGATAGCGGTGTGTCAGCCCATATGAATGTTGCTGGCCCTACCCCATCGCGAGCAAGCTTTGCTCCCACAGGTTCGGTGTTTTAAGCAGCCACACTGTGGCGACACCAAGGCTCTTTCAATAAATCGCAGGCAAAGAAAAGCCCGGCCTAAGCCGGGCTTTTCCAAAGCTGTGGGCTAATTACTTAGCTTGGGCTTCAACCTGCGCTTCTACGCGACGGTTAACTGCACGACCAGCTTCAGTGGCGTTGTCAGCAACTGGGCGGGATTCGCCGTAGCCAACAGACTGAACGCGGGACGATTCAACACCGTACTGGTTGGTCAGAACTTGCTTAACGGCGTTTGCACGACGCTCAGACAGTTTCTGGTTGTAAGCGTCAGGACCGACGGAGTCAGTGTGACCTTCAACAGTAGTGGTGGTGGATGGGTACTGCTTCATGAAGTCAGCCAGGTTCTTGATATCGCCGTAGCTGTTAGGCTTGACGACCGACTTGTCGAAGTCGAACTTGACGTCCAGCTCAACACGAACGACTTCAGCAACAGCTGGGCAGCCATCAGCGTCAACGGTTACGTTGGCTGGGGTGTCAGGGCACTTGTCGACGTTGTCGCACACGCCATCGTTGTCGCTGTCGGAGCAGACTTCAGCCGGAGCTGGAACTGGAGCAGCGGCAGGCTTGGAACCGCCACCGAAGTTCACACCGATACCGACGCTTGGAGCCCACTCGGTGTCGCCCTGGTCGATGTTGTACTGAGCTTCAACGCCAGCACGGGCGTAGAAGTTCTCGGTGAAGTACAGCTTGGCACCGCCGCCAACGTTGGCGAAGGTGGAACGGTTACGACCGTTGCTGCCATTCTGGTCGATGCTCTGGTCCGAGAAACCGGCAGAGACGTAAGGACGCAGCATGTCGCCTGGGTTGTTGAAGTGGTACAGAGCGTCCAGAGCGGTGTTGGCGCCTTTGACGTTGGTGCCGTCGTCAGTACGGGCGTTGTGCACTTCGTCGTAGGCCAGACGCAGTTCAACGTCGTCGGTCAGGAAGTAACCAACCGAACCGCCGAACAGGTTGCCGTTGTTCTTGAAGTTACGAGCGCTGTCGAATTGTTCTTTCTTGGCGAAGCCTTCGATTTCAACTGCGCCTTGGCCTTGTGCCAGAGCGCCGAACGAAGTGGCAGCAATCAGAGAACCAATGGCAAAGCCCAAGGTGTTTTTCAGTTTCATCCGTTAAATCCCCATCTGGTGATTGTGAAGCAGTCCCGCAAACCGGGGGACAACTCGGCGGCAAGTCTATCAGAACTTGCCTACACGTAAGAGATATTTGCGCCGAACTAAGTTTCAGCAATGCCCGCAAATTTCTCACGCAATTTGTCTAGAGCGCGCTTGTAACGCATTTTTGTCGCGCTCAAACCCATATGCATTATGTCTGCGATCTCCTGGAATTCCAGCTCTGCGACAAATCGTAGCACCAGAATCTCCCGATCGATCGGGTTCACATGGACCAGCCAGCGATCGAGTCCACCCTTTTCCTCGGGCTTGGGCGCCTTGTCTTCAGACGCTTCCTCGAGAGGGTCCAGGCTCAACGCGTCCATCAAGCGACGCTTTCGCCGTTCCTTGCGATACTGCGTGATGCATTCGTTGTACGTGATGCTGTAGAGCCAGGTCTTGAACTTCGATTTCCCCTCGAAGTTCTTCAGGCCATACAGCACCTTCAACATCACCTCCTGACAGACATCATCAGCGTCGCGATCGTTCCCGAGATATCGTGCACAAACGTTAAATAATGTCCTCTGGTAACGGCGCATCAATTCTTCGTATGCACGCGTTACGTGGAATAACTCCGTATGCGCGCGCGCGACCAACTCCTCATCGGAGAGATCACGGGGGTCGTAGCGCGTGGATAGCGATTGGGGTTTGTTCAAAACAAGTCGGGCCGACAGTCTAGGTCAATGTGCGCCGCAGCCTGCCGTATCGGGCATTTTGCGGCGGCATACATTAGCAGGGTTTGCCGGGTTAGCGGCTACTCACATGCTGTTCCAGCAGGATCCGATTGGAAAGCGACACCAGTTCGCCCTCCTCGGTCAGCAATGTGGTTTTCACCGTGCCGATCTCTTCGATCTGGCCTTCGACCTCGCCAACACGCACTTGTTGCCCAACCTCATACAATTCACGCACATAGATTCCCGCCAGGATCTGCCCGGCGATTTCACGACTTCCCAACCCCATTGCCAGCGCAATCGCCAGACCAACGGTAATCAATACGATCACGATCACGTGGTTGAGCAGGTCAGTCTTGACCTCCAACTGGCTGATCGCCACCGAAATACTGATGATGATCACCAGGCCCTGGGCAATTCGCCCCACGCCAGCGGCGTAGTCCAGCCCAACGCCCTCGGCCGCGCCGCGCACCAGCCCGTTGGCCAGTTGCGCCAGCAGAACGCCGACCAGCAACACCAGCGCGGCACCAAAAACCTTCGGCAAATACAGCGCAAGCATGTCGAGCGTGGCCGAAACTCGCTCGAGGCCAAGGGATTCTGCAGCGGAAACCAGGAAAATCAGCAGTACGAACCAATACACGATCTTGCCGACCAGGGTCGAGATCGGTACCTGGATGCCGCCACGGGACAACAGTTTGGTCAGGCCGGTGCCCCCCATCAGGCGGTCGAGACCCAATTTGGCGAGCAGCTTGGACAGCAGCGTGTCCAGCAGCTTGGCCACGACAAAACCCAGTAACAGCACCACCAGAGCGCCGAACAGGTTCGGGATGAAGTTAGCCACCTTGGTCCACAACGCAGTCATTGCCGTGACGAGGCTCTGGGTCCAGAGATCAAGTTCCATATTCAATCAGCCTTATCAGCGGTGCGAGTAACAGGTTTACGGCGGGAAACCGGCGAGACATGGGCCGATCCGTTATTCAGGGCGATCATCAGCGCGGGCAACCAGCGGCCCAGCAGGCTGAACAGATCGCCCGCACCGACCTGACGGTTGGCGGTTTTCAGTACACGTCCCAGGCACGCATCATCGTCCCGGCTGGACGGCGAAGCCTTGAGCATGTCGCGCAAAGACTGTTCAAACGGATCGTGCATACGCACCTCTCGTGATGTCTGTGGAAGACGCGATCAAATTTCGTCGGGTCACATGAAACCCCATCACACCCAGCGCAAGCGGCGGAACAACCACCACTGCCCGAGCGCCACGCAGATCATCAACAGGCAGGCAATCATGAAACCGTAGGGGCTTTCGGAAAACGGAATGCCGCCGACATTGATGCCCAGAAGGCCGGTGAGAAAACTCATCGGCAGGAAAATCCCGGTGACGATGCCGAAGCGGTACATGGTGCGGTTCATCCGCACCGAAAGGCGCCGGTCTTCGGCCTCCAGCACAAGCCCCACGCGCTCTCGGGTCAATTCCAGTTCCTCGAGGTAACGGGTCAGGCTGTTGTTCAATTCGTTCCAATAGTCGCTGTCATCGTCGAAAAACCACGGCAGCTTGAGTCGCGTCATCTGGCCGAAAATGTCCCGCTGTGGCGCCAGGAAGCGCTTGAGTCCGGCGGCCCGTCGCCGGATGTGCAAAATGGCGTCGTGCTCGGGGGTATACCGTTCGTCGGTATCAAGTTTTTCTTCCTCGGTATCGACGATCTCAGAGAGACAAGTGACCAGGTCCTGCACTTTGTTGGTGAGGTACTGCGCCATATAAAGGATGAGTTCCGACGCGTTTTTCGGTCCTTTGCCCTCGGCCAACTGCGCCAGCAGTTCATCGGTAGCGCGCAACGGACGCAGGCGCAGAGAGATCACCCGCTGGGCGGATGCGAAGATCCGTACCGAGACCATGTCTTCCGGCTCGGCACCCGGGTTGAGGTTGATGCCTCGAAGAAACAGCAGCAACTCGGCGTTGGGCAATGGCAACAGGCGCGGACGAGTATTCTCCTCGAGCAGCAGGTCGCAGTTGAATTCGCTCAAGCCGCTGGATTTGCGCAGCCAGGTGTGGGTTTGCGGATGACTGCGATCCCAGTGCAGCCACAGGCTTTCATGGGCCTGCAACTGCAAATCGTCGAGTTCGGTCCGGGCTATGGAACGCGCGCCGCCTTTACCGTCCAGCACCAGGGCATGCACCAGCCCCCACTGCGCGTTTTCTTCCTCGAACATCCTCATCCCTTATGGCAGTGGTGCTTCATTCAGGCATTTTCAGCGGGCTAGGCGAGACGATCACGCCGTTGTTGTCCGCGTAGACATACTCGCCTGGACGAAACGTCACGCCGGCAAAGGTCACCGGCACATTGAGTTCGCCGACGCCACGCCGGTCGGTTTTCATCGGGTGGCTGGCCAGGGCCTGGACCCCGAGGTCGGTCTGGGCAATAACGTCTACGTCACGGATGCAACCGTAGATCACCAGCCCTTCCCAACCATTTTTCGCGGCTTTTTCCGCCAGCATGTCCCCCAGCAGCGCCCGACGCAGGGAGCCGCCGCCGTCGACGACCAGCACCTTGCCGTTGCCCTCGAGTTCAACCTGCTCCTTGACCCGTGAGTTGTCTTCGAAGCACTTGATGGTCACGATTTCGCCGCCGAAGGAGTCGCGGCCACCAAAATTGCTGAACATCGGCTCCAACACCTGCACCAGTTCCGGGTAGGCGTCGCACAGGTCGGGCGTGAGGTAATGGTTCATCGAACAACTCCTGAAAGGCTGGAACGTCGGACTGAATGAGCAACCGTTTGTGACTGGAACCGCGTCAAGCGTCATATCTTAGCCGCAAGCCGACCAGAGCGAAATGCCCATGTCAGAGCCTTTCCCTCAAACCGCCTCGGCCAGGGCGGGCAGACTTTCCAGCAACGGCGCCTGCTGATCTTGCAGCCAACGGGCTACCAGAGGCCAGACCTCAGCCTGTGCCGCTTTGCTGACCAGCATCTCGACGTGGCCGAAATCGCCCTTGAAACCCTGCTCCTGGCCCAGGCAGACAAACTGCTTGTGCTCGGAACCGATCTGCTCGAAGAGCTTGCGGCAAGCCCAGGTAGGGTCCTGGTGATCGCCAGCGGCACTCACCGCCAGCACCGGCAACTGGACATCGGCCAGCCCGGCCCACCAGTTCTTCTCGGCATCGCCGAACCGTCCGAACAGGCCGTACCAGCGCATGCTTTCCAGCGCCAGGCCGATGGGCTCGTCCTCGGGGCCGCGCTTGAGCCTTGAGCCGGACAACTGGGCAAAGCGCTTGAGGATGAACCGGCCGCTCCACTCCACCGGCGGGATCTTCAACGGCCAGTAGGTGCGGCTGACCTGGGTACCGAAAAACGCCGCCGAAGCCACCGCAGGTTCGCCCAGGTAATGGCCACCCAAGGCTGCCGCGAGGGTAATACCTCCCAAGGAGTGACCGATCCAGTGGGGCACTTGCCCGCTCTGCTCACGCACGAAGGCACCGATGGCCGGCAAGTCGTAGCGGGCATAGTCGGCCACCCGATTGTTGCGATAGGCCTGGTTGCGCTGGGATAACCCATGGCCGCGCATCTCGGGAATCCACACATCGAAGCCCAGGCGTGCCAGGTAGGCTCCCAGCCCCAGGCCCTTGGGCGAATACCAGAAGCGTCGATTGGAAAAACTGCCGTGCAACAGGATCACCGGGACGCCACGGATTTCGCTGGCATCGGCCATGCCCAGCCGGGTGACGGCCAGTTCGACGCTGGCGTCGGGGCTGTTGCCGGGTTTCAAGCGATAGACATCTTCACTCAGATCACCGCGCCGCTCGGCGCTGATCAGAGCGACAGGAAAGAGGTTGCTGCTGCTTTGCATAATACTCTTGCACAAAAAAGGGCGGCATCCGTCAGGAGCCCGCCCTACTTCAATCAAAAGGGACCGGGGAGTTTGATAGCCGCGGACCTGTGGGAGCGAGCCTGCTCGCGATCGCAGAGTGTCAGCCGAGACTAATCTTGCTGATCCAACGCTATCGCGAGCAGGCTCGCTCCCACAAGGTCGTCCGGCTTACATTACCGGTGAGGCCCCTTCACTCAATCAGACCGCAGCCTGTCCCTCAGCCAGGAAGAACCAGGTTTCCAGCACAGAGTCCGGGTTCAACGAAACGCTTTCGATGCCCTGCTCCATCAGCCATTTGGCCAGGTCCGGGTGGTCCGAAGGACCCTGGCCGCAGATGCCGATGTACTTGCCGGCCTTGTTGCAGGCGGCAATGGCGTTGGCCAGCAGCTTCTTGACCGCCGGGTTACGCTCGTCGAACAGGTGGGCGATGATCCCCGAGTCGCGGTCCAGGCCCAAGGTCAGTTGGGTCAGGTCGTTGGAACCGATGGAGAAACCGTCGAAGAACTCGAGGAATTCTTCCGCCAGGATCGCGTTGGACGGCAGCTCGCACATCATGATCACGCGCAGGCCATTGTCGCCACGGGCCAGGCCGTTTTCCGCCAGCAGGTCCACGACCTGGCTCGCTTCGCCCAGGGTCCGGACGAACGGCACCATGATCTCGACGTTGGTCAGGCCCATCTCGTTACGCACGCGCTTGAGGGCACGGCATTCGAGCTCGAAGCAGTCGCGGAACGATTCGCTGATGTAGCGCGAAGCACCACGGAAGCCCAGCATCGGGTTTTCTTCTTCCGGCTCGTAGAGCTTGCCGCCGATCAGGTTGGCGTATTCGTTGGACTTGAAGTCCGACAGCCGCACAATGACCTTTTTCGGCCAGAACGCCGCCGCCAGGGTGCTGATGCCTTCCACCAGCTTCTCGACATAGAAGCCGACCGGATCGTTGTAGCCGGCAATACGCTTGTCGACGCTGTCCTTGATTTCCTGCGGCAGGCCGTCGTAGTTCAGCAATGCCTTGGGGTGCACGCCGATCATGCGGTTGATGATGAACTCCAGGCGGGCCAGGCCCACGCCAGCGTTCGGCAACTGTGCGAAGTCAAAAGCACGGTCCGGGTTGCCGACGTTCATCATGATCTTGAACGGCAGGTCCGGCATGGCGTCCACGGAGTTCTTCTTGATGTCGAAGCCCAGTTCGCCTTCGAAAATGTAGCCGGTATCGCCTTCAGCGCAGGAAACGGTCACGCCCTGGCCGTCCTTGAGCAATTCGGTGGCGTTGCCGCAACCCACCACTGCCGGGATACCCAGTTCACGGGCAATGATCGCCGCGTGGCAGGTACGACCACCACGGTTGGTGACGATGGCGCTGGCGCGCTTCATCACCGGTTCCCAATCCGGGTCGGTCATGTCGGAAACCAGTACGTCACCGGCCTGGACCTTGTCCATTTCCGAGACGTCCTTGATGATCCGCACCTTGCCGGCGCCGATGCGCTGGCCGATGGCACGGCCTTCCACCAGCACGGTGCCGGTTTCCTTGAGCAGGTAGCGCTCCATGACGTTGGCCTGGGTGCGGCTCTTCACGGTTTCCGGACGGGCTTGCACGATGTACAGCTTGCCGTCGTCACCGTCCTTGGCCCACTCGATGTCCATCGGGCACTTGTAGTGCTTCTCGATGATCATCGCCTGCTTGGCCAGCTCGCTGACTTCGGCGTCGGTCAGGCAGAAACGCGCGCGCTCGGCCTTGTCCACGTCGACGGTTTTCACCGAACGACCGGCCTTGGCTTCGTCGCCGTAGATCATCTTGATGGCCTTGCTGCCCAGGTTGCGCCGCAGGATGGCCGGGCGGCCGGCTTCCAGCGTGCCTTTGTGGACGTAGAACTCATCCGGGTTCACGGCGCCCTGCACGACGGTTTCACCCAGGCCATAGGCGCCGGTGATGAACACCACGTCACGGAAGCCCGACTCGGTGTCGAGGGTGAACATCACGCCGGCGGTGCCGGTTTCGGAGCGGACCATGCGCTGCACACCCGCGGACAGGGCAACTAGCTTGTGGTCGAAGCCCTGGTGCACGCGGTAGGAAATGGCACGGTCGTTAAAGAGAGAGGCGAAGACTTCCTTGGCGGCACGGATGACGTTTTCCACGCCACGAATGTTCAGGAAGGTCTCCTGCTGGCCAGCGAAGGAGGCGTCCGGCAGGTCTTCGGCGGTGGCCGAGGAACGCACGGCGACGGCGACATCGGGATTGCCCTCGGACAACTTGGCGAACGCGGTGCGGATCTCGGCATTCAGTTTCTCGGGGAACTCGGCTTCCATGATCCATTGGCGGATCTGGGCACCGGTCTTGGCCAAGGCATTGACGTCATCGACGTCCAGGGCATCGAGCGCATCGTGGATCTGCTTGTTCAGGCCGCTCAGTTCCAGGAAATCACGATAAGCCTGAGCGGTCGTGGCGAAGCCACCTGGCACCGATACGCCGGCACCGGCGAGGTTGCTGATCATCTCGCCCAGGGATGCGTTCTTGCCCCCCACATGCTCCACATCATGGACGCCGAGCTTATCGAGGGAAACTACGTACTCTACCAAGGTGATCTCTCCACTAACTGTGTTGGAAAAGCTCAAGGCACCGGAGGCTCCAGGGGAGCGATTACCGGCGATATGGCCTGGACCTGGAAAATAAGTGAGAATGCGGGCCACTGGCGGCCAGCAAATCGCGCCTATCATATCCAAGAATCGTTACTAGCTTAAGGCCCAAGGCGCAAATGAAACGATCTGCTTTCTTTATCTCCGACGGCACCGGCATCACGGCCGAAACGCTAGGCCAAAGCCTGTTGGCGCAATTCGAAAACATTACCTTCACCAAAGTGACACGTCCGTACATCGACAACGTCGACAAGGCGCGGGCCATGGTACAGCAAATCAATAAAGCCGCCGAAAACGACGGTTTCCGCCCGATCATCTTCGATACCATCGTCAATCAGGACATCCGTGAGATTCTCGCAACGTCCAATGGTTTCATGATCGACATTTTTTCCACCTTCCTGGCCCCCCTGGAGCAGGAACTGAGCGAGCACTCGTCCTACTCGGTCGGCAAGTCCCATTCCATTGGACACAACTCCAACTACATGGAGCGGATCGAGGCAGTCAATTTCGCGCTGGACAACGATGACGGCGCGCGCACGCATTATTACGACAAGGCCGACCTGATCCTAGTGGGCGTGTCGCGCTGTGGTAAGACACCGACGTGCCTATACATGGCGATGCAATTCGGTATCCGCGCGGCCAACTATCCGCTGACCGAAGACGACATGGAGCGCCTGCAACTACCTAGCGCCCTGCGCGCCCACCAGCACAAGCTGTTCGGCCTGACCATCGACCCGGACCGCCTTACCGCGATCCGCAACGAGCGCAAGCCCAACAGCCGCTATTCGAGCTACGCCCAGTGCGAATTCGAAGTGCGCGAGGTGGAAAACCTGTTCCGGCGGGAGAACATTCCCCATATCAATTCCACGCATTTTTCCGTGGAAGAGATTTCGGCGAAGATCCTGGTGGAGAAAGGGGTGGAGCGGCGGTTCAAATAAACCCGTCCCCCCTGTGGGAGCGAGCCTGCTCGCGATAGCCGAGTGTCAGCCAACATTAATGTTGCTGATCCACCGCAATCGCGAGCAGGCTCGCTCCCACAAAAGAACCTGTGGCGTTCCTGGTCAGCGCTTCAACCGCTTGACCAACGCCTGCCCCACCTCCAGCGCCGACGCCGGGTTTTGTCCCGTGATCAATTCCCGATCCGTCACCACATGGGACGTCCACGGCGCGGTGTTGCTGCTGTAGTGCCCACCGGCCTGCTCCAACGCGGTTTGTGGATAGAACTTCATGCTCCCGCCGCCCAGCAGCCCCTTGGCCAGCTCTTCTTCCTGATTGCTGATCACCGTCATCTTGTACCCCGCGTAGATCCAGTCGGCCTGGGCCGAGGCCTGACCATTGGCGGCCAACTGGCCAGTGAAGCCCTTGGCGTCGGCCAGGGTCGACAGCAACGCTATCGGCCCGTGGCAAACCAGCGCGGTGGTCTTGCCCTGGGCATGGAAGTGCGTCAGCACCCGGCCCAGCGGTGCGCTCGTGAGCAAATCCTGCATCGGTGCATGCCCACCGGGGATGTACAGGGCGTCGAACTGCTCCAGGCCGATCTGCTCGGCACGAGCCAGACTGATCACCGGAGAGTCCTTGGCCGACGTGATGTTCAACTGCGCCAGCAACGCCTGGTAGCGCCCCAGCTCCGCCGAGTCGTTATTGAAGTACATCTTGTCCAGCGAGGACCGATCCAGCGTCGGCGCCTTGCCCTCGGGCGTCGCGAACGTCACCTGGTGACCGGCATCCAGCAGCAGTTTCACCGGTTGCAGCAATTCGTTGAGGTAAAACCCGGTGGAGAAGACCTTGCCATTTTTCAGATCCAGATGATCGGAATCGGACAGGACCACCAGCACGTTATCGGCATGGGCCACGACACTGATGCCTGCCAGTACAACAGATGTTGCCAAGGACGTGAGCTTTTTCATGATGACTCCAGGACGCTTCGATAAAAGATGCGCCCACTGTATTGATGCGCCTACCGGCGATAAACTGGCGCCTCGGAACATCACCTGGCCCCTGGAGGCAACAATGCCCCGTCGATTCGATTACCTGGCCGACGTGGAAGCCTTCGTCACGGTCGTGGAAAAAGGCACCCTCAGCGCCGGAGCCGTGACGCTGGGGACCACGCCTTCGGTCCTGAGCCGCGCCATCTCCCGCCTCGAAGCCCGGCTCGGGGTGCAACTGCTACGACGCACGACACGGCGGCTGAACCTGACCGATGCCGGTGCCCTGTACCTGGAACAGTCGCGCTCGGCCTTTGCCCTGATTGACGATGCCGAGCGACGAATCCAGGGCCAGGACGGCGTCCTGTCCGGTCGCGTGCGCTTGAGCGTGCCGACCACCTACGGCCATTACCGCTTGCCATCGCTGCTGTCGCGCTTCGGCCAGGCTTTTCCACAGGTACGGGTCGAGCTGAGCATTACCAACCGCAATGTCGATCTGGTGGCTGAGGGGTATGACTTGGCGATTCGTCTCGGGCCGCTGCCGGACAGCGGATTGGTCGGCCGCAAGCTCGAAGACGCCCGCCTTTGCCTGGTAGCCGCGCCGCAATACCTGGAACGCGCCGGAACGCCCCGGCACCTCGACGAATTGGCAACCCACGCCTGCCTGCCCTTCGTGATGCCCAGCAGCGGACGCATCGCACCCTGGCTGTTTCGCATAAACCATGAAGATCGGGAATGGCTGCCGGCGGGCAATGTCCAGGTGTCCGACGATGTGCTGGGTATCGTGTCCCTGGCCCAGGCCGGGATGGGGATCTGCCAGACCTATGACTTCATCGTCCGGGAACGAATCGCGCGGAGGGAATTGGTGGCGTTGCTGGAGGACGTTGGCGGACGCAGCCGACCGTTTTCAATCATTTACCCGCCCCATCGACAATTGCCGGCGGCGGCGCGGGCGTTGATTGACTTTATAGCAAGAGCGGACGCCACCTGCGGGAGCGAGCCAGCTCGCGATAGCATCACCTTGGCCTGACTGACAGACCGAGGTGCCTGCAGCGCGAGCTGGCTCGCTCCCACAACATCCCTGACCTACTGGGCCAATGCCGCCTGCTCTTCCATCTTCTTGCGCAAGCTCAACGGGCGCATGTCGGTCCAGACTTCTTCGATGTAGGCCAGGCAGTCCTTCTTGAATCCGCTTTTGCCGACGGTACGCCAGCCTTCGGGGACGGCCTTGTAGTCTGGCCAGATCGAGTACTGTTCTTCGTGGTTGACCACGACCTGAAAGACGATGTCCTCGCGGTCGAATACTGAAGTCATGGGTGTTTCTCCATCGTTGCTCGAGGTTCGCTACGTCGTATGCGCAGCGGGATATGAAAGGAACGTACGGGACCGGGTGAAAATTAGGCGCCAGCGACAGCAGCAGCCAAGGCGCGTCCGAAAATCTCGGCGACCCGGTC
Organism: Pseudomonas sp. 43mfcvi1.1; assembly: GCF_900115935.1. Taxonomy (NCBI): domain Bacteria; kingdom Pseudomonadati; phylum Pseudomonadota; class Gammaproteobacteria; order Pseudomonadales; family Pseudomonadaceae; genus Pseudomonas; species Pseudomonas sp. 43mfcvi1.1. Next base: position 283,704 of record NZ_UETT01000001.1, on the reverse strand, counting down.
GATTTCCGCTGCCGTGATGATCAGCGGCGGCAGAAACCGCACCACGCCGCCCTGCCGGCCACCCAGCTCCAGGATCAGCCCGCGCTTGAGGCATTCGCGTTGCAGCCGTGGTGCCAGTCGCGCATGCACCGGCGGATGGCCCAGGGCATCCGACTTACCCGTCGGCTCCACCAGTTCGACCCCGAGCATCAGCCCGCGACCACGGATATCGCCCAACTGCGGGAAATCCCGCTGCAGGATGTGCAGGTGCTCACTCAAGCGCTCGCCCATGGCGGCGGCGTGAGCCGACAGGTCGTGCTCCAACAGATAGCGCATTACCGCGGAACCGGCGGCCATGGCCATCTGATTGCCGCGGAAGGTCCCGGCATGGGCGCCCGGCAGCCAGGTGTCGAGCCAGTCGCGATAAACCACCACCGCCAGCGGCAGGCTGCCGCCGATGGCCTTGGACAGCACCACCACGTCCGGGATGATCCCGGCATGCTCGAACGCAAACATTTTGCCGGTACGGCCGAAGCCGCTCTGGATTTCGTCGACGATCAACGCCACTCCCGCCTGCTCGGTGATTCGCCGCAAGCCACGCAGCCAATCCAGATCAGCCGGAATCACCCCGCCCTCGCCCTGCACCACCTCGACGATCACCGCCGCCGGCAATTGCACGCCAGCCTCGGGGTCATTCAGCAGGTTTTCCAGGTAATGCAAGTTGGCCTTCACGCCCGCCACACCGCCCAGCCCGAACGGGCAGCGGTAATCGTAGGGGTATGGCATGAACTGCACACCGCTGCTGAGCAAAGCGCCCAGGGGTTTCTTCGGCCCCAGGCTGCCCATCAGGCTCAACGCCCCCTGGCTCATGCCGTGGTAGCCGCCCTGGAACGACAGCACGGTGCTGCGTCCGGTGGCGGTGCGCACCAGCTTGAGGGCGGCTTCCACCGCGTCGGTGCCGGTGGGACCGCAGAACTGGATCTTCGCCTCGGCGGCCAATTGCGCCGGCAACAGGCCGAACAGGTCCTGGACGAAACGGTCCTTGACCGGCGTGGTCAGGTCCAGGGTATGCAAGGGCAGCTCGTCGGCCAGCACCTGCTGGATCGCTTCGATCACCACCGGGTGGTTATGCCCCAGCGCCAGTGTGCCGGCACCAGCCAGGCAATCGATGAAGGTGCGGCCCTCGACGTCCTCGACATACACCCCCTTGGCGCGCTTGAGGGCCAGGGGAATGCGCCGTGGATAACTGCGGGCATTGGACTCCTGCCGACTCTGGCGAGCCAGCAACGGCGACTCATTGAACTGGTAGAGCGTCTCGGCCGGTGCCGGGCTGACCCGGGCCGGTTGTGCTTCGATAAGGCTGTTGGCGACTGACATCTCTCGACCCCGCAATAATGACCCAAACGACACACCGGGCAGGTGCGCATCCGGTCGAGGCGCACGTGCAGGTTTCCTGTTGTGGAAACGCATCAGCCGCGAAGGGATTTACTCTCGGCCAGAACTTTCGCCGTCGGCGCGATCAATGGCTTGTGCATCGCAATGGCCTTGACCCCGCCGATGGCGAAGGCGTCCGAGCTCTGCTCGAACCCCAGGCGTCGATAGAAGGCACGGCTGGTACGCGTGCTGTTGAGGCGCACCCGGGTCACCCCACGCCCGCGCAGCCACGCCTCGATATCCCGCACCAGCGCCTCGCCGACACCACGGCGAAAAGACTCCGGCTGCACGTAGCAGAAGGCGATCCGGCCGCTGACCGAAGCCATGGCGACACCCACCGGCCGCCCCTGCAAACGCGCCACGGTCAGGCGCAACCGTGGATTGGCCAGCCAGGGGTGGATATGAGCGAAGGTGTTGTTGCGTACCCAGGCGGCCACGATGCCGGGGTCGTTACGGTGTTCGGCGGCACACCCGACCCGGATGGAGCGCTCGGCGATCCGGCTGATGATGCCGGCATCGCTGGGGGTGGCCGTGCAGATTTCGATGAAGGTATCCATGGCGCGGTTTTCCTCAGTCCTTGAGTCGAGCTGAAAAAAACATAGACCCGGATCAGGTGGGCGCGCCAATGGCAGGTCGTTACAGCAGATGTATGCGAAGGAGCAAAACGAGGGGGAATTGAACCTGTGGGAGCAAAGCTTGCGCGCGATGGCATCACCTTGCTCAGCAATCAGACCGAGGTGCCTGCATCGCGAGCAAGCTTTGCTCCCACAGGTTTGGCACCGGCAGGTTGTGTTTGCACAGGGGATTAACCCGGCAACACCTGCACCGGCATCGTCAGCTCGACCCGCAACCCATCCGGGCGGCTATCGAAATGCAGGCCGCAGCCGCAACGCTGGACGATGGCCTGGACGATCGCCAACCCCAGCCCGCAGCCGGTGCTCTGGCCGTTGCGCCAGAAGCGTTGGGTCAGGTGCTGGATGTCGTCGGCGGCGATGCCGGGGCCATGATCGCGGACCTGGAAGCGCACGCGCTGGCCGATCATCTCCAGGCTCAATTCCACGTCGGTATCGACCGGGGTATGGCGCAGGGCGTTATCCAGCAGGTTGCGCAAGGCGGCGATGGAGAGCACCGCTGGCATCTGCACCGGTGCGTCGGACACCCCTGGAGAAAGATGCAGCTTGATTCGCCGGGAATCACTGCTGGCCGCATCCTGAATCGCCAACCGCGCCACCTGTTCGGCATTGCATTGCACGCCATCGTCGAACGACAGGCTGCCTTCGACCCGGGCCAGCAGCAGCAATTGTTCGAGCGTGCGGTGCAAGCGGTCGGCCCCCTCCTCGGCCCTGGCCAGGGATTGGTCGCGGGCGACGCCCTCGGTCATACGCGCCACTTGCAGGTGGGTCTTGATGGCGGTCAACGGGCTGCGCAGCTCGTGGGCGGCATCGCCAGTCAGCCGGCGCTCGCGCTCGATGGTCTTGCCGATGCGCTGGAACAATTGGTTCTGGGTTTCCAGCAACGGTCGCAACTCACTGGGCAGCGGATGGATCTGCAAGGGTTCCAGTGAATCGGCATTGCGCCGCATCAACGCATCGCGCATGCGATTGAGTGGCGCCAGGCCCTGTCCGATGCCCAGCCAAAGCAAGCACAGGCAACCGAGCAACGCCACGCCCACCGGCACCGAGGCGGCCAGCAGTATCGACATGTTCAAGGCTTCGCGTTCGATCTGGCGGTCGGCGGTGGTGATGCGCAGATCGCCCCGGGCCAGGGTGAAGCTGCGCCAGGGCGCGCCGTCGATCATCTGGTCGTGAAAGCCCATTTTCTCGGCTTCCAGGGTCTGTTCCGGGGTGCCATGGCTGCGAGCCAGGATCTCGCCGCGCAAGGAGCTGACCTGGCAGGCCATGCCACCGGGAATGCTCAATTGCTCGGAGCTCAAATGCGTGCCGTCGCCCTTGCTGGGCAACGGCGGCATCTGCTCCAGCAACCCGGCGACCATCCGCGCCGAGGCCACCAGGCGCTGATCGAGGGAAAACATCATCTGGTTGCGCAGGTCGCTGAGCATCCACGCCGCGGCCAGCGCCCAGATCAAGGCAAAAGCCGCGCCGAGGGTCAGGCTCAGGCGCAGTCGCAGGCTCATCACTTGGAGGTTTCTCCACCGTCGGCCGGCCCCAGGCGATAGCCCAGGCCGCGCACGGTCTCGACAATCCCGTTACCCAACTTGCGCCGCAGGTGATGGATATGGACATTGAGGGCGTTGCTTTCCAGTTCGTCGTTGAACCCGTAGACACTGTCCTTGAGTTGCTCGGTGGACAGCACCCGGCCACGACTGTGCAGCAGTGCCTGCAACAGCGATTGCTCGCGCCGGGACAGATCCACCGGTTGGCCGTCCAGGGTGGTTTCCCGGCTGCTGGGATCGTAGGTCAGGCGACCGTGCTCGATCAGGTTGACGCTGCGCCCCGCCACGCGCCGCAGCAATGTGTGCAGGCGCGCCGCCAGTTCGCGCAGGTCGAAGGGCTTGAGCAGATAGTCGTCGGCACCGGCCTGCAAGCCGTCGACCCGGTCGGTCACCGAGTCCCGGGCGGTGAGGATCAGCACCGGTGTCTCCAGCCCCTGCTGGCGCAGTTGCCTGAGCAGCTTGAGACCGTCCTCGTCGGGCAGGCCCAGGTCCAGCACCATGACATCAAACTCCGCCACGCCGACCATCGCCCGCGCCGCCGATGCGGTGGCGACGTGTTCGACAGTCAGGCCCTGCGCCGTAAGGCCGGCAACGATCCCGCTGGCAATCAACTCATCGTCTTCGCAAACCAGTACGCGCATGGGTAAGCCCCGTGGAAAAAGGTACATTAGGCCGCCGGCCGATTAAGCCGACATTATGCGACGAGTACGGCAAACATGGGCGATCATCGCTACCTGCCGGTCGTCGTCGGGTTAATCGACGGTTAATCGCCAGCCGCCATTGTGTTTTCCACTCGCTTCGTTCTAAGGCTTTATCCATGCGTCGATTGTTTTTGCTGTGGCTGTTCCTGATCTCGGGCCTGGCCCAGGCCGCCAATCCCTTCGAAACCAAACCGGACTTCCTGCCGGTGGAAAAGGCATTCGTGTTTACCTCCGAACGCCTGGATTCCGGTGAAACCCAGCTGTTCTGGCAAATCGCCGATGGGTACTACCTGTATCAGCAGCGGCTCAAGTTCGATGGCCTGGCCGAGGCCCAGAAACCGAAATTGCCCGAGGGCGAGGCCCACAGCGACGAGTTTTTCGGCGACCAGCAAGTCTACCGCCAAGCGCTGGAGCTGAAGATACCCGCCGGTGCCACGGGCAAGATCAAGGTTGGCTTCCAGGGCTGCGCCGACGCGGGCCTGTGCTATCCCCCCCAAACCCAGGTGGTAGACCTGGGTGGCAACGCACCTGTGGCGGCCACTGGCGAGGCGCCAGACCAGGCCCTGGCCAGCGGCCTGCAACAACGGGCCTTGGGCTGGAGCCTGCTGGTGTTCTTCGGTTTGGGCCTGCTGCTGGCGTTCACCCCTTGCTCGCTGCCGATGCTGCCGATCCTGGCCGGGCTGGTGGTGGGCAGCGGCGCCGGGCCAAGACGCGGCCTGGCCTTGGCCGGCAGCTACGTGATCAGCATGGCCCTGGTGTATGCGGCTATGGGCGTGCTCGCCGCGCTGCTGGGGGCCAACCTTCAGGCGCTGCTGCAACAACCGTGGCTGCTGGGCAGCTTCGCGGCCGTGTTCGTGTTGCTGGCGTTACCCATGTTCGGCTTCTTCGAATTGCAATTGCCGGCAGCCCTGCGTGACCGCCTGGAAAACGCCGGACGCCGGCGGCGCGGTGGCAGCCTGGTGGGTGCTGGCGTTCTCGGGGCCCTGTCCGGCCTGTTGGTGGGCCCGTGCATGACCGCCCCGCTGGCCGGCGCGCTGCTGTATATCGCCCAGAGCGGCAATGCACTGCACGGCGGGCTGATCCTGTTCACCATGGGCATCGGCATGGGCCTGCCGCTGTTGCTGCTGGTGACCGTGGGCAACCGCTTCCTGCCCAAGCCCGGCGCCTGGATGAACCTGCTCAAGGGCGTGTTCGGCTTCCTGTTCCTGGGTACGGCGCTGCTGATGATTCGCCCGATCATCGATGGCTCGTTGTGGGTCGGCCTGTGGGGCGTGCTGTTGCTGATCGCCGCCTACAGCGCCTGGCGCCAGACCGAAGGGTTCGGTCGCATCGCCTACGTCTGCGGCAGTGCTTCGCTGCTGTTCGGCCTGTGGGGCAGCCTGCTGGTGATTGGCGCCGCGGGCGGTGGCGATGATTTCTTCCAGCCCCTGAAGGTGTACGCCGGTACCAAGGGCAGTGCGACCGTCAGTGCCCATGACGCGTTCGTCACGGTCAGCGAGCCCGCCGCCCTGCAACGGGAACTGGACGCCGCCAAGGCCCAGGGCCAATGGGTGCTGCTGGACTACTACGCCGACTGGTGCGTGTCCTGCAAGATCATGGAAAAACAGGTATTCGGCCGCGCCGAGGTGCTGGACGCCCTGAAAGGCGTGCGCCTGGTGCGTCTGGACGTCACCGCCGACAGCCCCGCCAGCCGCGAACTGCTGAGCCGTTACCAGGTGCCGGGGCCGCCGAGCCTGCTGTGGATCGGTGCCGACGGTGCAGAGCGCCGCAGCCAGCGGATCACCGGGGAAGTCGATGCCAAGGTGTTCCTGGAGCGCTGGAACCTCACTCGGGACGCGCGCTGATGCTGACGCTCACCCTGGGCACCTTTGCCATCGCCCTTAACCACCTGTTGCTGATCAGCGCCCTGGCGCTGGCGACCTTCGTGGGCTGGCGGGTGGCCAAGCGTGGTGGCGAAAACCCCGAGTCGGTGCTGTTCGTGCTGTTTTTGCTGGGCCTGCTGGCGGCGCGGATCGGTTTCGTCGCCGCCTATTGGCAACATTACCGGGATGACCCGTGGCAGATCGTCGACCTGCGCGACGGCGGCTTCCTGGCCTGGCCGGGCATCGTGGCGCTGCTGATTGGCGCCTTGTCGTGGGCCCGGCACCGCCCGGCCCTGCGTCGACCGTTGGGCTTCGGCGTCGGCAGCGGCCTGCTGTTCTGGCTGGTGGCGACCCTGTCGCTGACGATTTATGAACAGGGCACCCGACTGCCGGACATCAACCTGCGCACCGCCACCGGCGAGACCGTAAAGCTCACCGATTACCAAGGTGGCCCACTGGTGATCAATCTATGGGCCACCTGGTGCCCGCCCTGCCGGCGTGAAATGCCAGTGCTGGAAGAAGCCCAGCAACAGCGTCCGGACCTGACGTTCCTGTTCGTCAATCAGGCCGAAAGCATGCAAAGCGTCAGCACCTACCTCGCCACCCAAGGCTTGAGCCTGACCAATGTGCTGTTCGATGGCAGTGGCCGCCTCGGCCAGGCCGTCGGTTCCATGGCCCTGCCGACCACCCTGTTCTACAGCGCCGATGGCCGCCTGCTGGGCAGCCACCTGGGTGAATTGTCGGAAGCGAGCCTGGCTCGTGCCCTGGAAAACTTCGAAGCGCCGGACTCGTCCACGAAGCCCCACTCCGCCACAAGGAAACTGCCATGCCCCGCCTCCGCCACCTGCTGACCCTGGCCGTTGCCGCCACCCTGTCGCAGGCCCCGCTGCTCCAGGCCGAAGAATTGCCTGCGGCCATCAAGAAGATCGAAGCCAAGGGCGCGAAAATCGTCGGCACCTTCGAGGCGCCGGACGGGTTGCGCGGTTACGCGGCGCAATACCAGAACCGAGGCATGGCGCTGTACCTGACCCCGGATGGGCAGCACGTCCTGTTGGGCAACCTGTACGACGCCGACGGCAAGGACCTGAGCGCCGAGCCACTGCAAAAACTGGTCTATGCACCGATGGCCAAGCAAATCTGGGCGAAGATGGAAGCCAGTAACTGGATCGCCGACGGCAACAAGGACGCACCGCGCACGGTGTACCTGTTCAGCGACCCGAACTGCCCTTACTGCAACATGTTCTGGGAGCAGGCCCGACCCTGGGTCAAGGCCGGCAAGGTGCAGTTGCGGCACATCATGGTGGGCATCATCCGCGAAGACAGCCCAGGCAAATCCGCCGCCTTGCTGGCGGCCAAGGACCCGGAAAAAACCCTGGCCGAGCATGAAAAGGCCGGCAAGGGCAGCCCGCTCAAACCGCTCAAGGACATACCACCCGCCATCCAGGCGAAACTGGACGCCAACCAGCAGTTGATGGACGAACTGGAACTTTCCGCCACCCCGGCGATTTTCTATCTGGATGAAAAAGGCGACCTGCAGCAGCAACAAGGCGCGCCGTCGCCGGACAAGCTGGTGAAGATTCTCGGGCCGAAGTGATACAAAAGCCCAAAACAGCTCTTGTGGCGAGGGAGCTTGCTCCCGCTGGGGTGCGAAGCATCCCTTGGGTTTCTCGCAGCGGTTCGTCAGGTTGACTGCATTTGTTTTTTGGGGCCGCTACGCAGCCCAGCGGGAGCAAGCTCCCTCGCCACAGTTAGCCAGCCATCAGTGTTTGCGCGCCAGGAACTCCAGCAATGCCTCGGTCACGAATTCCGGGTTCTCCAGGTTGGAGATATGCCCCGCCTCCGGAATCAACACATGGGGGCAGCCGATCAGCTCGGCCATTTCCAACGCCTCGGACGGTGGACGTGGCTTGTCCTGGTCGCCGCACATCACCACTGTACGCTTGGCATCCAGCGCATGCAGGCGCGGCAGGATGTCGTCCCGACCGAAAATGATCCGCCCCAGCGGCACGATGCTGTCGCGCAGGCGATCGGTCGGCAACGCGGCCAATGTGGCGCGGAACTGTTGATAGAGCGCCGACTGCGGGTCGATACCCGGCCGGAAGAAGATCGGCACGACGATGTCCAGCAACGGCTCGGGAATGCTGCCACTGGCTTCGATCTTGTCGAACAGTGAAAAATAATAAAGGCGGGTCGGCTCCGGCTCGACGCCGACGTAGGTGTCCATCAATACCAGCGACTGCACGCGCTCAGGTGCCGCCAGCGCCAGCCGAGCGCCCCACATCCCGCCCACCGAAAGCCCCACCAGGTGGAAGCAGTCGATGTCCAGGTGATCCATCAACGTCAATGCCTGGTGGGCCAGGTCGTCCAGGGAGGTCATGCCCTCAGGCAACTGCCCGGACTGACCGTGGCCCCATAGATCCAGGGCAATGACCCGAAAATGCCGGGACAACACCTCGATCTGCGGCGCCCACATGGTGTGGTCCCACAGATAGCTGCTGCCCAGCAACACCACCGGGCCTTGGCCTTGGTCCAGGTAGTGAAGCGGTTGTCCGTCGATCGTTGCAAAGGGCATGGGTGACCTCCTTGTTTGAGTCTGGAAAAAAAGCCTTGGAAGACTGAGCTGCGCAGGCTGAGCAGTCAACCTTTGAGCCGGCAGTGCCTGTGCTGTCCCCATCGCGGGCAAGCCTTGCTCCCACAGGGATTGCTGCTTGAACACAAACAATCTGCTCGCAGCCGATCCCTGTGGGAGCAAGGCTTGCCCGCGATGAGGTCTTCATAGACGCCGCAAAACTACAATCCTTCCAATTGCGCCATCAAATCATTCAACCGATCCACCTTCTCCTCAGTGATCTCACTGGCCGCCAACCCATCGATGTACTCGGCCAGTTCCTGCACCGTGCTGCATTCGAACATCGCCCGCAGCGGCATGTTGCGTTGCAGGGCCTTTTGTACCCGCGAGGCGATTTGTGTCGCCAGCAAGGAATGACCGCCCAGCTCGAAGAAGTTGTCCCGCACCCCCACCCGCTCGACTTTCAGCACCTGGGCCCAGATGTCCGCCAGGGTCTGTTCCAACTCATTGCCGGGGGCTTGATAGTCCTGGCTTTGCAACTGGCCGATCTCCAGGGCTGGCAAGGCCTTGCGGTCGAGCTTGCCGTTGGCGTTGAGGGGCAGGCGATCGAGCCACAGCCAGTGCAGCGGCACCATGTATTCCGGCAGCTCGGTCCGCAGGCGCTGCTTGATACGCTCCAGGCGTTCGGCGGGCTTCAGCGCCGAGTCGGTGGCAACGAGGTAGCCCACCAGATGCTTGCCATTGGCGCCCTCCTGCACACCCACCGCCCCATCGCGCACTTCCGGTTGTTCATGCAAGCGCGCTTCGATTTCCCCCAGTTCGATGCGGTAGCCGCGGATTTTCACCTGATGGTCGATACGCCCGACGTACTCCAGAATCCCGTCGCTGCGCCGCCGCGCCAGGTCACCGGTGCGGTATAGCCGTTCTCCCGGCGCCCCGAACGGGTTCGGTACAAAGACCGGGGCGGTGCGCAACGGATCGCTGACATAACCGCGCCCTACCCCGGTGCCGGCCACGCATAACTCACCCACCGCGCCCAACGGCACCAGGTCCAGCGCGCCATCGAGCAGGTACAGGCGATTGTTGTCGGTGGGCGTGCCAATCGGCAGGTAAGTGCCACGGGTCGAGGCCAGGTCGACCCGGAAAAACGCCACGTCATCGGAGCATTCCGCCGGGCCGTAGGCGTTGACCAGGCCAATGTCCGGGTAACGCAACAACCACTGATGGGCCAGTTCCGGCGGCATCGCTTCGCCGGTGGGCAACATCCAGCGCAGGCCATCCAGGCCGATGCGCTCCTGGGCGAGCATGCCCTGGATCAGCGACGGCACGCTTTCCAGCACGGTGATGCCTTGCTGCTGCACATGCTCGAGCAGCCCTTGCGGATCGTGAGCGATGGCGTTGGGCACAATGTCGACCCGGGCACCGAACAACGGCGCGGCCAGGAACTGCCACACGGAAATATCGAAGCTCTGGGACGCCGTCTGGGCGATCACATCCGCCTCGCTCAGCGCCAGGTACGGCACTTTGCTGAGCTGGTTGTTGAGCATGCCCCGCTGTTCCACCATCACGCCTTTGGGCAGGCCGGTGGAGCCGGAGGTGTAGATCACGTAGGCGAGGTTGTCCGGCCCGCTACGGACGCCAGGGTTTTGTGGTGAAAAGTCGCCGGCCTGGACGTTTTCCCATACCAGCAACTTTGGCCGCCCGGCACAGGCGAACTCGTCCAGCAACGCCTCGGCCTGGGCCTGGCAGGCCTGAGTGCAGACCAACAACGGCGTGCGGCTCAGTTCGATGATGCGGCTCAGGCGCTGGCTCGGCAGCCCCGGATCCAGCGGCAGGTAGCCGGCACCGGCCTTGAAGCTGCCGATGATCATGCCCAGCAGGTCTGCATCCCGTTCAGCCAGCAGTGCCACCGGCTGATCCAGGCCGACGCCGACAGCGATCAAGGCGTGGCCGAGGCGGTTGCTGCGGGCATTCAACTCGGCGTAGCTGTAGCTCGCCTCCAGGCAGCTGACGGCGATGCGTTGCGGATGGGCGGCAACCCGGGCCTCGAACAGCTCGACGTAACTTTGCTCCAGCGGATAGGCATGCTCGCTCTGGTTGCAGCCGTCGATCAGGAAATCCTGTTCTTCGGCACCGATCAGCGGCAGCTCGGCCATGTCACCGTGCAAACCTTCCATCAGCGCCAGCAGCAAGCGCTTGAACTCGCCGAGCAAACCCTGGACGGTGGACTCATCGAAGTAGCGCTGGTCATACGAAAGGTGCAGCCCCAGGTCATCCCCCGGATAGCAGACCGCCGTCAGCGGGAAGTTGGTGTGGGTACGGCCCGAGTCGGAGGTGGCGTTGAGGCTTTGGGCGCGGTCCAGCACCGAGACTTCCACTGGGGCGTTCTCGAACACGAACAGGCTGTCGAACAGCGGCTGGCCCTTGGGCAGTTCGCTGACCTCCTGGATACTCACCAGCGGCAGGTATTCGTACTCGCGCAGTTGCATGTTGCTGTCCAGCAAAGTGCTGAGCCATTGGCGCACGCTGCACGGCTGATGGTCTTCAGGCATCCGCACCCGCAAGGCGATGCTGTTGATGAACAGCCCCACGGTGCGTTGCATCTGCGGCAGCTCCACCGGACGCCCGGCGACGGTGACGCCGAACAGTACGTCGCGATCACCGCTGACTCGCCGCAGCACCAACGCCCACGCCGCCTGGGCGAAGGTGTTGACCGTCAGTTGATGGGCCGGGGCCAGTTCCCGCAACCGCGCACCGTCCCGGGCATCGAGACGGGTGTAGCAGTCACCGACGATCATGCCGCCGCTGTCACCGGCGTGCTCACGCAGGAACGGCCGGTCGCTGGGGATCGGGGTGGTCCGCTCGAAGCCTTGCAGGTTGTGCTTCCACCACTGCCGGGCTTCGGCCAGGCTCTGGTGTTGCAGCCAACCGATGTAGTCGCGATAGCGCGGCGGCACGGCCAACTGTGGTTCGCGGTTTTCACCCTGGGCGGTGTAGATCTCGAAGAAGTCGTCCATCAGCAGCGAACGGCACCAGGCATCGATCAGGATGTGATGGTTGCTCATCATGAACCAGTAGCGTGCCGCGTCGACCCGGATCAGCCGCAGGTGGAACGGCGCCTGGTTCAACAGATCGAAACCTGCCTCGCGCTCGTTCTTGAGCAGCGCCTGGAGCTTGGCTTCCTGGGCGTCTTCGGGCACTTGCGACCAGTCGAGATACTCCACCGGCGAGCTGCCAGGCTTGTGGATGATTTGCAGCATGTCTTCGCCGACGTTCCAGCAGAACGAGGCGCGCAAGGCTTCATGCCGGGCGATCACCGCCTGCCAGGCCCGGGCGAAACGCTGCGGGTCCAGTTCGCTGTTGATGCGGTAGCGGTCCTGCATGTAGTACAGGCCCGTGCCCGGCTCCAGCAAGGTGTGCAGGAGCATGCCTTCCTGCATCGGTGTCAGCGGGTAGACGTCTTCGATTTGCCCGGCCGGTACGGGCAGGCTGTCGAGCTGGCCCTGGGTCAGCTTCGCCAGGGGGAAGTCCGATGGCGTCAGACCGCCCGCCTCGTCCGTCAGGCAATGTTCGATCAGGCGTTGCAGCTCGTCGAGGTAGGCCTCGGCCAATGTGGCAATGACTTGTCGATCATGGCGCTCGGCACTGAAGGTCCAGCGCAGCACCAGCTCGCCACCGCTGACCTGGCTGTCGACGCTCAGTTCATTGGGCAGCGGCGCGGCGGGATCGTGGATCGCGCCCAACGGCGCATCCAGCGGCTGGAGCAGCGCAGCTTGACCCAGGGTCTGGTCGAGTTGGCCCAGGTAGTTGAAGGTGATCGCCGCTTGCGGCAGGCCGGCCATCGCTTCGCGAGTCGCCGCGTCCGCCAGGTAGCGCAGCACACCATGGCCGAGGCCCTTGTGGGGCACTGTGCGCAGTTGCTCCTTGATGGCCTTGATCGAGGCACTCAAGCCTTCGGCCGCCGGACTCAGGCGCACGGGATAGACGCTGGTGAACCAACCCACGGTGCGGGTCAGGTCGATGTCGTCGAACAGAGCTTCACGGCCATGGCCTTCGAGCTGGACCAGGACCGATGCATGGCCGCTCCAATGGCACAGCACCCGGGCCAACGCGGTAAGCAGCAAGTCGTTGACCTGGGTACGGTAGGCACTCGGCGCCTGTTGCAGCAGTTGCCGGGTACGCTCGGCGTCCAGGCGCACACTGACGGTTTGCGCGTGACGCTCCTGGAGCCCGCCGTCGGGATTCGCGCACGGCAGCGCCCCCTGCGCGCCACTCAACTGCGCTTGCCACCAACCCAGTTCCTCGCGCAGGGATTCGCTGCCGGCGTAGGCCTGCAAGCGCGCGGCCCAATCCCGCAAGGGGCTGGTCTTGGCCGGCAACTGCGCCTCCCGCCCAGCGGTGAGCTGGCGATAAATGGTTTGCAGATCGTCCATCAGCACCCGCCACGACACGCCATCCACCACCAGGTGATGGATGACGATCAGCAACCGTTGCTGACCATCAGGGAGCTGCGCCAGCACTGCGCGCAGCAATGGCCCGGTCGATAGATTGAAACGGCTTTGCGTCTCGGCAAACAACGCTTCACAAGCCTGCACGGTGTCTACCGACAGGTGCTGCAACAGCGCAACGTCAGACAATGGTTGGTGCTCGGCGCGCCAGTGCCCGGCGGTTTCGCCGAAGCCCAGGCGCAGGGCATCGTGGTGCTGGAAGACAGTGCGCAGCGCCTGCTCCAGGAGTTGCGGCTCCAAGGCCGAGGTCGGTTCCAGCACCAGCGCCTGGTTCCAGTGATGCCGGTTGGGGATCTGGCGCTCGAAGAACCAGTGCTGGATCGGCGTCAACCCCGATTCACCCTGCAACAGGCCCTGCTCGGCGTGCACCTGCTGGCTGCGCGTGGCAACGGCGGCCAGGGTCTGTACGGTCTGGCGCTGGAACAAGTCCCGGGGCGTGAAATGAATGCCTTGCTGCCGGGCGCGGCTGACCACCTGGATGGACAGGATCGAATCGCCGCCCAGCTCGAAGAAGTTATCGTTGAGGCCCACCTGCCCCACGTTCAGCACCTCGCACCAGATCGCCGCCAGGGTCTGCTCCAGGGCGTTGCTCGGCGCCACGTAGTGTTGGCGATTGAGCTCAGGATCAGGCATTGGCAAAGCGCGGCGGTCGAGCTTGCCGTTGGCGGTCAGCGGCATGCTCGCCAGCAGGATCAGATGGGTGGGCACCATGTAGTCCGGCAACTGGGCCTTGAGGTGATTTTTCAACGCTTCGCGCAGGGCTGCTTGTTGCTCGCCATCCTGGCTGGCGATGTCGCTCACCAGGTAGCCGGCCAGTTGCTTGCCTCCGGGCGCGTCGAGGGCCAGTACCACGGCTTCGCGCACCACCTCATGTTCCAGCAGGCGGCTTTCGATTTCCCCCAGTTCGATACGGAAACCACGGATTTTCACCTGATGGTCGATGCGTCCGAGGTATTCCACCAAGCCATCGGTACGCTGGCGCACCAGGTCGCCGGTGCGATAAAGGCGTCCGCCGGCGGTGGCGAACGGGTCGGCAACGAAGCGCTCGGCAGTCATGCCCGGACGCAGGTGATAACCCTGGGCCAATCCCGCGCCGCCGACGTACAACTCACCCGTGGCGCCTTGCGGCACCAGCGCCAGGTCGGCGTCGAGGATGTACGCCACCCGGGCGCCAATCACACTGCCAATCGGCACACTGGCCGCGCCCTCTTCCAGTTGCTCCGGGGCCAGGCTCGCCAGTGGCATGACCACGGTTTCGGTCGGGCCATAGGCATTGAAGAACTGACTCGGGCTGAATGCCGCGCGAATGCGTTGCAAATGCTCACCGGTCAGGGCCTCGCCGCCGGTGATGCACATGCGCACCGGCAGGGTTTGCCCTTGGGTCGTCAACCATTGCGCCAACTGGCTGCCGTAGCTGGGGGTAAAACCGAGGATGTTGACGCGATGCTGGCGAATCAGCCCGCAGATTTCCTCAGCATCCCATTGGCCCTGGGCCCGCAGCACCACCTGGGCACCAGTGAGCAGCGGCACCAGCAGGCGCTCGGTGGCGGCGTCGAAGTTGATGGAATAAAAATGCAGCTCGCAATCGTCCGGGCGCATGCCGAAACGCTGGATCACTGCCTGGCAATGCATGGCGATTTCACCGTGGGACACCACCACGCCCTTGGGCTTGCCGGTGGAACCGGAGGTGTAGATCAGGTACGCCTGGTGCTGCGGCAGATTGATCAATGGCAACGGTTGATCCGGGTATTGCGCCAGGGCCGCCGAATCGTCTTCCAGGCACCAGCAACCCAAACCCTCGGGCAACGCACCGAGGGCCTGGAACATCGCCCGGTCACTGAGCAGCAAACCGACGCCGCTGTCCTCGATCATGTAGCTCAAGCGGTCCAGCGGGTATTCCGGGTCCAGCGGCACATAGGCACCGCCGGCCTTGAGGATCGCCAGCAGACCGATGACCATCTCCAGCGAGCGCTCCAGGGCCAGGCCGACCCGCACCTGCGGCCCGACGCCTCGCTCACGCAGCATCCAGGCCAGGCGATTGGCGCGGCTGTTCAGTTGCCCATACGTCAGGGTCTGTCCGGCGAAGGTCAGGGCCGGCGCGTCGGGTCGAGCCTTGGCCTGTTCGTCGAACAGTGGGTGAATGCATTGATCCAGGCGATGCGCACCGGGCTCGACACCCAGGCTATCGAGCATCCGTTGCTGTTCGCCAGCGTCCAGCAATGGCAGCTCGCTCAGTCGTCGGCTTGGATCGACCAGCAAGGCTTCCAACAAATTGCGCCAGTGCCCGGCCATGCGCGCGATGCGCGGTTCGTCGAACAGGTCGGTGCTGTAGGTCAGACAGCAGCCCAGGCGCTGGTCGAGGTCGGTGACTTCAAGGTTGAGGTCGAACTTCGTCGCGCAGGCGTCGTTGACCAGGTATTCAACCGTCATGCCGGCCAGCGTACGGCTCTGCTGAAACTCCCAGCGCTGCACGTTGCACATCACTTGGAACAGCGGGTTATAGGCGGCGCTGCGCGGTGGTTGCAGGGCTTCCACCAGATGATCGAAGGGCAAATCCTGATGGGACTGGCCTTCGATGACGGTGTGGCGCACTTGTTCGAACAGTTCGCCCACCGACATCTGTCCGTCGAGCTGGCAACGCAACACCTGGGTGTTGAGGAACGCCCCGATCAGCCCTTCGCTTTCCGGGCGGATACGGTTGGCCACCGGCGCGCCGATGCGCAGGTCGGTCTGGCCGCTGTAGCGATAGAGCAGCACGGCCAGGGCGGCGGTCATGGTCATGAACAGGGTCAGGCCCTGTTGCGCGTTGAAGGCGCGGACCCGCGCGGCCAGGTCATCGCTGAGGTCGAAACGGAACAGTTCACCGCGGTGGCTTTGCACCGGCGGGCGCGGGCGGTCGCCGGGCAGTTCCAGCAACGGATGTTCGCGGCCCAGTTGCGCGGTCCAGTAGTCCAACTGCCGCTGGCGCTCGCCCGACTCCAGCCACTGGCGCTGCCAGACGCTGTAGTCCAGGTACTGCACCGGCAAGGGTTCCAGCGGCGATTCGCGGTCGTCGATAAAGGCCTCGTACAGCGCGCTCAATTCACGAGCGAAAATGTCCATCGCCCAGCCTTCGGTGACGATGTGATGCAGCGTCAGCACAAAGTAATGCTCATGCTCGGCGGTCTTGACCAGGCAGGCTCGCAGCAGCGGCCCGGTTTCCAGGTCGAAGGGCTTGTGAGCCTCGCTACCGGCCAATTGCTGGACCCGCTGTTCGCGGATGTCAGCAGCCAGCATCGAGAAATCCTTCCAGTCCATGCGCAGGCCTGTCTCGCTGTGCACCTGCTGGCGGGCCACGCCGTCGACGCTCGGGAACGTGGTGCGCAGGGTCTCGTGGCGCAGGATCAACGCCTGCAACGCGGCCTCGAAACGCCCGACATCCAGCACCCCGCGCAAGCGCGCCATGCCACCGACGTTGTAGGCCGGGCTGTCGGGCTCCATCTGCCAGAGGAACCACATGCGCTGCTGGGAATACGACAGCGGCACCGGTTGGCTGCGGTCGACCATCTCGATGGGCGGCTGGCGGTTGGTCTGGCCACTGGCCTGGATCAAGCGCACCTGTTCGGCGAACGCCCCCAGTTCACTGGCCTCGAACAGCGCCCGCAACGGCAGCTCGACATCACAGGCCTGGCGGGTACGGGAAATGATCTGGGTCGCCAGCAGCGAATGGCCGCCGAGGGCAAAGAAATCGTCCCGCAGGCCGATACGCTCCAGCCCCAGCACGTCGCGCCAGATGCCGGCGATTTGCTGCTCCAGGGCGCTGGCCGGCTCGACGTGCTCGCGCACCTGCCACTGCGGCTCGGGCAAGGCGCGACGGTCGAGCTTGCCGCTCGGGCTCAGGGGCATGGCGTCCAGGCGCAGCAGTTGGGCAGGCACCATGTAATCCGGCAGTTCGGCGGCCAGGGCGGTCTTGAGCCGGCGGTTCAACTCGTCCTGGTCTTGAGCGACCTCCGGGGCGGTGTAGTAGCCGATCAACTGCGGGCCGGCCGAGGTGGCGCGCACCAGCACCGCCACTTGGGCGACGCCGTCCTGGGCCAGCAGGCGCGCTTCGATTTCCTGCGGTTCGACCCGGAAGCCGCGCAGCTTGACCTGCTGGTCGAGACGGCCGAGGTATTCGATCACGCCGTCGGCATTCCAGCGTGCCCGGTCACCGGTCCGGTACAACCGTGCACCGGCCAGCCCCAATGGGTCGACGACGAAACGCTCGGCGCTCAGGCCAGGACGGCCGAGGTAACCCCGGGCCAGGCCCAGGCCGCCGATGCACAGCTCGCCCGGGACACCGGCCGGTACGGGATTGAGGTCGCTGTCGAGCACCCGGCACAGCACGTTGCCCAGGGGCCGACCGATCGGCGAGCGCTCGCCATCGGCTTCGGTGCAATGCCAATGGGTGACGTTGATCGCGGTTTCGGTCGGGCCATAGCGATTGTGCAGCTCTGCCAACGGCAGTTGCGCCAACACCCGGTTGCGCAACTCGGCCGGCAAGGCTTCGCCGCCAGAGAACACCCGGCGCAGGCTGGTGCAGCGGGCGCTCAGCGGTTCATCGACAAACAGGTTGAGCAACGGCGGCACGAAGTGCAGCGTGGTGACGCCAAACTGCTGGACCAACTGGGCGATGCGGTGCGGGTCACGGTGTTCGCCAGGGCCGGCCAGTACCAGTTGGCTGCCGGTGATCAGTGGCCAGAAGCACTCCCATACCGACACGTCGAAGCTGATGGGGGCTTTTTGCATCAGCACGTCGGTTTCATCCAGCGCGTAAGTGGCCTGCATCCATTGCAGGCGCTCGGCCAGGGCGGCGTGGGTGTTGCCGACGCCCTTGGGTTGGCCGGTGGAGCCGGAGGTGTAGATCACGTAGGCCAGGTGATCGCCGTGCAAGTGCAGGCCCGGCGGATTGCTCGGCCATTGCTCCAGGTGCAGGGCGTCCATGGCGATGACACTGACGCCCTCGCAGGCCGGCAAGCGTTCGAGCAACGCGGTTTGCGTCAGCAGCAGATCGACACCGCTGTCGGCCAGCATGTAGGCCAGGCGCTCGGCCGGATAGTTGGCATCCAACGGTACGTAGGCACCACCAGCCTTGATGATCGCCAGCACACCGATAAGCAGTTGCGGCGAGCGCTCGGCGGCAATCGCCACGCACACGTCCGGGCCAACGCCCTTGTCCCGCAGGTAATGAGCCAGGCGATTGGCCTGGGCATGCAGCTCGGCATACTCGAGTTGACCACCGTCCCAGCGCAGGGCGAGCCGTTGCGGCGTGCAGCGGGCCTGCTCGTTCAACAATTCCGGCAGCCATTGGCTGGCCGACACGCACGGAGCCGCGCCCCACTGACGCTGTTGGCTGTGTTCATCGGCGGTCAATAACGGCACGTCGCCGATCGCTTGTTGCGGATCCGCGCAGACTGCCCGCAACAGGTTGCAGTAATGCACCGCCAGCCGCTCGATGGTCGCCGCCTCGAACAGTTCATCGGCGTAGTCGAACGACAGCGTCAACCGGCCGTTGCGATCTTCTTCGCTGTGCAGTTGCAGGTCGAACTTGGCTTCGCGGCTGTGCCACGGCAACTCCTCGGCCAGCAACCCCGGCAGGCGCCGCAACGCCCCCAGGTCACGTTGCTGGTGGTTGAACATCACCTGGAACAGGCCTTGCTCGCGCGCCTGGGGAAACGCTTCGAGCAGTTGTTCGAACGGCAGGTCCTGGTGGGCCTGGGCACCGAGCGTGGCTTCCCGGGCCTGGGCCAGCAGCGCAGCGAACGGCTGACGCGAATCGACCTGCCCGCGCAGGACCTGGGTGTTGATGAAGAAGCCGATCAACCCCTGGGTCTCCAGGCGCGGACGGTTGGCGTTGGGCACACCGATGCGAACGTCGGATTGCCCGGTGTAACGCTGCAACAGCGCCTGGAAGGCTGCCAGCAACAGCATGAACGGGGTTGCGTCATGGGCTTGGGCCACTTGGCGCAAGGCATCACCGAGACCTTTATCCAGACGCAGGCTATGGCGTGCGGCGCTGCGCTGGTGTTGCGCGCTACGGGGATGATCCGTGCTCAGCGCCAGGGCCGGATGTTCGTCGCCCAGTTGTTGCTTCCAGTACGTCAGCTGACGCTCGGCCTCCCCTTGGGCCAGCCACTGGCGCTGCCAACTGCCGTAGTCGGCGTATTGCAAAGGCAACGGCGCCAGCCCGGCGACCTGGCCTTGGGATGCAGCGGCGTACAACCGGGAGAACTCTTCGATCAACACATTCATCGACCAGCCATCGGCGATGATGTGGTGCAGCGTCACCAACAACTGATGGTCATCCTCGTCGCGGCGCAACAGGGTGACGCGCAGCAGGGGCCCCTTCTCCAGATCGAACGGCATGGCCGCTTCGTCTTCTCGAATCTGCTGCGCCCGGGTTTCACGCACGTCGTCAGGCAGGTCGCCGAGGTCGATTACATGCAGCTTGAATTCGCCCGCCGGATCGACCTGTTGCAGGGCCACGCCGTCACGTTCCAGGAAGCGCGTGCGCAAGGACTCATGACGCTCGATTAGTTGCTGGAAGCTGGCGCGCAGCGCGTCTTCGTCCAGTTCGCCGCGCAGGTGCAAGGCGCCGGGAATGTTGTAGGCGAGGCTCGTCGGATCAAGCTGCCAGGTGATCCACAAACGGTTCTGCGCCAGGGATTGCGGCAGTGGCGCATGGCGCGGCAACGCACTGATCGCGCCCAGGGCCTGGCCACCGCCCTGTTGCAGGTTCGCCACCGTCGCCGTGAACGCGGCCAGGGTCGGGGCTTCGAACAGCAGGCGCAAATTGAGCGTCAGCCCCAAGGTTTCGCTCAGGCGTGCGATCACCTGGGTGGCGGCGATGGAGTTACCGCCCAGCAGGAAGAAATGGTCATCAGCCTGGACTCGCTCGATCTGCAATTGCTCACGCCAGACTTGGCCGATAAGGGTTTGCAATTCAGAGGACGGCGCAGGTTCATCGGCCACGTCCACGTCCACGTCCACGTCGGCTGACGGAAACTGTGCATAGCTGTCCAAGCTGCCGTCGGCCAGTCGGGTGCGGCAGGCCGAACGCTGCAACTTGCCGCTGGAGGTCTTGGGCAATGCGCCGGGATTGAGCAGCACCACCACGCCAGGGGCTTGCTGACAGGCCTCGGCCACGGCCTGGCGAATGGCTTTGATCAAGGCTTCCGGCGGCAGGATTTTCTGCACGCTGCGGCTGATTTCCGCAGCGATGCCGATGCCTTCCTCGCCATTGTCGGTGACCGCGAACGCCGCCACCCGGCCCTTGCGCACCACCTCCACTTCGCGCTCGATGGTTTGCTCGATGTCCTGGGGATAAAGGTTATGCCCACGCACGATCAACAAGTCTTTCAGGCGACCGGTGATGAACAGCTCGCCGTCGCGCAGGAAACCCAGGTCGCCGGTGCGCAACCAGGTCCGGCCATCATGCTGGACAAAGGTCTTGGCGCTGGCTTCGGGGTTGCGCCAATAGCCCAGGGCAATGCTCGGGCCGGCGGCCCAGACTTCACCGACCTGATTGTCGGCCAGCGGCTGCAACGTGGCCGGCTCAACGATCAGCACCGCGTGCCCGGGCTGGCTGACACCACAACTCATCACCGCACTGCCCTGCCCAGGCTCGGCACGGTTTTGCGCCAAGGCCGCGTCATCCACCCGCAGCGAAGGAATGCCCTGGCGACGTGGCGTGCCGGCGACGAACAAGGTCGCTTCGGCCAGGCCGTAGGAAGCCATGAAATTGTCCGGCGTGAAGCCGCACGGGGCGAACTTCTCGGCAAAACGCTCCAGTGTGTCGAGGCGGATCGGCTCGGAGCCGGAATAGGCCACGCGCCAGCCGCTCAGGTCCAGACGCTGGAGGGCCGAGTCACTGACTCGTTCGCTGCACAATCGATAGGCGAAGTCCGGTCCGCCGCTGATGGTGCCACCGTATTCGCTGATCGCTTCGAGCCAGCGCAGGGGCCGGGCCAGGAAGTAGGCCGGCGACATCAATACGCATGGGACGCCGCTGAACACCGGCTGCAACAAGCCGCCGATCAAGCCCATGTCGTGGTACAGCGGCAGCCAGCTGACGATGACGTCATCGGGGTTCAGGTCGATGCCGAAGCCGTGGCGGATCAGCAATTCGTTGGCTACCAGGTTGCCGTGGCTGACCTGCACCCCCTTGGGCAATGCGGTGGAGCCGGAGGTGTATTGCAAAAAGGCAATGTCATCGTCCTGCAGCACCGGCATCCGCCAGTGCCCGGCACGGGCCGGGTCGAGGGTATCGACGCACAACACCGGCGGCGCCGCTTCGATGGCTTGCAACGGCTCGCGCAGATCGCTGCTGGTGAGCAGCAGGCGCGGTTCGGCGTCTTGGATGATCGACAGCAAGCGCTCCTGATGATGGCGACGGGCGGACTCCGGTGGATAGGCCGGCACCGCAATCACCCCGGCATAGAGGCAGCCGAAGAATGCCGCGACGTAATCCGGGCCGCTGGGGAACAGCAGCACGGCGCGATCGCCCAGCGCCGCTTCGGCTTGCAAGGCGGCGGCGATAGTTCGGGCACGCAGGTCCAGGTCGCGATAACTCAACACCACACCCTGCCCGGGGGTGTCGGCGAGGAAGCGCAGGGCCACCCGGTCCGGCGTCAACGCGGCGCGGCGCTGGAGGGCATGAGCCAGGGTGCTGGGGAGTTCGAACGCGTCGGTCATGGGGGTTTCCTGCCTGAATTCGGCTTGCAAGTTGTCACCCATGGGAACGGATAGCGCCGGCAAATAATTAGTCGGGGCGCCCTCTCACCGAAGCCTGCGGCGCAGCAGCCAACCGCCATGCGCCGCGGCAATGGGTCGCGGCACCGAGGCTGGACTTTATTGCATCAATAATTCTTCTTCTCAATTGACAATCATTATCATTAAGCCTAATTTGGCCGTCGATGTGTAGGACGGGTCCGGCATCCGGCCGTCCTGCTAACTTTTTGCAGCAAGGTGAATTCCATGACGGAACAAGTATCCACAAGCAGGTGCGACTCACCGTTACTCCAGGCATTCGTCGATAATCGAATGATTCTGGTCAAGATCGCGGCGCGCATTACCGGCTGCCGGTCCCGCGCGGAAGATGTAGTGCAGGACGCGTTTTTCCGGCTGCAATCGGCGCCCCAGATCACCTCCTCGTTCAAGGCACAGCTCAGCTACCTGTTCCAGATCGTGCGCAACCTGGCGATCGATCACTACCGCAAGCAGGCGCTGGAACAGAAATACTCGGGGCCGGAAGAGGAAGGGTTGAACGTGGTGATCCAGGGTGCTTCGCCAGAAACCTCCCACATCAACTTCTCCACCCTGGAGCACATCGCTGACGCGCTGACCGAACTGCCCAGCCGCACCCGCTATGCCTTCGAGATGTACCGCCTGCACGGCGTGCCACAGAAGGACATCGCCAAGGAACTGGGCGTCTCGCCGACCCTGGTGAATTTCATGATCCGCGATGCCCTGGTGCATTGCCGCAAGGTGTCGGGGGTTCGGGGGGATACCTTCGCCCGGCGGTAATGCGGGCAGCAGTTCCGGCCCCATCGCGGGCAAGCCTTGCTCCCACAGGTTACCTGTTCACAAAAAGGTGCCTGATAGAGCTCCTGTGGGAGCAAGGCTTGCCCGCGATAGCGTCCTGACGGCCGCCACTTGTGCCGAGCTGAACCTCACATCAACCCACACCGATCAAAAAACCGCTCACGCCCCAGGATCATCAGCGCCGCGCGCTTGTGGGGAAAATCGAATTCCTTTTCACAATGGAAACACTGGTTGTGCAGGTGCCCAATCATCCTGGCATTGTCGGCCCGGGGCTCGGCCACCACGCGCTGGGTGCGCGGGTCGTCCAGGAACAGGTAATGCACCAGCGCCGACAGCCAACTCGCCACCTTGTGCGGCCCCCGGTGTTGCTCTTCGCCCACCAGCATGTGGATACCGCGGTCATAGTTCCCGGCGTCATAGAACGGCGCGATGCGGTCTTCCTTGGCCCAATAGGCTTCGAAATAAGCGAACGGTTGATCATCGAAACAACCGATCAGGGTCAAGACCCGGGGATCGGCCTGCAATTTGCCCAGGTACTCGCGATGCTGTTCCAGGCTGCCCTCCTCCTGCCAGAAGCTCGCCACCCGAGGGCTGTTTTGCCAGCGGTTGAAACGCTCCAGGTCCTGCTCGATTTCCAAGGTACGCAAGGACACCCAGGCCCCCAGCCGCGCATCAAAACGCCGATACACCTCGCCACGCGGCTTCATGGGCCGGCGTGGATGACGCTGGCCATCGGTGATGATCATGTGCTGTGGGTAACTGCCGTTGAACGATTCCCCCAGCCAGGGCTGCGGCAGTTGCCAGAACATCGTGCGCTCGCAAATGTATTCACCGGCGCGCTCGGTGCCCGTCAACAAACCGCTCAGCAAGGCTTCGCCAGGACGCTCGTCGAGGTGCCAGGTCAGGCGCTGGCAGTCGGGATCGCGAGCAAACAGCCAATAGCAGGCCGCCCACAGCGCCGGGCCTACCGGGCGGTCATGGATTTCCTGCAAGTGCACATGCAACTGCGGGCCACGCACAAGGCGCAGCCGGATCAGCGGCGCACCTTCGAGCATCAGGCTCAGGTGGCGTTCGGTTTCATCGGCGCCGAGACGACGACCGCCAGGCAAAGGCAGCGTTGTCGGCTGATTGAGGTTGGACATGGAAGGGGCTCGCGTATTCGTCGGTAGTCAACGTGGGACGTGAGCCGGGAAGGGAAATTTAGTGTCACCTTCAATGGGAGTGCGCGGGCACCAGATGAATCTGGTAGGGCTGGAAAATTTTCAGCAACTGACCGTCATCTCGCAGCTTTTGCAGCAACTGTGCAAACGCCTCACTGGAGATGGGCGCCTGCGGCCGGATCAGCGCGTAATGGTGGTAAATCTGATCGATACGTTCCGATACCAGCAATTGCGGGCCGACTTCAGGATTGCGCAACACGTAATCGTTGAGGTACGAACGGGTCACCAGGGCGATATCCGCGCGCCCTCGCAACACCATCAACAAGTTGCTGTCGTGGGAATAGGTCAGCGTGGCGTTGTATTGGCCAGCGAGGAACTTGGGGTCGGCGTTGAACTGGGCGAAGGCGTAGTGATAGCCGCTGAACAGGGCCAGGCGCTTGCCCCTGAGGTCTTCGAAATAACTTTGCTGGCGATCCGCCTGGCGCTGGGAGACGAAGACTTCCGCATCTTCCAGGCCCATGTCTACCGAGGTATGCGGCACATCCTGCCAACCCCATTCGGGGTTTTCGAAAATCGCCATGTCGACCCGGCCCTGCTTGAAATCATTGAACCGGCGCGGGATCGACGTCGGCACCAGCACGAACTGATAGTCGGTTTGCGACTGGTTCAAGGCCTCCACCATTTGCGGCAACAGGCCCGTGTCGGCGCCGTTCTCGGGACGAACGGTATAAGGCGGAAAATGTGCCGCGCCGATCCGCACCAGTTGCGCCGCCTCGATGGGCAACGCCAGGAAAACGGCCAGAGCAGCCAGCAGCAGACGCGAGGTCATCCCCATCGATGAAAACGTCAAGATAACCCACTCCCCAAAAGTCCCCATCAATACAATCAAGCTAGGCGGTTTCAGCCACTTAGCCAGCCACACGATCGTTTAAGGCACTGTTCGACTATTGTTTTTTTCAAGCACCAGGATCAAGGCTTGCTCGGCCAGCTCATCGAGACTCAGGCTGCCTTCGGTGCGAAACCAGGTGGTGGTCCAGGATAGCGCTCCCGTGAGGAACCGCCGGGTAATGAACACGTCCCCGCGAATATACCCGGCCTCCTTGGCCTGGCCCAGGACCTCGAGCCACAAGTCTTCATAAATATCACGCAGGGCCAACACCTGCCGTTGCCCTTGCTCCGATAGCGAACGCCATTCATAGACCAGCACCGCCATGGCCTCGCCGGTGCCGCCCATGATCGACTGCAATTCGCAGCGGATCAGCGCCAGTACCCGCTCGCGCACGCTATCGGCCTCGGCCAGGGCGGCGCGCATCAGGGCGGTGTTGTAGCGGATGGTTTCTTCCATCACCGCCCGCAGGATCTCATCCTTACTCTTGAAATGGTGAAAGATGCTTCCCGATTGAATGCCCACGGCACTGGCCAGGTCACGCACCGTGGTGCGCTCGAAGCCTTTGTTGCGAAACAGGTGGGCGGCGGTCTGGAGCAGTTTGCCGCGAGCACTGTCCGGGTCGGTCAGTTGCCCGTTGTCGACCAGCTCACGCATCACGCCCAGGGCTTTTTGCTCGTCCACCCATTCTCTCCTACAGTCGATCAACCAACGCGCGGGCATTGCACACCAAATCATCAGTGGCGCGGGCAATTTAAGCCGAGCGAGCCAACCAAGCAAGCGCTCGGCAGAAGAACCCGCGGTCGTTTACATACCAAGCGCTTGCTTGGTAGTCTCGATCCACCTTTGCCGGAGGCAACGCCATGCCAAAAACGATCCGTATCGGTTGCGCCAGCGCCTTCTGGGGCGATACCTGTACCGCGGCGGCGCAACTGGTCGAGGGCGGGGCTCTGGATTACCTGGTGTTCGACTATCTGGCCGAGGTGACGATGTCGATCATGGCCGGCGCGCGCCTGAAGGACCCGCTGAGCGGCTATGCCACGGACTTCATCGAGGTCCTTACACCGCTGCTGCAGCGTTTGCATGCCGATGGGATCCGCGTCATCAGCAACGCCGGCGGGGTCAACCCCCAAGCCTGTGCGAAGGCCCTGCAAGCGGCCTGCGACCAGGCGGGCGTGCCGTTGAAGATCGCCGTGCTGCTGGGCGATGACCTGCAACCGCAATTCGAACAACTCGCCGCCCAGGGCATCCGTGAAATGTTCAGTGGCGAGCCCCTGCCATCAGCGTGCGTCTCCATCAACGCCTACCTCGGCGCGCCCGGCATCGTCGAAGCGTTGCGCCTGGGAGCCGACGTCGTGATCACCGGCCGCGTGGTGGACAGCGCCGTGGTCAGCGCCGCCCTGATACATGAGTTCGGCTGGGCCTGGCACGATTACGACAGATTGGCCCAGGCCGCGCTGGCCGGGCATCTGATCGAATGCGGCGCCCAGTGCACGGGCGGCAACTTCACCGACTGGCAGGACGTACCGGATTACGAACACATCGGCTTTCCCATCGTCGAGGTCAGCGCCGACGGCCAGTTCCTGGTCACCAAGGCCGAAGGCAGCGGCGGGTTGATCACGCCGTTGACCGTTGCTGAGCAGTTGCTTTACGAAATCGGCGACCCGCAAGGCTATCTTCTGCCGGACGTGATCTGTGATTTCAGCCAGGTCAGGTTGGTCCAGCAAGGCAGGCACGCCGTACGGGTCCACGGGGCCAAGGGCCTGCCACCCACCGACCAGTACAAGGTTTGCGCCACCTGGCCGGACGGCTGGCGCTGCACCGCCACCTGCCTGATCGCCGGCATCGATGCGGTGGCCAAGGCTGGCCGGGTCAGTCAGGCGATCATCGACAAGACTTCGCAAATGTTCGACCAGCGTGGCTGGGCGCCCTACAGCGAAGTGAACATCGAACTGCTGGGCAGCGAAGCCACTTACGGTCAGCACGGTCGGCGCCGGGACAGCCGTGAGATCGTCATCAAGCTGGCGGTACGGCACCCGGACAAGCAGCCGCTGACGCTGTTTTCCAGGGAAATCGCCCAAGCCGCCACCGGCATGGCGCCAGGGCTGACCGGCCTGGTCGGCGGCCGGCCGACGGCGTCCCCATTGATTCGCCTGTTCTCGTTCCTCATCGACAAAGCCAATTGCCAGCCCGAAATCGAAATCGACGGCCAACGCCACCCTTGTCCCCTGCCCACTTTCGAACCACTGGACACCGCCGACCTGCCAGTCGCCCCGGACCTGCCCAAACCCCAGGGCCGGGCCGATGCCAGCGTGCCGCTGGTCAAACTGGCGGTGGCGCGCTCCGGCGACAAGGGCAACCACAGCAACATTGGCGTGATCGCCCGCAAGCCCGAATACCTGCCCTGGATCGCCGAAGTGCTGACGCCGCAGGTGCTGGTCGACTGGATGAGCCACGTGCTCGACCCGCGATTGGGCCGAGTCGAACGCTGGTACCTGCCGGGCACTCACAGTTTGAATTTCCTGCTGGAAAACGCCCTTGGTGGCGGCGGTGTCGCCAGCCTGCGCATCGATCCCCAGGGCAAGGCGTTCGCCCAGCAGTTGCTGGAGATCCAGATACCGGTGCCGCAGCACATTGCAGACCGGGTCAACTAAGGGATGGTCGCCATGGCCTATGTCAGTCACACATGATGAGCAGGTTGAATTGAATCTGTGGCGAGGGGATTTATCCCCGCTGGGCTGCGCAGCAGCCCCCAAAACAGTCAACTCAAACCATTGCACGCATTTAGGGCCGCTTCGCGCCCCAGCGGGGATAAATCCCCTCGCCACAGGGTTCTGCGCTAATCCGTTTGAAAGGAGGCTGCATGCCGGTCATCGAATCGCACCTGGATCCCCACAGCGCTGACTTCGCGCGCAACCACGCGGCGATGCTGGCCGGCGTCGAACAGTTGCGCCAGCTCGAACAGGCCGTGGTGGACAAAGCCACCCAGGCCCAGGGCAAGTTCGACCAGCGCGGCCAACTGTTGCCGCGCCAGCGCCTGAACCTGCTGCTCGACCCTGGCGCCCCGTTCCTCGAGCTGGCGAGCCTGGCCGGCTACAAACTTCATGACGACAAGGATGGCAGCCAGGCCGGCGGCGGCCTGATCGCCGGGATCGGCTACGTGTCCGGGGTGCGGGTGCTGGTGGTGGCCAACAACAGCGCGATCAAGGGCGGCACTATTTCCCCCAGTGGCCTGTACAAGACCCTGCGCCTGCAACAGATCGCCATGGAAAACAAACTGCCGGTCATTACCCTCGCCGAAAGTGGCGGTGCCAATCTCAATTACGCCGCGCAGATTTTCGTCGAAGGCGCGCGCTGCTTCGCCAATCAGGCGCGGATGTCGGCCATGGGCTTGCCGCAGATCACCGTGGTGCATGGCTCGGCCACCGCGGGCGGTGCCTATCAGCCGGGTCTGTCGGATTACGTGGTGGTGGTGCGCGACAAGGCGCGACTGTTCCTGGCCGGGCCGCCATTGCTCAAGGCCGCAACCGGCGAAGTCGCCACCGAGGAAGAACTGGGCGGCGCACAAATGCATGCGCAAGTGGCGGGCACCGCCGAATACCTGGCCGAGAACGATGCCGACGGCATCCGCCTGGCCCGGGAAATCCTCGGCATGCTGCCCTGGAACAGGCAACTGCCGCCACAGTCCGAACCACGCTGGGCGGAGCCACTGTATCCAACCGAAGAACTGCTGGGATTGATCCCCGAAGACCCGAAGAAGCCCTACGACGTGCGGGAAATCATCGCGCGCATTGCCGACGGCTCGAATTTCCTCGAATTCAAAGGCGAATTCGATCCACAGACCATCTGCGGCCACCTGCACATTCGCGGTCATGCCTGCGGCCTGATCGGCAACAACGGACCGATCACGCCCCAGGGCGCGAGCAAGGCCGCACAGTTCATCCAGTTGTGCGACCAGAGCCGCACGCCGTTGCTGTTTTTGCACAACACCACCGGGTTCATGGTCGGCACCGAGTCGGAACGCCAGGGGGTGATCAAGCACGGTGCCAAGATGATCCAGGCCGTGGCCAATGCCCGGGTGCCCAAGCTGACCGTCGTGGTGGGCGGCTCCTATGGCGCCGGCAATTACGCCATGTGCGGTCGCGGGCTCGACCCGCGCTTCATCTTCGCCTGGCCCAACAGCCGCACCGCCGTGATGGGTGGTGCCCAGGCCGGCAAGGTGCTGCGCATGGTCACCGAAGCTACCCAGCTCAAAAACGGCCTGACCCCGGACCCGAAGATGCTGGACCTGCTCGAACAGACCACTGCGCAGAAACTCGACAGCCAGTCCACCGCCCTCTACGGCAGCGCCAACCTGTGGGACGACGGGCTCATCGACCCGCGGGACACCCGCACGCTACTGGGCTATTTGCTGGACATCTGTCACGAGGCCGAGCACCGGCCACTGCAAGCCAACAGCTTCGGCGTGGCCCGTTTCTGAGGACGCTCCACGACTCACAGGAGAACAATAAAAATGATCTTCACCCAGGAACACGAAGCACTGCGGCGCACCGTTCGCCAGTTTGTCGAGCATGACATCAACCCCTACGTCGACGAATGGGAGAAGGCCGGGCGTTTCCCCATCCACGAGATTTTCCGCAAGGCTGGCGAGCTGGGCCTGTTGGGTATTTCCAAGCCACCGGCATTCGGCGGCATGGGCCTGGACTACAGCTATTCGATCGTCGCAGCCGAGGAATTCGGCACCATCCATTGCGGCGGCGTACCGATGTCCATCGGCGTGCAAACCGACATGTGCACCCCTGCCCTGGCCCGCTTCGGCTCCGATGAACTGCGCGAAGCATTCCTGCGCCCGGCCATCCGCGGCGAACAGGTGGGCTGCATCGGTGTCTCGGAGGTCGGCGCCGGCTCCGATGTCGCCGGACTCAAGACCACGGCGCGCAAGGACGGCGACGACTACGTCATCAACGGCAGCAAGATGTGGATCACCAACTCACCAAGCGCCGATTTCATTTGCCTGCTGGCCAACACCTCGGATGACAAACCCCACGTCAACAAATCGCTGATCATGGTACCGATGCACAGCCCCGGCATCAGCCTCGGTCAGCACCTGGACAAACTCGGCATGCGCAGCTCGGAAACCGCCCAAGTGTTTTTCGATGACGTGCGGGTGCCGCAACGCAATCGTATCGGCCAGGAAGGGGCCGGATTCATGATGCAGATGCTGCAGTTCCAGGAAGAACGCCTGTTCGGCGCGGCCAACATGATCAAGGGCCTGGAGCATTGCATCGACAGCACCATCGAGTACTGCAAGGAGCGCAAGACCTTCGGCACGGCCCTGATCGACAACCAGGTGATCCATTTTCGCCTGGCGGAACTGGCCAGCGAGATCGAATGCCTGCGAGCGCTGGTCTACCAGGCCACCGAGCAGTACATCAACGGCCAGGACGTCACGCGGCTGGCGTCGATGGCCAAGCTCAAGGCCGGGCGCCTGGCCCGGGAAACCACCGACAGTTGCCTGCAATACTGGGGCGGCATGGGCTTCATGTGGGACAACCCGGTGGCCCGTGCCTATCGCGACGTGCGACTGGTGTCCATTGGCGCCGGTGCGGACGAGATCATGCTGGGGATCATCTGCAAACTCATGGGGATTTTGCCGGGGAAAAAATAATGAATACATCGCCTGCCAGGCTGCCATCGCGAGCAAGCTTTGCTCCCACAATGCCTGGTGAGTGCATTCGCCTGTGGGAGCAAAGCTTGCTCGCGATGAGGCCCTGATAGCCACCGCAAACCCCAGGAGTGACCATGCCCACCTTCAGCAAGATCCTCATCGCCAACCGCGGCGAAATCGCCTGCCGGATCCAGCGCACCGCCCAGGCCCTGGGTTATCGCACGGTGGCGGTATTCAGCGAAGCCGACGCCGACGCGCTGCACGTGCGCATGGCCGATGAAGCCGTGCTGATCGGCCCGGCTCCGGTGCAGCAATCCTACCTCGACCCTTCGGCCATTCTCGATGCAGCCCGGCGCTGCGGTGCCGATGCGATCCATCCCGGCTATGGCTTGCTCTCGGAAAATGCCGGCTTCGCCAAGGCCTGCGCCGAGGCAAGTCTCGTGTTCATCGGCCCCAGCCCCGAGGCCATCGACCTGATGGGCAGCAAACGTCGCTCGAAAATCGCCATGATCGAAGCCGGCGTTCCCTGTATCACCGGCTACCAGGGCGCCGCCCAGGACGATGACACGCTGCAGCGCGAAGCCGGGCGCATCGGCTACCCGTTGATGATCAAGGCCAGCGCCGGTGGCGGAGGCCGAGGGATGCGCCTGGTCCAGCGCGCCGAGGATCTGCTGGAGCAGTTACGCAGCGCGCGCTCGGAGGCCTTGCACGGCTTCGGCAACGACGAGTTGATCCTCGAACAGGCCTTGCTCGATCCGCGTCATGTGGAGGTACAGATTTTCGGCGACCACCACGGCCAACTGATCCACCTGGGCGAACGCGACTGCTCGATCCAGCGTCGCCACCAGAAAATCATCGAGGAAGCGCCCTGCCCGGTCATGACCGCCGAACTGCGCCAGGCCATGGGCGACGCGGCGCTCAAGGCGGGGCGCGCGATGAGTTACGTCGGTGCCGGCACCGTGGAGTTCCTGCTCGCTGGGGACGGCCGGTTTTACTTCCTGGAGATGAACACGCGCCTGCAGGTCGAACACCCGGTCACCGAGCTGATCACCGGCCTGGATCTGGTGGCCTGGCAATTGGACGTCGCCGCCGGCAGGCCCCTGCCCCTGCGCCAGGACCAGGTGACGCTCAGCGGCCATGCCATGCAAGTGCGGCTGTACGCCGAAGACCCGGCGGCGGATTTCCTGCCCCAGACCGGTCGACTGATCGGCTGGGAGCCGCCCATACGGGACGGCGTGCGAGTCGACCATGGCCTGTTGGAGGGCCAGGCCATCACCCCGTTCTACGATTCGATGCTGGGCAAACTCATCGTTCACGGCGCCACACGCGAGGAGGCCCGGCGCAAATTGTTGCGAACGGTGGAAGATTGCGTATTGCTTGGCGTCCAGAGCAACCAGCGATTGCTCGCCGCGTTGCTGGCACATCCGCAGTTCATCGACGGCGACTTCGGCACCGGCTTCATCGGGCAGCACTTGGCCAATCATCCGGCGCTCCTGCCTCTTGAGCCCTCGGCCGAACAGCTCGCCATCGCCGCGGCGGCGTTTTATCAAGCCTCACAGGCACGCTATGCCCCTGGCCTGGGCGGATGGCACAACAACATCGGCGCGGCGCTGCACTACCGGATCGGCGCTGGGGAGCACGACTGGGTGCTGAGCCTGGTGGCCGAAACCGGCGGGAGGCTCAGCATCCGCAGTGCCGGGCGCTTGATCGAACTGAAACTGCTCGACGTTGACCTCCATGGCGCAACGCTGGTCATCGACGGGATTCGCCGCCGGCATGGGTGGCGCCTCGATGGCCACGATCTTTGGCTGTCTACCCGCCCCGGCGGCCTGCACTTGCAAGACCGGACCCACGCCCCCATCGCCGCCAAGGCCAGTGCCAGCGACGGGACGCTCGAGGCGCCAATGGACGGCGCCATCGTCGAGCTGCTGGTCAGTGAAGGCAGCACGGTGCGCCAAGGCCAACTGCTGATAGTGCTTGAGGCGATGAAAATGGAGCACCCGCTCAAGGCCGGCATCGACGGCGTGGTCAGGCAATTGCAGGTCATGCGGGGTGATCAGGTGAAAAACCGTCAGGTTTTGTTGCGTGTCGAAACAGGCCACTAGTCGGATGCCAAGGGTTTGACTACGCTCAAACCCATCAGCACGCCGACACCGGGAACCCTGCGATGCCTCACTGGCTGGTGATTGATCTGGAGGCCACCACCGATGAAGGTGGCTGGCCGGTAACCGAAATGGAAATTATCGAAATCGGCGCCACGCTGGTGAATCGTGACGGCCGCGAGGTGGATCATTTCCAGCGCTTCGTGCGGCCCTTGAGACGACCGCTGCTGACGCCTTTCTGTCGCGAACTGACCCACATTACCCAGGCCAATATCGACGGTGCCGCGCCCTTGACCGAGGTCTGGCCGGCATTCGAGCGCTGGCTGGCGCCGTATCACCCGAATCTGGAAAGCTGGGTCAGTTGGGGCGATTACGACCGCAAGCAACTGCTTCAGGAATGGCAGCACCAGCAATTGCACAGTGTCCTCGGCCAGGTACCGCATATGAACCTCAAGCAACGCTTCGCCAAGGCCCGTCGGCTGGAACGACCACTGGGGCTCAACGGCGCGTTGCAACTGGCTGGCCTGCAGTTCTGCGGTCAACAGCACCGTGCGCTGGAAGATGCCCGCAATACCGCACGGTTATTGCCCCTGGTACTTCCCGGTTGAGCGGCAACCACCTACCGGCCGACAGATGACGAATGTTGAAGCCTTGTGCATACTGGCCGGCCTTTTTCAGCCCCTTTTTCGAGGAATCGCCCATGTTCAAAGTCAACGAGTACTTCGACGGCACCGTCAAGTCGATCGCTTTTGGCACTGCCGAAGGCCCTGCGACCATCGGCGTCATGGCACCGGGCGAATATGAGTTCGGCACGGCCCAACGTGAAATCATGCACGTCGTCTCCGGCGCCCTGACCGTGAAGCTGCCTGACAGCACCGACTGGGAAACCTACGAGGCCGGCAGCCAGTTCAATGTGCCGGCCAACAGCAAGTTCCAGCTCAAAGTGGCCGTCGATACCGCCTACCTGTGTGAATACCGCGGCTGATTCGGCAGATAACCCTGCGGCGAGGGGATTTATCCCCTCGCCACAAAAGCCCTGGCATGGCATCGGGGTAATGAAAAATGCCCGTGTCCAACGACACGGGCATTTTTGTTCACGGATTTTTTTATTCGAGCACTTCAACCGGCATGCCGACTTCAAGCCGACCGTCGCTGTCGTTGACCAGGTTCTGGCCGAACATCGCACCGTCCGGTGTCGAACGGTATCGCTGCAACGTGGCAAAGGGTTCGCGATTCGGATCGCGCTCGCCGGTCTGCGGATCGACCGTGGTCATGATGCAACGCGAACATGGCTTGACCAGGCGGAATTCCACCTCGCCGATACGAATACGCTTCCAGCCGTCCTCGGCAAACGCCTCGCTGCCCTCGACCACCAGGTTGGGACGAAAGCGCAACATTTCCAGCGGGCGACCGACCCGGCTCGACAGGTCCTGCAAGGACGCCTGACCAATCAGCAGCAGCGGGAAACCATCGGCAAAGGCGACCTTGTCGTCATCCTTGCCATAACCGGCTGCCGTGGTGCGCGCCAGTTCCACAGGCACGTGCACCAACCGGGTAGGATTGCCGATGAACTCGCTGACCCAGGCCGCAGCCTCGTCACCGGCATCCGGCACACGCAAAGTGTCACGCCAGATGATCACCCCGCGCCGCTGCTCCTCCAGGACCGGCGGCAGCGGCACATCGATGGCCTCATGGCCCGGCGCACTGAGCGTCAGGCCGCCGGCCTCGTTCCACAGGGCCGAAAGCTGGCTCATCTTCGCCACGGCGCGCTGGGTCAGGAAACGACCGGTGCCCTCATCCACCAGCATCCAGCGCCGGTCACCGTCCAGCCCGAGCTTGTCCAGGCCGATCCCTTGCAAGGGCTGGCCCTTGCCGGACTTCAACGGATACCGATACAGCGCGCTCAGCCGCAACATGGTCAACTTCCCTGGTGGCGAAAAAATGCCACCTTATACGAGCCGGCCATTGAAGCAAACCACCATCAGCTTCAGTCGAGCATCAGCCGCTGACGCACCACATCGACCAGCTTGTCCGGCTGGAATTTGGAGAGGAAATTGTCGCAACCGACCTTCTTGACCATCGAATCGTTGAAGCTGCCGGACAGCGAGGTGTGCAGTACCACATAGAGCCCACGCAAGCGCGGATCGTTGCGGATTTCGGTGGTCAGGCGGTAGCCGTCCATTTCCGGCATTTCCGCATCGGTGAAGATCATCAGCAATTTATCGGTCATCACCTCGCCACTATCGGCCCAGGCCTTGAGCATGTTCAGCGCTTTCAGGCCGTCGCTGGCGATGTGCATCTTCACGCCCAGTTGACCCAAGGTATCGCGCAGTTGCGAGAGCGCGACGTTGGAGTCATCCACCAGCAACACTTCGCGGCCACGAGCGCGCTCCAGCACCGGGTCTTCGAGTTTGTCCCGGGAGACCTTGGCGTTGTATGGCACGATTTCGGCCAGGACTTTTTCCACGTCGATGATTTCCACCAACTGATCGTCCACCTTGCTGATGGCCGTCAGGTAATGCTCGCGACCAGCGCTGGTCGGCGGTGGCAGGATGGCTTCCCAGTTCATGTTGACGATGCGGTCGACTCCACCCACCAGGAATGCCTGAACCGAGCGGTTGTATTCGGTCACGATAATCGTGCTGTTCGGACCCGGCACCAGCGGACGCATGCCAATGGCCTGGGACAGGTCGATCACAGGCAACGTCTGGCCCCGTAGATTGACCACACCGCACACGAACGGGTGACGCTGCGGCATGAGGGTCAGCTTGGGCAGTTGCAGGACTTCCTGGACCTTGAACACGTTAATGGCGAACAACTGTCGACCCGCGAGGCGGAACATGAGAATTTCCAGGCGATTCTCACCCACCAGTTGGGTTCGCTGATCTACTGTGTCGAGAATGCCGGCCATCGATGACTCCTGGGCTTGTTCGGTTGAATCCAATAAAAGAGATATCGGCTGCACGAACCGAATCTTGACCCCGGATAAAATACGAGCGAGGGGCATTGATGTCACATTAACATCATGCTTTACTGGCTTCATGATTTTCACCTGCAATTTCCCCTGCCGCGCGACCCTGGTTCGCGTGCAAAGTTCCCTTGTCTAAGGGATTCCCCTAGGCACAATCAGGTCCAACCTGATATTCCCGTTATCCAATAGCCATTAATGTGACGCCATTCTCATTGCTGAACGGAGTCAGGCTTTTGTGCGCGACCACAGGATATCGGACCTGCAGCCTCTCGGCCGATCCCGCCCGTGCAATCGTTAGCGAATTTGCCTTCGCTGAACGGCCCGGGCATGTCGCCGTGCGTCCGTTCGCGGTCGTCCTTGAGATCCAGCCGTTCGCCATACGCGGTTTTCTTTCGCCTGACATGATGTTGTGGAGATAAGCATGCCGAACGATCGTAGAAACTGGAGTCAGCGTCTTCCCGAGCTTCTGATCGAGGCCGAGACGCTGTTGGCCAAGTCGGAGGAATGCCTGAGCCATCTGCAATTGATCAACAACGACAAGGATGCCATCGATTGC
The DNA here is from genome assembly GCF_900115935.1 of Pseudomonas sp. 43mfcvi1.1. Lineage (NCBI taxonomy): Bacteria > Pseudomonadati > Pseudomonadota > Gammaproteobacteria > Pseudomonadales > Pseudomonadaceae > Pseudomonas > Pseudomonas sp. 43mfcvi1.1. The sequence goes on along the minus strand of NZ_UETT01000001.1, from coordinate 247,574 downwards.
ATGCTCAGCACCTTGCTGAAACTCTCGAACAAGGCCAATGCCCTGGCGCTGGAAGCCGTTTCGGAGTTTTCGCTGCACATCCATGGCTTGCTCAGCCACGCGCAGAACCACATGCAGTTGCATGACCAGGCCCTGGATGCCCTGAAGGATTGCCTCACCCTGATGGCCTGGCAATTGGAACTGGTCGATCACACCACCGGCCAGCTGAGCCTGGACAGCAGCGAACAGATCTCGTTGATCGAAGCATTTGCCTTCCAGGTAGGCCAGAGTCCTGGCCAGGCATTGGCAGCGTCACGTCCGCTGGCGTTGGTACCCTACTCCCAGAAACAAGCCTGATACGATGATGCCGGCTCAATGCGGAGTGCCTGGTCCATAGCGCTTTCGTCGCGCCATGCCGAACGCGACCAACGAAATGTGAAGTGGTACTATCTCCCGCGTCAGCCACTTCAAGACAGCGCCGTAAAAGCCGCCAACCGAAGCAGCCCTCGACCTGAAACGTTTACCCGACCCGGCCTGTCAGATGCGCTGACCGGCCAGCCCGCAGCGAACATTCATTGGCTCCATCCGCTATGCACGCCAGCCTCAAGTCATTTATCACCTGGCCTCCCTCCCGAGAAAACGCCCGTCGCTTCACATTATTATTGTGCATCTGCTCGACCCTCGGCTGCCTGTTGACCTACCTGTACGCCCATACGGTGCCGTTGAGCTTGCTGGCATTGAATGTCGCGGCAATGACCTGTGTCTGGATCCACCATCGATTGTCGCGCAAATCCATCAAGTTCCAGCCGCAGGAACTGGCCGAGCGGTTGCTCGAGGTCCAGGAAAACGAGCGTCATCGGCTCAGCCGCGAACTGCACGACGACATTGGCCAGTTGCTGACCGCGGCGAAACTGCAAGGCGAATGGCTCAAGCGCCGGGTACCGGAAGAACTGCAGGGCCAGTGCGAGCTCCTGTGCGAGACCCTGGACGAAACCCTCAACAAGGTCCGCGATGTATCGGCGATCCTCAACCCCAGGGAACTGGCCAGCCTCGGGCTTGAAGCCAGCCTGCGGGCGCATTTGCTCAAGACCCTGGCCAATGCCCCGGTAAAATGGAGCCTCGATTGCCAACAGCGCATGACAGGCATCCCCGAGGAGATGTCGGTCGCGGTGTTCCGGATCACCCAGGAGGCGGTCACCAACATCTTGCGCCATGCCCGGGCGACGAATCTGCTGGTACGCTTGCAACGCCTGCCCGACGGCCTGACCCTGCTGATCAGCGACGACGGCCAGGGGTTTGTCCCGGCCACCCACCCCGCTCGTGAAGGTCAACGGGGCATGGCCGGCATGTCGGAGCGGGTCGAACAATTGGGCGGCACCCTCAAGGTCATCAGCGAGGCCGGCAAAGGCACGCACATCGAAGCACGCTTTCCCTGGGCGCCGCGCGCCCTGGAACGAGCCAGTAAGAATAAGGTTCTCCTTTGATTTGTAATTTGCTTCTGGTAGATGACCACTCCCTGATCAGGGCTGGCGTACGCGCGCTGGTCACGGACATCCCGGGCTATGCCGTGATCGGCGAAGCCAATGACGGCACGCAATTGGTGGAATTGGTAGAACGGCTGAACCCCGACATCGTGCTGCTGGACATTTCCATGAAGGACACCAGCGGCCTGGATGCCTTGCAACAGCTCAAACGGGTGCGTCCCCATAGCAAGGTGCTGATCCTGTCCATGCATACGGATCCAGCACTGATCATGCAGGCGCTGGAATCCGGAGCCCATGGCTACCTGCTCAAGGACACCACCGTCAATGAGCTCAAACACGCCCTGGAGGCGCTGCGCAACAACGAACGCTACCTGAGCCCGGCCATCGCCCATACCGTGATCAACCAGGCACTGATCCGCGTCCAGAAGCAGCAGCCGGACCCCGCCCAGGCCCATAACCTGACCGCACGCCAACTGGAAATATTGCGGCTGATCGTGCGCGGCAAGTCCACCCGGGAAATTGCCAACGGCCTGAACCTGAGCATCAAGACCGTCGAAACCCACCGGGCGCAAATCATGAAGCGCCTGCAGATCCACGACGTGGCCGGACTTGTGCTGTTCGCCGTGCGCGAAAAAATCATCAGCCTGGACGATTGAGCGCCGCCGCAGCGCCCAACAGCGGCGAATCGGACGGCAAGTGCACGCGCAGTGCCTTCGGGCGGACAGTGAAACGCAGGGTGTCCACCTGCAACGGCTCACCATCGAGATTGATATCCAGGCCTTGGGCGACCTTGATCTCCACCCATGGCAAGCGTGCGCGGACAAACATGTTATCGATGCCCAGGCCTCCCGCCAGCAAGTCCTTCAACGTACTGACCACTTCCTGAGGCGCCGGCAGGATGCTGATGTCCAGCAACCCATCATCGGCCAAGGCCTGCGGGCACAGCACATGACCTCCCCCCGCCTGCCGGCCATTGCCGATACCCAGCGCGAGCAAATCGCCTCGCCAGTGAAAATCGGGACCCTGCAACTCGCCATAGGCGGCACTCAGCTCACTGAATCGCGATAGGCCGGTGAACAGGTAGGCCGCGCCCCCCAGGACTTTCTTGAGGTCCTCGGAGGTATTCGCCGTCACCTGGCTGCCAAAACCGCCGGTGGCCATGTTCAGGAAAATCCGGCCGCAGACTTCACCCACATCCACGGCCTGCGGCGCAACGTCGAGCAAATCCAGGGCCTGCGCAGGCTCCAACGGAACACCGGCGGCCCGGGCAAAATCGTTGGCAGTACCCAACGGCAGCAGTACCAGGCTGGCATCGCTCGACTTGAGGACGATCGCTTCGGCGATATCACGCAAGGTTCCATCACCGCCGCCGGCGATCAGTCGCGTGTAACCGGCCCGCAGCGCCTCATCGACGCATCGTTGGGCATCACCGGCCTCCCAGGTCAACCGTACCGCCAGGTCCCAGCCCTGCTCGCGCTTGAGCATCACGGCCGTGCGAACCTCTTCGTTGAGCGCTTGCTTGCCATGCAAAATCAACAGTGCCTTGCCTTTGCTCATCGTTGTCTCCGTCATTGGAAGGTTCAGGAAATGGGACCGCTCATTTGACCGAAAAAGTCTCGGTGCACCTCAATTTATTAAAAAGGGCAGGAGGTTTGCCCCAGGAGAGAACCCGTTGGGCCGCTCGCCTGATCGGTACGCCTTGATTCGAAGAGTTTTCTTACAAGACCTGGCGAATCAGCTCAATTGACCCTCTAGCGGTATTGAGACACCTTGGCCCTCTGTTTTGCTGGAACGCTAAAACCTCATCACACAAGGAAGCACTTACCCATGGATGGATACATCACGGCTCGCCGGGGCCGGCTCAGTCGTTCGAACAGTTATGGCCAAAGGGATGAACCGTCCCATGCATAACCGTGAATACAAGCTGCTGCCCCGGCAGCGCGCGCCCTTTGAGGGCGGGCAGGCCGATACTCGAAACGAATGCAAAAGTTGCAGTAATCCCGTTGGAGGAATTGATTTGGAACCGCGCGTCGTTGAGCTGGAAACCCACCTCAAATACATCCGCAAAGACATGGATGAAATTCGCACCGATGTAAAGGTGATCCGCCACAGGCTGGCCTATTCGGCTGGCGCCGCAGCGGTGGTGCTCGGCCTGTTGGGCTGGATTGCCAACAATCGATTCGATCAACTGGTGATGCTGCTCACGCGCTGAAGGTGAGGTGCATGAAGGCCCGGGTACCCGACTCGGGCCGGAGAACAGCTAACCCAGGACTTCGCTCAAGGGAATGAAACCCACTTCATCGCCCTCAACCAGCGTCTGCCCCTCGAGCACTTCGACCAGCCCCTCGGCCCAGGCCGCGCTGCGTAGGACACCCGAGCTTTGATTGCGGTAGATGATCGCTCGACCATTCTCCATGCGACCGCGCAAATACTCTCGTCGACTGCCCGCCTTCGGCCAGGCGAAACCGGCCGGCACCTTGAACTTGAGCGGCGCCACCGACTGGACGCCTTGGCGCCTTAGCAGGTAGGGCCTTGCCAACAGCGCGAAAGTCACGAGGGTCGAGGCAGGGTTTCCAGGCAGGCCTATGACTGGCACGCCACGGTAATGCCCGAACGTCAGCGGCTTACCCGGCTTGATAGCGAGCTTCCAAAGCGCCAGCTCGCCGTCCTCGCGCAAGGCGATGCCCAGGAAGTCCGCCTCGCCCACCGATACCCCGCCGGTGGACAGGATCAGATCGACATCTGACAACTGTGCCAGGCGCTCACGGGTGGCCGATAAATCGTCGGGGAGGATACCCGCGTCAACCACTTCACAGCCCAGGTGTTGCAGCCAGCCACACAGCAGCACGCGGTTGCTGTTATAGATCTGGCCTGGGCCCAGCGCCTGACCGGGTTCGACCAGTTCATCCCCCGTGGACAGGACCGCAACGCGGACCTTGCGCACCACTTCCAGCGTTGCACAGCCCAAGGATGCCGCCAGCCCCAGCTCGATCGGCCCCAAGCGAGTGCCGGCAGCAAGAACCTGCTCCCCAACGGTAGCCTCCTGTCCCTGGGGGCGAATGTTCTGTCCGCTGACCATGGGCTCGGTAAACCGCACGCGCTGGTCGCTTTCAACCACGGCGTTTTCCTGCATCTCGACGCAATCGGCGCCGGCCGGGACTGGCGCCCCCGTGAAGATCCGCGCACACGTGCCAGCGGCCAGCGGTTCCGGTGCCTGCCCGGCAAAAACCCGCTGGCTGACCCTCAACGGCTCGCCATTCCAGTCAGCCAGCCGCAAGGCATAGCCGTCCATGGCGCTGTTGGGCCATGGCGGCAAATCAAGGGTCGACACCAGGTCCTCAGCCAGCACTCGCCCTAGCGCTGCGGCCAAAGGCAAATGCTCACGCTGGACAATCGGTGTGGCCGCCGCCATCTCCAGCAGCCGCTCCAACGCAACCTCAACGGCCATCAAGGCACCGCCCTTGCCCGGTTTACCCACGGGATTCACACGGATCTGCCTGTTTCAAATGAGCCACGAAATTGCACGGCCGATGCCGCACATCCAGCTGTTCAGCCAGGATGCCATCCCATCCGGTACGCACCGCGTTGGTCGAACCCGGCAGGCAACATACCAGCGTGCCATTGGCCAGGCCTGCCAGCGCGCGGGACTGCACGGTGGAAGTGCCGATGTCAGCCACGGATATCTGCCGGAACAACTCGCCGAAGCCATCGACCTGCTTGTCCAGCAGGCAGGTGACGGCTTCCGGCGTGCTGTCACGCCCCGTGAAGCCGGTGCCGCCAGTGATCAGCACCACCTGCACCACGTCCTCGGCAATCCAGGTCGCGACTTGCGCACGGATCTTGTACAAATCATCTTTGAGCAGGACCCGCGCTGCCAGGTTGTGGCCGGCCGCCGTGAGCCGATCGACGAAGACCTGCCCGGACGTATCGGTTTCCAGGGTACGGGTATCACTGACAGTCAGCACCGCGATATTGAGCGGCACGAAAGGTACATCAGCCTTGGCTTTCATAGGCTCGTCCAGTTGTGGAGGAAACAGCCCGGTGTTATATCACAGCGCTTCATTTTTTCGCCCGTGCGGAGACACGCCATGACCTCGAACACGCCACTGCCCTCCTGCTCCATCCTGCTCTTGGCGGGCGGACGCGGACAACGCATGGGCGGCCAGGACAAAGGCCTGGTGCACTGGCAGGGCGAACCGCTGATAGCCCATCTCCATCGCCAGACCCGCGCCATGAGCGACGACCTGATCATCTCTTGCAACCGCAATAGGCAACATTATGCGATGTATGCCGATCAGTTGGTGCATGACGAGGAAGGCGACTTCCCCGGGCCGCTGGCGGGCATCCGGGCAGGCCTCAAGGCAGCGAAGCATCCATATTTGCTGGTGCTGCCATGCGACGTACCGCAAATCGACTCAAGCCTGCTCGACAACATGCGCAAGATGGCCAGCCAACACCCCGACAAACCACTGATGGTGCGGCACGGCGAGCACTGGGAGCCGCTGCTGTGCGTCATTCCGTTGGTCCTGGCAGGAAGCTTCGAACACGCCTGGAGCGAAGGCGAACGCAGCCCCGGCCGAATCATGCGCGCACTCCACGCCGTTGCATTGCAATGCCCGGCCGACGATCCCCGGCTGGCCAACCTGAACACGCCGGAGTTACTGGCCCAACATAAAGGCGTGTCAGATTGACACTAGCCAGGAACTTGCGCGCGATGTATACGTCTGAAGGTCAGTAACTTGAAGAATCCATTTCGGAGAAACACCATGATACAACGGACCCTCGCCACGTTCATGCTCGCTCTGGGCCTCGCCACCCTTGCCGGGTGCGCATCGCCAACAGTGATCACCTTGAATGACGGTCGCGAAATCCAGGCCGTCGATACTCCACATTACGATGAAGAAAGCGGCTTCTACGAATTTGAGCAACTGGATGGCAAGCAGACTCGTGTGAACAAGGATCAGGTTCGTACCGTTAAGGATTTGTAATCTGTAACGTTGCTGCCCGATGTTGCTGGAAAAACCGGCGCTTCCTGAAGAGGGAAGCGCCGGTTTTTTTTGGGGCTTGGGGCTTGGGTGTATATCCGTTGCTGCGGTAACGGCCACTTAGGGTTCCGCCCTTACGTGGGGCGGAACCCTAAGCCGCCGTTACCTAAATAACGGATATACACACCATACCCTGAACAAAAAAACTACCACTGCAACGAAATACCGCTCTCGAACACCCGCTCCTGCCCCGTAACCGGATCAACGAAACGCAACCCCTGAGCCAGCAGCTTAAGCGGATTAGCGTAATCATCCTCAACATCCCGAAGCACATCAGGATAAAACGGATCGTTGCAAATCCCCGCCCCAAGGGCATTCATGTGAACCCGCAACTGATGCTTCTTGCCCGTAACCGGATACAAGCCATACCGCCACAGCTCGCCATTGCGCTCCAGCACTTCGATGGCCGTTTCGGTATTGGGCTCGCCCGGCCCTTCCTGCATCCGGAAGAACGGCTCGCCATCGATCATCCGGCTTTTATGCACCCGGGGAAAGGTCAACCCGGGCAATGCACGGGCAATGGCCTGGTAGCGTTTCTCGATCTGCCGCGTCGGGAATAACGACTGATAGGCCGAACGTGTGTGCGGGTTGGCCGAAAACAACACCAGCCCGGCCGTATGCCGGTCGATGCGGTGCAAGGGCACCAGATGCGGATTGTCCAGCCGCCGGATCAATCGCCGCAACAAGGTTTGCTCGACGTATTCGCCCGCCGGGGTGACAGGCAGAAAATGCGGTTTGTCTGCCACCACCAAGTGCTCGTCGACATACAGGATCGACTCCACCACCGGGATCGGCTTCTCGTCGGGCACTTCACGGAAGTAGTGAATGCGCAGGCCTTCGCGGTACGGCAAATCGACAGGGATGGCCTTGCCCTCCCCATCCAATACCCGGCCCCGGGCGATCCGGTCCAACCACTGCTCGCGACTGATGGCGCTGAAATGCTCGCACAGGCACTCCAACACCGTCGACCAGGAACCGGGCGGCAGATACAGCGTACTGGCCTGATGATGAGCGGCGGAAAACGATGGACCGGACATTGAAAACTCTTAGGCATTTTTTTGCAGGGCGGCATTATCCGACAGTCGCACCAGCCAGCCCAGCGATGATTGCTTTACGCCGAGACTGACGTCGATTTTGCCGCCGCTTCGGTGAACTCCTTCAACCAGCGCAGCACCTCCACCGGCTCCCAGCGACCTGGATCGTACAGCGCGTAGAGCAAGCCCTGGTAACCCACCACATCCAATTGTTTGTGATAGCCGGCGCGCTGGAACAACGCTTCGATCTCGGCAAAACAGGTGTTGAAATGCAGCTTATTGAACGGCGTCTTGCCTTCGGTCACCAGGCCATCCAGGCGCAGCTCCAGGACTGCCTCACGCACAACGTCCGCGGACATCCTGTTTACACTGCTTTTCAGTTGTTCGACATTGACCAAGGGGGAACACTCCAGATAGCTGTATGCACATACAGTAACCGAAGCACGCTAGTTTCGCTAACCGCCGTATCAGGAACTGACGGACGAACCGCTCAACGGAGGAAGGTCACGATCTGTTCGGCCTCAAAGGGCCATTCCAGCTCGGCACCGGTATCCAGCCTGCGCAGCACGGGGATACGCAGCGCATAATCGTCCACCCAGTCTTCACGCTCCGAAATGTCTACCAGCTCCACCAACAATCCATGTTCGACGAAAGGCATCAGCACCCCTTCTGCAACTTCACATAGATGACACCCCAGGGTGCCGAACAGCTGGCATTCAGGAAGCATGGTGGGTAGACCCAAAAAAGTTAGACGGTCATTCTAGGCCCGCCCCGGGAAACCGTCGAGTCGCTGGCTCGCTCCAGGGTGTTTCGGTAAAACGCTGATGCAAATCACTGAACACAAATGCTTTTCCAGCGACGCTTGGCGCATTTTCCCCTCTACGCTGTAGGTTGTAGCCTTGAAACGGAGTTCCCCTTGTTCGCCAATCTGCTGATCATCCTTGCCTCGTCCCTGGTGGTCATCGCCTTGTTCAGGCGGCTGCGCCTGCCACCCGTGCTGGGTTATCTCTGCGTCGGGTTGGCGGTCGGGCCTACCGCGCTGGACTGGGTGAACGACAGCGAAGAATTGCCAGACCTGGCCGAGCTCGGGGTGGTGTTCCTGCTGTTCTCGCTGGGGCTGGAGTTTTCCCTGTCGAAAATGCTCGAACTGCGTCGGGTCGTGTTCGGCCTGGGCAGCCTGCAGGTGCTGTGCTCGGGAGCGGTCCTGGCGGGATTGCTGGCATTGTGTGGCGCGCCGGTGATCGCCGCGTTGCTGCTCGGCGCAGGCCTGGCGTTGTCCTCCACTGCTATCGTCAGCAAGGAATTGACCAGCCTGGGAGAGATCTTCAGCAGCCACGGCCAGAACGCCATCGGCGTGTTGTTGTTCCAGGACGTTGTCGCGGTGCTGTTGTTGACCTTGGTGCCGGTATTCGCTGGCAGCAGCGAGCACCCGTGGTACTGGGCGCTGCCCTTGACCCTGGGCAAGACCCTGGTTTTGTTCGGTGGCCTGCTGCTGACCAGTCGGCTGCTGTTGCCCAGGCTGTTCCATGAGGTGGCTGCGTCCCGGTCCGCCGAACTGTTCGTGCTGCTTGCCCTGGTAATCGTGTTGCTGACGGCGTGGCTGACCCATCTGCTCGGTTTGTCGCCGGCCCTGGGGGCTTTCCTGGCGGGCATGTTGCTGGGGGAAAGCCACTATCGGCATCAGATCGAAGCTGACATACGCCCGTTTCGCGACATCCTGCTGGGGCTGTTCTTCGTCAGCATCGGCATGCTGATCGACCTGCAGCTGTTCCTCGATGACGGCTTGTTGATCCTGGGTTTGACCCTCGGCTTGATGCTCATCAAGGGCTGCGTGGTCGCCGCCCTGGTTAAATGGCGCGGCAGCGACGGTGAAACGGCCTGGCGCAGCGGCCTGGCCCTGGCCCAAGGTGGTGAGTTCTGCTTTGCCCTGATGGCACAGATGCAGCAAAACCGCCTCATGCCCGCCGACATCAGCGGCCTGCTGCTGGCCGCGACATTCTGCTCGATGCTACTGACCCCGCTGTTGCTGCGCGCGGCACCACGCATCGCTGCGCGCCTGCATCGCAAACCCAACGAAGAAGCACAACTGGACCAGATCAGCGCACTCAATGCCGGCTTGTCGGGTCATGTAGTCATTTGCGGCTACGGTCGCGTCGGCCAGTCCATCGGGCGCTTCCTGCGCCGCGAAGGCCAGGCGTTCGTCGCCCTGGATGACGACCCGGTGATCATCCAGGAAGCCACCGTCGGGGAAAACTGCGTGCATTATGGAGACTCGCGACGAAGTGACCTGCTTGCGGCCGTTGGCTTGAGCCGCGCCAGGTTGCTGGTGATCGCGGTGGACAAGACCGACATTGCTATCACCGTGCTCAAGGCGGCTCGACAGGTCAACCACCAGATACCCATCCTGGTACGTACCCGTGACGACAGCCAACTGGCCGAGTTGCAGGCTGCCGGGGCCAGCGAAGTGGTCCCGGAACTGTTGGAGTCGAGCCTGATGCTGGCCTCCCACGCCCTGATCATGCTGGGCCTGCCCGAGCAACAGGTCCGGCATCATGTGGATCAGGTGCGTCACGACCGTTACCGTCTGCTCCATGGCTTTTATCCCGGTAACCAGGACAAGGAGCCTTAGTGGCCTGTGTGGTTAGTTCGTTAGTGCGACGATCAGTCCTGGCTGACCGCGCCGATCTTGTGAATCGACAGGTCGGCGCCGTAATACTCTTCTTCCTGGGTCAGGCGCAGCCCCAGCACAGCCTTGATCACCCCATAGACCGCAAAGCCTCCGGCCAGGGCGACGACAACACCCAGCACCGTGCCGAACAACTGGCTGATCAGGCTGACCCCACCCAGGCCACCCAGGGCAGTCTGGCCAAAGATGCCACAGGCAATACCGCCCCAGACCCCGCACAATCCGTGCAATGGCCAGACGCCGAGCACATCGTCGATCTTCCACTTGCCCTGGGCCGCAGTGAAGCACCAGACAAACAAGGCACCGGCAATGGCACCGGTGGCCAGCGCACCGACCGGGTGCATCAGGTCGGAACCGGCACAGACGGCCACCAACCCGGCCAGCGGGCCGTTGTGCAGGAAACCTGGGTCATTGCGCCCGACAATCAATGCCGCCACGGTACCGCCCACCATGGCCATCAACGAATTGACTGCCACCAGCCCGCTCACCCCGGGCAAGGTCTGGGCGCTCATCACGTTGAAACCGAACCAGCCGACAATCAGGATCCACGAACCCAAGGCCAGGAATGGAATGCTCGAAGGCGCGAATGCCACCAGGCGACCGTCCCGGTAGCGGCCGTTACGCGGCCCCAGCAAGAGCACGGCAGCCAGCGCCAGCCAGCCGCCCATGGCATGCACCACCACGGAGCCGGCGAAGTCATGGAAACTGGCGCCGAACCGGGCTTGCAGCCAGGCTTGCAGACCCAAATTGCCGTTCCAGACCAAGCCTTCGAAAAACGGATAGACAAACGCCACGATCAGCACCGTGGCACACAACTGCGGTGCGAACCGCGCACGCTCGGCAATACCGCCGGAGATGATGGCTGGGATCGCGGCGGCAAAGGTCAGCAGGAAGAAGAACTTCACCAGGCTGTAGCCATGATCGGTACTGAGCGCCGCCGCCGGTTGCAGGAAAGTCACACCGTAGGAAATCCAATAGCCTATGAAGAAATAGGCCAGGGTCGAGACCGCGAAATCGCTGAGGATTTTCGACAGCGCATTGACTTGGTTCTTTTGTCGGACCGTTCCCACTTCAAGGAACGCAAAGCCGGCATGCATGGCCAGAACCATGACTGCGCCAAGCAGGATGAACAGCGTGTTGGAGCTGTGGACCAGACTGTCCACGGCACTTTGCATATTTTCCATGGTATTGGCAGACCTGAAAAAGTTGAAAAAAGCACCAAACCGGCTCGCTCACCCCGCAAGCGCACCAAGTTGAAACAGCTCATCTGCCGAACGCAGGCCGACGAACCGCTTTGGTGCGCAAGAACGGGCAAAACGAAATCCCGCCTGGAGGTGCTTCGCGGGTTTTGATTATTTGGGTTAAGGTTTTGCGGGCTTTCGCCCAGCTTCAGCGCACTGGCGCAGGCTGACGCACCAGTACATGGCAAAAGCCTGAGCAAAAGTTGTACCAGTCACTTGTACTGAACCTTCCCGCAAGGCTCATACTCGAACGTTTCAGACGTCACTTACGGAGATCCACCGATGGCCAGAACCCAGGCAAAGACTGCTCAAGAAATCCTGATGGAAGATTTCCAGACGCTGGTCAGCGACACGGAGCGGTTGCTCGATCACACCGCGACGCTGGCAGGCGATCAAGCCGATGCACTGCGCAGCCAGATCCACGAAACCCTCTTGCGCGCCCGCGAAACACTAAAGCTGACGGAAGATTCCATGCGTGAACGCGGCCAGGCTGCCGTGGTCGCCACCGAGGAATACGTACAGGCCAACCCTTGGCAATCGGTAGGCATTGCCGCGGGCGTTGGCTTTCTGATTGGTTTGCTGGCGACACGGCGCTGATGATGGGTATCGACGAATCCGGCTCGTCCGAAGCGGGCACCCAACCGACTGCACGCCGCCTCGGCGCGGCGTTTCTTGGCTTGTTGCACAGCCACGTCGAATTGTTCGGCATGGAGCTGCAGGAACAGAAGGCACGCACCGTCAGCCTCCTGCTGTTCGCCGGCCTGGCGCTGGTGTTCGGCTTGCTGCTGTTGGTCGGGCTTTCGGCGTTGGTACTGATCCTGGTATGGGACACCTATCGCCTGGCGGGCATTATCGGCCTGTGCCTGTTCTATCTGCTGGCGGCGCTGTTCTGCGGTCTGCGGCTCAAGGCAGCGATCTATGACGAGTCCTCCCCTTTCAACGCCACCCTCGAAGAATTGGCCAATGACCGGGAGCGCCTGCTGCCATGAGCCTGCCTGATATCCCTCAAGCCCGGACACGACAGGAAATGCGCAAGGCGCTGGTGCGTCTGCGCATGGAAATGCATCGCCAGGAAATCCGTCAGGAAACCCGCCAGTTGCTGCAACCCTTGCAGCGGGTGCGCGGCTTGACGCAAAGCTGGCACGAAGGTTTCGGCATCAAGCACGCGCCACTGTGGGGCGTGGCCGCAGTGACCTTACTCGGCTTCATCACCGGCAAACGCAGTCGCAGCGGCGGCTTGACCAGCCTGATCCGGTTGGCAACGACGCTGTTGCCGTTGATCAAGCTGGCCAAGAGTGTGCGCAAGCCCTGAGGCTCGCGCCACAGGGTTTTGTACTTGACCATCTTGCGACCCTGCACAAGCCCTTGGACCTTGCAGGACGCCCCACGAACCGGGAAGCTAGGGCATCGACCTCATCACACGGAGTAACCGGCCTTGGATTGGCACACCCTGCTGACTCGCGAACGCCTCGGAAAACCGCTGCACAGTCCGCAAGAGCTGGGCCGCAGTCCCTTCCACAAGGACCACGACCGCATCATCTTTTCCGGCGCCTTCCGCCGTCTCGGACGCAAGACACAAGTGCATCCGGTCTCCAGCAACGACCACATCCACACACGCCTGACCCACTCCCTGGAAGTCAGTTGCGTCGGGCGTTCCCTGGGCATGCGCGTGGGAGAAACCATTCGCAGTGCCCTGCCTGACTGGTGTGAGCCCAGCGACCTGGGCATGGTCGTGCAATCGGCCTGCCTGGCCCACGACATCGGCAACCCACCGTTCGGTCATTCCGGCGAGGACGCTATTCGTTATTGGTTCCAGCAGGCCGCCGGCCGTGGTTGGCTTGATGCCATGAGCGAAGCCGAGCGCAACGACTTCCTCAACTTCGAAGGCAACGCCCAGGGATTCCGCGTCCTCACGCAGCTTGAATACCATCAGTTCGACGGCGGGACCCGGCTGACCTACGCCACCCTCGGCACCTATTTGAAATACCCCTGGACCGCCCGCCACGCCGACTCGCTGGGCTACAAGAAACACAAGTTCGGTTGCTACCAGAGCGAACTGCCGCTGTTGGAGCAGATTGCCCACAAGCTCGGCCTGCCACAGATCGAGGATCAACGCTGGGCGCGGCATCCCCTGGTGTACCTGATGGAAGCCGCCGATGACATCTGCTACGCGCTGATCGACCTGGAAGACGGCGTGGAGATGGATCTTCTGGAATACCCGCAGGTGGAGTCGCTGCTCCTGGACCTGGTGGGCGACGATCTTCCGGACACCTACCGGCAGCTTGGGCCACTGGATTCGCGGCGGCGCAAACTGGCGATCCTGCGGGGCAAGGCCATCGAACACCTGACCAACGCCGCCGCCCGGGCTTTTGTCGAACAGCAGGAAGCGCTGCTTGCCGGCACGCTGCCAGGGGATCTGGTGGAGCATATGCATGGCCCGGCAAAACGCTGCGTGTTGAATGCCAAGGACATGGCGCGGCGGAAAATTTTTCAGGACAAGCGCAAGACCCTGCATGAAATCGGCGCCTACACCACGCTGGAAATCCTGCTCAACGGATTCTGCGGAGCCGCCCTCGAACAGCACGGTGGCCGCACGCCTTCGTTCAAGAACCGTCGCATTCTCGACCTGCTGGGGAATAACGCGCCGGATCCCAACGGCCCCTTGCATGGCGCTTTCCTACGCATGATCGATTTCATCGCCGGGATGACCGACAGCTACGCCAGCGAAATGGCTCAGGAGATGACAGGCCGCACGCGCCAATAATAGGTGGGAGCGGGCTTGTTCGCGAAAGCGGCGGGTCAAGCTGCGACGATGTTGAATGAGCCTGCGCCTTCCCGAGCGAGCCCGCTTCCACAATGGCTTCATCGTACAAGTTCCACGGCATGAAACTTTCCACGCAATATTGAACAAATCCGTCACACTTGTTTGGATAAACATCCCGTCGAAAGAAATATCCTTTCACAAACGGCCAGTAACCCTCACCGTCTTATTTCAATCGCCTACTAAAAACCCGATTACATCGTAATATCTTGCCTCTTTTTTTGTAGGAAACTTCTGAAATTGAAGTTGCATGCCTGTCTCTTCGTACGGCCCGGGTGGTAAGTGGGCTAAGGTGCGCGCTTTATTCAAGTTCGCAGGGTAATTTATTCATGAACTCCGTTTTCATTGTCGACGATCATCCGGTCATCCGCCTCGCCGTTCGCATGCTTCTGGAGCATGAGGGCTATAAGGTCGTAGGAGAAACTGACAACGGCGTCGACGCGATGCAAATGGTGCGCGAATGCATGCCAGACCTGGTTATCCTGGACATCAGCATTCCCAAACTCGATGGACTGGAAATCCTTTCGCGCTTCAACGCCATGACGACTCCGCTCAAGACGCTGGTGCTCACGGCCCAGTCGCCGACGCTCTTCGGCATTCGATGCATGCAATCCGGTGCCTCTGGTTACGTTTGCAAACAAGAAGACCTCAGCGAACTTGTCAGCGCGATCAAAGCGGTATTGTCCGGCTATAACTATTTCCCCAGCCAGGCGCTGAATCCGGTGCGCCCGGATGATCCACGCAGTATCGAGCTGGACCTTTTCAAAAGTGTCAATGATCGGGAACTGATGGTGCTGCAACTTTTTGCACAGGGACGTACCAACAAGGAAATAGCCAAGGGAATGTTTCTCAGCAATAAGACCGTCAGTACTTATAAGAAACGGCTGATGCAGAAACTCAAGGTCAAGTCCCTGGTCGAGTTGATTGAAATGGCGAAGCGCAACGCGCTGGTGTGAGAAAAAAGGATGCTCAGACGCCTATCGGAATGCCTCTTGCTGATCAGCGCAGCGTTATATACGGGAGTACTCGCGGCGGCACCGGATACGCCCGAGCGATACACGCTGCTGGGTCGTTCCTCCATGACCCATACCGAGATCAAGCTCGATGATGTTCAGCGCGCCTGGCTACAGGATCGACAGAACCTGGTCCTGGGAACTTCCGCCCCGGATTACCCGCCCTTCGACCTCTCCACCAGTGGACGCGACTACGAGGGCCTGACCGCCGATTATGCCGATATCATCGCCAAGGCCACCGGCCTGCCCATCAGCGTCCTGCGCTTTGGTTCCCGCGAGGCGGCCATGGCCGCACTCATGGAGGGGCAAATCGATATGCTTGGCACCGCCAACGGTTTCGAAGCCCGCAACCCCGACATCGTGCTGTCGACGCCGTACGCCGTGGACCAACCTGTTCTCGTCACCCGAACGAATGAAAGCCGATCCCTGACCGACGATCTCGAGGGGTTGCGGCTGAGCATGGTCTATCACTACCTGCCGCTACAGGAAATTGAAAAACTCTACCCCAAGGCACTCATCACCACCTACCCTTCCTACCAGAACGCCATCAACGCCGTCGCCTTCGGCCAGGCCGATATATTTCTCGGCGATACCCTTTCCACCCATTACATGATCAACAATGGATACTTGGGCAATATCCGCATGGCCAGCTTCGGCAAGCATGAATCCCACGGGTTCGGGTTCGCCGTACGACGCAGCGATACCCGCTTGCTGGACGTCATCAACGCTACGTTGAACCAGGTCCCCATTGCCGAGCAGGCAGCCATCTCCAAGCGCTGGAGCGCAGGTAGCGA
Source organism: Pseudomonas sp. 43mfcvi1.1 (assembly GCF_900115935.1). NCBI lineage: Bacteria > Pseudomonadati > Pseudomonadota > Gammaproteobacteria > Pseudomonadales > Pseudomonadaceae > Pseudomonas > Pseudomonas sp. 43mfcvi1.1. The sequence continues at coordinate 231,477 of NZ_UETT01000001.1, read as the reverse complement.
CCTGTACCTCACGGACCACAGGATACAACTGACCGAACGCGAGCAACGCTGGCTGGCGAAGCATCCGGTGGTCCGGGTGGCGGTGAACGAAACGTCCGCGCCCTTCACCTTCTTCGATTCGGACGGCGACTTTCGCGGCATCAGTGCCGATCTGCTGGAACTGATCCGGCTGCGCACCGGCCTGCGCCTGGACATCCAGCGCCGCCAGAACGACAGCGAAATGATTGCTGCGGTCCTGAACGATCAAGCCGACATGATCGCTGCACTGTTGCCCAGCAATGAACGACAACTCCAACTGAAATTCAGTCGCCCCTACATCACCAGTTCATTCGTCCTGCTGACCCGCAAACAGTCCGATACGCCCACGACACTCGATCAGTTCGGCCACGCAAGCCTGGCAATCGCCAAAGGCAACCCGGTCATTGAATGGTTACGCAACCAGTACCCGAGCATCCAAATCATCGAAACGGACGGCCCCTTGCGCGCCGTGGAAATGCTCGCCCATGGCCAGGTCGACGGCAGCGTGAACTCACAAGTGATGGCCAACTATTTCATCGCCTCCCACGTGTTGCGGGACCGGTTGCAAATCAGCAGCACGGTGGGCACCCAACAGGCCATGTTCGCGCTGGCCACGGCGAAAAACGCCACCGAGTTGAATGCCATTCTCGACAAGGCCCTGACCAGCATCGACCCCGACGAACTGGGCGTCATCAACAACCGTTGGCGCGGTTATGTCTCACCCTCGGAACACACCTGGCGCACCTACAACCGTCTGTTCTTCCAGATCGTCGCGGGCGTCGGCCTGTTGCTGCTGCTTTCCCTGGCGTGGAACGCCTACATGCAGCGCCAGATCAGGCAACGCCAGCGGGCGGAACTGGCCCTCAATGATCAACTCGAGTTCATGCATTCGCTGCTCAACGGCACCCCTCATCCCATCTACGTAAGGGATCGCAACGGCATCCTGCAAAGTTGCAACGACAGTTACCTGCAAGCGTTCGCCGCAAAACGCGAAGACGTCATTGGCAAGAGCCTGATGCCGGGCTCCATGAGCAACGCCTTCGAAGCGCAGGAGTACCAGGCGGACTACCAGCGCGTCATGGCCGAAGGCACCGCCCTGATCGTGGATCGTCCCCTGCACATCGGGGACAGGAAACTGACGATCTATCACTGGATCCTGCCCTACCGAAACTCCGCCGGCGAAGTGCAAGGCATCATCGGCGGCTGGATCGACATCAGTGAACGGCGCCAGCTGTTCGAGGAACTGCGCGCGTCCAAGCAACAGGCCGATGACGCCAACCGCGCCAAAAGCACGTTCCTGGCGACCATGAGCCATGAAATCCGCACCCCCATGAACGCGGTGATCGGCATGCTCGAACTGGCCCTCAAACACGCCGACAAGGGCCACGTCGACCGCTCGACCATCGAAGTCGCGTACGAGTCGGCCTCCGGCATGCTCGAGCTGATAGGCGATATCCTGGACATCGCGCGTATCGAATCAGGCCATCTGAGCCTGGCCCCCGAACGAGTCAACCTCAGGGCCCTGCTGCAATCGGTGATACGGGTATTCGAGGGCGTGGCCCGGCAGAAAAACCTGGCGTTGACGCTGCAATTCGACACTGCCGAGGGCAACCCTGACGTATTGATCGACCCGTTGCGATTCAAGCAGGTGCTGTCGAACCTGATCAGCAATGCCCTCAAATTCACCGAGCAGGGCCAGGTTCTGATCAAGGTCCGGCTGTCTCCAACCGACCGGGACGACGTGCTGCAAATGCACCTGGAGGTCAACGACAGCGGCATCGGCATCAGCCCGGCGGACCTGCAACGTTTGTTCGAGCCTTTTGCCCAGGTCGACAATAGCGGCCGGATGGCCCGTACGGGTGCGGGACTGGGGCTGGTGATCAGTCGCAACCTGTGCCGGATGATGGGCGGCAGCCTGCACATGAACAGCCAGCCCGGCACCGGAACCCAGGTCCGGATCTGCCTGCACCTGAACATCCTGGCGCCGACAAACGCTTGCGCTGCGCTTGAGCCGGCCATCGAAACGGCCGAAGCCGCCTTGAATGTGCTGGTCGTGGACGATCATCCGGCCAACCGCCTGCTGATGTCGCAGCAACTGGAGTATCTGGGTCACCACTACCAGGTCGCCTACGATGGTGCGCATGGGCTCAAGGTTTGGCAGGATGGGCATTTCGATCTGGTCATCGCCGATTGCAACATGCCCATCATGAGCGGCTACGATCTGGCCCGGTCGATTCGTCGCAACGAGTCCGAGCAGCAACGGCCGCCCTGCACCGTCCTGGGCTTCACGGCCAATGCCCAACCGGAGGAAAAACAACGCTGCCAGGACGCTGGAATGGACGATTGCCTGTTCAAGCCGATCAGCCTGAGCGCCTTGAGCCAATGGATCAAGGCGGTCAAACCCGCCGGCCACCCCGCGATTTTCAGCGTACAAAGCCTACAGGCATTGACTGGCGGCGACCCTTCGTCCAACCGGCGCCTGTTGGCCGAACTGCTCAGTAGCAGCCGCTCGGACCGCCAGGAGTTGCTGGGCGTCGCCCACGGCACAAACCGGCAAGCATTGACTGAAACGGCACACAAGATAAAAGGCGTCGCCCGCATCGTCCAGGCGACCTCGCTGATCCAGCGGTGCGAGGCTTTGGAACAGGCTTGTCAGCAGGCACAGGCGCCTGAGCGAATCAGCGCTTGCGCCGACGCCCTCGACCGCGCCATGAGCGAACTGGAGCGGGCCCTGGAAACGGAGATCGCCAAGGCAAAATAATCCAGCGTTTACTATGCTGTTCGCTCAGCAGTGCGTACATGGGGGGGTTCTCGATCGGTTTCCCTTGCACGCGCAAACACCCATCGAGAACGCCCCCCGACACTTGGAGTGACTGCAATGCCCAGCGCACCGCGTCCGAAAAAACGCCGGTTCCCCCTGCACGTCCACATCAGCGTGATGTTTACCCTGCTTTTGCTGCTGACCGGGGTGGTGCTGGGTATTTTCAATTACCGGCAAACCACGCAAATCATCCTCTCCAGCAGTGAAAAACTGTTCAACCGCATTGAACAGGATGTGCGCCTGGATTTGTACGACACCTACGAACCGATCCGCCATCTGCTGAGCCTGCTGGCCGACTACCCGGCGACGCGCACGCCGCAGATGGCGCAACGCCTGGCCCTGCTCGTGCCTTTCAGTCAGGCGCTGCGGGATAATCCGAACCTGGCGTCGTTGTACCTGGGCGATCGTCACGGCAACTTCCTGATGGTTCGGCCGTTGCGCACCGCGGCCCTCAAAACCGCCCTGCAGGCACCGGCCGAGGCGGCCTACCAGGTCTGGACCGTGGAACGGGCAACCGAGCAGGCGCCGATACTCGCCCAATCGCTGTTTTACGATGAAACCCTGACGCTCATCGGACGCCGGGACATTACCGGTGAAACCTACGATCCACGCAACCGCGGCTGGTTTCGCAGCGCCGTCGGCAGCACTGAGCAGATCACCACCGAGCCCTACGTTTTTTTCTCCATCCATAACGTCGGCACCACCCTCGCCCGGCGCAGCGGCGAACAGGCTGTCATTGGCGCCGACCTGACCCTGGCGGCCTTGTCCCAAACCCTGGCCAAGCACAAGGTGACCAGCGGCACCGAAATCGTCTTGCTCGACCCCAAGGGCAACGCAGTGGGTTATCCCGACAGCGGCCGGCTGCTCGTCGATGCCCAGTCGGCACGCCTGATCAAGGCTCGCGACCTCAGCCCCGCGATCGCCGCTGCGCTCGATGACAACACCGATGCGACGCGCCTGGAGGCGGCCGGACGCCAGTGGATCGTTTCTCGCAGCCATATGCAGGAAGGCGGGCCCCACGGCCTGGAACTGGCATTGCTGGTCCCTGAGGATGAGCTGCTGGCCAATGCCTATCGCATGCGCTGGCAAGGCGCGCTCATCACCCTCGCCACCTTGCTGCTGTGCCTGCCGCTGGGCTGGCTGACGTCCAGAATCCTGGTCAAGCCCTTGCGCGAACTGGTGCAGGAGGCCGATGCCATTCGCAGCTTTGATTTCAACTATCCGGTGTCGCGTCGTTCCCCGGTGCTGGAGGTCGATCAATTGAGCGTATCGATGGCGCGCATGAAAGAGACCTTGGCAAGTTTCTTTGAAATCACCGCCAGCCTGCGCGCCGAAACCCGCTTCGTCCCATTGCTGGAGCGGGTGTTATTTGAAACCGTGAAAATCGGCCAGGCCCAGGCCGGTCTGATCTACCTGCGCGAGAACGACGACAATCGGGTCAAGCCACATGGGCTGGTGATCGACGGCGCACCTCGGGATCTCGATGACTTCAAACTGCGCGGTCATGAGTTGCAAGCGGGCGACAGCCCTCAATGGCTCCAGCAACTGGCCGTCTCGGAAAATTTCGTGACATCCCTGGGCTTCGAGCAGGCGGGCGACTTGCAGGGCGTCCTGCGGGAACTGGACTCGCCGCGGGTCCACCTGATCGGTATCCGTCTGCGCAATCGGCACCAGGAAACCGTCGGCGTACTGGTATTGCTGATCACCGACAGTGGCACCGAAGCCGACCTGGAAAAACTGCAGCCCGACCGCATCGCCTTCCTGCAGGCCGTATCCGGTGCCGCCACCGTGAGCATCGAGAGCCAGCGCCTGCAAGCCAGGCAAAAGCAATTGCTGGACGCATTCATCCAATTGCTGGCCGGCGCGATCGATGCCAAGAGTCCCTATACCGGCGGCCATTGCCAGCGGGTGCCGGTGCTGACCCTGATGCTCGCCCAGGCCGCCGCCGCCAGCCAGGCACCGGCATTCGACACCTATCAGCCAACGGAAGATGAATGGGAAGCTCTGCACATCGCCGCCTGGCTGCACGATTGCGGCAAGGTCACTACCCCCGAATACGTCGTCGACAAAGCCACCAAGCTGGAAACCCTGAACGACCGGATCCACGAGATACGCACCCGTTTCGAAGTGCTCAAGCGCGATGCCTGGGTCGATTACTGGCAGGCCGTGGCAAGCGGCGGCGAGGCCTCATCCCTGGCGCAACGGCGCGACGCGACATTGGCGGCCCTGGATGACGACTTTGCCTTCGTCGCCCATTGCAACCAAGGCAGCGAAGCCATGGCCGAGGCCGACCTGCAACGCTTGCAACAGATTGCCCAACGCCCCTGGACGCGGACCCTCGACGATCGCCTGGGAGTTTCCTGGGAAGAGAACCGTCGCCAGGCCCGCACGCCCAAGCCGACACTACCAGTCACTGAGCGGCTGTTGGCGGACAAGCCCGAGCACCTGTTCGAGCGCCACGCGAGCGAACTGATCCCGGCGGACAATCCGTGGGGCTTCCAGCTCGATGTACCGGCCTGGAAATACAACCGCGGCGAACTCTACAACCTGAGCATCACCCGAGGCACGCTGACCCGCGAGGAGCGCTACGTCATCAACCATCACATGGTGCAGACGATCCTGATGCTCAGCCAGTTGCCCTTCCCCAGCCACCTGGAAAACGTGGCGGAGATAGCCGGCGGTCATCACGAGAAGATGGATGGCAGCGGTTATCCCAAGCGCCTCAAACGCGAAGAGATGAGCCTGCCGGCACGCATGATGGCCATTGCCGATATTTTCGAAGCGCTGACGGCGGCCGACCGCCCCTACAAGAAAGCGAAGAAACTGAGCGAAGCCCTGGGCATCATGGCCACCATGTGCCGTGACGCCCATATCGATCCCGAACTGTTCGGGCTCTTCATCGATGAAAAGGTCTACCTGAGCTACGCCAATCAGTTCCTCGACCCGCACCAGATCGATGAAGTCGACCCCGATGCCCTGCTGGTCAAGGCCGGGCTGAAGGCATGATCAGCAATCCGTCAGGCGCAGGAATATCGCAGCCAACGCTTCAATGCCAGCCTGGTCATGTTCGGTAAAGCGCGCCAGTTTCGGGCTGTCCAGGTCCAGCACGCCAATCAGGCGCCCGTCCTTGACCAACGGCACCACCAGCTCGCTGTTCGACGCACTGTCGCAGGCGATGTGCCCGGCGAAGGCATGGACATCTTCGACGCGCTGAGTCTGCCGGGTCGCTGCCGCCGTGCCACACACGCCGCGGCCAAAGGGAATCCGCACGCAGGCGATCTGGCCCTGGAACGGCCCCAGGACCAGCTCTTCGTTGCGATTGAGGTAGAAACCGGCCCAGTTCAGGTCGTCCAGCTGACTGGACAGGAAAGCCGAGAACTGCGCCGCGTTGGCGATGAAGTCACGCTCATCGGCCAGCAAGGATTCCAGCTGTGCCGATAACAATGCGTAGCCGTCCAGGCCAACTCCGGTGCCCTTCAAATCGATCATGCCTTGTGCTCCAACAATTTCAGGCCTACCCAATAACGGGCAAACTGGTAGGCGCAACGTCCGTTGCGGTTGCCGCGACCGGTTGCCCAACGCACCGCCAGCACATCCAGCGCTTCGTCGCGCTGCCAGGCCAGCCCGGCCTTGGTCGCCAGTTCGCCGATCCAGTGCTCCACCACGTTGAGGAAATGCTCCTGGGTAAAGGGATAAAACGACAGCCACAAGCCAAAGCGGTCGGACAAGGCGATCTTGTCCTCCACCGCTTCGCTGGGGTGAAGTTCGCCGTCGACCCGTTTCCAGTTCTCGTTGTCGCTTTCCTTTTCCGGCACCAGGTGCCGACGGTTGGAGGTGGCATACAACAGCACGTTGTCCGGTGCCTGCTCCAGGGATCCATCCAACACGCTCTTGAGCACCCGGTAATCGCCCTCACCGGATTCGAACGACAGGTCATCACAGAACAATACGAAACGCTGTGGCAGTTTCGCAACCTGCTCGACCACCCGGGGCAGATCGGCCAGGTGATCGCGTTCGATCTCGATCAACCGCAGGCCTTGCTGGGCATGTTCGGCCAACAGGGCACGCACCAGGGAAGACTTGCCGGTGCCACGCGAGCCCCAGAGCAAGGCATGGTTGGCGGGCATGCCATCGAGGAACTGCCGCGTGTTGCGGCCCAGTTGTTCGACCTGGCGGTCCACGCCGATCAGGTCCGACAGGCGCATGTCGAGGCTGACCTGCAGCGGCAGCAGATAGCCGCTACGTCCATCACGCTGCCAGCGGGCGGCCAGGGTCTGGGTCCAATCGATGGCGGGCCGGGGCGCCGGCAGCAAAGGCTCGATCCGGGCCAGCACGGCATCGGCACGCTCAAGAAAAGCATTCAATCGCGAGTCCACGTCTTTTCCTCGGACAGGTTCACAGTAATGATGGCGCTCGGGCTACGAAACGCCGTAGCCAATGGCGGGTCTACTTCACACAATACACACCGGCTGCACCGGTATTCAGAGATGATCAGCTATGCTTGACCGGCGAAGGGAAACGTAAGTGGTTCATCACTCAATGGACATCAGATTCACCCAACGGCTTTCCTATAAGCAGGCCCGCCTGACCGTCCTGGTGGGCTTCGTGTTGGGCACCTTGCTCAGCCTGATGCAGATCGGCATCGATTATGCCAGTGAAGACGCGTCGATCAACCGTGAAATCCTCTCGCTGCTGGAAATCAGCCACAACCCGGCTTCGCGCATCGCCTACAACATCGACGCCGAGCTCGCCCAGGAACTGTCCATGGGCCTGTTGCGCTCACCGGCCATCATCGGGGCCGAGTTGATCGACAATAACAATACGGTGCTGGCCAGCGTCAAGCGGCCTGAGCTGCAAAGCAGCTATCGGTTCATCAGTGACTTCCTGTTCGGCGCCCAGCGGCAGTTCGAGGACCGGCTCTACCTGGACCACCTGCCCGGAGAATCCCTGGGCATGCTGCGACTGGACGTCGACACCTATGCGTTCGGCAGTCGTTTCCTGCGCCGTGCCGAGGTCACCTTGCTCAATGGCTTCGCCCGCAGCCTGATCCTGACCGGCCTGTTGCTGGCGCTGTTCTACGTGATGCTGACCAAGCCCCTGGTGCGGGTCATCCGCGAACTGAGCAGCCGCGACCCGAGCAGCAGCGAACAGAACCGCCTGGAATGCCCTTCCGGCCACCAGTCCGATGAGATCGGCGTGCTGGTGTCCGTCGCCAACCAGCAGTTCGAAAATATCTCCACCGAAATCCAGCAACGACGCACGGCCGAAAATCGCCTCACTGAATACCTGGCGCAACTGGAAAACATCGTCTCGGCCCGCACCGCCGAACTCAAGGCCATCAATGCCCGCCTCAGCCAGTCCAACGAGGAGCTGGAGGTGGCCCGGCGCACCGCCCTGGACATGGCCGAAGCCCGCTCCGTGTTCCTCGCTAACATGAGCCACGAGATCCGCACACCGCTCAACGGCCTGCTGGGAATGATCGCCCTGTCCCTGGACGGCCCCCTGACGGCCGAACAACAGCAGCAGCTATCGATTGCCCATGACTCGGGCAAGGTATTGGTCGAACTGCTCAACGACATCCTCGACCTGTCGAAATTCGACGCCGGCCAACTGGAGCTCGAACGCATTCCGTTCGACCTCGGCTCCCTGGTGGAGGACACCGCCAACCTGCTTTCCCAGAACGCGGCCCCCAGTGTCGAACTGGCCTGCCTGATCGACCCGCAGTTCCCGGCGCAGGTATTGGGCGACCCGACCCGGGTGCGCCAGATCGTCAGCAACCTGTTGTCCAACGCACTGAAATTCACGCGCTTCGGCCGGGTCGACGTGAAGTTGAGCCATTACGAAGGCGGCGTGCGAATCGAGGTCTGCGACACGGGCATCGGCATCCCCCAGGAAGCCCAGGCAAGAATCCTGCAGCCGTTCACCCAGGCTGGCGCCGGGATTACCCGCCAATTCGGTGGCACCGGGCTGGGCCTGGCACTGACCTACAACCTCTGCGAAGCCATGCAGGGCCGGTTGACGATCAGTTCCGAAGCCGGCTTTGGCAGTCAGTTCTGTGCCGACCTGCCCCTGCCTTGCCATCTCCCTGCGCCGCCGGTCGAGCCGTTGCACGGCAACGTCGTCGCCATCACCGCCAGCAGCAGCGGGCTGGCCGAGTTGCTGGGCATGCTGTTGCCGGGATGGGGACTGGATTATGTACAACGCTCCATCGACGACGGGTTGCTGGGGCTCACGCCCGACGTGCTGATTACCGACTGCCCGGAATGCCTGTTCAACCTGCGGCCCACCTTTGACGCACCGATCCTGCTGGTGACCGCCTATGGCAGTTTCATGCCCGGCGAAGAAGCCGCCGCCCTCGCGCCGCTGATCCAACAGGCCCGGCCACTGGCGCGCCATGCGCTGTACCAGATTCTGCGGCGTGCCATGCAGAGCGAGGCGACCATCATCAATGACGCACAGATCGAAGCCCTGGCGCCGTCCTTGCGTGGACGGGTGCTGCTGGTGGAAGACAACCCGGTCAATCAACTGGTGGCCAAGGGGATGCTGGTGAAACTGGGCTGCGAAGTCACCGTCGCGGCCCACGGCGCCGAAGCCCTGGCTCAACTGGAACAGCGGGTTTTCGACCTGGTGTTGATGGACTGCAACATGCCGGTGATGGATGGCTACGAAGCCAGCCGGCAGATCCGCCGCAGCGGGCGCTGGTCGGACCTGCCGATTGTTGCCCTGACAGCCAATGCGATGCCCGAGGAACGCGAGCGCTGCCGCGCGGCCGGCATGAACGACTACCTGTCCAAGCCGTTCCGCCGCGAAGAGCTGGCGGCGGTGCTGGACCAGTGGGTGCCCACTACGTCAGCGCTTTGATCTGGCCCAGCAGGTGATCCAGACCATCTCGCAACGTCCCCAGGCGGTCCAGGTCGATACCGCTGTCGCACAACAACCGGGCCTTGAGCGGGCCAACCTGTTCACGCAGGGCTCGCCCGGCAGTCGACAGGCTCAAGTGCACCTCCCGCTCGTCCAGGGCCGAACGCTGGCGCTGGACCAGATCCAGCTGTTCCAGGCGCTTGAGCAGCGGCGTCAGCGTGCCGGAATCCAACAGCAAACGCTCCCCCAGGGCCTTGACCGTTGGTTGTTGCGGGGCGGCGTCCTGCCATTCCCACAACACCAGCATCGCCAGGTATTGCGGATAGGTCAGGCCGAGTTGATCGAGCATGGGTTTGTAGCCACGGATCACCGCGCGCGAAGCGGCGTACAGCTTGAAGCACAACTGGCTGTCGAGCTTCAGCGAATCGACTGACAGGTCATTCATTTGAGCAGCGCTTCGATCTCACCGGTCAAATCCTCGGGCTTGGTGGTCGGGGCAAAACGCTTGACCACCTGACCGTCCTTGCCGATCAGGAACTTGGTGAAATTCCACTTGATGCCTTTGGACCCCAGCACGCCGGGCGCCCGCTGTTTAAGCTGGACGAACAGAGGATGAGCGTTGGCACCGTTGACTTCTATTTTCTTGAACAGCGGAAAACTCACGCCGAAGTTCAGTTCGCAGAACTCGGTGATCGCCCCCTCGTTGCCTGGCTCCTGCTTGCCGAACTGATTGCAGGGAAAGCCCAACACCACCAGGCCCTGGTCCTTGTAGGTCTGCCACAACGCCTCGAGGCCCTTGTATTGCGGGGTGAATCCGCACTGGCTGGCGGTGTTGACGACAAGCACAGCCTTGCCGGCGAAATCGGCGAGGGTCTTTTGCTCACCCTTGATGGTGGTACAGGGGATGCTCAGCAGGTTGTCGCTCATGGCAAGGCTCCGAAAATGTATGGGATAGGCGGCGAAGATAGCGAACGATTCAATTGTGTGCAATTTAATTGTCCGAAACCACGACTTCAGCCCTCCGGGCTTTTGTGGCGAGGGAGCTTGCTCCCGCTCGGCGGCGCAGCCGTCGTAAAACCGGCCGACGCGGTCTGCCAGGAGAACTATGCCAGGCCGTTTTGGGGCGGCTGTGCCGCCCAGCGGGAGCAAGCTCCCTCGCCACAGGAGGATTGTGGTGAACAGTCCCTACCGAGGCACGAGATCCAGGCACACCGAGTTGATGCAGTACCGCAGCCCCGTCGGCGGCGGACCGTCGGGGAAGACGTGGCCCAAGTGGGCATCACATTTGGCACAGACCACCTCGGTACGGATCATGCCGTGGCTGACGTCCCGCACCTCGACCACCGCGCTGCCTTCGATCGGCGCGTAGAAACTCGGCCAGCCGCAGCCAGAGTCAAATTTGGTCCGCGAATCGAACAACGGTTCGTTGCAGCAGATGCAGTGGTACACACCGTCGGTCTTGGTGGCGTTGTACTTACCGGAGAACGGTCGTTCGGTGCCCTTCAACCGACAGACGTTGTACTGCTCCGGGTCGAGCATGGCGCGCCATTCTTCAAGGGTTTTCTGCAACTTTTCCATCGTCCTACCTCGGCAATTGAAAAAGCCCGATCCGATGCTTTTCCGCAGATCGGGCGGCACGTATGATTGCGCCTCGTCAGACGCCAGTCTGGCAGTCACGTCATGCGCATTCAAACGGATTGTGGCGCCTATTACCGCGTCAGGCCTGGGCACAGACGCAGGATCCCCAGTACGGTAGTTCATACGCCGCCTGGATCGTTCATTTTCGGGAACACATCGCCATGCAGGTCAGCAAATCGAACAAGCTCGCCAACGTCTGCTACGACATTCGCGGCCCGGTGCTCAAGCACGCCAAACGCCTGGAAGAGGAAGGCCATCGCATCCTCAAGCTGAACATCGGCAACCCGGCGCCCTTTGGTTTCGAAGCGCCCGATGAAATTCTCCAGGACGTCATCCGCAACCTGCCGACGGCCCAGGGCTACAGCGACTCCAAGGGCCTGTTCAGTGCCCGTAAGGCCGTGATGCAGTACTACCAGCAGAAGCAGGTCGAAGGGATCGGCATCGAGGACATCTACCTGGGCAACGGCGTGTCCGAGCTGATCGTGATGTCCATGCAGGCGCTGCTCAACAACGGCGACGAAGTGCTGGTGCCGGCGCCGGACTATCCGCTGTGGACCGCTGCCGTGAGCCTGTCCGGTGGCAACCCGGTGCATTACCTGTGCGACGAACAGGCCAACTGGTTCCCCGACCTGGCGGACATCAAGGCCAAGATCACGCCCAATACCAAGGCACTGGTGATCATCAACCCGAACAACCCGACCGGTGCCGTATATTCCAGGGAAGTGCTGCTGGGCATGCTGGAACTGGCCCGCCAGCACAACCTGGTGGTGTTCTCCGACGAGATCTACGACAAGATCCTCTACGACGATGCCGTGCATGTCTGCACCGCGTCCCTGGCGCCGGACCTGCTGTGCCTGACTTTCAACGGCCTGTCCAAATCCTATCGGGTCGCCGGTTTCCGCTCCGGCTGGATCGCTATCTCCGGGCCCAAGCACCACGCCCAGAGCTACATCGAAGGCATCGACATGCTGGCCAACATGCGCCTGTGCGCCAACGTGCCGAGCCAGCATGCGATCCAGACGGCGCTGGGTGGCTACCAGAGCATCAACGACCTGGTCCTGCCCCAGGGCCGGCTGCTGGAACAGCGCAATCGCACATGGGAATTGCTCAACGATATTCCTGGCGTCAGTTGCGTCAAGCCGATGGGCGCGCTGTATGCCTTCCCACGGATCGACCCGAAGGTCTGCCCGATCCACAACGATGAAAAATTCGTCCTCGACCTGCTGCTGTCCGAAAAGCTGCTGGTGGTCCAGGGAACGGCGTTCAACTGGCCGTGGCCGGACCACTTCCGCGTCGTGACCCTGCCGCGGGTCGATGACCTCGACCAGGCCATTGGCCGGATCGGCAACTTCCTCAAGTCCTACCGTCAATAAGCCAGGCAGCGTGCGGGGAGTCCTCGCCTCGCACGCTGTTTGATTCAGCAACATATCCGTTCTGCCGACTCCGCCAGGCCTTCTACACTAGGGACTGGAGAGCCAACGGGCACCCCGGCTCAACGTTCACGGGGTGCAGGCGCCGTATTTCTTTTCCCCAGTCACTTTCAGAAAAGTCTTTCAAACATTTAGGACAGCTGTAGGACACAGTTTGAAATAGTCGGTGAGTTGAATAGCCTGCGGCAGCACCTTATATACCCCGCATAACGCTACATCTTTAGCACGAGGAGATTTCCACAACCATGATGCGCATCCTGCTGTTCTTGGCCACTAACCTGGCGGTCGTGCTGATTGCCAGCATCACCCTGAGCCTCTTCGGCTTCAACGGGTTCATGGCGGCCAACGGGGTTGACCTCAACCTCAATCAGCTGCTGATTTTCTGTGCGGTGTTCGGTTTCGCCGGTTCCCTGTTCTCGCTGTTCATCTCCAAGTGGATGGCGAAGATGAGCACCAGCACCCAGATCATCAGCCAGCCGCGCACTCGCCACGAGCAATGGCTGCTGCAAACCGTCGAGCAGTTGTCCCGCGAAGCCGGTATCAAGATGCCGGAAGTCGGTATCTTCCCGGCCTACGAGGCCAACGCCTTCGCCACCGGCTGGAACAAGAACGACGCCCTGGTCGCCGTCAGCCAGGGTTTGCTCGAGCGGTTCTCGCCCGATGAAGTCAAGGCCGTGCTGGCCCACGAGATCGGCCACGTCGCCAACGGCGACATGGTGACTCTGGCGCTGATCCAGGGCGTGGTGAACACCTTCGTGATGTTCTTCGCCCGCATCATCGGCAACTTCGTCGACAAGGTGATCTTCAAGAACGAAGAGGGCCAAGGCATCGCCTACTACGTGGCGACCATCTTCGCCGAGTTGGTACTGGGCATCCTCGCCAGCGCCATCGTCATGTGGTTCTCGCGCAAGCGCGAGTTCCGCGCCGACGACGCCGGTGCACGCCTGGCTGGTACCAGCGCCATGATCGGCGCCCTGCAACGCCTGCGCGCCGAGCAAGGCTTGCCGGTGCACATGCCCGACACCCTGAATGCCTTTGGCATCAACGGTGGCATCAAGCAGGGCCTGGCGCGCATGTTCATGAGCCACCCGCCGCTGGAAGAGCGTATCGACGCACTGCGTCGTCGCGGCTGACTGAAGCCTCAAGAGAAAGCCCGCAGCGATGCGGGCTTTTTTTGTCTGCTGGTTTAGGCACGCCAGCACAAACACTCACTTCAACGACTGGAAATCCGATACACCCGCTCATCCAGCCGCTTCACTCCAGCCTGCAAGAACTTCCAGCTTTCCCCCAGCACATCCTGTTCCTGCAAGACCTCCAGCCGCCAGACATTTCCCAGCAGCCGCAGCACCTCATCATGTCCTACGGAGAAAGGTGGGCCAGGCATTTCATCCTGGTTGTAATCCAGGGTAATCAGCAATCCCACGCACGCGGGCATGATTTTCTGCAAATGAACCGCATACCGCTCTCGCATCGCCACCGGCAAGGCAATCAACGCAGCACGGTCGTACAACGCCGCGCAATCGGCCACATCTTCGACACTCATGGCAAAGAAATCACCACAGCGGATTTCGACACCCTCGGCACGGAAGACCTTGAACGCGCCCTCTTCACTCACGCTCGGCTCAAGCTCATGCTCAAGAAAAAAATCAGTGGCGGCTTTTTCCGACAATTCCACGCCCAACACCGAATACCCCTGATGGGCAAGCCACAGCAGATCCAGGCTTTTTCCGCACAACGGCACCAGCACCCGACTGCCCTGCGCCAGGCCCAGTTGCGGCCAGAAATGTTGCAGGTAGGGGTTCACTTCCGGCAGGTGAAAACCAATCTGGTTCGATGACCAGCGCTTGTGCCAAAACTCGGGCTCCATGATTCACTCCAAAAAACTCGATCAAAACGGGCTAAAACTTATATTAGATTTAGATCATTGACCTGACGGAAGATGATCACATCTTAACGCTCAGGAGCCCCTTCATGCTGCCCAGCCTGTTTATCTCCCATGGCTCACCCATGCTCGCTCTGGAACCCGGCGACAGCGGTCCGGCATTGGCTCGCCTGGCCGCTCAATTGCCCAAGCCCAAGGCCATCGTCATCGTATCCGCCCACTGGGAAAGCAATGAACTGTTGGTCAGTGCCAATCCGCAGCCGCGCACCTGGCACGACTTCGGCGGCTTTCCACCGGCGCTGTATGAGGTGCAGTACCCCGCGCCTGGTGATCCTCAACTGGCGACGCAAGTGGCAGACATGCTCAATGCCGCGCACCTGCCGGCACGCCTCGACCCTCAACGGCCCTCCGACCATGGCGTCTGGGTGCCATTGTCGTTGATGTACCCGGAGGCCGACATTCCGGTGGTGCAGGTTTCCCTGCCCAGCCGCCAAGGGCCGGCATTGCAGACACAGGTCGGCCAAGCCCTGGCGAGCCTGCGCCAGCAAGACATCCTGTTGATCGGCTCCGGCAGCATCACCCATAACCTGCGCGACCTGGACTGGAACGCTGGCCCCGACAGTATCGAGCCTTGGGCCAAGGCCTTTCGTGATTGGATAGTCGAGAAGTTGGCGACCGACGATGAGACCGCGCTGCACGACTACCGGCGCCAAGCACCGAACGCCGTGCGCAGCCACCCCAGCGACGAGCATTTGTTGCCGCTGTATTTCGCCCGGGGTGCGGGTGGGGAGTTCAGCGTTGCCCATCAAGGCTTCACGATGGGGACGTTGGGGATGGATATCTATCGGTTTGACTGACAGATAGACCGGGTCGCTCCAATCGCGAGCAGGCTCGCTCCCACAGGGGTTTTGTGAACGCCGAAAATCCAATGTGGGAGCGAGCCTGCTCGCGATTGGCGTCCACGCCACTCCCCTGAAGGCACGCCAAACAACAGACAAAAAAATCCCCGAACCAGTCGGGGATTTTTCATGTTCGATCAATCAGCCCAAGAGCCGATCAATCTTCGCGATAGCGGCGCAGCTTGAGCTGCTTGCCGGCCACGCGGGTGTCTTTCAGCTTGGTCAGCAACTTCTCCAGACCATCTTCCGGCAGCTCGACCAGGCTGAAGCTGTCACGCACCTGGATGCGGCCGATGGCTTCGCGGGCCAGGCCGCCTTCGTTGAGGATGGCACCCAGCAGGTTCTTGGCCGCGATGCCGTCACGGGCACCCAGCGCGGTACGGCAGCGAGCACGACCTTCGGCCAGCGGGATCGGGGCACGACGCTCGCGATCACCACGGTCCGGACGATCACCGGTGCGCTCAGGACGATCGCCACGCGGGGCGCTGTTCGGCACCAGGGGACGTTCCTTCTCGATTGCAGCCAGGTTCAGCGCTTGGCCGTTGGTGGCCTTGCGCAGCAGTGCGGCGGCCAGTGCGCGCGGGGTGCAACCGATGTCGGCGGTCAGGCGATCGAGCAGATCACCGTGGGTCGATTCGGCGTCAGCCACCAGTGGCGACAGGCTGTTGGTCAGTTTCTTGATGCGGGCATCGAGAACAGCCTGAGCGTCCGGCAGGCGAACTTCAGCGACTTTCTGACCGGTCACACGCTCGATCACTTGCAGCATGCGGCGCTCGCGCGGGGTAACCAGCAGCAGCGCGCGGCCTTCGCGACCGGCACGGCCGGTACGGCCGATACGGTGAACGTAGGATTCCGGGTCGTACGGCATGTCCACGTTGAACACGTGGGTGATGCGCGGAACGTCCAGGCCACGGGCCGCGACGTCGGTCGCGACCACGATGTCCAGGCGGCCATCCTTGAGGGAGTCGATCACGCGCTCACGCTGGTTCTGGGCAATGTCACCGTTCAGCGCAGCGGCTTTGTAGCCTTTGGCTTCCAGGGCGCTGGCCAGGTCCAGGGTCGCTTGCTTGGTGCGCACGAACATGATCAGGGCGTCGAAGTCTTCCACTTCCAGCAAGCTGAGAACGGCGGAAGTCTTCTGGTCAGCGTGAACCAGCAGGTGAGCCTGCTCGATCGCGGTAACGGTCTGGGTCTTGGTCTGGATCTTCACGTGCTGCGGATCGCGCAGGTGGCGCTCGGCAATGGCACGGATCGATTGCGGCAGGGTGGCCGAGAACAATACGGTCTGGCGGGTAGCCGGCAGGGCCTTGAAGATGACTTCCAGGTCGTCCATGAAACCCAGCTTGAGCATTTCGTCGGCTTCGTCCAGAACCAGGTGGTTCACGGTGGCCAGGACTTTTTCGTCACGACGCAGGTGATCGCACAGACGACCCGGAGTGGCGACAACGATCTGCGCACCATTACGGATGGCTTTCAGTTGTGGGCCCATCGGCGCGCCGCCGTAGACGGCCACAACGGTAACGCCAGGCATCTGCTTGGAATAGGTTTCGAAAGCGGTTGCTACTTGCAGCGCCAACTCACGAGTTGGCGCCAGGATCAGGGCTTGCGGTTCGCGCTTTGCAGGATCGATGCGATGCAGGATCGGCAGGGCGAACGCAGCGGTTTTACCCGTACCGGTTTGCGCCTGGCCAATCATGTCGTGGCCGGCCATGATGATCGGGATCGATTGCTGCTGAATAGCCGAAGGTTCTTCGTAGCCGGTCGCAGTGACGGCGGCAAGAATGTTCGGGTTGAGATTAAAAGCGGCGAAGCCGCCGGTTTCCTGGGTCATGGGTCTGCCTCTAAGTGCATCCGCAAAGACCCATGCTCCAAAGCTGCGCGTGCCGTGTTGAGACTCAAGAGTCGCCCTGGCTGCTTTGTCGGCGGGGATTTGCGAAAACGAATGAATGGAAAAAGAACGTCGTGGAAGCATCCGTTGTGCGGACATGCAACCGAAGCTGACTTCGGGGAATTGCGCTACCTTGACGCGGCCCGGCTAAAGGCCGGCGCGCACTATACCGGAATTCGCCCGAAAAGGGAGCTTTTTTTATCGCCAGACCCCGTTATGGGGCTCTCTGCCACGGGCCCTGGGATTAACGGTACAACCGTTTGTTTTGCGAAGGCTCGGCGTTGCGGGGGTGGGGTGCTAAAACGGTTCATCTTTCCCCTGTGGGAGCAAAGCTCGCTCGCGATGAACACAACTCAGCACTCTCGGGAATTGCAGTGCCTGTATCGCGAGCAAGCTTTGCTCCCACAGGGTTTATCACACCTGGCATGTATCACGTTGCCGGACGGATGGCCTTGATCAACGACTGCAACGAATAACCCAGCCTCGGCGCCAGCCCTTCGGCCCTGGCGACCAGTCCTTGCATGTCCAGCTCCTGGTCCAGGTCCGCCGGCACGATCAGGATCACATTGCCCTCCTTCACCGGCAGTTCCCAGTAATGCCGGTGGTACAAACCGCGCAACAGCGCCGCACCCAATGGCTTGCCGTCATCGGTGGCCCACTGGTTGATCACCAGCCAGCCGCCCGGGTTGAGGCGCTTCTGGCAGTTTTCCAGGAACCCCCAGGCCAGATGCCCGACGCCTGGGCCGACATCGGTATAGAGGTCGACGAAAATCAGATCCGCCGGCTCCGCCGTTTCAAGCAATTCCAAGGCATCGCCAACGCGGATGTACAGTCGCGGGTCGTCGTCCAACCCCAGGTATTCGATGGCCAGGCGCGGCACGTCGGGGCGCAGTTCGATGGCTTCGACATCTTCCAGCGGCAGGAACTTGAGGCAGGCCTGGGTCAGCGTACCGGCGCCCAACCCCAGGAACAGCGCGCTTTCCGGCTGCTCGTGACACAACGCACCGATGAGCATGGCGCGGGTGTAGTCGTATTCGAGCCAGCTCGGATCAGCCGTGAACACGCAGCTCTGCTCAATGGCATCGCCGAACTCAAGAAACCGGTAGTCGGCCACTTCGAAGACCCGGATCATGCCGAACTCGTCGTGCACTTCGGCGAGCAGATGCTCGACGCGCTCCTCTGTCATTTCATCTCCTGATGGTCGCCGGACGGACTGCGGCAACGCGCTGGACTGTACGCAAGTTGTACAAAGGGGCAATTGTCCGCGAAGCGACGCAAACAGGTCACGCACTAATTTGCTGATAACATGGCCGTCCGAGCGTAAATCACCTAGAGATCATGATGAGCCAACCCTGGAGCCCTGACAGCTGGCGCGCCCTGCCGATCCAGCAACAACCCCGCTACCCCGACGCCGCGCACCTGTTGCAGGTAGAGCAGACCTTGGCCAGTTATCCGCCACTGGTGTTTGCCGGTGAAGCCCGGGAGTTGCGCCGTCAGTTCGCCGAAGTGACCCAGGGCCGGGCGTTCCTGCTGCAAGGCGGTGATTGCGCCGAGAGCTTTGCCGAGTTCTCGGCGGCCAAGATCCGCGACACCTTCAAGGTGCTCTTGCAGATGGCAATCGTCATGACCTTTGCCGCCGGTTGCCCGGTGGTCAAGGTCGGCCGCATGGCCGGGCAGTTCGCCAAGCCACGTTCGGCCAACGACGAAACCATCGATGGCGTGACCCTGCCGGCCTACCGGGGCGACATCGTCAATGGCATCGGTTTCGACGAGAAAAGCCGCGTGCCGGACCCGGAGCGGTTGCTGCAGTCCTACCACCAGTCCACCGCCACCTTGAACCTGCTGCGCGCCTTCGCCCAGGGCGGGTTCGCCGACCTGCACCAGGTACACAAGTGGAACCTGGACTTCATCGCCAATTCGGCCCTGGCGGAAAAATACAGCCACCTGGCCGACCGCATCGACGAAACCCTGGCGTTCATGCGCGCCTGCGGCATGGACAGCTCGCCGCAACTGCGCGAAACCAGTTTCTTCACTGCCCACGAAGCGTTGCTGCTCAATTACGAAGAAGCCTTCGTGCGCCGTGACAGCCTGACCAACGACTATTACGACTGCTCGGCCCACATGCTGTGGATCGGCGACCGCACCCGTCAACTGGACGGCGCCCATGTCGAATTCCTGCGCGGGGTGAACAACCCGATCGGGGTCAAGGTTGGCCCGAGCATGGACCCGGACGACCTGATCCGCCTGATCGACGTGCTCAACCCGGACAACGACCCCGGCCGGCTGAACCTGATCGCCCGGATGGGCGCCAACAAGGTCGGCGAACACTTGCCACCCCTGTTGCGCGCCGTACAGCGTGAAGGCAAGCAGGTGCTGTGGAGCAGCGACCCGATGCACGGCAACACCATCAAGGCCAGCAGCGGCTACAAGACCCGGGACTTCGCGCAGATCCTCGGCGAGGTGAAGCAGTTCTTCCAGGCCCACGAAGCCGAGGGCACCTATGCTGGCGGGATTCACATCGAAATGACCGGGCAGAACGTCACCGAATGCATCGGCGGTGCACGGCCGATTACCGAGGACGGGCTGTCGGACCGCTACCACACCCATTGCGATCCGCGGATGAATGCCGATCAGTCGCTGGAGTTGGCGTTTTTGATTGCCGAGACGTTGAAGCAGGTTCGGCGGTGAGTCAGTAAGCTCTTCTTCGCCGGTTAAATTGTCATCGCGAGCAGGCTCGCTCCCACATTGGATCTGCTGTGAACATAAAAGCTGTGGTCACCCGAGATCCCTTGTGGGAGCGAGCCTGCTCGCGATAGCGTCGGGTCAGCCATCACTTGACTGAGCCAATGCCCGGGCCAACCGAACCCCACTCACTCGCTGGCAATTAAGCTGAACCCGCTCCAACCCCAGCCACTGGGCCATGCGCCGCAGGTTCAGCGCCAGGGCCTGCATCCCCTCCTCGTCCAGCCCCGACGCATCTTCGTGCACGGCATGCACCGCCAGGCGCCCCAAAGCCCGCTCCGCTCGCAGATCGACCCGCGCCGCAATGCGCTCGTGATGCAGGAACGGCAGCACGTAGTAGCCGTACACCCGCTTGTGAGCAGGCGTGTAGATTTCCAACCGGTAGCGAAAGTCGAACAGCCGCTCGGTACGGCCTCGCTCCCAGACCAGCGAATCGAACGGCGACAACAAGGCACTGGCGGCTACCTTGCGCGGGATTTTCGCCCCGGGTCGGCACCAGGCCGGTTGTTTCCATCCCTGCACTTCGCAGCGCAGCAGGTCCCCGGCTTCCTCCAGATCGGCCAGTCGCGCCCGGCTGTCGGCCGGGTCGAGGCGAAAGTAGTCGCGCAGGTCTTTCTCGGTCGCAATGCCCAAGGCCTCGGCAGCATGTACCAGCAAAGCGCGTTGTGCCTGGGCCTCGTCCGGCAACGGTTGTTGCAGGATCGATTCCGGTAGCACCCGTTCCGGCAAGTCGTAGAGCCTCTCGAAACCGCGTCGCCCCGCCACCGTGACTTCGCCTGCGGCGAACAACCATTCCAGCGCATGCTTCTCCGCACTCCAGTCCCACCACGGTCCGGCCTTGTCCTGGCGCGTGGACAAGCTGCCCGCACCAATGGCGCCCTGCTCCTGCACCGAAGCCAAAACGCGGCGAATAACATCCTGGCGCTCATGACCGAACCGCGCCAACTGCTGATAAATACCTTCGCCACGGGATGCACGACTCATGCGCCAGCGCATCAGCGGATACATCGACATCGGCAGCAGCGACGCTTCATGCCCCCAGTATTCGAACAGCGTGCGACGTCGGCCCTGGCTCCAGGCTGCCTGGTCGAGCAAATCGCGATTGTAGTGACCGAGGCGGGAAAACAGCGGGAGGTAATGCGAGCGCACCAGCGCATTGACGGAGTCGATCTGCAGGACGCCGAGGCGTTCGATCAGGCGGTTGAGGCGCGAAGGTTGCACCGAAGCTGGCGGCGACCGCCCATCGAATCCTTGGGCGGCCAACGCCAGACGCCGGGCCTGTTTGAGGGTAAAGGACAGAGTCGCGGGCATGGAGATCTCCTTGTCTGCTCGCAACCTACCTCACCAATAAGGGGTTTGTGTAGGAAAGGATGGCTCATTTGTGCATTGGGTCATCCCAGAATGGCCGGACCACTTCCTGTTCCACGTCGGCCCGACTCACGCCGATGTCCTTGAGCGCCTCGTCGCTCATTCCAGCCAGCAGTTCACGTTCGTGGTGCAATTCGTACCAGCGGCTAAACTTGTGCAGCAAGGCGCTGATGGAAAAGCCGTGGGAGAGTTTGTCTATCAGTAGATAACCTTTTTGACCTTTCATCGTGATGTCCTCCGTTGGGGATGGTTCAAGTCTCGCGCTAACGCTAAGATCAATCCAACGAATGTTTCTTATGCAATACATCTCGGAGATTGATCAATTGTCGAGTTACCCGAGCATCGATACGGAAGTGCTGCGTACCTTTGTCGCCATCGCCGACCAGGGCGGTTTCACCCGGGCCGGGGAATTGGTCAATCGCACCCAGTCTGCCGTCAGCATGCAGATGAAGCGGCTGGAAGAGGACGTGTTGCAACGGCGGTTGTTCGAGCGGGACGGGCGCCAGGTCAAGCTCACCGCCGAAGGCCAGGTGCTGCTGGGCTACGCCCGGCGGATCCTCAAGCTGCACAGCGAGGTGTTCAATACCCTGCGTGAACCGCACATGGTCGGCACGGTGCGCATCGGCACGCCGGACGATTACGTGATGCGCTTCCTGCCAGGCATCCTGCAACGCTTCGCCCAGTTCTACCCCTTGATCGAAAT
The DNA here is from genome assembly GCF_900115935.1 of Pseudomonas sp. 43mfcvi1.1. Lineage (NCBI taxonomy): Bacteria > Pseudomonadati > Pseudomonadota > Gammaproteobacteria > Pseudomonadales > Pseudomonadaceae > Pseudomonas > Pseudomonas sp. 43mfcvi1.1. The sequence continues at coordinate 209,227 of NZ_UETT01000001.1, read as the reverse complement.
CGAAGTGCACTGCGAGTCGTCCAAGCAGTTGCTGCTGCGCCAGGACCTGGACCTGTCCATCGTCACCCGCAAACCGGGGGACGAAATCGGCCAGCTGCTACGCAAGGAGCGCTTTGTCTGGGCCGAAGCCGCCTGCTTCAACGTCCACGAACAAACACCGCTGCCGCTGGCGATGTTCAACAGTGACTGTTTCTGCCGGCAATGGGCCTGCAATGCGCTGGATGCCATGGGCCGCGATTATCGCGTGGCGTACAACAGCTCGAGCCTGTCGGCGCTCATGGCGGTGGTGGGCGCCGGCCTGGCAATCACGGCGCAACTGGAAAGCCTGCTGACCCCGGACATGCGCGTACTGGGCGAGGCCGAAGACCTGCCGGAACTGCCCGAGGCCAGCATCATGCTGATCCGCAACCTGCATAATCCATCGCCGATCACCGAGTGCCTGGCCGAGCACATCATTGAGGGCTTCAAACTTTAAAGGCGAGCAGCACCGCGCACAGCACCAGGAAACCGCAGAACAGCCCGCGCAACAGTCGCTCCGGCAAGGCGTGGGCGACTTTCACTCCCCAACTGATGCTCAGCAGCCCACCGACGGCCAGCGGCAGGCCGATGCTCCAATCCACCTCATGGTGAAACGCATAGGTGGCGAGGGTCACGCCGGTACTGGGCAAGGCCAGCGCCAGGGACAGCCCTTGGGCAACCACCTGGCTGGTGCCAAAAATGCTGGTCAGGATCGGGGTCGCGACAACGGCCCCGCCAACACCGAAAAGACCACCCATGGTGCCTGATGCGGCCCCCAGTACCCCGAGCCACGGCCAGCCATAACGCATCTGCCCCGAAGCCGGTGCGGTAGCGACGAACATCCGCGCCAGGTTGTAGAGTGTCAACGCGATCAGGAACGCTACGAAGCCGATCCGCATGCTGTCCGCATCGATCCCCACCGCCCAGATCGAGCCGAGCCAGGCAAAGCAGAAACCCATGGAAGCCAACGGCAGGACATGGCGCAACTCGATGCGATTGCGCTGGTGATAGCGCCACAACGCGAGCATCACGTTGGGGACTACCATGACCAATGCCGTACCTTGGGCCAATTGCTGGTCGAGACCGAACCAGACGCCTAGCACTGGAATGGCAATCAGGCCGCCACCAATCCCGAACAATCCCCCCAAGGTGCCCAATGCGGCACCAAACACCAAAAACAGCACAAATTCGAACAAGACGATTCCCCTTTCCTCAAGGCGCTTATCCTACGCAGTCGGCACCAGCGGGGAAACGTAACATCTGATCAGAACGTCAGAATTATCTGGCGCATTAAAGATTCGCCCGCTAGATTCATCACGATCATTGATTGAAGGTTTTTGCCATGAGCACCCTGCGCGATACCCCCGAAGCCTGCGAAGCCCTGTTGCTCGACAACCAGGTCTGTTTCGCCCTGCACTCCACGTCGCTGCTGATGACCAAGGTCTATAAGCCGCTGCTACAAGCCCTGGGCCTGACGTATCCGCAATACCTGGCGATGATGGTGTTGTGGGAAAAGGATGGTTTGACCGTCGGTGAAATCAGCACGCGCCTGCTGACAGATCCCGGCTCGTTGACACCACTGCTCAAGCGCCTGGAGGCCGAAGGCCTGCTGAGCCGCACCCGCAGCCGGGAAGACGAGCGCGTGGTGATTGTCGAACTCACCGAACAGGGCCGTGCCCTGCGGGAAAAAGCCCTCGGCATCCCCCAATGCATCCTCGCCGCCAGCGGCCAGACCCTGGAGCAGTTGAAGAAACTGCAGCTTGATCTGCAGGCACTGCGCGGGCATTTGCAAGACAGTCTCTGACTTTCCCTGTAGGAGCGAGGCTGACCCACCGCTATCGCGAGCAGGCTCGCTCCCACAGGTACTGAGTCAAACCCAAACGCTGTGAACACCACAAATCCAATGTGGGAGCGGGCTTGCTCGCGAAGACGGCGGCACATCCTGAATCATCTCTGACTGACCCACCGCTTTCGCGAGCAAGCCCGCTCCCACAGGAGAATCGTGGCGAGCCTGAATTGCGTTCAGCCTGGCGTCACTAAAAAAATTCAACCCTCTGAAACAGCTCTATCTCAAGGGTTACACGCCCTTTCAGCGTTTAAAACCGAACTCGTCTCGAAAATTTAACTTGCGCACTAAATATTAGCGCTATACATTCTCTTCACACCTACTTAGCGCGCAAACATTTAGCGCAAAAAAACCAACCCAGAAACGAGGCTCTCACCATGCAAACTCTCTACACCGCAATCGCAACCTCCACTGGCGGCCGTGATGGTCGTGCCATTTCCAGCGACAACGTTCTCGACGTGAAACTCGCTACGCCCAAGGAACTCGGCGGTGCCGGCGGTGCGGCGACCAACCCTGAGCAACTGTTCGCCGCCGGCTATTCGGCCTGCTTCATCGGCGCGCTGAAATTCGTGGCCAGCCAGAGCAAACGCAAGATCCCGGACGACGCCTCGATTACCGCCCATGTCGGCATCGGCCAGATTCCCGGCGGTTTCGGCCTCGACATCGATCTGCACATCAGCCTGCCAGGCCTGGACCAGGCCGACGCGCAAAGCCTGGTGGAGGCGGCTCACCAAGTCTGCCCGTACTCCAACGCCACCCGCGGCAACGTCGATGTGCGCCTGCACGTGACCGTCTGACCCGACCCTGGACCCGAACTTAAGGAGATGCACATGAACACGCTCAGCAAAGCCCTTGCCGGCACCCTTCTCGCCCTCAGCGTCAGCAGCGCCTTCGCCGATGGCATCGTCGAACACAACACTCAGGCGTTTCTCGACGCGCTCAATGCCGGCACCGGCAAGCCCCTGGAGCAACTGTCACCCAAGGACGCCCGCGCCGTATTGGTTGGCGCCCAGGCCGGTGTGAAGCTGACACTGCCCAAGGCCGACGTCAGTGAGAAGACCATTCAGGTCGATGGTCAGCCGATCAGCCTGACCATTGTTCGTCCGGCCGGAGTCAAGGGTGAGTTGCCCGTGTTCATGTTCTTCCACGGCGGTGGCTGGGTCTTGGGCGACTTCCCGACCCACGAACGACTGGTTCGGGATCTGGTGGCCGGTTCGGGCGCTGTCGCGGTGTTCGTCAACTACACGCCTTCACCCGAGGCGCATTACCCGGTGGCGATCAACCAGGCCTACGCCGCGACGAAATGGGTGGCCGAACACGGCAAGCAAATCAACGTCGATGGCAAGCGCCTGGCCGTGGTGGGCAACAGCGTCGGCGGCAATATGGCAGCAGTCGTGGCACTGATGGCCAAGGATAAGGGCACACCGGCGATCCGTTTCCAGGCATTGCTGTGGCCGGTGACCGATGCCAGCTTCGAGACGGCGTCCTACAACCAGTTCGCCGAAGGACACTTCCTCAGCAAAAACATGATGAAGTGGTTCTGGGACAACTACACCACCGATGCCGGGCAACGCAGCGAGATCTATGCCTCGCCGCTGCGCGCCAGCACCGCGCAACTCAAAGGCCTGCCGCCCGCGCTGGTACAGACCGCCGAGGCCGACGTCTTGCGCGATGAGGGTGAAGCTTATGCCCGCAAGCTGGACGCAGCCGGGGTGCCCGTCACTGCCGTACGCTACAACGGTATGATCCACGACTACGGTTTGCTCAACGTGGTGAGCCAGGTGCCAGCGGTGCGTTCGGCGATGCTGCAGGTGTCCGAAGAGCTCAAGCAGCACTTGAAGTAACTGGGCTCCGGAGCCTTTGTGGCGAGGGCTGTGGGAGCAAGGCTTGCCCGCGATGAAAGCGGCGCGGTGCCTCTGGAATCGAGGTGTCTGTATCGCGAGCAAGCTTTGCTCCCACACAAGCTCCCGCCGTCCCCCGGTCTAACAGAAGACAGCGCAAATAAAAAAGCCCGACTCAATGGTCGGGCTTTTTCATACACAAGGCTTCGCTTATTTAGCGCGGCCTTTGTAGGAACCGCCTTCGCGGGTATCGATCTCGATCATGTCGCCGATTTCGATGAAGTCAGCTACCGACAGCTCGGTACCGTTCTTCAGTTTGGCAGGCTTCATGACCTTGCCGGAAGTGTCGCCGCGAGCGGAACCTTCGGTGTAGTCAACCTGACGCACGATGGTGGTCGGCAGTTCTACGGAAACCAGGCGCTCTTCGAAGAACACGGCTTCGCAGACGTCGGTCATGCCTTCTTCGATGAACGGCAGAACGCTTTCGATGTCTTCGGCGTTCAGCTCGTACATGGTGTAGTCAGTGGTGTCCATGAACGTGTAAGTGTCGCCGCTGATGAAGGACAGGGTCGCTTCTTTGCGGTCGAGGATCACGTCGTCCAGTTTGTCGTCGGCGCTGTAGACGATCTCGGTCTTGTAACCGGTCAGCAGGTTCTTCAGCTTGGTCTTCATGATCGCGCTGTTACGACCCGACTTGGTGAACTCAGCTTTCTGAACCAGCCAAGGATCGTTTTCGAGACGGATCACGGTCCCGGGTTTCAGTTCTTTACCAGTTTTCATTGCGAATATCCGAATTTGGATGGGATTTACAAAAATCTAGGCCGCGTATCATATCCAATTTCCATAAAACTTCACCAGCGCTGCGGCAAGATCGGCTCGCGAGGCCTGTTCCAGACACCATGCCTGGGCATGTTCGGCCAGTTCCTGCTGCTGTTCACGGGTGGCTTTCCAGTGTTCGGCCATGTCCTGGCCGGCATTCCAGGCCCGCCAAAGACCGCTGATCGCTTTTTGCGCCGCTTGCGAAAGCCCCTGGGTGTAGAGCCTGAGAAACGCCTCGAGTTTTTCCAGGTGGACGTCTTCTTCCTGCTGGTAGATGTGCCAGAGCAGCGGCCGGCCAGCCCACTGGGCACGGACGAAAGAGTCTTCGCCACGCACGGCATTGAAATCGCAGCACCATAACAGTTGATCGTACTGATCCTGGCGGACGAACGGCAGCACCTGCACCGTCAACGCCCCGCGTCGATGCAACGCTCCGACCTTCAGACCGTCGATCCCGAGCCAACGCTCGACATCGCCCAGTACCCGTCCTTCGGGAACCAGCACATGAAACGCCTGGGTATCGCTTGCCATTGCGTCAAACCAACTCGCCACCCCGGCGTTCTCGTAGGCAAACAGCGAGATCAGGCAAGTATCCGGCGCCCGTTCGACACCCAATTCCTGCAGGAAAATTCGTTGCGCCCCGGCATCCTGTTGAAATTGCCGACGACGCTCCAGAAGACCGGCCTCACGCAGCAGGCCACCGGTTCCCGCCTGGAAGCCTGGGAAAAAGAAATATTTCTGCACATGTTTATATTTGACCGACGGCAAGCCGTGGCAACCGATCACCCAGTCCTCGGCGCTCAAATAATCGAGGTTCATCCACAATGGCGTTGTCTGACGCTCGGCCATCGCATCCATGTAGGCACTCGGCAACTGGCAGGCGAATGCGGCAATCACCACATCGGCGGCTTCGGTGGGCACCCACTCCCCGGGCCAGTGACGCACTTGCACGCCCTGCTGCCATTGCTCGGACAGGGTGACGTCGATTTCTGGACACAACCGCTCGAAGGCACGCAGGTCATCGACCCACAGTCGCACCGCGCATCGATGCTCGGCCACCAACTGCCGAGCCAGGCGCCAAGTGACACCAATGTCGCCATAGTTATCGACGACGGTGCAAAAAATATCCCAGCGCACGGCCATTCCCGACTCCCTGTGACAAAGGCCCGATTGTCCCGAATAAAGCGATGATGCAGAAGAGCCGACGGCGATTAATCTTCATGCGACAATCACCGCCTCCCATGCCCCTGCCAGGAAGCAGCCATGCCCGATCATTCGACCCCCTCGCGCCTTACGGCTTTGCAATTGACCCTCAGCATTGCCCTGGGCCTGTGGCTGGGGTTCCTCGCCATCGTATTGACGGGCTGGCTGCTGTCCAGATTCCTGTTCAACGAACAACTGGCCCCGGTGGCCGCCGCCGTCCATCAACTGGCGCAACCACCGGCAGTGCAACCAGCCCCAGAGCCGCCCACGCCAATGTTCGAGCAGTATCAGCAGAACCTGCAAAGGAACGAGCAGCGCCAGGCCCTCGATCAGGCCCGCAACAACCCGCGCAACCTGTCCAACCCCAAGTGCCAGTTCTGGTTGCAACAGGACCAGAACGCGCCCAGCGAAAAAAGCCGCGCCAACGTTTTGCAGTTCTGTGAATAACCATGAACAAACAGACCGTCCACCAGTTGATTCTCGACAAGCTCAGGATTGATCTCGACATCGCCGAACGCGCCGCCCAGACCGCCTACGAAACCGCGACCCACGAAGAAAACATCGCCGAGAACAAGTACGACACCCTGGGCCTGGAAGCTTCTTACCTCGCCGCCGGGCAAGCCAGGCGCGTGGAAGAAATCCGCCAGGCCCTGGCCCTCTGCCAAAACCTGACGCTAAGGCCATACGACGATCAACGCGGCATTCAGGTTGGCACATTGATCGGGCTGGAGGATGAGGACGGCCGCCAGCAATGGCTGTTCCTGGGGCCGGATGCGGCGGGCTTGAAGGTCTCGCTGGTAGGCCAGCCAATCACGGTCATCACCCCTCGCTCACCGCTGGGCCGAGGCCTGCTGGGCAAGTTCGAAGGGGATGAAGTGGAGATCGTGGTAGCGGGCGCCCGGCAACAGTTCGCTGTCACCGAGGCGATCTAGGAGGGCTTTAGTGCACCGGTAGTTCGACGCCGTCGAACAGCTCTTCGAGCTCCTGCTTGTTGTGGCACTGGATGGCCTTGGCCATGACTTCCCGAGTCAGGTGCGGTGCGAATTTCTCGATGAAATCGCACATGAAACCCCGCAGGAAGGTGCCACGACGGAAGCCGATCTTGGTCACGCTGGATTCGAACAACTCGCTGGCATCCAGCACCACCAGATCACTGTCGAGCTTGGTATCGACGGCCATCTTCGCGACGATGCCCACGCCCAGGCCCAGGCGAACGTAAGTCTTGATCACGTCGGCGTCGGCGGCGGTGAACACCACTTTCGGCGTCAGGCCACGATGGCTGAAGGCTTCGTCGAGCTTGGAACGACCGGTGAAACCAAACACGTAGGTCACGATCGGGTATTCGGCCAGGGCTTCGAGGGTCAGCTTTGGCAGCTTGGTCAACGGATGTCCCTGGGGCACGACCACGCAGCGGTTCCAGCGATAGCACGGCATCATCACCAAGTCCCCGAACAACTCCAGGGCCTCGGTGGCAATGGCGAAATCCACCGTGCCGTCGGCCGCCATCTCGGCGATCTGCATCGGCGATCCCTGGTGCATGTGCAGCGCCACGTCGGGGTATTGCTTGATGAAATTGCTGATCACCGGTGGCAGCGCATAGCGGGCCTGGGTGTGAGTGGTGGCGATCGACAGGGTGCCTTTTTTCTCGTTGGAGAATTCCTGGGCGATCTGCTTGATGCTTTCGACCTTGCGCAAAATCTCGCCAGCCGTGGTGATGATGCGCTCGCCGGCCGGTGTCACGCGGGTCAGGTGTTTGCCGCTACGGGCGAAGACTTCGACGCCCAGTTCATCTTCCAACAGGCGGATCTGCTTGCTGATGCCGGGTTGCGACGTGTAGAGGCTTTGGGCAGTAGCGGAAACGTTGAGGTCGTGGTGCGCCACTTCCCAGATGTAGCGCAGTTGTTGAAGCTTCATATGTATCCCTCAAAGCAATTGGACGCCACGGGCATCAGCGACGGTATATAACTATATGAAAGGTTTCGACAATAAATCTAGAACTTTTTATAAAAATCCATCATTTAGCCTCAAGCCTCTCCCTGGCGTCGGCGCTGTACCAGCGGTACCAGGTAGACCGGCACCCGGGATAGCTGCAATACCCGCGCAGCCGTCCTGCCCAAGGGGGTTTCACCGCTTGCCCCTTGGCAATGACTGCCTACGATCAGCAAATCGACAGAGAGTTTCGCAGCCTGCTCCAGAATGACCTGGGAAGGATCACCCTGGTACACCCTGACCGATTTGATCAGTTTCAAATCCTGCTGCCCTTCTCCCAACTCCTCGCGGAAACTGTCGAGCACTCGCTGTTCGATATTGGCCATCACCGTATTCAGACCCTGACGGTGAAATTCGTTCAGCGCCTGCTCGTCGAGATAGCTTTGCAACACCGACTCGGCGAACAGCCCCATCGGTTCTACCGCATGCACCACATACAACTCGGCTTCAAACGTCCGTGCCAGCGCCAAGGCATGCTGCATCACATAAGGGGCATAGAGACCCAGGTCTGTGGCGTACAGCATCGAACGAATCATGTGACCTCCTCGCGTGCCAAGATGGCGGAGATTGATTCAGCTTAGCAGCGCCTTGGGGACTGCGACGTGCGGCTTGACGTCCTGGACCTGAGGCACTCAGGGCTTAATTTCGTTACTGATACCGTGGGGCACGTGGCCGGTGGCGACGACCTCTCTGGCCAGTTCGCAGTGGCCGGTCTGGTCATCGAAAAACACATCGGCGGCGAAGGCTTCGAGGAAGGCCGATTTGGTCAGGCCGCCGAGAAACAATGACTCATCCAGACGAATATCCCATTCACGCAAGGTCCTGATGACCCGCTCGTGGGCCGGTGCAGAACGGGCCGTCACCAACGCCGTGCGGATTGGGCAGGCGTCTTCGGGAAACTCGCGCTGCAGTGCATTGAGCGCGGCCAGGAACCCCTTGAACGGCCCGCCTCGCAGCGGCTCGCGGGCAGCCTGTCGCTCGCGGGCCTGGAAGGCTTCCAGACCGGCGGCCTGATAGACGCGCTCCGATTCATCGGAAAACAGCACCGCATCGCCGTCGAAGGCGATGCGCAGTTCTTCACTGGCGGCGCGGCTGGCACCGCCCGACAGAATGGTTGCTGCGGCAAACCCGGCGTCCAGGGCGCTGCGTACGTCTTCAGCGTGGGTGGACAAAAACAGATCGCAACCGAATGCCTTGAGATACGGGTAAGGGCTGCGCCCGCCAACGAAGGCCGCGCGTGAAATCGCCAGCCCATAATGATGAATCGAGTTGAATACGCGAAGGCCGGTGTCGGCACTGTTGCGCGAGACCAGGACCACCTCGACCCGGGCCCGGCCCAGGTGTTCGTTGAGGTTCAGCAGTTTTTGCACCAGAGCGAAGGCGTCCCCTGGCGCGAGGACTTCGTCTTCATGCTCGATCTGGTATTGCCGATAGGCCTCGACACCACTCGACAGGTACACCTTATGGCTTTCGCTCAGGTCGAACAGCGCTCGCGACGAAATCGCCAGCACCAGTTTGTCGTCGATGTTACTTGCCATGCCGCTCCCCCTTACGCCCGTTCAACGGTTATACCGGTCCACGAACGCCAACGCCTGGTACAAGGCTTCGATTTTCGGCAGTCCATACCCGGCCGCTTTCGCCGCCGCCAGTGGCCGGCCGTAGATCGCGTCCAGCTCCAGCGCACGCTTGTGAGAATAATCGTGGTACATGCTCGGCCAGTAGTCGGGCATCTTCTCGGTCATCGTGAACAGATACTCGGCATAGCCCGGCGTGATGTGATGCCCGCAGGCTTGCGCACCGCGGACCACCTCTCCCATCAGTGCCTGGATCAATTCGCGGCTATGATCGTTGGCCATCAACGGTGTAGTACTGGCGCCCAACAGAACCGAAAGACCGTTATACGGTACATTCCACACCAGCTTTTGCCAGCGGGCCAACTGCAGGCACGGCATGGCCTGGGCGTCGATACCGGCGTTGCGAAACAACGTCGCCGCCTCTTCGACGATCACCATGCGTTGCGCCTGATCGGCGCAGGGACCACTGTGGTAACCGACGTTGACCGCGCCGAGCGCCTGGTGGGCGATGACGCCAGGGCCGACACGGTGCACGCAGATCAGGCACAGGCCACCCAACAGGTGCAATGAATCGGGCAGCAAGGGTCGGAGGTCGTCTTCGACATCCAGGCCGTTCTGCAGCAACAGGACTTTTGCACCATCAGCGGCAGCCTGGGTAATGGCCGGGGCCAGTTCGGCATTGCTGGTGGTCTTGGCGCCTACCAGCAGCCAGTCGCAGGGCGGCATTTCGACGGCCGAGCGATAGGCCTGGGCTGGGTTGAGGCTCAGCGCGCCATGCACCGCGCTGTCGATCTGCAAACCGTTTTCGGCCACGGCACCGAACTCGCTGCGCAGTAAAAAGTGCACGTCATAACCGGCACGCGCCAGCATCACCCCATAGAATCCGCCGATCGCCCCGGTGCCGATCATCCCGATCCGCGGCTTAACGCCTGACTGCATCTTTGCAACTCCTCTGGTAAACGGCCCTGCACACTATCAGCGGGAGCGGCATGGCATGCAATCTCCATTACATCTGCTCACGATTCTGTTGCTGCCCCCTCTTCAAGGCTTTTCCCCAGCCTGTAGGGCATTAAACCGCCCCCAGCCCATTGTCGAGCCACCTCGGAACGCGATAAGGTTCGGCTCCCCGACGCGCTTAACATTCGCTGTGCACCGCCGCGCGGGGATCGCTGGCGGCCGGCACCCGTGACCTGACGAGTAACACGATGGCTGATTTACCGATCAATGACCTTAACGTCGCCTCCAACGAGACCCTCATCACGCCTGACCAGCTCAAGCGCGATATCCCCCTGAGCGACGCTGCCCTGCGCACCGTGACCAAGGGCCGGGAAGTCATTCGCAACATTCTCGACGGCACCGACCATCGCCTGTTCGTGGTCATCGGGCCCTGCTCGATCCATGACATCAAGGCCGCCCACGAATATGCCGAGCGCCTGAAGGTGCTGGCGGCGGAAGTCTCCGACACCTTGTACCTGGTGATGCGGGTGTATTTCGAGAAGCCGCGGACCACCGTCGGCTGGAAAGGCCTGATCAACGACCCGTACCTGGACGACTCCTTCAAGATCCAGGACGGCCTGCACATCGGTCGCCAACTGCTGCTGGACCTGGCGGAAATGGGCCTGCCCACGGCCACCGAAGCCCTGGATCCGATTTCGCCGCAATACTTGCAGGACCTGATCAGTTGGTCGGCCATCGGCGCACGCACCACCGAATCCCAGACTCACCGCGAAATGGCCTCCGGCCTGTCCTCGGCGGTAGGCTTCAAGAATGGTACCGACGGCGGCCTCACCGTAGCGATCAACGCCTTGCAGTCGGTTTCCAGCCCGCACCGTTTCCTGGGCATCAACCAGGAAGGTGGCGTGTCGATCGTCACCACCAAGGGCAACGCCTACGGTCACGTGGTGCTGCGCGGTGGCAACGGCAAGCCGAACTACGACTCGGTCAGCGTCGCGCTGTGTGAACAGGCGCTGAACAAAGCCAAGATCAAGCCGAATATCATGGTCGACTGCAGCCACGCCAACTCCAACAAGGACCCGGCGCTGCAACCGCTGGTGATGGAGAACGTGGCCAACCAGATCCTGGAAGGCAACCAGTCGATTATCGGCCTGATGGTCGAAAGCCACTTGAACTGGGGCTGCCAGGCGATTCCGAAAGACCTCGCCGACTTGCAGTACGGCGTATCCATCACCGATGCCTGCATCGACTGGAGCGCGACCGAGAACACCCTGCGCAGCATGCACGCCAAACTCAAGGACGTGCTGCCAAAGCGTCAACGCAGTTGATCGACCTGCTTCAACGCATAAAAAGCAACGCATAAAAAAACGCCGGGCTTCTCAGTCCGGCGTTTTTATTGGGAATCCGTTTTCTCAGAGCTTCGCCGCGTGCCGCTGGTGACGCTCCATGTAGCGCTCCACGTAGGAGCAGGACGGGATCACCGTGTAGCCCATTTCTTCGGCGTACTGCAGCGCTCTTTCGGTCAACGCCGCCGCGATGCCACGGCCGCGCAAGGCATTGGGCACGAAGGTGCGATAGATATCCAGGGTCTGCTTGCCCAGGTCCATGTAGGTCAGATAGGCACGATGACCGTCCACATTGGTCTCGAACTGATGACCAGCCTGGTCATGGTGGATGGTAACCGCCTCGCTCATCACTACTCCTCGCGGGTCTGAATGCTGACCCCTACCTTACCGATGTTTTTCCGGCGAAGGAACATCTACGCCACCCCGTGCCTTCCTGGTCACCGAGCGCCAAAACCGAACCGCTCAAACCCGAGCACGTCGTGAATAGTAGGCACCAATGACGCAAATGCTCAAGGCACGCCTGTCATCGAAGGGGTAAACCTCGTCGGGTTTATCGATTGAGCGCCATCGTCGCGCTGTAGTCGGTCACGGTGCAATAGCTGAACATCGCCAGTTGTTGAGTCTTGAGACGAGCGCGCGTAGTTAAAGTCACCGCCAATACCAATAAAGATGCCTGGGGCATTTGCACAAAAAATGTACAAAAGTGTAGGTGAATCAATAAACAACGACGTTAGCGAGGGCCGTAAGAGTTCTCCCCCACTGCGGAACTTTTTTTCGTCGACGCGCTCCAGCCAAGGGCTTGGAGCTGTATATTTTTTAAACAGCCCTAAGAAAAGTTGCTCGAAAAAGAATCACCGCCTACAATTTTTTTGCTTCTTGCGCTACGTCAGTTTACTTACTACAAGTAATGGGTAGTATGTACGCCGGCTAACTCCTCAGTCTGGGGAGACAGTCACTAATAGAAAGTCCTTGAAGGGGAAACCGATGAACAACGTTCTGAAATTCTCTGCTCTGGCCCTGGCCGCAGTTCTGGCTACCGGTTGCAGCAGCGCATCGAAAGAAACCGAAGCACGTCTGACTGCTACCGAAGACGCAGCAGCTCGCGCCCAGGCTCGTGCAGACGAAGCCTACCGTAAAGCTGATGAAGCTCTGGCTGCTGCTCAAAAAGCACAACAGACTGCTGACGAAGCTAACGAGCGTGCTCTGCGCATGCTGGAAAAAGCTAGCCGCAAGTAATAGTCCTTCGGGATTGTTACCGAGCCGACCCATTTTTTGGGTCGGCTTTTTATTGCCCGGTGTTTTCCCAGGCAATAAAAAACCCGCCGACATCGCGAAACGTCGGCGGGTTGTTTTGGAGCTTTTTACTGCTGCAAGTCGATCGGCGCACTCGTGACCATCGGTGCCGAAGTATTCGGAACAGCGATTTCCACCGGCAGACCATCTTCAGCCGCCACCACGTCCCGTACCACGTCCCAGTTCATGCGCAGGTTGCTGGTGATGTCTTCGCGCTTGAGCATCGCATTGATCACTGCGGTGTGCTTGTCCACCACCGATGGGTTGCCTTTGTCGTCCAACGGTGTGTGAGCTTCCAGGTACACCTTGCCGCCGCTCAAACCCAGCTTGTAGGGGTCGTTGATGATCCGTACCGACGTGCCCACCGGCACCATGCTGGCCATTTCCAGTACGTTGTTGTTGAACATCCGGAAGCAGCCGTGACTGGTACGCATGCCAATGCCGAACTTCTTGTTCGAACCATGGATCAGGTAGCCCGGGGTGCCCAGGGTGAATTTGAAGGGGCCCAGCGGGTTATCGGGACCAGCCGGCACTACATTGGGCAAGGGGTCGCCGTCGGCGGCGTGTTCGGCCTTGATCGATGCAGGCGGAGTCCAGGTCGGGTTCGGCGTCTTGGCGATGATGCTGGTGTGAGCGATCGGCGATCCCCAGCCCTCACGTCCAATCCCCAGCGGGAAGGTGTAGACCACGTTCCGCCCCTTGGGGAAATAGTAGAGACGGTACTCGGCCAGGTTGATCACGATGCCCTCGCGCGGGCCCGGCGGCAGGATGAAACGAGTCGGCAGCACGATCTCGGTGCCAGCACCCGGCAACCAGGGATCGACCCCCGGGTTGGCGGCGACCATCTCACTGTAGCCCAGGTCATAGGTAGTGCCCAGGTCGGCGAAGGTATCTTCGTACTTGGCCTTGATGACCTGTACCTGGCCAATGATGTCTTCACCCGGCGGTGGCAGTGGCAGCTCCAGGGCGGCAACGGGGCCCGCCATACACAGGGCGGCAAGAGACAGGCAGCGGGCGACGGCAGGCAAGCGCGGCAACATCCGGGAAATCCTTCGCAGATCGAACAGGAGGTATGAAAGCGGCGATTGTACACTGACACCTGTTATTTCGGGGAGAGCGGTACAAAGGCGTCCGATGCGCAGCATGTCTGGAACTGAAATGAGACCTGTGGGAGCGATTACAACTCGAACCGCAGCTCCGGCCAGATCGGCGAAGTACCGCGCTTTTGCGACTCCAGGATCGCCCGGCACAGCGAGCACAGGCGATGGTCCTGGAAAATCTTGCGGTCGACGCTCGACCAGCGCGGTTGGGCCGGCAGCAGGCTGCCACAGAGGGTCCGGTCGGCCGAACCACCGAGCTCCAGCTGCCGGGTCACCAGGTGCACCCGTACTTCCTGGCAGGCGAACAGATCCAGCTGCTCGTCAGGCTCGATCAGTTGGTAGGCAAACAGGGACCAGGCGGGACGCGGCATCGGGGGCTCCAAATCGGGGGCGCCACATTAGCCGAAAGCCCGCCTGTAGAAAAGCGTCAAAGCAGCGGTTTGAGCGTCGGCCAGACATTTTCCAGCAACTTGCCCTGGGCTGCGACGGACGGGTGCAATCCGTCGCCCTGCATCATTGTTGGAATGCCACCGACGTCCTTGAGGAAAAACGGCACCAACGGCACTTTTTTCTCCTCGGCCAGGGTGCTGTAGACCCGGGCAAAGGCATCGGTGTAGCGCCGCCCATAGTTAGGGGGCAGCTGCATGCCCAGCAAAAGCACCTTGGCACCACTCGCGCGGGCACTGTCGATCATCGCTGCAAGGTTTTGTTGCAATTGTGTTGGCGGCTGTCCGCGCAAGCCATCGTTGCCGCCCAGTTCCAGGATCACCACGTCCGGCTTATGGGCTGCAAGCAGCGCCGGCAGCCGCGCCTGGCCTCCCGCGCTGGTGTCGCCACTGATGGAAGCATTGACCACTTTATCGTCAAAACCCTCGGCCTTGAGCCGTTGTTCGAGCAACGACACCCACCCTTGCCGGGTATCCAGGCCGAAAGCCGCGCTGATACTATCGCCAACGATCAGGACTGTACCCGCCGCTGCGCTCTGGGCCATGCACATCAGGGCCAGGCCGGCACTCAAAAACCACACACGCATCGGATTCTCCATGGGCTCAAGCATTCTCACCGCGACGGACCTTAGCAAAGTGGTCTCCAGCGCGGAAGGTGAACTGACCATCCTGCACGAACTCAGCCTGGAACTGAACAAAGGCGACAGCCTGGCCATCGTCGGCGCGTCCGGTTCCGGCAAATCCACCCTCCTGGGCCTGCTGGCCGGCCTTGACCTGCCCAGCGGCGGCGAAGTGACCCTCGCCGGTCAGGCCCTCAGCGCACTGGATGAAGACCAGCGTGCACGGATCCGCGCCGAACATGTCGGTTTCGTCTTCCAGTCGTTCCAACTGCTCGACAGCCTCAATGCCTTGGAAAACGTCATGCTGCCGCTGGAACTGGACGGCCGCAAGGATGCCCGCGAGCGCGCCACGCAATTGTTGCAGCGCGTTGGCCTGGGGCAGCGTCTGACCCACTCGCCGCGCCAGCTCTCCGGCGGCGAACAGCAACGCGTGGCGATTGCCCGCGCCTTTGCCGCCGAACCCGACGTGCTGTTTGCCGACGAACCCACCGGCAACCTCGACAGCCACACCGGCGAGCGTATCAGCGACCTGCTGTTCGAACTGAACAAGGAACGCGGCACGACCCTGGTACTGGTGACCCATGATGAACGCCTGGCCCACCGCTGCCGGCGCCTGATCCGACTTGAAGCCGGCCAGATGGTCGCCCCCCTGGAGCCTTGATGGCACGCTTGCCGCTGTTGCGCCTGTTCAGTCTCGCTATCCGTCAATTGCTTCGCGATGCCCGCGCCGGGGAATTGCGGGTGTTGTTCTTCGCCCTGCTGGTGGCGGTGGCGGCCAGTACCGCCATCGGTTACTTCGGTGCCCGCCTCAACGGCGCGATGATGATGCGCGCCACCGAGTTCCTCGGTGCCGACCTGCTGCTCGAAGGCAGCTCCCCCGCCCGCCCGGAGCAGATCCGCAGCGGCACCGAGCTGGGGCTGGACCACGCTCGGGTGGTGGAGTTTTCCAGTGTCGTGGCCACCGACAATGGCATCCAGCTGTCCAGCGTCAAGGCGGCCGATGACAGCTACCCATTGCGCGGTGAGCTCAAGAGCGCGCCGGCGCCGTTCGCCCCGGAAGAAACCGGCGGACGGCCGAACCCTGGCGAGGCCTGGGTCGAAGCACGGCTGCTGACGGCACTGGACCTGAAGATCGGCGACAGCATCGACGTCGGCAACCAGACCCTGCGCCTGAGCCGCGTGCTGACTTATGAGCCGGATCGCGCCGGCAATTTCTACAGCCTCACCCCGCGGGTGCTGATCAACCTCAAGGACCTGGAGGCCACTGGCGTGGTCCAACCGGGCAGCCGTGTCAGCTATCGCGACCTGTGGCGCGGCCCGGCACCGGCGCTGCAAACCTACCGCGACCTGCTCAAGCCTGGCCTTGAAGCCAATCAGCGCCTGCAGGATGCCCGCGACGGCAACCGGCAGATCGGTGGCGCCCTGGGCAAGGCCGAACGCTACCTGAACATGGCCAGCCTGGTGGCGGTGCTGCTGTCCGGTGTCGCCGTCGCACTCTCGGCCAACCGTTTTGCCACCCGACGTTTCGATGCCAGCGCGCTACTGCGTTGCCTGGGCCTGTCACGCCGGGAAACCATGGTGCTGTTCAGCCTGCAATTGACCGTGCTGGGCCTGCTCGCCAGCCTCAGTGGCGCCCTGCTCGGCTGGATCGCCCAACTGGGCCTGTTCGCCCTGCTGCATGATCTGCTGCCCACCGCGGTACCACCGGGCGGGCTGTTGCCGGCAATCGCCGGGATCGGTACTGGGTTGGTGGCGCTGGCGGGGTTCGCCCTGCCGCCACTGGCGGCGCTGGGCCGGGTACCGCCGTTGCGCGTGCTGCGCCGGGACATGCTGCCGATCCCCTCCAGCTCCTGGGTGATCTACGGTGCCGCCTTGGGTGCCCTGGGCCTGATCATGTGGCGCCTGAGCCTGGACCTGGTCCTCACCTTCGCCTTGCTGGGCGGTGGTGTCGTTGCCGCACTGGTACTCGGCGGCTTGTTGTTGCTGCTGCTCCAGAGCCTGCGGCGCCTGCTGGCCCGCGC
This sequence comes from Pseudomonas sp. 43mfcvi1.1, assembly GCF_900115935.1. Classification (NCBI taxonomy): domain Bacteria; kingdom Pseudomonadati; phylum Pseudomonadota; class Gammaproteobacteria; order Pseudomonadales; family Pseudomonadaceae; genus Pseudomonas; species Pseudomonas sp. 43mfcvi1.1. The sequence continues at coordinate 192,157 of NZ_UETT01000001.1, read as the reverse complement.
CTCCCTGCCCTGGCGGTTGGGTCTGGGCCAATTGCTGCGCCATCCCTTGGCGGCGGCCGGCCAGGCCCTGGCGTTCGGCCTGATCCTGCTGTCCATGGCGTTGATCGCGCTGCTGCGCGGCGAGTTGCTGGACACCTGGCAAAACCAGCTGCCCAAAAACGCGCCGAACTATTTCGCCCTGAACATCCTGCCCAACGACAAGCAGGCCTTCACCGACAAGCTGCTGGAATTGTCCGCGCAATCGGCCCCGCTCTACCCCGTGGTGCCCGGGCGCCTGATCAGCATCAATGGCGAGCCGGCCACGGAGTTCGTCACCAAGGACTCTGCGGGTGACCGGGCGCTGCAACGCGACCTGAGCCTGACCTGGGCCGCGGACCTGCCGCAGGGCAACGTCGTCACCGCAGGGACCTGGTGGCCGCAGCAACCTCCAGACGATGTCCCAGGGGTTTCGGTGGAAGGCAAAGTGGCCGAGAACCTCAAGATCAAGTTGGGCGACCGCCTGGTCTTCAGCGTGGGCGGCGTCAATCGTGAAGCGAAGGTCACCAGCCTGCGGGAAATCAACTGGGACAACTTCCAGCCCAATTTCTTCATGATCTTCCAGCCCGGCACCTTGAAGGATCTGCCGGCCACTTATCTCACCAGCTTCTACCTGGCGCCGGGCCACGACCAACAGATCGTCGACCTGTCCCGAGCCTTTCCGGCGGTGACGATCCTGCAAGTCGAGGCCCTGCTCGAACAGCTGCGCAGCATCCTGGCCCAGGTGACCCTGGCGGTGGAGTATGTGTTGCTGTTTGTGCTGGCGGCGGGAATGGCAGTGCTGTTTTCCGGCCTGCAGGCGACCCTCGACGAACGGATTCGCCAAGGCGCGCTGTTGCGTGCACTGGGTGCCGAACGCCCCTTGCTGGTCAAGGCTCGGCGCATCGAGTTCGGCCTGCTGGGCGCGGTCAGTGGCCTGCTCGCGGCCCTGGGTTCGGAGCTGGTGAGCCTGGTGCTTTATCGGTACGCCTTCGACCTGCCCTGGCATCCACATCCATGGCTGTTGGTATTGCCACTGCTGGGAGCCTTGTTGATCGGCGCGGCCGGGGTGTTTGGCACCCGTCGAGCGCTCAACGCCAGCCCGCTGACAGTATTGCGCGAGGGTTGATAGACTCCCGACTTCGCTCCTACAAGAAGTTGCCATGAGCCGTTATCGCCCACCCCGCACCGCCGGCACCGCGCTGATCACCCCCGAAGGTGAAGCGCGGATGCGCGCCGAATTCCATGAGCTGTGGCATGTGCGCCGCCCCCAGGTGACCCAGGCGGTCAGCGAGGCGGCGGCCCAGGGTGATCGTTCGGAAAATGCCGAATACACCTACGGCAAGAAAATGCTGCGGGAAATCGACAGTCGCGTGCGCTTCCTCACCAAGCGCCTCGAGGCGCTCAAAGTGGTCAGTGAAAAACCCAGCGATCCGAACAAGGTGTACTTCGGCGCCTGGGTGACGGTGGAAGATGAGGATGGCAAGGAATCACGCTATCGCATCGTCGGCCCGGACGAGCTGGACCTGAAACAGAACCTGATCAGCATCGACTCACCGTTGGCACGGGCACTGATTGGCAAGGCCCTGGACGCCGAGGTCAGCGTCCAGACGCCTACGGGAGAGAAGAGGGTCTACATCGTGAACATCGCTTATCCATAGCCTTCAGGCCGGATATCTCAGCGGCGAGTGATCAAGCCCTGCCGCGCGATACGAGTCAGTTGTCGGATCATTTCAGGAGCGTCCGCCACGCTGGGGGACTGGATGACGGCGAGGTCAAAACTGTCATTGGCGAACCGCGTCAGTGACTCGCCGTCTTCGACAAACTGGATCAGGAAAGCGGCGGGCCCATGGTTACGGCGCGGCCAACCGTCGAGATAGCGCAAGAGCGTTGGCTGGTGAGTACCGCCCAGGAGAATTTTCGGGTTGCGCTGCACAAGGTTCGCCGTGATCGGCGCAAGACGTACAAGGGGGCTGGGTGCGTTCATCGTGTCGTGTCTCTGCCTCAAAAGTCTGCATGGCAGGTGAGAGGCAACACCGAACCAGCGCTTTAGCGGTATTTCGAAGCCTTGTCTCCGGCTTCTATCGGCAACTGGATGAGTCACCTGGCGCCCCGCAAGTAGCTGTTTAAATCGGCGCATGAGCGGCATCCTAGAGAAGCTGACCGGCCAGTGTCAAGAATCACCGCCCACAAAAAAGGCCCGTACAAGACGGGCCTCGAATTCAAATCGTGCAATCAATCCGCGATGGCACGATCGACCGACAGCTTGCCCGCGCCCTCGATCAGCACGGCAATACTGCCCGCCAGCAACGTCAGGGCAAACTCATAACCGTTGTTGGCCATGAACAAGCCGTTACCGATGTGCACGGAGAAAATCGCTACCAGCGACAGGAAAGCCAGGCCCAATGCCGCGGGACGCGCGAGCAAACCGATGATCAGCGCCAGCCCGGCGAAAAACTCGGTACCGCCGGCCAGTGTCGCCATCACGTAGCCCGGGGTCAGGCCGATGCTTTCCATCCACTGCGCCGTGCCCGCCAAGCCGTAGCCACCGAACAGGCCGAAGAGTTTCTGCGAGCCGTGGGCGGCGAAAACGATGCCGACAACGATGCGCAAGACCGTCAGGCCGTAGCCGGCGCGGGTAAACAAGACTTTGTTGATCAATGAGCTCATGCGGGTTCATCCCTAGATGTGTGGTTGTTGGTCGCCATATTAATCAAAAAAACTTGTACTAAAAGCGCAAAAAATGCGAGATACCAATCGAATTAATAGATCACTTTCGCAGGGCGACTTTTTGATCTCCAGGCTCCAGCGACTCTCGTTCACGATCGAATGCCAAATAGTACTTATTGACACTATTAACGTAGCTGACGGCGCCCATTCCCACCTGCTCCATGGCAATGCGCTCGACCTGGAAGAACCACTGGTTGGGATTCAGCCCCCGCCGCCGGGCCTCGGCTCGCATGCCTTGGACGCGCTCGGGCCCCATGTTGTAGGCAGCCAGGACGAAGGCCATGCGCTCGCGCTCGTTGAGCTTGGGGCTGGCAAAAAACTTGCGGCGGATGAGGGCTAGGTACTTGGCGCCTGCCAGCACATTGGCATCCAGGTTCTGGATGTTATCGACCCCGACTCGCTGGGCCGCCGCCGGGGTGATCTGCATCAGGCCGGTGGGGCCGCTGCCGCTGCGGGCATTGGGTTGCAGGGCTGATTCCTTGAAGGCCAGGGCCGCCAGGTTGAGCCAGTCCATGCCTTGGGTCTCGGCATGTTTTTGCAGCACCGGGCGCAGTTTTTCCAAGCGCTGGCGATCGGCCCGGGCCAACGGATAGTGGACCTGGTACAAACGACGGTAGATCCGCAGGAATGCCGCATCCTGGTTGGAAGGTACCTTGTAGGTCGCCAGGAATCGATCGATGCTCGCCCGTAGCATGGCGGCGTCACGGCGCACGAACCAATACTCGTCAGCCGGCTCGCCGATCAGTACCTGACGGTCCAGGCGCAGCTTGGGCAGGATCTTGCCCCAACGCTCGGCGATGGGTTGCTCGACGATGGTCAAATGGAAAATCCCGCCCTGGACCATTTCCAGGACATCCTCTACAGCCAGGGTGGGATCGACCCATTCGATCTTCACTGGCGGCAGCTTGAGCAGCGCCAGCTTCTGGTTGATCTGGCTCACCGCATCCCCTGCCGCACTGCCGTTGGGCAGCGCCAGGGTCTTGCCGGAGAGTTGCTCCACCCGCGTGTAGCGTTTCTCGCCCTTGATACCCACGAGCAGCAAAGGCACGTCGGTACGGATCGGATCGCTGGCGCTGACCGCATGACCGACCTGGGGTTCGAGCAGCTCCCCAGGCGCCACGAGGTCGCCCTCCCCGCGTTGCAAGGCGCCGAGCAGTTGGTCCTTGGCCTTGGGAATGATCTTGAGGGTGATTTCCTGGCCATCCCGGGCGTGGCCGTTGAGGTATTGTTCGAAGGCACGCAGCCGATGATATTCGACGCCAATGGGTTGCCCCTGGACTTCACCGGAGCTGTTGCGACTCTGGTTGACCAGGACCTTCAACTCCCGACTGCTGCGGATCTGCGCCAGGTCGCGCACCGCGCCCGGAGCCACCGCTTGCACCGGGCCGGGCAGCCGCGCTTCGGCCGGCATTGGCAACAACAGCGAACAACACAACAGTAGCAACACCAGGGGACGTGTCATCCACTCTCCGGAAGGAATACTGCGGACCGCCTCCGTGAAAAAACGAGGCTGAGTCGACAGAAACAGAGCGCCTGGGGCGCTGAAAAAGTGCGAAAGACTGGCACAGTGATGGCTTTTATACCAACCCGACGTGTCTCGCGGCCTTAACAGACAGCCTCAACTCTTTGTAGTTCTTGGCTTTTCTTATAAATCTACAGCTCTGATATGCTTTCCGGCCTTTGGGCCGAGGTAGCACCATGCAACTCATCGATATCGGCGTCAACCTGACCAACCCCAGTTTCGCCGACAAACACCAGGTGGTGCTTAAGCGCGCCTATGAATCCGGGGTCTGCCAACTGGTCTTGACCGGTACCAGCATCGAGGGCAGCGAGCAGGCCCTGGAACTGTGCGATCACCTCGACGACACTGGCGAGCGACTGTTTTCCACCGCTGGCATTCACCCCCACAGCGCCAGTGAGTGGACTGCCGACAGCGCCCGGCACCTCAAGGATCTGCTGATGCACAGCCGCGTGCGCGCGGTGGGTGAATGCGGGCTGGATTTCAACCGGGACTTCTCTCCCCGACCGCAACAGGAAAAGGTTCTGGAAGAACACCTGGCGTTGGCCGTCCAGTTGCAATTACCGGTGTTTCTCCATGAACGCGACGCCGACCAACGCTTGCTGGACATCCTTCGGGATTTTCGCGATCAGTTGCCGGCAGCAGTGGTGCACTGCTTTACCGGTGAAAAAAAGGCGCTGTTCAGTTATCTCGACCTGGACCTGCACATCGGCATCACCGGCTGGATCTGCGATGAACGCCGGGGTACGCACCTGCACCCGTTGGTGCGCGAGATACCCCGTGGCCGGCTGATGCTCGAAAGCGACGCGCCGTACCTGCTGCCCCGCACGCTGCGGCCAAAACCCAAGAACGGTCGCAACGAGCCGGCCTACCTGACAGAGGTCCTGCGCGAAGTGGCCTTGCACCGGGGCGAAACCCAGGAAGACCTGGCAGCCCACAGCACCGCGTGCGCCCGGGCGTTTTTCGGATTGCCCATCCTTTCCGAATGAACCCACATCCCCCTCTGGGAGCGGGCTTGCTCGCTCCCACAGGGAGTTTGGTTATCTGTTGGTCCCTATTAAAATCCCCGACACCTATATCGTCTGTTGACCCATATCAAAATCCCGTCACCTGAGTAGCGGCAGAATAATGGCACCTTGCCAATGCTGTTTCCGCTATCAGAGAAGACCTTCCATGGGTGCCTGGCTTAGCAATATCTCGTTGAAATACAAATTCTGGGCGGTCAATGCGGTCGCCTTTGTCACTACTCTGCTGCTGGTGCTCTACGCGGTGCACCTTGAACAGCAGGCGCGCAACCATGCGGCCCAGGCGAACGCCCAGGCCCAGGCCCACGTGCTCGCTGCCTGGCCTGCCGGGCAGCCCCTGCCCAAGGCCGAAGGCCTCTTGGCATTGCAGCGCGACCAGGTGCCGGTGTTCAACGAACAACCGTTGCCTTCGCTGGCGCAGGCCGATGGCTGGGTAGACCTCGATGCCGGGTCGCTGCTTGATAACGATCCGCTGCTGGGCGCCCAAGTGATCCGTCGAGGGGACGGTCAACAGCTCGCCGTGCTGGCCCAGGGTGTAAGCCTGGGTCAAGTGTTCGGTGAACGCTTCAGCCAATACGCCGTGGCAGTGTTCGTGCTGATGCTGGCGATGCTGGGCGCATCACAACTGTTGATCCGCTTTTTGCTCAGCCAGCTCAACACGCTCAAAGACGTGATGCTGCACGTGGAGAAAACCGGTGACCTGGCCGCCCGCGTTCCCCTGGCGTGCAAGGACGAAGTGGGTCAGATGGCGGCCGCGTTCAACGCCATGCAGGCCGGTTATCAACGGGTGGTCGACACTGTTGCCAGCACCGCCCGGCAGTTGGACAGTGGTGCGGCGCGCCTGGCATCGAGCATGAACGATGTGCGCCACGGCATGCTGGGCCAGCAAAGCGAAACCGATCAGGCAGCCACGGCGATCAACGAAATGTCCGCCACGGTTTATCACATCGCCCAGCATGCCGGCGCCACCCGCGACCTGTCGAAAACCGCCGACACCCTGGCCGGCAACGGTCACGAAGTGGTTGGCCGGGTGCAACAGTCGATCACCGGGCTGTCTTCGGGTGTGCAGCAGACCGCCGAAATGATCCAGCGCCTGGCCGAAGACAGCCAGAAGATCAACGGCGTGGTCAGCGTGATCCACAGCATTGCCGAACAAACCAATCTGCTGGCCCTGAACGCGGCGATCGAAGCGGCGCGGGCCGGGGAAATGGGCCGGGGATTTGCCGTGGTGGCCGACGAGGTGCGCAACCTGGCCAAGCGGGTACAGACCTCCACGGATGAAATCACCACCATGGTTTCGGCCCTGCAAGCCGGGACCCGGGACGCGGTGGACTTCATGCAGGAGAGTTCACTCAAGGCCGACGATTGCGTGCAACAGGCCCGCGAGGCCGGCGACGCCCTGGCACAGATCACCGCAGCGGTAGCGCAAATGCGTGAGAGCAACACTCAGATCGCTGTCGCGGCCGAGCAGCAAAGCCACGTCGCCGAGGAAATGAACCGGGCGGTGGTGAGCATTCGCGACGTGACCGAGAACACCGTACGCCAGACCGTGGATTCAGCCACCACCAGCGATGAATTGGCAACGTTGGCGGGCGAGTTGAGCAAGGCGATCGGGCAGTTGAAACTGTAGAGCGCTGGCTTGCCCGACTCCCTGCTGAGGGAATTCCCTCTGTGGGAGCAAGGCTTGCCCGCGATGGAGGCAGCTCGGTTCACCAAAGACCGTATCGCGTCCATCGCGGGCAAGCCTTGCTCCCACAGCCGTGCTCCCACAAACAAGTCCCCTCGCCACAACAGCAAAACTGTATGGCCATCTATCGCTTCGATAGCCAACCGCCATTCGCCGCCCCGCCCGCCCGGACCTATCCTTGGGTCATTCGGTTTCGTTCAAGGAATAGCATCATGGGCAAACGTCACCCCAATCTTCCGGCCTGGCAATGGCGCGCCTACCCTGACAGTCATCGCCACCCCACCAACCTGGTGTTGCACCTGATTGCCGTGCCGCTGTTCATCGTCGCGTTTCTGCTGATTGTGTCGGGGGTGTTCAGCTTGAGCCTGGGCGATGTCGCCATCGGCATCATCGGCCTGCTCGCGGCACTCGGCTTGCAGCGTCACGGCCACAGCCTGGAGGCCCAAGCCAGCGAACCGTTCAGCGATCGCAAGGATGCCGTCTCGCGCCTGTTGGTGGAACAGTTCCTGACTTTCCCGCGGTTCTTCCTCAGCGGTGGCTGGTGGCGCGCCTGGCGGGATCGCCACCGTCACAACCACAAGCCTTAGCCGAAGCAAGCCATGCCCGCAGCGGCCTTACCCGAAGATGGTCACCGTCTGCCGGCTCATGGCGATCAAGCGACCATCGGCGCTCCAGAACTTCGCGGCGACATGGCCGTAGCCGTCCTGGGCATGCTCGATCTCAGCCAGGTACTTGCACCAGTCCAGTGTCGTGAGTTCCAGCAGCGGCTGGACGAACTCGATGGTCCAGGTGAGCGTACTGCCCGGGGCCATTTGCGAAAGGTGCGGCAACAAGGCCGGCGGCCAGGCATCCACCAAGGCCAGGATATGGCTTTCGTTCAGTGGCTCCTCCTGCACATCGCCGCGCAAACGCACCCAGCCGCCCATGCTCCGGGACTTATTGCCGCTGAACGGCAAGCCTCCAACGCTCCAGCGCATCGCCAGATGCCGCATGAACTCCGGCGTAGCGCCCTTGACGTAGGGCAGTTCCTGGCATTGCTCCACACTTTTGAATTCCGGCGCGGGGTCGGCCTGCACCGCCACCACCGATGAGCGCGATGCGCCGAAACTGCCTTGCACCACGGTCACCACTTGGCCGTTCTGCACTGCGCGTCCGAGCACCTGGCTGACGGCCTTGCCTTCACGCAACACGTCGACTTCGAAGCTGACAGGCACATCGGGTTCGACCGGGCCGACAAAGGTAATCGCCAGCGAGCGCACCGGGCGATCCGCCGGCACCTTGGCACGCATCGCCTCATATTGCAGCGCCGCCACCAGCCCACCAAAACTGGCCCGCCCCTGGCCCCATTCAGGCGCGATGCTCACCGCACCGGGCTGCCGGCGCACGGCATCGATCAAATCGGAAAAGCGCATGACGACCTCGAAAACAGGGAAAAGGATGAAGGGATCTTAACCAGCCTGGGCTGGCGGCACAGGGCTCATTCCGGCCAAAGAGGCTGACAGAAAAGCCGAGGATCTTGAATTGCTCCCTGTGGGAGCGAGCCTGCTCGCGATAGCGGTGTATCAGTCGATAGATAGGCAAGTTGACCCACCGTCATCGCGAGCAGGCTCGCTCCCACAGGGGGTAAGTGCAAGGTTCAGGATTTTTCGAAGCAACTGGCAATCAACTTGTCGAGCACCTTGTCGGACTTGGCCTCGGCCTTTTCCATCGTGGCGTGCCAGGTAGGCACACAAGATTGCAGATCGGTTTCCTCCCTGGCCCGGGCCAGCCATTGCCAGCAATCGTGCCAGTCGCCCAGCGCAGCCTGGGCTGACTTGAGCCGTGGCATGGCAGCTTCAGGCAGGCGGTCGAGTTCAGGGTAGGCTTCGAGGGCGTAGCGAACGCGCTTGATCAGCAGGCGCAACCGGTGACGGTCATGGGCTGGATCGCGCAGGGCTTCGCCGAGTTTCTTCCATTGTTTGTCCAGGCGCTTTTCGATGCGTTTGCGCAAGCCCTTCAGCAGGCCCTCACGCTGGGCGGCGCGAATGAAGCGCGGGAAGGCATCGAGGATCATCAGCAACTGCGCCAACTCAACACTCGCGGCCACGGCGGGATAGGCATCGGCCATTTGCACCTGGCGTCGCCGCGCCGCCTCGGCCTGGCCATGCTGCTCAAGGTAAGCGGCCAGGACTTCCCGGTCGCGCAAGGGCGTGGTCAGGGTGCCCACCGCCGAAGCAGCCGTTTCCAGTTGTTGGACGCCGGGCAACCCGCGCAACGGGCGAAGCAGGCTGCGCAAACGACGTACCGTGGTCCGCAGGTCATGCAGCGCTTCGCTGTCGGTATGGGCATTCAGGCGGGCCTGACAGGCCAACAGGCGGACTTCCAGGCCCAGTATCCGGGCCACCAGCCGATCGATCATGGACGTACTCCGTACGCAGCTTCAAGCGATAAGCCTCAAGCTGCAAGGGAGGATCGCGTCGCCCGCTCCTTCCTTGTAGCTCGCAGCTTAAAGCTTGTCGCTGTTCTTATCGTCCCGCGCGGGATTCGCGGATGTAGAAACGCGCTTTCTCGGCTTTTTTGGTACAGCCTTCGAATGCTTCGAATTGCTGCTGGGTCTTGGCGCCCGTCAGCAGGGACAGGGCCTTGGAGTAGCTGACGGTGCCGGCAAAACCTTCGGCCTTGGCCAGGTCCAGTTCACGCCAGGCGCTGTCGAGTTGGCTGCCACAGCTGTCACGGTAAGCGGTTTTGCCTGCGCAACCGGCCAGGGCCAGAACCATCAGGGATGCCACCAGGGGCAGGCAGATCCGGGCTTTCATCGATTACACCTCAAGTCAGGAAAACAGTCGTGCTGGTAAGACGGTCGCGCCTGGAAAAAGTGCCAAGGCCCGACCGTGTAAATTCAGTGTGGATGAGAATACGCAAATGCCACGCCGGCGTGTCAAAAAACGACGCTTGCGCCACAACGATTGAGCCAAGCTGTCGATAAGTGCATTGTTGAAACCTGTTCGACAAGAGGCCGGGTCATGACAAAACGTGTCGCATTGGTATTGGGCTCCGGTGGTGCCCGGGGCTATGCCCATATCGGGGTGATCGAAGAAATCGAACGACGTGGCTACGACATCGCCTGCGTCGCCGGGTGTTCCATGGGGGCCGTCGTGGGTGGGATCTATGCCGCGGGCAAGCTCAAGGATTATCGCAACTGGATCGAAAGCCTCGATTACCTGGACGTACTGCGCCTGGTGGACGTCAGCTTCCGCCTCGGCGCGATTCGTGGCGAGAAGGTCTTCGGGCAGATCCGCAAGATCGTCGGTGAACTCAACATCGAAGATTTGCGCATCCCCTATACCGCCGTGGCCACCGACCTGACCAACCAACAGGAAATCTGGTTCCAGGAAGGTTGCCTGCATCAGGCAATGCGCGCTTCGGCGGCGATTCCCAGCCTGTTCACGCCCGTGATGCAAGGCAACCGCATGCTGGTGGATGGCGGCCTGCTCAACCCGTTGCCGATCGTGCCGGTGGTGTCGAGCCACTGCGACCTGATCATCGCGGTCAACCTCAACGCCACCAACCAGAAACAGTATCGATTACCGGTGATCCCACGCCCCGCCGCTTTCAGGCGCCGCTTCGACACCTTGGTCAGCTCCCTGGGTTCGCGCCTGCCGTTTCGCCGCAAGCAGGCCGAACAGTTGTTGCTGCTGGAACAGGAAGCCTTGAAGGCCGAAGCCGCCGACATCAACCCGTGGATCGACTCGGCCGAGCCCGAAGGCCAACAACCGGCTGCCGCGCCAGAAAACGAAGGCGCACCAAAATCCGCCACCGGCTCGTTCATCATCGACAACGTCGGCCCGGCCTCGTTGCTGGACTTGATCAACCAGAGCTTCGAAGTGATGCAGACCTCGCTGGCCCAGTACAAGATCGCCGGTTATCCGCCGGATGTGCTGATCAACGTGCCGAAGCGGGTGTGCCGGTTCTTCGAGTTCTACAAGGCGCCGGAGTTGATCGCATTGGGACGGGAGATTGCCAGCGACACCCTGGATCGGTATGAGAGTGACCAGAACTGAATCTGTGGCGAGGGGATTTATCCCCGTTGGGCTGCGAAGCAGCCCTAAAACCTGAACCCGCGGTGTGTCAGGTCCAAATCATGTCTGAAGCTTTTTGGGGCCGCTTCGCAGCCCAACGGGGATAAATCCCCTCGCCACAAAAGCGCTTGGCTTAAACCTTGTGATTAAACACCACCCTCCCCCAACAACCGATACCCCACCCCCGCCTCGGTCGCAATGAACCGCGGCCGGGTCGGGTCGTCGGCCAGTTTCTGGCGCAGGTGACCGACCACGATCCGCAGGTAGTGACTGTCTTCGGTGTGGGTCGGGCCCCAGATGTCCTTGAGCAGTTGCTGCTGGGTGATGACCCGCCCCGGATGCCGCGCCAGTTGCGCCAGCACGGCGTACTCCTTGCGGGTCAGGGCCACTTCGGTGCCGTCCAGCAGCACCCGCCGATACGCCAGGTCCACCGTCAGCGGGCCGAACTTCAGCGCAGCTTCCTGTGGCTCGCCCGCCGGAGCCTGGCGCAACAAGGCACGGATGCGGGCAAGGAATTCCTGGATGCCGAACGGCTTGGTCACGTAATCGTTGGCGCCGTTGTCCAGTGCCTCGACCTTCTGTGCTTCGCTGGCCCGCACCGAGAGCACCAGTACCGGCACCGTCGACCATTGGCGAAACTCGCGCAACACCTGTTGGCCATCCATATCCGGCAGGCCCAGGTCGAGTACCAGCAGATCAGGCTTGTTCAACGCCGCTTGGGCAAGCCCTTCAGCGCCGGTACCGGCTTCCAGCACCTTGTAGCCTTGGGAGCTCAGGCTGATGCGCAGGAATTTGCGAATCTGCGGTTCGTCATCGATGACCAAAAGGGTCGCGGTCTGGCTCATGAGGCTCGTTCGTTGCAGTCAGGTGGAAAGGTAAGCAGGTCACAAGCTGCCGGTCACAAAAGAGTATCGCAACCCGGCTCAAGCTTCATCGTCCATGCCCGGTTGTGCCTGCAGGGGCAGGTGCAACGTGATGCAGGTGCCGCGCCCGTCGAGGCCATCGGCCACACTGATGCGCCCGCCATGGGCACCGACCATGCCCTGGCAGATCGCCAAGCCCAGACCCGTGCCCTGCCCGCCTCGATCACCGCGCGCGGCGGTATAGAACATGTCGAAGATTTTCTCCCGTTCTTGTTCAGGGATCCCTGGCCCCTCGTCGGCCACGGCAAAAAACACTTCGCTGTCGGACGCCCCGGCGCTCAGCTGCAGGCGTCCTTGGGTCGGCGAGAATCGCGCGGCGTTCTCCAGCACGTTCACCAGGGCCTGTTCGATCAACGCCGCATGGACATACAGCAGGGGCAATTCAGCAGGCACCTCGACACTGAGCGCCAGCGGCGCCAGCACCGCCCGAAGGCGGTTCAGCGCGCTGCCGACGATGTCGGCCGGGGCCACCCAGTCCCGCGCCAGCTTCAGCGCACCGTGGCCCAGGCGGGTCATGTCCAGCAGATTCTGGATGTAACGATCCAACCGCTCGGCTTCATCGCGGGTGCCTTCGAGCAGTTCGCGACGATCGGCCAGCGGGATCGCCTCCCCCAATGCCAGCAGGCTGTCGATGCTGCCGCGCATGGCCGTCAGCGGCGTGCGCAGATCGTGGGACACTGAAGCCAGCAAAGCACTGCGCAGTTGCTCGGTTTCACCGTGCAGACGCGCGGCTTCCAGATCCTGAGCCAACTGCGCCCGAGCCAACGCCTGGGCCAATGGTTGGCTGAGGGCCGTCAATAAACGCCGACGCTGGCCACTCAGCGGCTTGCCTTCTTTCGGGCAAACGCCCAACAAGGCCAGCGGCCCGCCCTCCGCCGACAACGGCCACCACCACCAACGCCCGGACGGCAGCGTTCCGGTGCCGGCACCGGCCGGTTGATCGTGCTGCCAGGACCAGTCCGCCGCCGCGCGCTCGGCCTCGGTGAACGTCAATGGCTCACCGCTCTCGACTTTCCAGCCGCCCTGGCTGTCGCGGTTGAGCAGGCACAGTTGCAGGTCGTGCCAACCGTTGAGGTGCTGCGCGGCGGCGCTGATCACCGCCTGGCGGTCGGTGGCGGCGGTGAGTTTGCGCGACAGGTCGAGCAGTTCGCCGGTTTCCTGCTGGGTATCGCGCAGGGCCTGCAACTGGCGACGCTGGCGCGCGGCAAGGTTGCCGGTCAGGGCTGCCATGAGCAGGAAAAACACCAGCGTCAGCACGTCCTCTTCGCGCTGGATGGTGAAAGAAAAATTCGGCGGAATGAACAGGAAGTCATAAGCCAGGAACGACAGCGCTGCGCAGGCCAGCGCCGGGCCGAGGCTGCTGCGTACCGCCACCAGCAACACCGCCATCAGGAACACCAGGGAGATATTGGGCAATGCCAGCAGCCCCGAGATCCCCCAGGCCAATGCGCTGGCCGCCACAGTCGCCAGCAACGCCAGCACATAATCGAACCCGGTCTGGACAGCTGTTGAGTGCACGCGGGCGGGACGCGGTTGCTCATCGCTGTCCAACACGTTGATTTCCAGGCCCCGGGCATCGCGCAGCAGACGCGACGCGAGGCCGCCGCCAAACAGCCGTCGGCGCAGGCGTGGCCGAGACTGGCCTACCAGCACCAGCGTGGCGCGCCGTTCGCTGGCATGCTGGATCAGCGTCCTGGCCACCTCACCGGCCCGCAGCAGCACCACTTCGCCACCGAGGCGTTCGGCCAGTTGCTGGGCATTCTGCAAGCGCTGGCGCGAGGCCTCGTCGCGAGCGCTACCGTTGTCCACATGCACCAGGCTCCACGGCAGATGTCGACGCTGGGCAACGCGACTGGCATGACGCACCAGCCGTTCAGCCTGGACGTCACCGTCCACCCCCACCAGCAAGCGTCCGCGCACCGCCGGCGCGGCCTGCCCCAGTTGTCGGTAGCCCAGGGCCAGGTCGTTGTCGACCTGGGCGGCGGCGGTCTGCATGGCCAGCTCACGCAACGCGGTCAGGTTGGTCTGGGTGAAGAACGCATCGATTGCCGCCCGGGCCTGCTCCGGCACGTAGACCTTGCCATCACGCAGGCGCTCCAGCAGCTCGCGTGGTGGCAGGTCGATCAGCAGCAGTTCATCGGCTTCCTGCAGGACCCAATCCGGCAGCGTCTCGCGCACCTGCACGCCGGTGATGCCACGCACTTGGTCGTTGAGGCTTTCCAGATGCTGGACATTGACCGTGGTATAGACATCGATGCCCGCCGCGAGCAGTTCCTGAATGTCTTGCCAGCGTTTGGCATGGCGACTGCCCGGCGCATTGCTGTGGGCCAGTTCGTCCACCAGGACCAACGTCGGGCGGGCGGCGAGCAAACCGTCGAGGTCCATTTCCTCGAGCATCACGCCGCGATATTCCGAGCGCACCAAAGGCTGCTGCGCCAGGCCGCCGAGCAGCGCTTCGGTTTCACTTCGGCCGTGCGTCTCCACCACCCCGGCGATGACCTTCACGCCTTGACGCAATTGGCTGTGGGCCGCTTGCAACATGGCGTAGGTCTTGCCCACGCCTGGGGCCGCGCCCAGAAAGACCTTGAGCCGGCCACGGTCGTTGCGAGGCAGATTGGCTAACAGTGCGTCGGCGCGGCCGGAATCGCTCATGGCGTGGAAATCTCTTTCAAAATATTGATCAAACACCCTGTGGGGAGCCGGACCGGTGGGAGCAAAGCTTGCTCGCGACCAAGGCGATACGGTTCAACGGATGGACCGCGTTATCGTTCATCGCGAGCAAGCTTTGCTCCCACAGGCTTTGCTCTCACAGGCGCCACTCCCACAGGTTTTTACAGCTTTTCCAGGGCCAGGTTCAGCGCCAGCACATTCACTACCGGTGGCCCCACCAAGGGTTGCTCGATGTTGTCGTCGAGCAATTGCTGCAAAGTCGAGGACGGCAGGTTGCGTGCGGCGGCGACACGCGCCAGTTGATAGGCAATCGCCGCTGGAGGCAAGTGCGGATCCAGCCCGCTGGCGGAGGTGGTCAGCAATGCCAGCGGCACCGGGCCCTGAGCGGGCACCTGGAGTTTGCGGGCGTCATCGATCACCCGTGTGGCCAGGGCCGGATTGCTCGGGGAAAGATTACTGGCGCCGCTGGCGACCGTGGCAAAGGCACCGGCCGATGGCCGTGGATGAAACCAGGCATCGCCGGTGAAATCCTGGGCGATCAGCGTCGAGCCACGAACCTTGCCGGCGGCATCGACGATCAAGCTGCCGTTGGCCTGGACGGGAAAAGCGACTTGCGCCACGCCGGTGACCACCAATGGATACGCGACACCGGTGATCAGGGTCATCAGCAATAGCAGGCTCAAGGCCGGACGAATTAATGTGGACATCCAGAATTCCTCAGTTGAAAACATATCGGTGGCATTAACAGGCTCAAACCAAACCCAACGCCGTCAGCAACATATCGATCGCCTTGATCCCCACGAACGGCACCACGATCCCGCCCAGGCCATAGATCAACAGATTGCGCCGCAACAACGCCGCCGCACTTGCCGCTTGCACTCGCACGCCGCGCAGGGCCAGGGGGATCAGCACGACGATGATCAAGGCATTGAAGACAATGGCCGACACGATCGCGCTCTGCGGGCTGCTCAGGTGCATCACGTTCAACACGCCGAGCTGTGGATAAATCGAGGCGAACAGCGCCGGCAGGATCGCGAAGTACTTGGCGATGTCATTGGCGATGGAAAAGGTGGTCAGCGCCCCACGGGTCACCAGTAGCTCCTTGCCGATCTGCACCACATCCAGCAGTTTGGTCGGGTCGCTGTCGAGATCGACCATGTTGGCCGCTTCCCGCGCGGCCTGGGTGCCGTCGTTCATCGCCATGCCGACATCAGCCTGGGCCAGGGCCGGGGCGTCGTTGGCACCGTCGCCGCACATGGCCACCAGTCGACCGTCATTTTGCTCATGACGGATGCGCGCCAGTTTTTTCTCCGGCGTGGCCTCTGCCAGTACGTCGTCGACACCCGCCTCGGCGGCAATCGCGGCGGCGGTCAACGGGTTGTCACCGGTGACCATCACCGTGCGAATCCCCAGCTTGCGCAGCTCGGCGAAACGCTCGCGGATGCCGGGCTTGACCACATCCTTCAGATGAATAGCACCCAACAGCTTGCCATCGACACACACCAGCAATGGCGTGCCACCACTTTGGGCAATCTTGTCGACTTCCCGGGCCAGCGCTGACGGCAACTCGGTTTTCGCCAGACCGATAAAGCTCAGCAGCGAATCCACGGCGCCCTTGCGGTAGATGCGGCCCTGATAGTCGACCCCGGACAAACGGGTTTCGGCACTGAACGGCACGGCCACCAACGCTTCGACGCCGGGCTCAGGCTGTGGATGCAAACCACGCAGGTATTCGACGATGGACTTGCCCTCGGCCGTGTCGTCAGCCAGCGAGGCGAACAACGCGCCTTCGGCCAGTTCCTTGGCACTCACACCGGGGGCGGCATAGACCGCCGTACAACGACGGTTGCCAAAGGTGATGGTGCCGGTCTTGTCCAGCATCAGCACATGCACATCCCCCGCCGCCTCGACCGCACGGCCGGATTTGGCGATTACGTTCAGGCGCACCAACCGGTCCATCCCGGCGATGCCGATGGCCGACAGCAGCCCGCCGATAGTAGTGGGAATCAAGGTGACCAGCAGCGCCACCAGAAACACCAGCGGCAGGCTGGCGTTGGCGAAATGGGCGAACGGTTGCAGCGTCACCACCACCAACAGGAAGATCAGCGTCAGGCCGATCAGCAGGATATCCAGCGCCACCTCGTTCGGGGTTTTCTGGCGCTTGGCGCCTTCGACCAAGGCGATCATGCGGTCCAGGGTGGACTCGCCGGGATTGCTGGTGATGCGCACCAGCAGCCAGTCGGAGACTAGCCGTGTATTACCGGTGACGGCCGAGCGATCACCGCCAGACTCGCGGATGACCGGCGCCGATTCGCCAGTGATCGCCGCCTCATTGACCGCGGCGATGCCTTCGATCACTTCGCCGTCGCCGGGGATCATGTCGCCGGCCTCGACGCGCACCACATCGCCCTTGCGCAGACGGGTGGCAGGAATTATTTCAAACCCACTGGAGGTCTGGCGACGTGCCTGGAGGCCTTCGCTGCCGGCCTTGAGACTGTCGGCCCGGGCTTTGCCGCGGCCTTCGGCCAACGCTTCGGCGAAGTTGGCAAACAGCACGGTGAACCATAGCCACAGGGCAATTTGCGCAGCGACGAACGTCGGCACGGCGCTGTCGGGGATGAAGCACAACACGGTGGTGAGGATCGCGGTCAGCTCCACCACCAGCATCACCGGCGCGCGGTGCAACTGACGTGGATCGAGCTTGACGAAGGCTTGTACCAACGCTGGCCGCCAGAGGGCCGACAGGTGGGTCTTCGGTTGTTCCGGCGCCTTGACGGCGACGGTTTTGCTCATCGGCATATTCATCATCAGGTCCTCAGAAGCCCATGCTCAGGTGTTCGGCAATCGGCCCCAGTGCCAGGGTCGGCAGGAAGGTCAAGCCGCCCACCAGCAGGATGGTCACGGTCAACAGGGTCACGAACAGCGGGCCGTGGGTTGGAAAGCTGTTCTGGCCAATCGGCGCGGTCTTCTTCAAGGCCAGGCTGCCGGCCAACGCCAGCACCGGCAGGATGTAACCGAACCGACCAATCAACATGCCCAGGCCCAGCACCAGGTTGTGGAAGGGTGTGTTGGCGCCGAAACCACCGAATGCCGAACCGTTATTCGCCCCCGCCGAGGTGTAGGCGTACAACAACTGGCTGAAGCCATGGGCGCCCGGGTTACTCACGGCAGCGGCCGGCCCGGGCAGGCTCGCGGCGACAGCCCCCAACACCAGCACGCTGACGGGCATCACCAGCAGGGTTGCCACCAGCAGTTGCACCTCCCTGGCGCCGAGCTTCTTGCCCAGGTATTCCGGGGTGCGACCGATCATCAAACCGGCCAGGAACACCGCGATCAACACGTTCAACAGCATGCCGTAGAGCCCGGCACCGACGCCGCCGAAAATCACCTCGCCGACCATCATGTTCACCAGCGACACCATGCCACTGAGCGGGTTGAGGCTGTCGTGCATGGCATTGACCGAGCCATTGGACGCTGCCGTGGTGGTCACCGACCAGAGCACCGTGGCGGTGGTGCCGAAGCGCGTTTCCTTGCCTTCCAGCGGTGCGGTTTGCTCGACGGCCGCGTCATTCAGGGCCGGGTTGGGCTGGTATTCGGCCCACAGCGACGTGGCGCCGCCGATCAGGAACAGGGCCAGCATGCAGGCGATGATCGCGCGGCTCTGGCGCTGGTCCTTGACGTAATGGCCGAAGGTGAACACCAGCGCGGCGGGAATCAGGATGATCGAGGCAAGCTCAAACAGATTGCTCCAGGCCGTCGGGTTCTCGAACGGGTGCGCCGAGTTGACGCCGAAGAAACCGCCGCCGTTGGTGCCCAACTGCTTGATCGCGATCTGGCTGGCGGCCGGGCCCAGTGGAATGACCTGGTCGGCGCCCTGCATCGTGACGCTGTGCACGTAGTGCGCAAAGGTCTGCGGCACGCCCTGCCAGACCAGGAACAACGCCAGCAGCAGGCACAGCGGCAGCAGCCCGTAGAGGGTGGCGCGGGTCATGTCGACCCAGAAGTTACCCAGCGTCGCGGCGGACTTACGCCCGATTCCGCGACAAAGCGCCACGAGCACCGCCAGGCCGGTGGCGGCGCTGACAAAGTTCTGCACAGTCAGGCCGACCATCTGGCTCAGGTAGCTCAGGGACGCTTCACCGCTGTAGGACTGCCAGTTGGTGTTGGTCATGAAACTCACGGCCGTGTTGAAGGCCTGGGTCCATTCCATGCCGGGCAGTTGCTCGGTATTGAGGGGCAGATATCCTTGCAGCAGGAGAATCGCAAACAGCAATACAAAACCGGCCAGGTTGAACACGAGCAAGGCCAGGGTGTATTTCTGCCAGCTCTGCTCGGCAGTGGGATCGACTCCCGCCAGGCGATAGCAACCGCGCTCCACCGGGCCGAGGATCGGTGAAAGCCAAGTGCGCTGGCCTTCCATCACCCGATAGTAAAAACGCCCCAGGAACGGTGCCGGAATCAGCACCAGGGCAAAAAAGGCGAGGATCAGCCCGTAGTCATAACCGTGCATAGCCGCTCCTAGTTCCGATCTGCGCGCAACAGCGCAACCAGCAGATAAATGAACAGCGCCACTGCCAGCAGCAGCGACACCCCGTCCAGAACATTCATGGGATTTCTCCGTGGTACAGCGTCGTGCCGTGTGTGGAGTGATTGTCGGCAGGGAGGCTGTAAAGGAACGAGATCGAGAGAGGGGGTGGGGGATAAAGAATCTGTAAAAAATGAACTTATGGCGTTGTTATGGCGGCGATCGGAAGGGCCTCTTCGCGAGCAAGCCCGCTCCCACACTGGACTTGCGGTGAGCAGTCGATTTCATCCACACCACAAATCCAGTGTGGGAGCGGGCTTGCTCGCGAAGGCGGCATCATCAGCGCCAACGCCCTCAACTGGCGCACAACAGGGGCACATCAAGCAAGGAACATCCCCGATACGACACGATTTCACCCATTACGACCGCCCTCGCCACACTGGCACGCCCACTGCACTGCCCTCTTCCAGCGCTTTTGCTATGGATCGAGGGGAGCCACCGATGAACACACAACTCAAACCCACCCTGGGCACCCTGCATTTATGGGGCATTGCCGTCGGCCTGGTGATTTCCGGCGAATATTTCGGCTGGAGCTACGGCTGGGGCGTGGCCGGGACACTGGGGTTCCTGGTGACGTCCTTCATGGTGGCGGCCATGTACACCTGCTTCATCTTCAGCTTCACCGAACTGACCACCGCCATTCCCCATGCTGGGGGACCGTTTGCCTACAGCCGACGGGCCTTTGGTGAAAAAGGCGGGTTGATCGCCGGGCTGGCGACGCTGATCGAATTCGTCTTCGCGCCGCCGGCCATTGCCCTGGCCATCGGCGCCTACCTGAACGTGCAGTTCCCGGCCCTGGACCCGAAACACGCGGCGGTCGGAGCCTATATCGTGTTCATGGGCCTGAACATCCTCGGGGTCAAGCTGGCGGCGACGTTCGAGCTGATTGTCTGCGTACTGGCGGTGGCCGAGCTGCTGGTGTTCATGGGCGTCGTGGCCCCGGCGTTCAGCTTCAGCAGCTTCGCCCTGAACGGCTGGGCCGGTTCCGATACGTTCGGCGCGCCGGCCATCGCCGGAATGTTCGCCGCGATCCCCTTCGCGATCTGGTTCTTCCTGGCCATCGAAGGCGCGGCCATGGCCGCCGAAGAAGCCAAGGACCCGAAACGCACGATTCCCAAGGCCTACATCAGCGGCATCCTGACCCTGGTGGTCCTGGCCATGGGCGTGATGTTCTTCGCTGGCGGCGTTGGCGACTGGCGCACCCTGTCGAACATCAACGATCCGCTGCCCCAAGCCATGAAAACCGTAGTCGGCGAAAGCTCCGGCTGGTTGCACATGCTGGTGTGGATCGGCCTGTTCGGCCTGGTGGCGAGTTTCCACGGCATTATTCTTGGCTACTCGCGGCAATTCTTCGCCCTGGCCCGCGCTGGCTACCTGCCCGCCTCCCTCGCCAAACTGTCCCGTTTCCAGACCCCACACCGAGCCATCATCGCCGGTGGACTGATTGGCATCGCAGCGATCTACAGCGACGGCCTGATCAACCTCGGCGGCATGACCCTGACCGCGGCGATGATCACCATGGCCGTGTTCGGCGCCATCGTCATGTACATCATGAGCATGCTCAGCCTGTTCAAGTTACGTAAAACCGAACCCAACCTGGAACGCACTTTCCGGGCGCCGGGTTATCCGCTTGTACCCGGCGTCGCCCTGGTATTGGCCGTGGTTTGCCTGGTGGCGATGGCCTGGTTCAACGCCTTGATCGGGCTGATCTTCCTCGGCTTCATGGTGGTGGGTTTCGTCTACTTCATCCTCACCGCACAACTGCGTGCAGACGCTCCCGCCGACGCGATGCTGACCGGGCTTTGAGGTGAAGCCGGCCGAACGGGCGTAGTATTGAACCACTGCGAACAACCTTCGCTCATAAGTGGTAGGTGCGATGGATCGGCGAAATGTTCGTCCGTCCATCGCCCCCTCAAGGAGAGCCCTATGCCCTGGTATGCCTGGTTGATTCTGATTGTTGCAATCGGCTCGATCGTTGGTGGTCTGATGATGTTGCGCGACACCGCCACCAAGGTCGAACTGACGGATGAACAGCGCAAGCGTGTTGCCGAGCGCAACGCGGAAATGGATGCGAAGGAGGCCAAGGATCGTTGAGCTATTACCTGTCCCGGCTACATAGTGCTTTTGTGGCGAGGGAGCTTGCTCCCGCTGGGGCGCGAAGCGGCCCTAAACCTGCTGGCGCGGAGTGTCAGGCTAATCGGGTTTTAGCCGTTGGGGCTGCTACGCAGCCCAGCGGGAGCAAGCTCCCTCGCCACAAAAAGCCCGCGCCTTCGGCTTCACTTTTCCCAATCCGCCTTGGCGATATGCAAGCCATGCAACCCCTTGTACGCCGCCCGCTCAGGCTGGCTCCAGCCTTGCAGCAATGATTCCTCCAGCCGATAGATCTCCACTCCCAGCGGACGACAGACGCTGAGTGGATCCTGTGCATCCGGCCCCCACATCGCCAACGACAGGTCACCACCCGGGCAGGTGGACAGGGCACACAACAGATCAATCTCGGCAAAGAATTCCAGGTAATCACCCTTCTGCGCCGGACAGGCCTTCATGAAGTACATGTCGTCATGATTGAGGCCCGTGCACTGGAAAATATTCAGTACGTCATGCACATCGAACTCCGTCAGGCCGTGGGGCAGCACCGCGCGGGTCAGGTTCGAGTGGCAATGATGGTGAAAGTCCTCCCCGGTGAGCATCCGGTTCACATACGGATCACAGCGCGTGCCCAGCAGATCGTGCAATCGTCCGCCATGCTCATCGATGCCGTAGCCGGCCAGACTGTCATCGGTGATGGTCACTAATGGCCGCAGGAATGGCAGGTTCGACCACAACCGATCATGGGTGCTGACATGGGCACCCTGAAGTTGGCGCGTACGCGCCGCCCACAGGCGTTCCCGCGGATCATGAGCGTTCCAGACGTTGAAGTCTCCCACCTGCGGGCCCACCGGTGTGGTGACGCGGAATACATGCCCGGCGGGTACGTGCCAGGCGCGGCCGGTACGGATCGGCACTTCGAACTGCTCAATCAGCGTGCGCTTGTCCTGCTGGGTGCGGATGCGGTCGTAGAAGGGTTTGTCCACCTGCAGGGCTGAGCCTTTGCTGACCTGGTAGGCGGCTGGGTAGTCTTTGTACATGGCGCGGATCCTTGATCAGTGGTGAGGGGTGGGCGTCAGCAACTGCAAAAGCAGTCGCTCGGAATCGTCGAGGTAAAGGCTCATGGCTTCGTGAGCCGCAAGCTTGTCGCCTTCGGCCAGCCAATCATGGATACGTCGATCACGGGCCAGCCACGGTGCCTGGAAACGCGCCTCATCAGGCGCGGAGCTAAATACCAGACGCAGTTGCGCGACCACATTGGTGAAAAACTCATCCAGCAGCGGACTGCGCATCAATCCAACGATGTGCTGATGAAAGGCCAGGCCATGGGTACCGACCGAACGCCAGTCCTCACGCTCGCGAGCCAAATCCGCAGCCTCGAGGGCTTCGAGCATCCGGTCGGATTGATACTCACGCAATGGTTGGCTGCCCAGGATGGCTTGCAGTTCCAGGGTGCGACGGACCTTGAACAGATCTCGCACGTCATCGACACCTAACCTGCGGACCATCACTCCTTTGTTGCGCACGTAACGGGTCAACCCTTCCTGGCCCAGACGGTGTAACGCTTCGCGGATCGTGTTGCGTGAGGCGTTATAGGCCGAGACCAGGTTGTTCTCCACCAATGCCATGCCTGGCAGCAGGCGACCGCTGATGATGTCGGCGCGCAGCTCCAAGGTAATGTGGTCAGCGAGGGAGAGTGTGTTGATCATGAAAGGGAACCTCAGATTGTTGAACAATCGATTGGCTGTAGATAATCATTATTTGTGCCAAAGGGAGACGCTCGCAGAATTCGTCCAGGATTTGCATCCACCAGAAAGCAAAAAGGCCAGTCAATTCGACCGGCCTCCTTCAATCACAAACTCAATTCACTTCCAGCTTGTCACGGTTCCTGTCGAGAATCGCCTTGCCGATTCCCTTGACCTCCAATAATTCTTCTACCGAGGAGAACGGCCCATTACTCTCCCGATACGCAACAATCGCTTCGGCCTTGCCCTTGCCTATCCCTGACAGCTCGCGCTGCAGAGTTGCAGCATCCGCCCCGTTCAAATCCACCTTGGTACTCTGCGTTTTGGCTGGCTGCTCCAACACCTGCGGCGTAGCGACCGACTCGGATTTGGCCGCCGGGGCAGCGATAGCAGCAATCGAGGCGCTGGTCAGAAGGGCAAAAATCAGAGAGTAGAAATAGCCTGTACGCATAAATGACGCTCCATGACATCGTTAAGAGAGAAGCAGCTTTTCCGAAGCTGCCTCTCAAAATTAGGCGATGAAGAGAGCTTGTCAAAAATCAGAATGTTACAGAAAGCGTAAGAAAGAGCGTGATCCACCGAAATGAATGCGTGGTTGGCAGGCACCCTTAGGACTCTGAATATCGGGCTACAGGAAGCAGGTAGGAAGCGGCCTTGGCGGTTGCACGCATCGTGACCATACGGCAAACTTGCCGCGCTTTTATTTTTGGGGAAAATGATGAGTTTAAAGATAAAAGGACTTGACGGTCTGCGTGGCATTTCTGTGCTACTTGTTATTATGTCCCACGCGGTCATTTGGCCTGTAATAGGGGTCACCAATCCCGCCTTGCTGTCAGTTTTGAGCCCTCATGTCGGTGTCAGCACCTTTTTTATTCTATCTGGCTTCCTCATAACTTTTTTGCTCATTAAAGAGAAAGAGGCTACTGGAAAGATCGACATCTTTTCCTTCATAAAACGACGTGCTCTACGTATCTTCCCACTTTATTATCTGGCTATTTTCTTCCTGATAATCATGGATGTAACAGGAAAAGCCGGGATAACTAATTGCATCTACCCCTATGCATTGACATACACCATAAACTTCGCCCCCAAGGCGTGCGCGTTTTCTGCAATGTCACACTTCTGGTCTTTGTCCGTTGAAGAACACTTTTATTTGTTCTGGCCAATCATCTTTGCTTTTGGCAAACGAATCGCCATCACAACGATTTCGCTGCTGGTCCTCGGCTGCCTTTATTTCGGAACCAGTCTTTATGAACCTACAACGCTCTATTATTTGAGCCGGTGGACCTTTCCGGCAATGTTGCCGATTCTGGTCGGCTGCCTGGTTGCCTTTGTTTGCAACATTGAAAAGGTCAAGAGCATCTTCACAAATACTGCTACCTCGGGAATATTACTCATCTCGATATTGGCTGGACTCACTGCACCGGCCTTCATAAAAACGGAAGCTGCCTGGCTTGTCGCGGTAGGTGCCTTAGTCCTATATATTTATCACAATCAGAATTCGCTGCTGGTCAAGTTACTTGAACTAAAACCTTTAGTAGCCATTGGAATCATCAGTTACGGCTTGTACGTATGGCAAGGCATCTTTACAGGTAACGGCCCTTATCGAACAGAACATGTTTTTCCGCCCAGCATAGACGTCGGCTTATGGCTGACTTTTGTAGTAGCCCCATTAAGCTACCTATTCTTTGAAAAGCCGCTATTGAAGCTAAAGAAAAAATATTCTTGGCAAGAGAGGAAATCACAAGACAATCCAGCCTTCAGCATGGAAAAACTAACCGTCGCAAGAAAGCTGGATTAACAGTTTACCTAACGATGTCCAAGGCCTGATATCGGGCCTTGGACACACTTCGTCACGGCTCAAGACGCCGCTGTTGATAGATCCAGTCGACAATTTCACCATCAGGGGCGTACCCACTGACAGTGTCCCGCAGCAACTGACGGACTCTCGCGTAGTCATCATGCTCGATGGCGGCCAGCAATTCAGCCAATCTTGCTTTAAGCACATCCCATGGCAGATGATCTTCGTTGGCACTCATGATCATCGGATGGGGAGTTGCGACAACGTTGTCGCCAATCAGCAACTCCTCGTAAAGCTTCTCGCCAGGACGCAACCCTGTGAACTCGATTGAAATATCGCCTTGAGGGTTCTTCTCCGAACGCACACTCAAGCCCGACAAGTGAATCATTTTTTCCGCCAGTTCGACAATCTTCACTGGCTCGCCCATATCCAGCACAAATACATCCCCGCCCAGCCCCATGGAGCCTGCCTGAATGACCAGTTGAGCGGCCTCGGGGATCGTCATGAAATAACGTGTGATCTTCGGATGGGTGACAGTTAATGGTCCACCTGATTTGATCTGTTTATGAAACAGTGGAATAACTGACCCAGATGACCCCAGTACGTTACCGAAACGGACCATCGTAAAACGGGTTTTATTGACGCGTGATACATTGGCATTGTCGCCAAACAGCACTGGCGCCAACTCACGGCTAAGGGCTTGCAAAGTCAGTTCGGCAAGGCGCTTGGTACTGCCCATCACATTGGTTGGACGTACGGCCTTATCCGTCGAAATCAATACAAAATTCGATACACCTGCCTGAAGCGCGGCTTGCGCAGTGTTCAGCGTACCGATCACATTATTCAAAACGCCTTCGGCAATATTATGCTCCACCATCGGCACATGTTTATAAGCGGCTGCGTGATAGACCGTGTCGACGTTCCATGTCTTCATCACGTCCAGCAACTTGTCCTGATCCCGCACCGACCCTAGGATAGGTAATAATCGAACCGACAGCGACTCACGAGCAATTCGAGGCTCCAGTTCGGACAAAATGCTATAGAGATTGAATTCACTATGTTCGAATAACAGCAGCGTAGTTGGCTTGAGCGCAAGGATTTGCCGACAAAGTTCGGAGCCGATCGATCCCCCTGCTCCTGTCACTAAAACCGATTGTCCCGCGACGCAATGCTCAAGCAAATCAGCCTGCGCAGGTACCGGATCACGCCCAAGAAGATCCGCGATATCGACTTCCTGAATGTCGTCGACTTTCACCCGCCCGCTGGCCAGGTCCATGAAGCCGGGCACGCTACGCACATGCAGCGGAAACCCTTCAAGCAACGTCAATATCTCCCGGCGGCGACCGCGAGACGAAGACGGAACGGCAAGCAAAATCTCTTGCGCCCCAGTGGCATCAATCATTTTTTGAATGTGTTTAGGTTGATAGACCTGCAACCCCGCAATGACTCTATCAGCGATGCTGCTGTCATCGTCGATGAACGCGACCGGCCGCATCACTCGCCCCATACGCAACGCAGCAACGAGTTGGTTACCCGCGGCCCCGGCACCGTAAATAGCGACCTTGGGGAGGCCATCGTCACGACTGGTAAACGGCACATGCTGGGCTGCGGTAAACCAATCCCCCAGAAAATACTGCCGCATCACCAAGCGCAATCCGCCAATCATGATCAGGCTCAGCCACCAGTAATTAAAAATGATAGAGCGTGGCACTACCGTCTTGTGATTACTGTACCAATACACCACAAGAGCCAGCAGCAAGGCCGAAAGGCTGACAGCCTTGCAAATCGTGATCAGCGCATCGTTACCGAAATAACGCATAACGGCGCGATACATGCCAAAGCGGATGAAAATCGGGATGGCAATCAGCGGAGCTGAGGCAAAAAGCCAAAGATGAGTTTCGATCGGGCTGGCCAAAGCCTCGACGCCCAGCCGTACGACGAACGCCAGCCATAAGGCGACCCAGACCAGAACGACATCAGTGGCCACCTGAATAGCGCGCTTGTGACGTCTCGGCAGCCCCAGCAGGACTGTTCTTAATTTGTCCATAAACCCTTCATGCACCTCGGCCAGCTCCTAAATCCAATCCATTTTAGATACACGCAGTTACATCTCGTCCGTTGGACAATTGATAAACAAAAAACGCGAACCCTACAGCGAAATCAGGCCTTCTCAAGCTCGCCGGCATGAAATCTGACTGCCAGCACGAGCAGTGGTACGTATGCCAATATTAAAGCCAATGCTCCATCCATGTTCCACAACACGACACAAGCTGCCAAAGGCAGTAGCCAGAACAGATTGATGGCCATCACCACCAACGTAACCGGCAGGTGACGACCATAGTGACGGGAAGCGAACTGATAGGCATGACTGCGATGAGCCTCGTAGACCTTATCGCCGCGTAGCAGGCGCCGTAACAGTGTCAGGGTTGCATCGACAATGAAGACCCCCAGCAAAATCAGCCAGACCCAAAGCAGCTTGGGTGAACTCCAAGCCGCCTGCAGCGATAGCA
The DNA here is from genome assembly GCF_900115935.1 of Pseudomonas sp. 43mfcvi1.1. Taxonomy (NCBI): domain Bacteria; kingdom Pseudomonadati; phylum Pseudomonadota; class Gammaproteobacteria; order Pseudomonadales; family Pseudomonadaceae; genus Pseudomonas; species Pseudomonas sp. 43mfcvi1.1. Next base: position 164,801 of record NZ_UETT01000001.1, on the reverse strand, counting down.
CCCCGAGGATAATGCCAAGAAACCCACTGCCCGCGTCGCCCATGAAGATACGGGCGGGAGGAAAATTCCAATACAGGAACCCCGCCACAGCCATCGCTAATACCAATGGGGCCAAGATCAGACTTTCAAAACCACCCAACCAATAGAGCAGGCAGGCTCCAAGACAAGCGCAAATCGCCTCGACACTGGCGATCCCGTCAATGCCGTCCATGAAGTTATAAAGATTGAGCATCCAAACCAGATAAATCGCCGCGAGCACATGCCCTAACCAGCCCAAATCCAATACAAAACCAAACAACTCCAATGCAGGCAAGCCACCCAGCCAAAACAGAGCCCAAACAGCACCGAGGAAATGTCCCAGCAATCTCCAGCGTGCCGCGATGTGGCCATGGTCGTCGAGAAAACCCAAAAGCGCTATGCCTGCCCCCGCCCCCAGCAAAGCCCAGGTAAATGTCCAACTGAGCCCCCCAAGAAAAGCCAGGACCGGCAACACCGATAAAAACCCCAATACGATCGCAACCCCACCACCGCGAGGCGTCGGAACCGAATGCGAACTTCGTGCGTTTGGAACATCCATCAGGCTTCGTGCCAAGGCGTAACGTCGCAAACCACCGGTTAAGACCAATGAAACAAAAAAAACAACAAACACTACAAAAAAAATTGCCATGAATTCAAACTCGACCTTTTTTTGATGAAAGGGTCATATAATCCGCACCGGCCTTGAATAACGCTTCAGTTGTTCTTAGCGGGGGGGTCCAGTCAAGCAGTTGATGCGCCTTACGGGAATCAATAACCAAAGAGCCAAACAATTGGGAAAACATATTCTCCCGCCCTAACAACTTCGCTACCGCACGGACGACGCCAACGGGTACATAAATCAAGCGAGGTTTACGTCCCATACCATTGGCGACAGAACGCACAATATCTGCAGTAGAAACATCCGTTCCATCGGAAATCAAAAATAGCTCCCCGGCCGCAGCGGGATGTTTAATACAATGCACGATAAAATCAATAAGATTATCCAACGCGATCATGCTGCGTTGATTATGCGCTGCCAAGAAAGGAAGTGGCATACCGAGTTGAACAATCTTTAGCAAGCGGTGAAAGTTCCCAGGAGCACTCCCGCCATAAACCAAGGGTGGACGGATAATAACCAGCTCCATAGAGGAGTTCTTAACCAACTCCTTTAACGCCTCTTCAGCTTCAAACTTCGAAAGCGCATACGGCGTACTAGGATTGTTACCACTCAATTCCGAAATTTTTGAATTTTTTGTCTCTGTGGCACTAACACCAATTGAACTGACAAAAATAAACCTCTTAACACCCCGACGCATTGCCTCTCTGGCCAAGCGAAGAGTCGCGTTCACATTTGCACGCCTGAAAGCCGAAAGAGGGTTCTTTTCCTTGTCATTCAGGATATGTGCCCTTCCCGCCAGATGTATGATTGTCTCAACACCAAGACATACCTCGTCCAAGGGGTCGTTTTCAAGATCCAGGCAAACATAGTCAAAATCTTGTGGCGAAGTAAGAGAGCTACGACCTATGCCCTTTACATCGTAACCTCGCGCCTTCAAAACCTTACAAAGCAAACCGCCTATATAACCTGATGCCCCGGTAACCAACTGCATGCAATGCACCTTAATTAATTTTCCAGAATCCGCCGAGCCAGAGACGTATACTCAAAATTAGCCTCCAGAAAAACGCGACCTTTCGCGCCCATCTCACGCAAAACAGTCTCATCAAGCAACAACATCTCCTGGAACGCATGTGCAAGCTGCTCAGGTTGACCGGGAAGCACAGACATACCACAACCAGCCTGTTTTATTGGATCATTAAAGGCATTATAAGAAGCAATGACCGGGATCCCGGCAGCCATGTAATCATAAAGCTTGTTCAAACTCACGCCAAACCTGTAAATAGGCAGGTCATGCATAACAAAAAAACCGACATCGACAATGCGAAGAGCCTGCTGGATCTCTGCTTTATCGACCTGTGGATAAAAAACAACGAATTCGTAACCAAGTTTCCGACAGCGAGCATTAAGCTCGGCACTTTGCTCGCCCTTGCCAACGATAATAAATTTTACTGACAAGCCTTCTGGAATCTTAAAAAAAAGCAACGCATCCAAAAACAGGTGCATCGCATTGGGCTCCCCCAAGGCTCCGGCATAAAAAAACAAAAAATCGCCCTGTGATTTATATCTCGTCAAGTCATCTAATAAATTACCCCCTTGAGATTTACTGCTAGCATTTACATCATCAAGCGAAAATCCATTAGGAACGTATCTGAACTTCCCTGGTTTCATTCCTCGTGACACCATGTGCTGCTTGGCACCCGGTAAAAGGGAAATCACAGCATCAGCTGAAAAGTATGCGAACCTCTCAATAAGCGACAACACCACAACAATGGGATGAAATTTATTAAATCCGGCAATTTCCACCAAACTCAATGGCCAGATATCCCTAACCTCAAATAGAATCTTCGATCTGAATAACTTTGCACATAGAAAGGCAGCAGGATACCCAAAGGGATGCGCAGAAGAATACAAAACAAGATCCGGCCGCTTCTTCAGTCCCAAACGCAAAAGAAAAAAGAAGAGAAAAAAGCCGAAACACAACATGGACAAAAATCGGCCCAAGCCGTTCCCTTTGTATTTAAGGGCCGGAACAAAGTTATATGAAACGCCTTCCAGCACCTGGCATCCAGACTTCCCTGAGTCGTCGTCCATCAAATGATGATAGCCAGGCGTGATTATCTCCACATCATGTCCCTGAGCTTGCCATGCGTTCGCCAGATAAAAGGAACGCCAATAGCGCCCAACCCCAGGGCCACCAGCATAAGGGTTGATATACCAAATATTCATTGTGCTTCCCAACACGACCATAAGCGCTTACCAAACTCATGAGCACTCATGAGTGAGAAAGACAGTCAGCTATAAATGACGCAGCCTGCCCGCCACCGTATAAGTTCTCGTTGTCATGCACGATGCGGTTGATGCCATCACGTACTGCAGCAATAATTAAACCAGAATCAGCACCGCACAAAACATTCGCCCCCGACTCAACGAGTTCGACCCATTCGGTTTGGTCGCGCATGGTTACGCAAGGTCTTGAAAAGAAGAAAGCCTCTTTCTGGACACCACCACTATCAGTTAATACCAAACCACAGCGTTGAAGGAGCCAGATCATCTCCAAGTACCCGACTGGATCAATCAGATTGACCTCCAATGCGAGACCTGTTTTTTGAATCATGTTCCGGGTACGAGGATGCAAAGGTAATACAACCGGCGCCACTGTATTATGAATGGTATTCAGCGCATCAACGATAGACTTCAACCTAACAGGGTCATCGGTGTTTTCCGCTCTATGTAATGTGGCCAGGACAAAACCTTCAGAAATATCGAAACCCTCCGGCTGAGACGCACGACGAGCAAAGAACATAGCGCTGTCCTGCATGACATCGCCTGAATTCCATATTTTTACAGGCTTGTCCGAAAAACCTTCCTTAGCCAGATTATTAATCGCCGTTTGCGTAGGACAAAAAAGAAGATCACTCATCTGATCAGTCAAAATACGATTGATCTCCTCGGGCATACGCATATTAAAACTCCGCAGGCCGGCTTCAATATGAGCCACTGGAATATGAAGCTTAGCCGCTGCTAAAGCACCCGCCAGGGTCGAGTTCGTATCCCCGTAAACCAGCACCCGATCCGGTTTCTCCTGAATCATGACCCGCTCAATTTCCATCAGCATTCGGCCAGTCATTTCACCATGTGTACCGCCATGGATATCTAATTGAAAATCCGGCCTGGGAATACCCAGCTGGTCAAAAAAAATCTCCGACATATTGGCATCAAAATGCTGACCAGTATGGATGATTTTTTCGGACAATCCACCTTGCTCAATAATAGCCTTGGACACAACGCTGGCCTTGATAAACTGAGGTCGAGCACCAATAATCGTGAGAAGTTTCATATTTTTATCCTTTGGCCAAATCAGCGTAAAACTTCAGTAATCGACGCCCTTCAACGTCCCAGTTATAGCGCTCAGTGACGGCCTTCTGACCGTTACGCCCCATCTGTTCGGCACGTTCGGGGTTCTCTATTATAAAATCAATCGCGTCGGCAATAGACTGCGGGTTCAGCGGGTCTACACAAATCCCACAGTCATTTCCCTCAATAATTTCACGCCACAGAGGAAAATTAGAAGCGATAACCGGGATTCCCGAAGACATATACTCGAACATCTTATTAGGCTGGGCATCGACATGATTGGGCAGCGGATAAAACGTTACCAAGCCTGCAGCCGACCGCCCCAAAATATCACGTACTTCGGAACGACCCAATTGACCACATTGGTTAACGGAGGACCATCCATTTTTTTTCTTAACATCAGCCTCAACACCAGGCTCAGAAAAATTACCCACTAGGTTCAACCGCGAGGCTGTGTGAACAAGCCCCATCCCCTCAACAACTTCTCGAATACCTCTGATCGAAGTGATCCCGCCCACGTAGCAAACTTCTCGTTGTTTCTCGCCCCACGTGACATCAGCAGCAAGTTCGCCCACCAAGGGAAAGTTATTAATATCCACAACATTCGCATTGATAGACAAGAATTTATCTCGTATATATGGCGTCGCGGTCAAAATTCCGTCCATCTTACGACAGGCGAAACGCTCATAAACAGAAAATAAAAAAGAAATAACTCTGCGTGCTATCGGGCGCAAGTAAGGTTTACTTAGTATTTGCTTAGGAACATCTTCATGGGAATCAAAAATTACAATTTTCCCAAGTTTCTTTAATTTCAGCCCGACTGGAATCAACTCAGGATCGTGCAAATGATAAACATCTGCCTGGAGAGAGGCAGCTTTTTTGTAAACCATCTTGGTAGTCTTGAACATTCGATTCAAGCGTCCACGCAAGAATCCCACGTCGACAATATTGACTCCACCAGCCCTTTCATCACCCTTACCATCAGCAACTACTAACGAAACGTCATAACCATACGCAGCCAATGTTTTGCATTCTTTCTGAAAAATGCGGATATCGAAACGAGAATGAGCTGAAGTTACATGTGCCACTTTCAAAAAAGGCGTCTCCATTATTATATTTTTAAGAATAAACGCTGAGACGCCGTCCCAGAATCTTCTGCAGGAAGACTTGAGACTTTTTAGCAATCCCCTGCAACTTATCCCAACTCTTAAAATCAGAGTAGTCATGGATTGGGGCTTGCATTAACTCATCGAATTGCTGGCGATTAACTCGCATTTTCTTACAGAAATAGTCAATATCATTTTCTAGTTCATCTGCAGCATATAAAGGCTCTGCAAGCTTAACAATCGCTTCCTCACGTGACATCTGACCAGAAAGAATCATGCTGGAATAGTGCAGCTTACGCTTGTCATAACCAAATTTGGTAGGGAGATAATAGTTCTGAAACAGCTTAGTGAAAATAGATTCACCATGCTTGCGTGCATATGATCTATACCCCACTGTTTCCTGAAGGTACTTTTCCGCTTCACGCTTATCATACTCCATGAAATTCAGCGGTCTTACAGTGCGCATTCCTTTAGCAAAAGGATACCAAAAATAGTATTCAAAAAAGCTAATAGTCTTATAATCACGCAAAGGCTTGGAACCGTACGTCCTATGAATATCTTTTAAGTTAATAGCATCCATCGCACTCCCGTGCCAGGAGTCCGGAAATACTGCCTCGGTTGCAAGATTCCCACCGCTCAGAATGTATTTGATATCATTCTTTACCGCGAAGTGATACATACTCGAAAAAAATGCATGATCTTGAGGAACGTCTTGATTAGCTACTGCAGCTTTCATGTAAGAAAGCTGCAAGTCACGCATTTCCTCCCAGTTCATGACGTGGGTATGAAGATCGTATCCACAATATTTAATAATTTTCTCGATATTGCTAACTGCAAGCTCGCTGTTCCAACCTGCATCGACGTGCACTACTAATGGGCGCAACCCGAAATCCTTGATCTTTACAGCCAGGTAAGAACTGTCAACTCCGCCACTCAACCCGATAATGCAATCGTATTCCTTACCAGCTCCTTCCTTTTTTATCTTGTCCACAATGTTTTGCAGCCGGGTCTTTCCATCGACCCCGCCAAATAATTGAAGAGACTGCACCTCATCAAATTTATGACAATGATTGCAAACGCCATGCTCGTCAAACTTGATATTCGCGTCAGTCTCATCCATCACACAGCGTGAACATACTTTATACACAGTCTTCCCTCTTGAATTCATCACAATTACTTTTCGCCTTCAAATCAATCATGACGGTACAAATATGATCTACATACTCGCCAAGATTCAAGAAAAGCAATTTATTTATTTCCGGACATGGACTGATTAAGATCCGGATAACTTATCAAAACCGCTTTATGCTTTCCGTGAAAAACAAAAAAACTTCCTGCTGCGACCGCAGACACGCCTGCTTGTTCAAAAGGTTCGTTAAGATCGGCTATTGAACCCGCCCCACCACATGCGACGACGGGTATATGCACCCCAGCAACAACCGATTTGATGAGCGGTATATCAAACCCTTGCATAGTTCCATCACGGTCTATGGAATTCAGGAATATTTCCCCGGCGCCGGCATCCTCGACCCGTTTTGCCCATTCGACTGGTGAAATCTTGGTATCTTTCGTGCCTGATTGAGAATAGACCGAATAGCGGCCCAACAAACTCTTTTTACAATCGATAGAACAGACGACACTTTGAGAACCGAATTGATCAGCTATTTTTCGAAGAAGCTCGACGTCAGCCAAAGCTGCGGTATTCAAAGCTATCTTTTCAACACCCAAAGCAAAGACGCGTTGTGCGTGCTCAAGCGTACGAATACCACCACCGTAACAAATAGGCATGAAACACTCGCCAGCCACTTCTGCTAACAACTCATAGTCAGGTTCACGACCTGATAGAGACGCCTCTATATCTAGCAAAACCAGCTCATCGACTTCTTTTTCATTGAAAATACGAATGGCATTAACAGGGTCGCCCACATATTTCGGAGACTTAAACTTCACCGTTTTAACCAGGCCTCTGTCTTTTAACAGCAAACATGGAATTACGCGTTTTCTCTGCATCAGATTAACTCGACGAAATTCTTGAAAAGCTGCATGCCGAAGCGATGGCTCTTTTCAGGATGGAACTGAAAACCGAAAATATTATCCTTGGCGACCGCAGCCGTAAATTTTTGCCCATAATCGGCCGTCAAAAGAGTATCGCACTCATTGTCGGGGCACATATAATAGCCGTGGACAAAATAATAGCGACTTTCGTCTGTCAGACCTCGTACCAATGGATGATCATAATTACATGAAACATGGCTCCACCCCATGTGAGGCACTTTTCGCTCAGGACGCTTCTCAAATCGCTTGATATCCATATCAATCCAGCCTAATCCTGGCTCGACACCCTCCTCAGAACGACGTCCTAGCATCTGCGATCCCAAGCATACTCCCATCACAGGTTTACGAGCGCCAAGCACCTGTTGATTAAGTACATCTATGAGACCACTCTCACGCAAGGTCTTCATTCCGGCATCGAACGCGCCAACGCCGGGCAAAATCAGCTTTTCTGCGTTTACAATATCATCGACGAGATTGGAGGCCTTGGCCTTCGCCCCAACTCGCTTCAACATATTCAGTACCGAGGCTATATTCCCCACACCATAATCGACCACTACAATCATGAGGAAACTCCCTTAGCACAACGATATGACATCGCAAAATAAATAACGTACATTATGGCATAGCTCGCCGAGTACCACCACAGGGCTTCTGTCACCTCCTCCGCAAGCAGAAAGCATGCCGTAGTGATGACCAGTAATCCCAGTTGCCAAATCAGATCCAATCCTTGTCGTTGGGCAATATAGATGGTGTAACTTAAGGGGCTCACGACAAAACGCATATAAAACATGGGAATAAGCAAAATTGCATACTTCCCTGACTCAATCCATTCTGTACCAAATACAAACATGAACGCCCACTCCCCCAGCCACCAAAACAATAGAAATGGGGGGAAGGCTAATAGGGCCAAGACAACGAAAGTACGCAAGAAAACGGACCGGCAAGAACCTGTAATCCTGTAATCCCGAGCAGCTTGCTCTTTAAACACATCCAAGACTGAAGTAGCAAGCAGGGTAATGGGCGCTCCCATCATTTTTATTGTTAGTGCAAACCAACCCGCAGCTTCCGCGCCAAACCGGGAGGCTATCAAGATGACAGGTAGTTGACTGGCGATGGTGTTGATCAGATCAGCAGGCAGCGAGAACTTTGGAAAGTCTCTGTACCTATACGCGACACTTCTTACTGAACCAATACTTTCGCCAAAACATGCTTTTAGCCAAGAGCGATCAAACCAAAAAAATACCAATAGCGTAGCCAATAGTACGCCAATCGATTGGCCGTAGATTAGGCCGCTGACTCCCAACGCGAAATAACCAGCCAGAACCTGTGCCACAGCGATAGCACCCGCCAGAGCGATTCTGGCAACGCCAAGCTTGTTAAAGGCTTGTTGAAAAGCTAATAACGAAAGAACTCCTTTGTTAGCGCCCATGCCAAAGACAACAACAGCCAGGGCAAGGGAGTAACTTTTAACTACCGGCGGAATTTCCTCAACAAACGAACTCGTCACCACGATTACAAACGTAGCCAAAATCGACAGCGCGACGGTTATCAGCAAGACCAGTTTAATGATTGATTTTGAATCATCATTTGCATTACCGCTGAATAACGCCAACTCATAACGCCCGGTGACCAAAACAGCCATTATCGTAGCGAATGAAAGCCAAACGTTAAATGAGCCCAATTCTTCGGGAGAGTACAGTCTTACCAGAAGCAGCATCACGCCCAACGATATCAACTGGGCCCCTAAAGTCCCGATGAGCACACTTCTTACTCGAGAAAAAAATTGACTCTTCAAGCTACGCTCCTAGTTCTGACCATGGGCTCTCTAGAGAAAGCCATCAACATAAGAAGCAAGAGCATGAAGAAAATACCTGAACCCAACAAAACCGTTGGTAACGACTGCTCAACAATTTTCGTTACGAAGAGCAATGCAACGGGCATCGCAATGAACATGGAACGCTTCATATAAAGAAGATTCAGCAGCATGACAATCGCGCCGACAATAAAAGCCTCGATTATCACAGCTGTGTATCCAAGCCTCAGATAGGCCACCGCAAAAAAATTCACATTTGCATTAGTTTCCGAATTATTATAAATATACTCTCCAATTCGAAACGTAATCGATTCGCTCTTACTAAAACCTGACAAAAGACCTATAGCTGTATCGCTATAATTATTAATCCCGTACGAGTCGTAAAATAGCTCCGCAGCCCCCAACATTGTGGAGGGCACGGTATAGGCGCGCCGAATCAAGTAGTCATTCAGATAAGAATACCCCATAAGCTCGAACTCAAGAAAACCCGCGACCAACAAGCCTACTGCACCGAACAACAACCAGGAGATATTGACCTTCCCATAATATCTAAAATAGGTCATCAGAACATAAACCAAAAACAAAACAACAAAGGGATATTTCTGTCCAAATGCCCCCCATAAGACCAAAACGTTAATGACTCCTAGCCAAAAGAAGAATTTAGATTTCTTGTAAACCCCCCAAGCAAATAGAACAGGAAAGAACGCCTGTGTTCCTATCGACGAAATATAACCATCCATGCTTCCTGCTGAAAAAACATCACGCGCGATTGAACGCCGAAGGTATTGCCCTGAGAAGTCGAGGGAGAAAAACGACATACTTTTTAGTAAAATAAATACCAAAACCAATATATTAATTACCGAAACAATAAACAGATATCTCTCACCACTACTGGACTGCCCCCCATCACGACGAAACTTAATTTTATTAATAAGTGAAACAAGGACAACGCCCATTAAAACAGACAAGCACAACCCAGAGAATGGACTAGCCTCTGGGTAAAATGCGTTTGCCCCGTTCAAAACAAGCGCATGAGGTACGATTACCAAAAACAACAATGCTACAACAATGTCCCCTGGTTTGCTTATACTTGAACCGCATAAGAGAGAACTGCCCACGGCTAAAAACAGCAAGTACGCTACCTGAAGGCCATCCAAGCTTTTCTGGGCGGCCCCCATATAGTCATACAACAAGTACAGATAATTATTATTCATCCATAGCAACAGGACAAAATATATAAAAAAGTACAATGCATTCAAAAAAGTTGCTTTATCAACTTTTAAAGAAATATACATGGCTTAACCAGCTACCGCAGCACAAATAGCTGCCACACCTTCGTCATCCAGATAAGGATGCATGGGCAAACTCATGACTTGTTCTGCAATGCGATCTCCCGTAGGTAAATGGGCGCTTGCATCGGCCACAGCAGGCTGCTTGTTCAGCGGGATAGGGTAATGAACAGCCGTCGGAATTCCCTGTTTCTTTAACTTCTCTTGTAACTGATCACGCTCGCCAACGAGAATTGTATATTGAGCATAGGCACTAGTGTTCCACTCCTCCACATAAGGGGTTGTCTTTACACCTAAGGCCTTGAGTGTCTCATCATACAATTTTGCAACACGTTGACGTTGCTCAAGCTCCGCTTCAAAAATTTCGAGTTTAGGCAGGAGAATTGCCGCTTGCAGCGTATCCAGGCGACTATTAACTCCTACGCGCACATGATGATAGCGGCGGTCCTGCCCGTGTCGGGCAATCTGACGCAGTACTTTTGCCAGTTCGTCATCATTGGTAAAAATCGCGCCACCGTCCCCATAGCATCCCAGCGGTTTGCTTGGAAAAAAACTAGTACACGCTATTGTGGTGAGGTTGCAGGAGCGTTTCCCTTTGTAGGTAGCGCCGAAGCTTTGTGCTGCGTCTTCGATTACTGGGATTGAATATTTAGCGGCAATCGCATTAATCGCATCGTAGTCTGCACACTGCCCGTATAGAGAAACCGGAATGATAGCTTTCGTGCACGGGGTAATTGCTGCTTCCAGCTTTTGCGGGTCAAGATTATATGTGCGTGGGTCAATATCCACATACACCGGTTTTGCACCGAGTAAGGCAACTGTTTCGGCGGTCGCAATATAGGTGAAACCTGGTGTTATAACTTCGTCACCTGGCCCAATTCCCAGCGCCATTTGAGCGATTTGCAAGGCGTCTGTGCCATTCGCGCAGGTTATGCAGTGTTTGGCGCCAACAAACTGAGCAAGTTTTTCCTCGAGTTCCGCTACCTCTGGGCCAAGAATGTACTGGCCGTGGCTCAAGACACGCTGGATGCCGGCGTCGATCTTGTCCTTGATACGTACTTGCTGGCTTTTCAGGTCAATGAATTCAATCATGCTCAGGCATCCGTCTTGTTCAAAAGTTTTCCGTTCAGCACGTAGCGCGCCCCCGTATGCGAGCAGAAGGCCTCGCCCTGCTCGTTCAACTGCAATTGCTCGCCAAATTCGCTCATCCAGCCAATCTGCCGTGCGGGCACGCCCACCATCAATGCATAGGCCGGTACATCCTTGTTGATGACCGCGCCGGCACCGACGAAGGCATATTCACCAATGGTAACGCCGCAGACAATGGTGCAATTGGCGCCAAGCGTCGCGCCCTTTTTTACCAGCGTATCGAGGTACTGGTCCTTGCGCTCGATCAGCGAACGCGGGTTGTAGACATTGGTGAAGACCATGCTAGGGCCACAGAACACGCCCTCTTCCAGCGTGACATTGTCGTAGACCGACACATTATTCTGGACCTTGCAGCGGTCGCCGATCACGACTTTGTTGCCCACAAACACATTCTGACCGAGCGAAACGCCGACACCGATGCGGGCGCCCCCGCAAACATGAACAAAGTGCCAGACACGGGAGTTCTCACCGATCTGCGCGCCCTCATCGACGATCGCGCTTGGGTGCTGATAGTAATTCATGGCTTCAGACTCACATTAGACTGAGGTTGATCGAAAGCACGCTGCAGTTGCTCGGCAGCATAGTGCCCATAACGACTTGCGCCTACCTCGTTGAGGTGGTGGCTGTCACGGTAGATGAGCAAGCCTTGCTGATAAGGCGCAGCGGCAAAGAAGCTGCTATTGGAAAAGTCCAGGAAACGCACGCCCGGCGTGCGATCGACAATGGCCTGAACTTGCTGGTTGGCAACCTGCCACTCGCGATTGAATGTCAATGGCGCCGGCAGGCCAAGCTCGGTAAAACGCCTTACCCGCTGCACGTCTGTTTCAAACATTGGTACCTGAGCAAGCACCACGATGTGTTTATGGGCCCCAGCAGTATCGGCGAGAAACTCAGCAAACTCCTTGGCGAATGCCTGGCTCTGCATCTGGTACTGCCACATACCTGCGACGATCACCCGCTCCACCTTCGGCAACTCACGAGCCACCGCCTCGATCTGCGCGCGGCAAGGTTTTTGCGCCCAGGCTGGCAGGCGTTCAAAATCGAAGCCGGGGATAGGCACGCAACTGCTGGCAGTGAGCACACGGTAAGCAACGCCCTGCTCTTCGCCCACCTGGTCGAAGAAGTAGTTCAATTGGGCTGCATGGCTATCGCCAATTACCAGGACGGACACTTCGGCATCCGCCTTGCCTCGCTTGCACGCGCCCACTTGGGTGCCATGGCAGATAAGCTCCGGAGCAGCATAACGGGTGAGTTCCACAGGCAACGGAGCGACCAACCAGGCGTTGACACGTTGCCCACCCCACGCCACCAGCACGACCACAGCACCGGTTACAGCCCACTTGGGTGCCTGGCGCATGCCGGAAGTATTTCTGGCGGGTGTTTCGACCAAGCGATAGGAAAGCCATCCCAACAGTACAGAGCTGGCCACGAAAATCGGCAACCATGCAGCCGTCAGCTCATACTGCCCCGTGTAATAGCGAATGAACGCCAGCACCGGCCAATGCCACAGGTACAACGAATAGGAAATGCCGCCGATCCAGACCATCGGTCGAGTGGCCAGCAACGCGCTGACCGGGCCACGTCGGGCGGCGATGAGCAGCCCTGCCGCGACACAAGGCAGGATGCTCCAGAAACCTGGGAAGTGTTGCTTATCGATAGCCAGCACCGCCCAAGCCAGCAGGATTGCGCCCAGCCCACCGAACACGCTTGCAAGTAACATGGGCAGCTCACGCTGGCGCATCAGCAAGGCAACGATGGCACCCACCATGAACTCGGGAATCCGTGCCGACAGGGCAAAGTACATCCCATCTTGCGATTCGCCCAGTCCACGGTAGCCGCTCCAGGCAAACAGACTGGCGGCTAGCAAGGCAAACGCCATGAGACGCCATTGCTTTGGCAAGCAAATAACCAGCACTGGGAAGAACAGATAGAACTGCATCTCGATGGCCAAGGACCAGGTATGCAGAAGCGGCAACTCATCGGCCCGCGGCGCGAAATAACTGCCGAAGCCAGAGAAGTACTGGTTGCTGATAAACAACGCCGAGGACTTCAGGCTATCGAGAAAAAATGCAAAGTCATCAGGCAGAAACAGAAGCGCGGACAGCGCGCAAATCACCACCAGCATGACGAAATACGCCGGCAGAATGCGCTTGATGCGGCTCGCATAGAATGAAACGAGATCGACCTTGTCGCTTCGCTCGGTCAACAATGCCGTTATGATGAAGCCAGAGATGACAAAAAAGATGTCGACGCCAACATAGCCGGCTTTCAGCCAGCCACTATTGGCGTGATAAAGCATGACCGCCAGTACCGCGATTGCACGCAAGCCCTGAACATCGAAACGAATACTGCGCGCGTGGCGCATCGCACCCGCGTCGTTTGGCTTGTTGGAATTATCGTTCGACACGCTGGCTCGCGATCCTGCTTGGGAAACTTGAAAACGGGTGGCAAAGCCACCCGTGCTGTCCCGCCGGTCAGCGAGAAAGGGCTTGGACGAACGGATGCGCTTCGTTGTCCGCAGCCACGACGATGGCCGCACTGCGAATGGTATTGACCGTCTCCACGCAGTGGCGAGCATCCTCGATGCCATAACCACGACCAGCCAGGATTTCCTCGTAGCTGGTGGTGTGCAGGTCAGTGAAGCCTTCGGAGAACTCCATTTCCTCACCGTTGACGGTAATCGAACGGTAAGTCGGCTTCTTACCCTTCACCGATTCCGGCAGGTCGTTGGCGTCGACCGACAGGAACCAGCGTACGCGTGCTTTCTCGTACTCCAGGTAACCCGCCGCCTTGTGTTCGGAAGTGAAGTGCACAACGTTACGCTGCAACTTGCCGAAGATGAAATGCAGCATGTCGTAGAAGTGCACGCCGATGTTGGTGGCTACGCCAAACGACTTGCGTGGGTCACCTTTCCAGCTTTGCAGGTACCACTTGCCGCGGGAAGTGATGTACGTCAGGTCGACTTCGTACTTGTGCGGGTTGTTCTCGCGGGCAACCTTGTCCTTCAAGGCAATGATTGCCTGGTGATGACGCAGTTGCAGGATGTTGAACAGGCGCTTGCCGGTTTCCTGCTCGATCAGGGCCAACTGGTCCAACTGCTGCGGGGTCGGCACCAGCGGTTTTTCGCAGATCACATCACAGCCCAATCGCAGGCCGGCGGCGATTTGCGGGTGGTGCAGGTAGTTGGGCGAGCAAATCGACACGTAATCCAAGGCGGTCGCTGGGTCGCGCTTGAGGCTGTGGGCGTGATCAAGGAAGAACTCGAACTCGGTAAAGAATTCGCTTTGCGGTGAAATGCTGTCGATGATCCCTACCGAATCATTGATGTCATAAGCAGACACCAATGTATTGCCGGTATCCTTGATGGCACGCATATGGCGGGGGGCGATATAACCGGCAGCACCGATTAGAGCAAAACGTTTCATCCAGAACTCTCCTGTCATCAAGCTTTGATAATATTCGATTGAGGGGCGCGATATTTACCACGACTATCGATGATCAGTTGAGCATGTTGACTGATAAGCTCATAGTCGAACTTATCGTGGTCGGTGGCCAGGATGACTGCATCATAAGCTTTTAGGACTTCAGCGGTCAGAGGCTCACTGGAAAGGTCAAAGTGGTGCTCGCGCATCTTCGGAAATTTCAAGACGTGCGGGTCGGAGTAGCCGACGACGCCTCCTTTGGCCTCGATCAGTTCCATGATTTCAACCGAAGGCGACTCACGCATATCATCTACGTTTTTCTTGTAGGCGATACCAAGTACCAGAATTTTGCTGCCTTTCAAAGGCTTACCGCGCTCATTCAAGCCGTCCATCAACTTGTTCAGAACGTACTCCGGCATGGCCTGGTTGACTTCACCTGAAAGTTCGATAAAGCGTGTATGCAAACCATACTCACGGGCTTTCCAAGTCAGGTAGAACGGGTCGATTGGAATGCAGTGACCGCCTAGACCAGGGCCCGGATAGTAGGCAGTAAAGCCGAAGGGCTTGGTCGCAGCGGCGTCGACCACTTCAAAAATATCGATGCCCATGCGGTCAGCGACCACCTTCATCTCATTCACCAAGCCGATATTGACCGCACGGTGGATATTCTCCAGCAGTTTGGTCATTTCAGCTGCTTTGGTAGAGCTGACCTGTACAACCTGGTCAATCGCGTGTTCATAGAGAGCGACACCGACCTCGAGGCATTCAGGCGTATGCCCTCCGATTACCTTTGGAATGGTACGGGTTTCAAAGTTCGGATTGCCCGGATCTTCGCGCTCCGGAGAATAGACCAGGAAGATATTCTCACCAACACGCAAGCCCTTCTCCTGGACACGTGGCAGCAGCTCTTCTTCTGTCGTGCCCGGATAAGTTGTACTTTCAAGAGAAACGACCTGACCTGCCCTTAAATAAGGCTTTATCGCATCAGTCGTATTTATCACAAAACTCATATCGGGTTCGCGATATTTATTTAATGGTGTCGGCACACAGAGAATCAGTGCATCACACTCAGGCACACGAGTAAAATCCGTAGTGGCTTCAAACCCATTTCGGCAAGCGGCTTCGATTTTTTCGCCAGGAATGTGCTCGATGTAACTTTTACCTGAATTCAGCAGTTCAACTTTTGAACTATCGATATCAAGGCCAATGACTTTAAACCCAATCGCATTATAACGCAGCATCAAAGGCAGGCCGACGTATCCAAGACCGACGATACCGATGACGGCCTCTTTTGCTTTAAATTTGGCGACGCTCGCCTGCTTTATGCTCGACATCCAACTCTCCATTTAACTTGTCAAAATCATCTAATTCATCAGAGCTATGAATCAGGGCTGAATCCGCCTGACCCTTACCATTGCACAACTGGTAAACCTCCGCCTCAGCCCGCCGAACGGGTGCTGGACGCTTTCACTTCAACTCTTGCCGAAACTCGTTGCAGAGCAGCACCTCCGGCGCCTACCCCGCCCGGCTCTCCAGATGTACCCACCATGCGCAAACTTCAATACACCATAGGCCTGTTGCTATCGACTTCTGAGCGACACGACCAGCCCGGCCCAAACCGCCATTATGCCTGTTGTGTAGCAAAATGGCTTTCCTAGATTGCACTTTACTGAGTTCTGGCTAGCTTTTTCAGAGCTTGCTTCAGTTGACCGGCTCGAATTTTGCCATCATTATGACATCCAATCATTGAGACTCGCTCCGGTGGTGCACCTCCTGACTACAACACCCGGGGCTTCGGAGCATATTAAAACCCTGCACTTCAATCGTACCGACAGCCCTCTGTCTAATTTAAAACCACCAGTCACTTAGAGTTATTTCTTACACCAATAAAAAACCCGCCTTTACGAAGATGATCCTCATAAAGACGGGCTTAAACAATCACCCGGAGCCCTCTCTAAAAACTGCAAAAGTATTCTAGAATTGAGAAGCAGATCATCTCAATTTTGCAATTGCTGCTCTCTACTCCGGATAACCGCAAATCGAATTAACGCCATGAAGCTACCCAGCATTCCACCAGCAATAATACCCAACAACAAAATCAAAGCCTTTCTTGGTTTAATCGGGCTTTGCGGCACCTCAACGCTACCATCTTGCCGATAAACCGAAATGCTTTCTGGATCAATATCCAACTTGCGGTAAAAACTGTATCGCATTTGGAGCGAACGCAAATCCGATATGAAGGCATCGTCAGAAGCTCTCGACTCCAGCGCTTTCACTTCCGCAGCCAAGGCTTTGCTGCCTCGCTGGTAATCCATTTTATTACCCGTTTCTACTGTGATATCAACAGCTGCCGTGGAGTTTATACTTGGACTGGTGAGACCAATTGCTTCGGCGATCTTCAATGCTTCGCGCAACTGCTGAATCCTATCCTCACGTACTCGCTGCGCGGTCTCGCGCAAACCGACAATACGCTGCTCCAGATTGCGAGCCCTTACCGCAGCCTCAGCAGTGACGTTCTTGATCAGCTCTGCCTCAGCCGCTTCACTGGCGCGTGCCACATAAGCCTTTGCCCACTCTGTAGCTCGAACGGGATCTCCACTCTGAACCGTTACCGAATAGCGGTCCGGCGTATCTTTACCAGCCCCCTTTATCACTAGCTCTCGAGAGAAACGCTCGTATAAGCGGTCGAGCGCCCCCGTTCGCTGGGACTCATCGAGTGAAGGAAGATAAACCTCATTGAAAAATGTCTGACGAAGAGATTCACCCTGTAGATTTCGGGCAAATACGTCATAGACATGCTTGATGGAATAAGGGTCCAGCTCAGTGCTTTTCCCTCGACCATAGTTCAGTTCAGCGATGCCGTTCTGAGTAGGAGGCATGATAAAAAGCTGGGCTTGATAAACCGGTTTACTGAGATACGCGTAAGCAGCTGCACCCGCGGTAACCAATAAGGTGACTGCGAGGATCAACCATTTTTGCCCCCATAGTCCGCGCGCAAGTGCGATCAGATCGACCTCATTGGCACTCTGGGTTTCAATACGATTATTTGGCATGGGCGACCCCGCCTCCTTTTTTTGGCATTGCGTCTGCAGACACATCCAACTCTCTAAAAGGCAAGACGGGCACAGCGATAAACTGAATCAAGTTAAATTTGAACAAAACGCACCCAAAGTCAGAAAAAATTATTGGCCGTGATCCTTACACCAAGACTACTGGGCCCACACATCCATTATTTCGGTCGTCTTCGCATTCTCACGAACCACGCAAGCGACGGCCCGATCATCATACCAGCGAGAAGCGCCAGGATCACGAAAACCGAGACAGGAAGCTGCGGAGCTGACCAACCCAGAAACAGGAGTGCGACAGGCTGGTTGTTTTCAAGCACGAACAGGACGATAGCCGAGGCCACGAGCAGCGCAAGTACGACAAGGGCTAGACGTTTAAAGTTCCGCATGAGAATTCCTTTGTTTTAGCGCTCCGTCAGAGCTCATCCCCCTCCTCCTCATTCACACGATCCCTAAGCTCCTTACCAGGTTTGAAATGAGGAACAAACTTTCCGTCAAGACTGACAGACTGGCCGGTCTTCGGATTACGACCTACCCGCGGGGCTCGGTAATGCAGGGAAAAGCTGCCAAAACCACGGATTTCAATACGATCCCCCGTCGCCAGGCACTGGGACATTTGTTCAAGCATGGTCTTGATGGCCAGCTCCACATCCTTGGATGAGAGTAGCCCTTGATGGGTGACAATTCGTTCGATCAACTCCGACTTCGTCATATTTTTCCCTTCTTTTTCAAGCAGCTAGGAAAATCGCTTGAAAAGGTTTTAGCATGACCGGAGGGATTTGAACAGCCCAAGTATTGACATTCTTCTTTGCTCCCTTATCGCCTCTTTCCATGCAGACAGGGAGATTTTCTCAAGCTATCGACAGATGACCAGCATCGTGCGAGTCAGATAGCCAGCGGGATTGAAACCAAAAGGGTACTGATCATCATCCCTGGCATCGTCTGATCGGGTAATGACCTTGTAGCCAGCACCCTTGCACTCCCTTGCAGCCCTCTTATGGCACTTCTCCCAGCCAGAGCCCAATCCTGAACAGTCGACCTCGATACCGCTGACTCCACGCACTGCATGAGTCTTGGCGCTCGTAGAGCAACCCGCCAATACCAAGACACCCAACACCAAAAAGAGCCTGTTCATTCAGTTCCTTTAGACAGAGACCCGGATCGATCATTTATACAAATCAGAGCCTGGCCCTGATTGGATTAGTGATCTGCTTCATAAAAGAGACACCTTGGTTGCAAGGTTGGTTTCGCAACGCCCCGAATGAACTCCACCATCGACAACGGCTTATAGGGAGCAGAGCGCTTGTAGATATTGCGCCCACAAAAAAGGGCGACCGAAGTCGCCCTTTTTCTATGGTCTGACAGAACTCAGTTCTGTTTTTCCATTTGTGCACGCAACAGGTCGCCCAGAGTGGTAGGACCAGCAGCAATGTCAGCAGCTGGCTTGTCGCGCAGGCTCTGGATTGCTTCTTTCTCTTCAGCATCATCTTTCGACTTGATGGAGAGCTGGATTACGCGGCTCTTGCGGTCAACGCTGATGATCTTGGCTTCTACTTCTTCGCCTTCTTTCAGCACGTTGCGCGCGTCTTCAACGCGGTCACGGCTGATTTCGGAGGCTTTCAGAGTCGCTTCGATATCGTCGGCCAGGGTGATGATGGCGCCTTTGGCGTCAACTTCCTTCACGATGCCCTTAACGATTGCGCCTTTGTCGTTCTCTTGAACGTACTCGGAGAACGGATCGCTTTCCAGTTGCTTGATACCCAGGGAGATGCGCTCGCGCTCTGGGTCAACCGACAGGATAACGGTGTCCAGCTCGTCGCCCTTCTTGAAACGACGTACGGCTTCTTCGCCCACTTCGTTCCAGGAGATGTCGGACAGGTGAACCAGGCCGTCGATGCCGCCGTCCAGACCAATGAAGATACCGAAATCGGTGATCGACTTGATGGTGCCGGAGATTTTATCGCCCTTGTTGAACTGGCCAGAGAAGTCTTCCCATGGGTTGGACTTGCACTGCTTGATGCCGAGGGAGATACGACGACGCTCTTCGTCGATGTCCAGAACCATGACTTCCACTTCGTCGCCGACTTGTACGACTTTCGAAGGGTGGATGTTCTTGTTGGTCCAGTCCATTTCGGAAACGTGTACCAGGCCTTCAACGCCTTCTTCCAGCTCAGCGAAGCAGCCGTAGTCGGTCAGGTTGGTAACACGAGCGGTGACGCGGGTGCCTTCTGGGTAACGGGCTTTGATAGCAACCCATGGGTCTTCGCCCAGTTGCTTCAGGCCCAGGGAAACACGATTGCGCTCGCGATCGTACTTCAGAACCTTGACATCGATCTCGTCGCCAACGTTGACGATTTCCGAAGGATGCTTGATACGCTTCCAGGCCATGTCGGTGATGTGCAGCAGGCCATCGACGCCACCCAGATCGACGAATGCGCCGTAATCGGTGAGGTTCTTGACGATACCCTTGACCTGCTGGCCTTCCTGCAGCGATTCCAGCAGAGCTTCACGCTCGGCGGAGTTCTCGGCTTCCAGGACACTGCGACGGGAAACGACAACGTTGTTGCGCTTCTGGTCCAGCTTGATGACCTTGAATTCCAGCTCTTTGCCTTCCAGGTGCGTGGTGTCGCGCACTGGACGGACGTCAACCAGGGAACCTGGCAGGAACGCACGGATGCCGTTAACGTCGACAGTGAAGCCGCCTTTAACCTTACCGTTGATAACGCCCTTGACCACTTCCTCAGCTGCGAAGGCCGCTTCCAGAACGATCCAGCATTCAGCGCGCTTGGCTTTTTCACGGGACAGCTTGGTTTCACCGAAACCATCTTCAACCGAGTCCAGCGCAACGTGAACTTCATCACCAACATTGATGTTCAGTTCGCCAGCGTCGTTGTAGAACTGCTCAAGCGGGATGAGTGCTTCAGACTTCAGACCAGCGTGAACGGTTACCCAGCGAGCTTGGTAATCGATATCAACGATAACGCCGGTGATGATGGAGCCTGCCTGAAGGTTCAGGGTTTTCAAGCTTTCTTCAAAGAGTTCCGCAAAGCTTTCGCTCATTTTAATTCCTGTTGATTAGGGCGAAGAATACGCCCGCCTCCACACCCCAGACGGTGTGGGTTAGTTTCATATAAAAGAAGCACCGCAGGACTATGACTGGTCCCCTGCGGAGCTTCCTGGTCACCCGGCGATATCGCGAATGGCGATCTCGCTCATGATGCGTTGCAACACCTGATCGATGGACAACTCCGTGGAATCCAGCTGTATCGCATCGGCCGCCGGTTTGAGCGGGGCCACTGCGCGCTGGGTGTCACGCTCATCGCGTGCACGGATCTCATCTAGCAGACTCGACAGACTAACATCCTCGCCTTTGCCCTTCAACTGCAAATATCGGCGACGCGCCCGCTCCTCCGCACTGGCGGTGAGGAAAATCTTCAGCGACGCGTCGGGAAATACCACAGTGCCCATGTCGCGACCATCGGCCACCAGCCCCGGAGGCTCCTGGAAGGCGCGCTGGCGTTGCAGCAGGGCTTCGCGCACCGCCGGCAGCGCGGCGACCTGGGAGGCCCCGGCGCCCACGCTTTCGGTACGGATGACGTCGCTGACTTCGTCACCCTCCAGAATGATGCGCTGGAGCTGACCGTCGGTCGCCGCGATGAATTGCACGTCCAGATGAGCCGCCAATGCCTTGAGCAACTCTTCATTGGTCAAGTCGACGCCATGGTTGGCGGCGGCGAATGCCAGCAGACGGTACAAGGCACCCGAATCGAGCAGGTTCCAGCCCAACTGCCTGGCCAGGATTCCGGCGACGGTGCCCTTGCCCGAACCGCTTGGGCCATCGATGGTGATGACCGGTGCCTTGATGTTCACGACTGTGCCTCTTGCGCTACTCGGATACCGACCTGTGCGCACAGCGCCAGGAAGTTCGGGAACGACGTCGCGACGTTGGCGCAATCATGGATGCGAATCGGCGCACTGGCGCGCAAAGACGCAACACTGAAGGCCATGGCGATACGGTGATCGCCGTGGCCATGGACTTCGCCGCCGCCGATCTGGCCGCCGTCGATGATGATGCCGTCCGGCGTTGGCTGGCACTTGACGCCCAGGGCGAGCAAGCCATCAGCCATCACCTGGATACGATCCGATTCCTTGACCCGCAGCTCTTCGGCGCCAGTCAACACAGTGCGCCCTTCTGCACAGGCGGCCGCCACGAACAGCACCGGGAATTCGTCGATAGCCAGTGGGACCAACGCCTCGGGAATCTTGATACCCTTGAGTTTAGCTGCTCGTACGTGCAAGTCCGCTACTGGCTCGCCGCCGACTTCACGCTGATTTTCCAGCGTGATGTCGGCACCCATCAGGCGCAGGATGTCGATCACGCCAGTACGGGTCGGATTGATGCCGACGTGTTCGAGCACCAGGTCGGAGCCTTCGGCAATCGAAGCGGCCACCAGGAAGAAGGCGGACGAGGAGATATCGCCCGGCACTTCGATGTGGGTCGCGGACAGCTTGCTGCCAGACTCGACGGACGCCGTGGCGCCATCGACAGTGACTGGATAGCCGAAGCCGCGCAGCATGCGCTCGGTGTGGTCGCGGGTCGGAGCCGGTTCGGTGACGGTGGTCTTGCCTTCGGCATAGAGGCCGGCCAGCAGCAGACAGGATTTCACCTGGGCACTGGCCATCGGCATGGTGTAGGTCAGGCCCTTGAGCTTGTGGCCACCGCGAATGGTCATCGGCGGACGACCGTCGGCGGCCGTCTCGATGACCGCGCCCATTTCCCGCAACGGGTTGGCGACGCGATTCATCGGGCGCTTGGACAGCGAGGCGTCGCCGGTCAGGGTGCTGTCGAAGTCCTGGGCGGCCAGCAGGCCGGACAACAGGCGCATCGAGGTCCCGGAGTTACCCAGGTAGATCGGCCCCGGGGCAGGCTTGAGGCCGTGCAGGCCGACACCATGGATGGTCACGCGGCCGTGGTGCGGGCCTTCGATGACCACGCCCATATCGCGAAACGCTTGCAACGTCGCCAGGGCATCTTCGCCCTCGAGGAAGCCTTCCACCTCGGTCACGCCTTCGGCCAGGGAGCCGAGCATGATCGAACGGTGGGAAATCGATTTATCGCCCGGTACACGAATACGCCCACTCAGGGAGCCACCAGGTTGTGCCAGGAAAATCAGATCATTGGAGTTCATAGCGTCCACATAGGCCCGACGGGCCAGGATTTTACTGAAATGCTCGCGGGCCACCCTGGCGCGCGTGAAAACGCCCAGCAATTGGTGCCCGTCCCCTGCATCGACCGCGTCGCGCAAGGCGTCGAGATCGCTGCGAAATGTATCGAGTGTGCGCAAGACAGCTTCGCGGTTGGCGAGGAAGATGTCGTGCCACATGACCGGGTCGCTTCCAGCGATTCTCGTGAAATCGCGGAAACCGCCGGCAGCGTAACGGAAGATCTCAAGATTTTCATTGCGTTTGGCCAACGAATCCACCAGGCCGAACGCCAACAGGTGCGGCAAATGGCTGGTAGCGGCCAACACTTCATCATGACGCTCGACCTGCATGTGCTCGACATCGGCGCCCAGTTCGCGCCACAAACGGTCAACCACCGCCAGCGCGGCTGGATCCGTCTGGTCCAGCGGCGTGAGGATCACTTTGTGACGACGAAACAGTTCGGCGTTGGAGGCTTCCACCCCGCTCTGCTCGGAACCGGCAATCGGATGACCGGGCACGAAACGCGCCGGCATTCCGCCGAAAGCCTCGGTAGCCGCGCGCACGACATTACCCTTGGCGCTGCCAACGTCGGTCAGAATCGCTTGCCCCAGGTTCATGGTCGCCAGGCGCGCCAGCAGCTTTTCCATGGCCAGGATCGGCACCGCCAGCTGGATCACGTCCGCGCCCTGGCAGGCGATCGCCAGGTCATCCTCGCAGCGATCGACCACACCCAGCTCCACGGCCAGCTTGCGCGACTGCGGATCCAGGTCGACACCGACCACTTCGCGGCACAGGCCGCTTTCACGCAAGCCCTTGGCGAACGAACCACCGATCAACCCCAGGCCAACCACCACCAGGCGACCGATCATAGGGGCAGCAGGTTGCAGCGAGGTGACATCAACCACGAACCAGGGCCTTGCTCAACGCCTCAAGGAAACGGCTGTTTTCCGCTGGCAGGCCAATGGTGATGCGCAAGTGGTTCGGCATGCCGTAATTGGCCACCGGACGCACGATCACGCCTTCGCGCAACAACCCCTGGTACACCGGTGCGGCGACACGCCCCAGGTCGACGCAGATGAAATTGCCTTTGGATGGAATCCAGCCCAAGCCCAGCTCAAGCAACCCCGCTTCCAACTGCTGCATACCGGCCGCGTTCAGGCGACGACTTTCCGCCAGGTAATCCTCATCCTGCAATGCCGCACAAGCAGCGGCCAAGGCAAAACTGTTGACGTTGAATGGCTGGCGCACGCGGTTCAGCACATCGGCCACCACAGCAGTGGACAAGCCGTAGCCAACCCGTAGTGAAGCCAGGCCGTAGGCTTTGGAGAACGTGCGCGAAACCAGCAGGTTCGGGTAGGCCGCGAGGAAATCCAGGCCATCGGGCAAATCACTGCCTTCGGCGTATTCGATGTAGGCCTCGTCCAGCACCACCAGCACGTGCGCGGGCACGTCTTGCAGGAAGTCGTCCAGGGCCTGGGCATCGAACCAGGTGCCGGTCGGATTGTTCGGGTTGGCAATGAAAACCACCCGGGTGTTGACGTCGATGGCGGCCAGCATGGCCGGCAGATCGTGCCCCCAATCCTTGGCCGGAACCACATGGGCATCGGCGCCGACGGCCTGGGTGGCAATCGGATAGACCGCAAACGCATGTTCGCTGAACACAGCGTTGAGACCTGGCGCCAGGTATGCACGGGCGACCAGCTCAAGAATGTCGTTGGAGCCATTGCCCAGTGTCACCTGGTTCAGCTCGACGCCACAGCGCTCGGCCAGCAGGCTTTTCAATGCAAACCCATTGCCATCGGGGTAGCGGGTCAGCTCGGCCAATTCGTCGCGGATCGCCGCCAGCGCCTTGGGGCTCGCACCCAGCGGATTTTCGTTGCTCGCCAACTTGACGATGCTGGCCGGATCCAGGTCCAGCTCGCGGGCCAGTTCGTCCACGGGTTTGCCCGGAACGTAAGGCGAGAGTTGTTGCACGCCTGGCTGAGCCAGAGCGAGGAAGTTGCCACTCATTTGCTATCCGCCCTTAAAGAACTGCCTTGGGGTAGGAACCCAGCACCTTGAGTGCCACTGCTTCCTGACTGATTTTTTCCAGCACACCTTTTACCAGTGGATCACGGTGGTGGCCGACAAAATCGATGAAGAACACGTAGGTCCATTTACCGCTGCGCGACGGACGGGTCTCGATCCGCGTCAGGTCGATACCGTTGTCATGGAACGGCACCAGCAGTTCATGGAGCGCGCCGGGCTTGTTGCTCATGGACACGATGATCGAGGTCTTGTCGTCGCCGGTCGGCGGCACTTCCTGGCTGCCGATCATCAGGAACCGCGTGGAGTTGTCCGGGCGGTCCTCGATTTTCTCGGCCAGGCGAGTCAGCCCATAGAGGCCGGCCGCCATGTCGCCAGCGATCGCCGCCGAGTTCCACTCGCCCTTGACCCGCTTGGCCGCTTCGGCGTTGCTCGATACAGCCACGCGCTCGACGTTCGGGTAATGGGCGTCCAGCCACTTGCGGCACTGGGCCAACGACTGGGCGTGGGAATAGATCCGGCTGATGCTGTCAGTCTTGGTGTTCTCACCGACCAACAGGTGGTGGTGGATACGCAGCTCGACTTCGCCGCAGATCACCATGTCATGCTCGAGGAAGCTGTCCAGCGTGTGGTTGACCGCGCCTTCGGTGGAGTTCTCCACCGGCACCACGCCGAAATTCACGGCCCCGGCCGCCACTTCACGGAAGACTTCGTCGATGGCCGCCATCGGCTTGCTGATCACGGCGTGGCCGAAGTGTTTCATGGCGGCAGCCTGGGTGAAGGTGCCTTCCGGGCCCAGGTAGGCGACCTTCAGTGGCTGCTCGAGGGCCAGGCACGAAGACATGATTTCGCGGAACAGACGCGCCATCTCTTCGTTGCCCAGCGGCCCCTTGTTGCGCTCCATGACACGCTTGAG
Organism: Pseudomonas sp. 43mfcvi1.1; assembly: GCF_900115935.1. Taxonomy (NCBI): domain Bacteria; kingdom Pseudomonadati; phylum Pseudomonadota; class Gammaproteobacteria; order Pseudomonadales; family Pseudomonadaceae; genus Pseudomonas; species Pseudomonas sp. 43mfcvi1.1. The sequence continues at coordinate 138,765 of NZ_UETT01000001.1, read as the reverse complement.
CACCTGCGCTTCACGCTCGGGGCGATAGAACACTGGTACTTCGCCTTCGGCCAGGGAAGCCATCTTCACCCGGGCGACTTCCTGGGCGCAGCGCGCGCGCTCGCTGATCAGCTCCAGGACCTTTTCGTCCAGGGCATCGATGCGCAGGCGCAGCGCCTTGAGTTCTTGCTCAGACATCAGCCATGTTCCTTCTCGAACTCTGCCATGTAGGCGATCAGCGCATTGACGGCGTTGATGTCGACGGCGTTATAGATGGAAGCGCGCATGCCACCGACCGAACGATGGCCCTTGAGGTTCAGCAGGCCACGTTCGTCGGCACCGACCAGGAACGGCTTGTCCAGACGGTCATCGGCCAGGCGGAACGGCACGTTCATCCACGAACGATCGGTCTTGTTGATCGGGTTGCTGTAGAGGCCGCTGGCATCGATGAAGTCATATAGCGTGCGCTGCTTCACTTCGTTGAGCTTGCCGATGGCTTCGACACCGCCCTGCTCTTTCAGCCATTCGAACACCAGGCCGGACAGATACCAGGCCAGGGTCGGCGGCGTGTTGTACATCGAGCCGTTGTCGGCCGCGACCTTGTAGTTGAGCATGGTCGGGCACAGGGAACGGGCGCGACCCAGCAGGTCTTCGCGAATGATGCTGACCAGGATGCCGCTCGGGCCGATGTTCTTCTGCGCTCCGGCGTAGATCATGCCGAAACGGGAGATATCCACAGGACGCGAGAGAATGTCCGAGGACATATCGGCCACCAGGGGCACGTCGCCGGTTTCCGGGATCCAGTTGAATTCCAGGCCACCGATGGTTTCGTTCGGCGCGTAGTGAACATAGGCCGCGTCCTTGGACAGCTTCCACTCGTTCTGGCCGGGAATCGCGAAGTAGTCGTAGGGCTTGGCGGTAGCCGCCACATTGACGTGACCGTAGCGCGAAGCTTCTTCGATGGCTTTCTGCGACCAGATACCGGTGTCGATGTAGTCGGCGCTGCCGCTTTCCGGCAGCAGGTTCAGCGGAACCTGGGCGAACTGCTGGCTGGCGCCGCCCTGCAGGAACAACACCTTGTAATTGGACGGGATGTTCAGCAGATCACGCAGGTCCTGCTCGGCCTTGGTGGCAATGGACACGAACTCATCGCTGCGATGGCTCATTTCCATGACGGACAGGCCCTTGCCATGCCAGTCGAGAAGTTCACCCTGGGCACGTTTCAGGACCGCTTCAGGCAACGCCGCCGGGCCGGCACAGAAGTTATAGGCTCTCTTGCTCACATCCAATCTCGCTCTGATCTGGTGGTTCACGCAATTAATACGGTATCAGGTGGTGCGCATTGTGGACCTAGGGCGGGAGAGCAAAGGTGTGGGAGCAAGGCTTGCCCGCGATAGCAGACTGTCATCCAACATTGATGTTGACTGGTCTACCGCCATCGCGGGCAAGCCTTGCTCCCACAAGCTTTGCTCCCACACAAGCCTTGCTCTCACAAAGCTGCAATTTGATACGAAATTTCAAACAGAACAAACAACAAGGGGGCGAATCTTCATCCGCCCCCTGCGTGTCCGCTTAGTCCTGCGGTTCTTCTTCGTCTGCGGCAGCGTCGAGCGATTGGTCGCCGGTCACATCGTCGACATCGGCGCCCAGGGCACCGTCGAACACCGCGCCATCCTCGCCTTCCAGCTCCTCGCCCTCGACTTCCGACGGTTCCTGGACCCGCTCAAGCCCTACCAGCGTTTCGTCGCTGGCCAGCTTGATCAGCGTCACACCCTGGGTGTTACGGCCCAGGCTCGACACTTCAGCGACTCGCGTACGCACCAAGGTGCCCTGGTCGGAGATCAACATGATCTCCTCGCCATCGAGCACCTGGACGGCGCCGACCAGGCGGCCGTTACGCTCGTTGCTGACCATGGCGATCACGCCCTGGCCGCCACGCTTGTACTCAGGGAATTCGCTGATGGCCGTGCGCTTGCCATAACCACGCGCCGAAGCGGTGAGGATCTGGCTGCCTTCTTCAGGGATCAGCATGGAAATCAGTTTCTGGCCTTCCGGCAGGCGCATGCCGCGTACACCGCGGGCGGTACGGCCCATGGCACGAACATCGGACTCCTTGAAGCGAGTCACCTTGCCACCGTCGGAGAACAGCATCACTTCACGCTCGCCATCGGTGATGGCAGCGGAAATCAGCACGTCGCCTTCGTCCAGCTCCAGTGCGATCAGGCCGACACTGCGCTGGCGGCTGAAGGATTCCAGCGGGGTCTTCTTCACGGTGCCGTTGGCGGTAGCCATGAAGATGTAGTGACCCTCGGTGTACTCCTCCACCGGCAACATGGTGGTGATGTATTCACCATCGTCCAGCGGCAGCAGGTTGACCAGCGGACGGCCGCGGGCGGCACGGGACGCTTCCGGGATTTCGTAGGTCTTGAGCCAGTACACCTTGCCCTTGCTGGAGAACAGCAGCAGCGTGGTGTGACTGTTGGCGACCAGCAGGTGAGCGATGTAGTCCTCGTCCTTGACGCCTGTCGCCGACTTGCCTTTGCCACCGCGACGCTGAGCCTGGTAGGCAGCCAGCGGCTGGGTCTTGGCGTAGCCGCCATGGGAAATGGTCACCACGCGCTCTTCTTCCGGGATCATGTCACCCAGGGTCAGGTCCAGGCGCGCATCGAGGATCTCGGTGCGGCGCACGTCGCCGTATTCGGCGCGGATCACTTCCAGCTCTTCGCGGATCACTTCCATCAGGCGCGTGGCGCTATTGAGGATGCGGATCAGCTCGCCGATCTGGTTGAGGATTTCCTGGTATTCGGCCAGCAGCTTCTCATGCTCCAGGCCGGTCAGGCGGTGCAGGCGCAGTTCAAGGATGGCTTGCGCCTGTTCCGGGGACAGGAAGTACTTGCCATCGCGCAGGCCGTATTGCGGATCGAGGTTCTCCGGGCGGCACGAATCGGCGCCGGCGCGCTCGACCATTGCCACCACCGCGGAGGACTCCCAAGGAGTGCTGACCAGCGCTTCCTTGGCTTCCGACGGCGTTGGCGAAGCCTTGATCAAGGCGATCACCGGGTCGATGTTCGACAGGGCAACGGCCTGGCCTTCGAGAATGTGACCACGCTCGCGAGCCTTGCGCAGTTCGAACACCGTGCGACGGGTGACCACTTCGCGGCGGTGACGCACGAAGGCTTCCAGCAGGTCCTTGAGGTTCAGGATCCGCGGACGGCCGTCGATCAGCGCGACGATGTTGATACCGAACACGCTTTGCAGCTGGGTCTGGGCGTAGAGGTTGTTGAGGATCACCTCAGGCACTTCGCCACGACGCAACTCGATCACGACGCGCATGCCGTCCTTGTCGGATTCGTCACGCAGCTCGGTGATGCCTTCGAGCTTCTTCTCTTTCACCAGCTCGGCGATCTTCTCGATCAGGCGGGCCTTGTTCAACTGGTACGGCAGCTCGGTGATGACGATCTGCTGGCGACCGCCAACCTTGTCGATGTCTTCGACGGTCGAACGGGCACGCATGTAAATGCGGCCACGACCGGTGCGGTAGGCCTCGATGATGCCGGCACGACCATTGATGATCGCGGCGGTCGGGAAGTCCGGGCCCGGGATGTACTGCATCAGCTCATCGACGGTCAGCTCGGGATTGTCGATGAGGGCCAGGCAACCGTCGATGACTTCACCGAGGTTGTGCGGCGGGATGTTGGTCGCCATGCCCACGGCGATACCGCTGGAGCCGTTGACCAGCAGGTTCGGGATACGGGTCGGCATGACCGCCGGGATCATTTCGGTGCCGTCGTAGTTCGGCACCCAGTCCACGGTTTCCTTGTGCAGGTCGGCCAGCAGTTCGTGGGCCAGCTTGGTCATGCGCACTTCGGTGTATCGCATGGCCGCGGCGTTGTCGCCGTCCACGGAACCGAAGTTGCCCTGGCCGTCTACCAGCAGGTAGCGCAAGGAGAATGGCTGCGCCATACGAACGATGGTGTCGTACACGGCAGTGTCGCCGTGGGGGTGATACTTACCGATCACGTCGCCGACGACACGGGCGGATTTCTTGTACGGCTTGTTGAAGTCGTTGCCCAGTTCGCTCATCGCGAACAGCACGCGCCGGTGCACGGGCTTCAAGCCATCGCGCGCATCCGGCAGCGCCCGCCCGACGATTACGCTCATTGCGTAGTCGAGGTAGGACTGTTTCAGCTCGTCTTCGATATTGACCGGGAGGATTTCTTTGGCCAGTTCGCCCATGAGAAGCCTGATTCCTTTTTCTGGTGAAACCTCGTCACATCCAGATGGGACGAACGAAGCTCGCCGCTGCAGAACAAGTGCCGTGCAGCGGCTTACGACAAATCAACGAGTTATGCCATGGATCTGCGCAGTAAAGGCCACCTCGCGAGGCAGCCCTGGAAACCGCCGGATGTTATCACAAGAGCCGCCACGCACCTATCCCCCAGATGCGCATGGTGCGTAGTTAGTTGACCGGTGACAGGCTGATATGGGACCAGAGGGGCTCAGAAGCGCTGTGGATGAAGAATTGAAGGGCAAATGCAAGGCATTTGTTGACTTTCTGGACTCTATCGCGAGCAGGCTCGCCCCCACAGGGAGTTTTGGAGCACCCAGGATTCAGGACACAACACCGATCCAATGTGGGAGCGAGCCTGCTCGCGATAGCGCTATGCCCGACGACAAGCGGCTCAGTGCAACCGCTTGCGGCACATCAGCTGCGCCAGCTTCGCGGAATCCGGGCGCTCGATGATGCCCTTTTCCGTGACGATGACATCAATCAGGTCCGCCGGGGTGACATCGAATACCGGATTGAAGGCATCCACATCCGCGCCGAGCCACTTGCCACCGATTTCCAACAGTTCGCGCCCGTCACACTCCTCGATCGGGATGTCATCCCCGCTGGCCAGGCTCATGTCGATGGTCGAGCTCGGCGCCACCACCATGAAGCGTACGCCATGGTGCATGGCGCAGACCGCCAGTTGATAAGTGCCGATCTTGTTCGCTACGTCACCATTGGCGGCGATGCAATCGGCACCGACGATCACCCAGGTCACACCCTTGGTCTTCATGATGTGGGCAGCAGCGGAATCGGCGTTGAGGGTCACCGGGATGCCCTCACGAGCCATCTCCCATGCCGTCAGGCGCGAGCCCTGCAGCCATGGACGGGTTTCGTCGGCATAGACCCGCTCGACCATGCCTTCGATATACGCACCACGGATGACCCCCAAGGCCGTGCCGAAGCCGCCGGTCGCCAGGGCGCCGGTGTTGGAATGGGTCAGGATGGCCTGGGCATTGCCCTGGTGCTTGCGGATCAGGTCGACACCGAGCTGGGCCATGGTCAGGTTGGCTTCACGGTCACTCTCGTGGATCGCGATGGCTTCGGCCTCAAGCACAGCCAGCGGCTCGGCGTGTTCTTTCAAGCGCCCCAGCCGATCGCGCATCCGGTCCAGCGCCCAGAAGAGGTTCGCCGCCGTCGGCCGGGCCTCGGCCAGCAAGACAAAATCAGCCTCCAGAGCCGCTTGCCAGTCATCCCCCTCAGCCATCCTGGTCCGCGCTGCCAGCACGACGCCATAGGCCGCACTGATGCCGATGACCGGCGCGCCGCGCACCACCCTCGAGCCAATGGCCTCGGCCACATCGGCGGCACGGGTGCAAGCGATCCAGTTTTCCTCGAACGGCAAGCTACGCTGATCCAGCAGGTACAGGACGCCATCGCGCCAATCGATGGCTTTCACCTTCTCCGCAGCCAATAGTCGATCGCGCATCCTTCACCCCGCACTCATGAACAAAAGCCGCCGATTATAGCGATCCCTCCGCGAAGACGCTCGGGTATACTTCGCCATCCTTTATACCCCATGGAACCGTTCCACGATGCCCAAGCCTGCCGTTGCGCTCGACTTATTATTGCTGCCGACCTGGTTGGTGCCTGTCGAACCCGCCGGTGTGGTGCTCAAGGACCATGGCCTGGGCATTCGCGACGGTTGCATCGTGTTCATCGGCCCCCGAGCCGAAGCCCTGAAGTGCGACGCCGCACAGGTCCGCGAGCTGCCCGGCATGCTGCTCAGCCCCGGCCTGATCAATGCCCACGGCCACGCGGCCATGACCCTGTTTCGCGGCCTGGCCGATGACTTGCCCTTGATGACCTGGCTCGAACAGCACATCTGGCCGGCTGAAGCCAAATGGGTCGATGAAGATTTCGTCCGCGATGGCACCGACCTGGCAATCGCCGAGCAGATCAAGGGCGGCATCACTTGCTTCTCCGACATGTATTTCTACCCCAAGGTCGCCAGCGAGTGCGTCCACGACAGTGGCATTCGTGCGCAAATCGCCATTCCGATCCTCGACTTTCCGATCCCCGGTGCCGCCAGTGCCGACGAAGCCATTCGTCAGGGCATCGAATTGTTTGGCGACCTCAAGCACCATCCGCGAATCAAAGTCGCATTCGGCCCGCACGCGCCCTACACGGTGGGCGACGAGAACCTGGAGAAAATCCGCGTGATCGCCGAGGAGCTGGACGCGGCCATTCATATGCATGTCCACGAAACCGCCTTCGAAGTACAGCAGGCTGTGGATAACACCGCTGAGCGGCCGATGGCGCGCCTGGGACGACTGGGTCTGCTGGGGCCACGCTTCCAGGCCGTGCACATGACTCAGATCAGCGACGAAGACCAGGCCTTGCTGGTAGAAAGCAATTGCAGCGTGATTCATTGCCCCGAATCGAACCTGAAGCTGGCCAGCGGCTTCTGCCCGGTGGAGCGCCTGTGGCAGGCCGGCGTCAATGTCGCCCTCGGTACCGACGGCGCGGCGAGCAACAACGACCTGGATCTGCTCGGCGAAACCCGCACCGCCGCCCTACTGGCCAAGGCCGTCGCCGGCTCGGCCACCGCCCTGGATGCCCATCGGGCACTGCGCATGGCCACGCTCAATGGCGCCCGGGCGCTGGGCATCGAGGCGACAGTCGGCTCGCTGGAAGTGGGCAAGGCCGCCGACCTGGTGGCCTTCGATCTGTCGGGACTGGCCCAGCAGCCGATCTACGACCCGGTGTCGCAGTTGATCTATGCCACCGGTCGCGATTGCGTCAAACACCTGTGGGTGGGCGGCAAGCCGTTACTGGAGGATGGCCGGCTGACTCGCATGGACGAATCCAGCCTGATCGCCACGGCCCAGGCCTGGGGTCGCCGCATCAGCGGTCACAACGAATAACCACGCCCCTTGAGCCGCGGCTCGGGGCACCTGATTTTCCAAGCTTTTCGAGGATCTGCACATGAGCAACGTCGACCACGCCGAAATCGCCAAATTCGAAGCCCTGGCCCATCGCTGGTGGGACCGTGAAAGCGAATTCAAACCGCTGCATGACATCAACCCGCTGCGGGTCAACTGGATTGACGAACGGGTCAACCTGGCCGGCAAGAAGGTCCTCGACGTCGGTTGCGGCGGCGGCATCCTCAGCGAGGCCATGGCCCAGCGCGGGGCGACGGTAATGGGCATCGACATGGGCGAAGCGCCGCTGGCGGTTGCGCAACTGCACCAGCTGGAATCCGGCGTCAACGTGGAATACCGGCAGATCACCGCCGAAGCCCTGGCCGAAGAAATGCCCGGTCAATTCGACGTGGTCACCTGCCTGGAAATGCTCGAACACGTGCCAGACCCGTCCTCGGTCATCCGCGCTTGCTTTAGCATGGTCAAGCCCGGCGGCCAGGTGTTCTTCTCCACGATCAACCGCAACCCGAAAGCCTACTTGTTCGCCATCATCGGCGCCGAATACATCATGAAGCTGCTGCCACGCGGCACCCACGACTTCAAGAAATTCATCCGCCCTTCCGAGCTGGGCGCCTGGAGCCGCATGGCCGGGCTGACCGTCAAGGACATCATTGGCCTGACCTACAACCCGCTGACCAAGCACTACAAGCTGGCCGCCGATGTTGACGTCAACTACATGGTCCAGACCCTGCGCGAGGAGTAAGTCGATGCGTCTCAAAGCGGTTCTTTTCGACATGGACGGCACGCTGCTCGACACCGCGCCGGATTTCATCGCCATCTGCCAGGCCATGCGCGCCGACCGTGGCTTGCCACCGATGAACACGCAGCACATTCGCGACGAGATTTCCGGCGGCGCCCGGGCGATGGTCGCGGTGACCTTTTCCATGGACCCGGAATCACCGGGGTTCGAGGACCTGCGCCAGGAATTCCTCGACCGCTACCTCAAGGGTTGCGCGGTCCACAGCCACCTGTTCGACGGCATGGCCCAGGTGCTGGCCGATATCGAAGCGGCCAACCTGATCTGGGGCGTGGTCACCAACAAACCGGTGCGTTTCGCCGAACCGATCATGCAGCAACTGGGCCTGGCCGAGCGTTCGAAAGTGCTGATCTGCCCTGACCACGTGAAAAACAGCAAGCCGGACCCGGAACCGCTGACCCTGGCGTGCAAGCTGCTCGACCTGGACCCGGCCAGCGTGTTGTTCGTGGGCGATGACCTGCGGGACATCGAGTCCGGCCGCAGCGCCGGCACCAAGACCTGCGCGGTGACCTACGGCTACATCCACCCGGACGACAACCCCCGGCACTGGGGCGCGGATGTGGTGATCGATCACCCGTTGGCGCTGCGCGAGGTGCTGGATAACGCGTTGTGCAGTTGCTGATCTGACTGTTCTTGTGGTGACGGGATTTTTGTGGGAGCAAGGCTTGCCCGCGATGAAGGCGATGCGGTCTTTCAGAAATCGCGACGCCTGTTCGCGAGCAAGCCCTGCTCCCACAGCCTACTCCCACATAGCGGGGAAAATCCCCTCGCCACACAGCGTCTGCCAACAGATTGACTTGTTGAGGTTTTTTTATGTTTGATTATTCCGCCCGCCCCGACCTGCTCAATGGCCGGGTGATTCTGGTCACCGGCGCCGGTCGCGGGATCGGTGCCGCTGCGGCGAAAGCCTACGCCGCCCACGGTGCCACTGTGCTGTTGCTGGGCAAGACCGAAGCCAACCTGACCCAGGTCTACGATGAGATCGAGGCGGCCGGTCATCCGCAGCCAGCGGTGATCCCGTTCAACCTCGAAACGGCGTTGCCTCATCAGTACGATGAACTGGCGGCGATGATCGAAACCGAGTTCGGTCATCTGGACGGCCTGCTGCACAACGCCTCGATCATCGGCCCGCGCACACCGCTGGAACAGTTGTCCGGCGAGAACTTCATGCGCGTGATGCATGTGAACGTCAACGCCATGTTCATGCTCACCAGCACCTTGCTGCCCCTGCTCAAGCTGTCCAAGGACGCCTCCGTGGTATTCACTTCCAGCAGCGTCGGGCGCAAGGGCCGGGCGTACTGGGGCGCCTATGGCGTGTCCAAGTTCGCCACCGAAGGGCTGATGCAGACCCTGGCCGACGAAGTCGATACCGTCGCCGCAGTGCGCGCCAACAGCATCAACCCCGGCGCTACCCGCACCAGCATGCGTGCCCAGGCCTATCCAGGGGAAAACCCACTCAACAATCCGACGCCTGAAGAGATCATGCCGGTCTATCTGTACCTCATGGGCCCGGACAGTACCGGTATCAACGGCCAAGCCTTCAACGCGCAATAACTGCCTTTCTCCGCGTCGCGACGATTTACCGTCGCGACGCGGGCTCCTTCAATAGCCTGCCAGGCGAAACGCCAAGTCCACGCCGCCCAAATGCTGGCGCGGCGCTCGCTCATAAGCATCAATTCATTGATTTCTCTAGATTTTTATTCTAATGAACTGAATGGCACGACTTTCGCTCTAAATATCCTCAAACACGCCATGTTCGGCGGGGAACGGACGTTGAGACGAGTCTTACGCCTGACAGGGAAAGCGGTCTAAACTCAAATCAGATGTCCTACGGGACTGAAGGATCAGTACGACACGCTACCTTAAGCGGCATCACCCAGCCCGGCAGGACAGATTTAGCTTAGGGGCTAACGCCAAATGAAAACGCCCACCCAGATCAACGCGATAGACTTCGACAGCGCCAAGTTGCAGCGCCTGGGCTTCGGCCAGCCGTCGCCACTCGTGCCACGCTCGGTCAGCCTTTCGCAATTGCGCAAGCAACTGGGCCAACAATTGCAGACCAGCCTGGAACCACAACGCATCCTGGGCCTGTTTTTCCGGGAAGTTCAGCGATTGGTGCCCCTGGATGCATTGGCCTATCAACACAAGCCCAGCGATCTGCGTCTCGAACTCGGGCAGCGGGGCCATCACACCCTCAGCTACAACCTCAGCCATGAAGGCGAACACTTGGGCGAGTTGGTATTCCGGCGCAACCAACGCTTCTCTGAGGCGGAACAGGCCGACTTGGAATCGGTGCTCTCGACATTGCTGTATCCATTGCGCAACGCGCTGCTTTATCGAGCCGCCACTCAAAGCGCGCTGCGCGATCCGCTGACCGGCACCGGTAACCGCATCGCCATGGACCAGACCCTGGTTCGTGAAATCGACATGGCCAGGCGGCATCTACAACCCTTGTCGCTGCTGATGCTCGACATCGATCATTTCAAGCGTATCAACGACAGCCATGGGCATGGCGTCGGCGACGAAGTGCTCAAGGCCGTGGCCGAGTCGATCAAGAGCCAACTGCGCAATGTGGACATGGTGTTCAGGTTCGGCGGTGAAGAATTTCTGATTCTGCTGGCCAATACCAGCCGCGACGCTGCGGCCATGGTCGGTGAACGGCTGCGTTATGCCGCCCAGGCCCAGGATTATTTCGCCGCTGGCACACGGATCGAACTGACGGTGAGCCTGGGTTGCGCGACGTTGCTACCGGGGGAGTCTTCGGAAAGCCTGCTACGCAGGGCCGACAGCGCGCTGTACGTCGCCAAGCGCGAAGGCCGCAATCGGCTGGCGATGGCAGGCTGAAAATAACTGTGGGAGCGAGCTTGCTCGCGATAGTGGTCTAGCCGTCAACCTCCCCGTCGACTGCCAGGCCTCTTCGCGAGCAGGCTCGCTCCCACATGGGTGCAGCTACCTGTAGCGGTAGAAATCAGCTCCCGGCCAGCGCCAGGCGCTCACGGGTGGAAGAAGATTTGCCCACGGACTCCGACTGCTCCAGTTGCATGCAACGCTCCAGGAACAGGTACATGTAGTCGTAGCTCTTGCACACGGCCTGTCGCAGCTCCGTTTGCAGGGCCTTGCTCGGATTCATCCCCGCCAGCGTACAGATGATTTCCAGGGCCTCCCAAGGATGGGCGTCATCGTACTGGGCATGCATCTTCAGCCATTTCATGGCCCGCTTGCGATCTTCCTCGGCGAAAGCCGCCGCATAGACGCCGGTGGAACACACCAGCGCCGACCACTCTCCCGTCGCTCCCTCAATGGCATAGTTGGTCGCGGCGATGGCCACGATCAGCGAATCCGAGGAGCTGGTGTGCCAGCACCAGTGGCTCAAGGCATGAAGCTCGGGTGGCACATGCTGGGCTTGCAGGTCTTCCAGGCTCACGCCATGGGCGGCGCTCCAGTTCACCCAGTAGTCGGCATGGTTGAGTTCGACACGAATGTTACGCATCAGCCAGCGACGCGCCATGTCCTCGCCGGGATGGCGGGCGAAGCGGGTCTTGGTGAGGTTCTGTGCCATGTATAAGGCGAACTGTTCGACGACCGGCCAACCACCAATGAGGTAGTGGCGCATGGTCTTGGCGCTGAGCTTGTTGTCGCGCATGCGCTGATACAGTTCGTGTTCGACAACCCGGCGCTTGCTCTCGCTGCAATCGGTAATGAGCTGCTGTGCCCATTTCGGATAGCTCGTGGGGTCCATGAGCGGGCCTGTTCGGTTGAATGTGTCGATCACTGTCGGGCTCCTTTTGATTGTGATTTTCCGGATCAACAAGAGGTTCAGCGGAACGTGCCGGGGGCCTTGAATAACAACGGCTGGGGCCGGGCCGGCCGACATTGCAACGTGTCGCAGGTAAACAATTGCGGGCGTTCGATCACATACCCCTGAGCGTAGTCCACCCCAATCTCCAGCAATGCCTGCTCGATCTGGGCGGTTTCAACAAACTCGGCAATCGTGCGCTTACCCATGACGTGACCGATGTGATTGATCACCTCGACCATTGCACGGTTAATCGGGTCGTCCAGCATATCCTTTACGAAACTCCCATCGATCTTCAGGAAGTCTACAGGTAAATGTTTCAGGTAAGCGAATGAAGACATTCCGGCGCAAAAGTCATCCAGCGAGAAGTAACAGCCCAAGCTCTTGAGTTCATTGATAAAGCGGATCGCACTGCCCAAATTCGAAATAGCGCTGGTTTCTGTAATTTCAAAACAAATCATTTCTGGCGGAATCGAGTAGGCCGCAAACTGTTTACGCAGGAAATCGAGAAACGCCTGATCTCCGATAGTAGTGCCTGACAGATTGATCGCACACATCGCCATGGGTCCCTGTCGCGAATCATTCAGGCATTGGCGAATGATCTTGAAGACATTTTCCACCACCCAACGGTCCAGGGACGTCATCAGGCCATAGCGTTCCGCTGCGGGAATGAAGCTGTCCGGCAGGATCATCCGCCCGGCTTCATCGTGCAGGCGCAGCAGGATTTCAATGTGCCCGCCACCATGATCGCCCGGCCCCAGCGCGGCGATTTCCTGGGCATAGAGGCAGAAGCGATTTTCCTCCAGGGCCATATGCAAGCGCTGGACCCAGGCCATCTCGCCAAAACGCAGGGACAGCTCCGAGTCGTCGGCGTGATAGACCTGGACCCGGTTACGCCCCTTTTCCTTGGCCATGTAGCAGGCCATGTCGGCAGCCCGCAGGGACGCCTCCAGGGTGGTCGGCGTCTGGGCGATATGCACCAGGCCGATGCTCACAGTGGTCACGAACGGCCGCCCCTTCCAGACAAAGTGCAGGTTCTGCACGGTCTGGCGCAGCCCTTCGGCGATCTTTTCCGCCGCTTCCGGCGAACAGTTCTCCAGCAAGATCCCGAACTCATCCCCGCCCAACCGGGCCAGGGTGTCGTTTTCCCGCAGCCCTGATTGCAGCAAGGCGCAGATATGACGCAACAATTCGTCGCCCGCGGCATGGCCGCAGGTGTCGTTGACCAGCTTGAACTGGTCCAGGTCGAGAAACATCAAGGCATGGCGCCCGACCTGGCGGGTAAGGTTGTGCAAGGCCTGCTCGAGGCGATACTCGAACTCCCGGCGGTTCGCCAGGCCAGTCAGGGCGTCATGGGTGGCCTGCCACGACAGGTTGGCGATGTATTGACGCTCCTGGGTCATGTCATGCAGCACCAGCACGGCGCCGCTGACCTTGCCCGCATGACGGATCGGCGCGCCCACCAAGGTGACCGACACGGTGCTGCCGTCCAGGCGCTGGATCAGTTTCGAATGCTCGCTGGCGCCGCTGAGCCGGCCGCTGAGGATGTGCTCGATCAGGGTCAGCCCCTCGGTCTGGGCATTGTCATCGAGCAAATTGAACAGCGCGGCCAGGGGCAGGCCCGTCGCGTGTTCGGTTTTCCAATGGGTCATCGCCTCGGCAGCGGGGTTCATATAGGCGATGGCACCCTCGACGTCGGTGGTGATGACCCCGTCGCCAATGGATTGCAGGGTGATCTGCGCCCGTTCTTTCTCCATCTGCAGCGCATTGGCGAACACTTGTCGCTGGGCCAGCAGTTTATGGGTACGCAACAACGCCAGGACGATCAACCCCAGGGCGGTGGCGAAATTGGTCACCAGCAAGAGCCGCAGGATGAAACGCGAACCCTCGCCCAATGCATCGCTGAAGGCCTTGGCGGCCGGGGTGACGGAGTCATTGATCGCAAAAATCTGGGCCTTCCAGCCCCGGATATCCAGCTCCGACGCCAGGCCTGCGCTAATGCTGCCGTGCATCTGCCGGGCGACGTTGTCCAGCTCGATCAGGTAGCCGTCGCCCACCGTCCAGAGATCGATGGCTTCTTCCAGGTAGCTGAAGTGACGAAAATTCAGATAAAGCCAGATCAGGCTGGACACATCGTCCGGATGATTGCCGCCCTTGAGGATGCCCGCCCTTGCCGCTTTCAGGTCCGGTGGTTCGCGGTCCAGCGCCACTCGCAACTCATGGCCGCCCTCAGGGACGGCGATGGCTTGCTGGTATTTGCGAAAAATTGTCTCGTCACGGCTGTCGGCGTAGAGATTGAGGTAATAGATGGCGTCTTTCTGGCCCTTGGACCAGAGGCTCTCCCCCGCCACGTAGCCGCGAACGGCGGACAGCACGTAAAGACTGACGCCGCCAAGCAATGCCTGAAATAGCACAACGGCGATAAAGGGCCAGACGATGCCCAGCAGCCGAGGTGTTCCGAGAGTCTGCTTTTGCTTCATGAGGTCCCTTGCACAGGTATTGCCGGACGAACACCCGCCAGAATTCCGCTCCTGACTCAATAGCCTAGGCTAGTTTTCAACCCTTCGAATGAATGGATGAACAGATCGACAGGCTTTGCGTGGAATTGGGAAAAATCGGCGTGTTTGCCTGCTTTTTTCCGATACTAAGCGCAGAAAAGTTGCGCAAACTCAAGGCTGCTGTATCTGTTGCAAGTGACCGTAGAGTCGGGCGTAGAGACCGCCCTCGGCAATCAACTGCAAATGGTCGCCGTCTTCGGCGATTTGCCCACCGTCGAACACCAATACCCGATCGGCCTGCTTCACCGCCGAGAGCCGGTGGGCGATGATCAGTGTGGTGCGTGCACTCAAAAAGCGCGCCAGTGCCTGGTGGAGGTTGTACTCGGTGGCAGCGTCCAGTGCCGAGGTGGCTTCGTCGAGAATCACCACCCGAGGGTTGGCCAGTACCATGCGGGCGATGGCCAGCCGTTGACGCTGCCCGCCCGACAACCGCACCCCGGAACGCCCTACTACACTCTCCAGGCCCAGGGGCAGCGCCCGTACAGTGACATCGAGCTGGGCGATTTCCAGTGCCCGCCAGCAGTCGTCGTCACTGCACTCACGCCCCATGGAGAGGTTCGCACGCACCGTGTCGTTGAACAGCGCCGGATGTTGCAACACCACTGCAACATTCTCCCGAATAGTCTCCAGGCCGATCTCCTGCTGCGTGGCGCCACCAAAACGAATGCTGCCCGATTGCGGCGTGTACAACCCCAGCAACAACTGCACCAGGGTGCTCTTGCCGCCGCCGCTGGCACCGACGATAGCGACTTTCTCGCCAGGCGAGATGGACAGGTTCAACTGGTCGAGCACCAGTTCTTCACCGTAACCGAAACTCAACCCCTGGATATCGATGCCTACGGTGTCACGCCCCTTGAACGGATCGACGACACCCGTGTACTGAGGCTCGTCGGCCCGGGCCAGCAGTTCATTGATCCGGTTCAAGGCACCGCCAGCGGCATAAAAGGCGTATTGCAGATTGAGCAACTGCTCGACCGGACCGATCATGAACCAGAGATAGCTGAATACCGCCAGCATCTGGCCGATGGACAGGTCGGAAAAAACTACGGTGAGCATGGCCGCCGCGCGAAAAATATCGATGCCGAACTGGAACAGCAAACCACTGGCGCGGTTCGAGGCGTCGGTTTTCCACTGCGAACTCACGGCGTAATCACGGACCTCCTTGGCACGCATCCCCAAGCGGCCAAGGAAATAACCCTGGCGGTTACCGGCGCGCACTTCCTGGATGGCATCCAGGGTTTCGGTCAAGGCCTGGGTGAAGCGCGAGGTGCTGTCGTTCTCCAGTTTCTTGAGATGCTTGACCCGCTTGCCCAACTGCACCGTGGCGTAGATCACCAGCGGGTTGAACAGCAGGATCAACAGCGCCAGTTCCCAGTGCATCCATACCAGGATCCCGGCCGTGCCCACCAGGGTCAGCATCGCCACCAGGAAACGGCTGAGGGTTTCACCGATGAATTTGTCGAGGGTGTCCAGGTCGGTGACCAGATGGGCTGCCACGGTACCGCTGCCCAGGCTTTCGTACTCGCCCAGGGAGATTCGCTTGAGACGCTCGATCAGCCGGATGCGAATGCGATAGACGATGTCCTTGGCCAACCTGGCGAACAGGCGCGCCTGCACCACGTTGAACAGCAATGCGCCACAGCGCAGGGCCAGGGTCACCAGCAACATCAGCCCGATATAACCGGCAGCACGCTGCCAACCCATGGGCAATGCATGGTTCATGACTTTCAAGGCGGCATCGCCATGACCCAGCAGCACTTCGTCGACCAGCAATGGCAACAGCAACGGGATCGGCACGCTGCACAGCGTCGCCAGCACAGCCACGCCGTTGGCGATCCACAGGGCTTTTTTATGCTTGAGGGCCAGGCGACGGATTTCCGTCCAGCTCAACCGGTCGATACGCGGCGAAGCCGATGTAGCTTGCGGCCGCTCAGGCACAGGCCGCGCGCTCGAGCCAGCGACCAAGCAAAGGCGACAGTTGGCTCAGGGGCTGGTAACCGTTGGTCAGCAAGGCCAACTGGCCGTCACGCTCGGCCAACAACGTGGGGAACCCGGCAATGCCCAAGTCCTGCACCCAGGTGAAATCCGCAGCGGTGGCCACATGTTGGTCGGCGCGGTCGAAAGCCGCGGCGAATTCGATGCGTGGCAGCCCGGCCTGTTCGGCCAGCTCCACCAGGACGCTGGCGTGGGTGACGTCACGGCCTTGCACATAAAAGGCCTCCTGGATCAGCCTCAACAGCTTCCAGGCCAGGTCCGGGGCCAGGCTGCGGGCCGTCACCAGTGCCCGACAGGCAGGCTCTGTGTCGTAGACGAAACCGTCCGGCAACGCACCTTCAAGCTTGAAGGGTTGGCCGGTGGCCTGGGTGACGGCCTGCCAGTGTTCAAGAATGTAGCGGCGGGTGGTCGGCTCCAGCGCCGAACCGCTGCCGGTGCGCAAGCCGCCCACCACCAGGTGCAACTCCACCCCCGCGGCATGCGCCTGCCCCACCAATGCCTCGGCCACCGGCGCAAAGCCCCAGCACCAGGAACACATCGGGTCCATCACATAGAGCAAGCGTGACGCCATGGTTCAGGCCTCGGAAGATGTCTGCTTATAGTTGTAGCCGATCGGGTGCGGCATGTTGCGAGCCTTGGCCAATTCGATCTGCTTCTGCCGGTCGATGGCGCTGCGCCGGGTTTTCTCGCTCAGCTTATCCCAGCAATGTGGGCAACTGATGCCAGGTACATAGTGCTCCGAGGCGCGGTCTTCGACGCTGACCGGAGTACGACAAGCGTGACATTGATCGTAGTCGCCTTCGCTGAGGTCGTGGCGAACGGTGACGCGGTTGTCGAACACGAAGCAGTCGCCGCGCCACTTGGTTTCTTCCTGAGGCACCTCTTCGAGGTATTTCAGGATGCCGCCCTTGAGGTGATAGACCTCGTCGAACCCCTGGCCAAGCATGTAGCTGGAGGCTTTTTCACAACGAATGCCGCCGGTGCAGAACATCGCGACTTTCTTGTGCCGGGCCGGGTCGAAGTTGGCTTTGATGTACTCGGGGAATTCGCGGAAGCTGGTGGTCTTGGGATCGACGGCGCCTTCGAAGGTGCCGATGGCCACTTCGTAATCGTTGCGGGTATCGATCAGCAGCACTTCCGGATCGCTGATCAGTGCGTTCCAGTCCTGCGGTTCGACATAGGTGCCGACCTGCTTGTTCGGATCCACGCCTTCAACGCCCAGGGTGACGATTTCTTTCTTTAGCTTGACCTTGGTGCGGTAGAACGGCTGCTCGTCGCAGTACGACTCTTTATGGTCGATGTCGATCATGCGCGGATCGTTCTTGAGCCATGCCAGCAGGCCATCGATGCCTTCACGAGTACCGGAAACCGTGCCGTTGATGCCTTCTTCGGCGATCAGCAACGTGCCTTTGATGCCGTTGTCGAGCATGGCCTTGAGCAGGGGCTCACGCAGCTCGACGTAATCTTCCAGGGTGACGAACTTATACAGTGCCGCCACGACAATGGGTTGTGCCATGGGTGTTTCTCCAGGTGGCTACCCTCGTAAAGGGTGAACCGGATGCGAAAAAAAACGCGCCGGGTGAGCGGCGCGTTGCGGATTCTAACAAAAACAATGTGGCTTTAGGAGCGAAGTGCCCTGAAGCGAAGCGCTTATCGTGGCGAGGGAGCTTGCTCCCGCTCGACGGCAAAGCCGTCGCTCAGGGGGCCGCTTCGCAGCCCAGCGGGAGCAAGCTCCCTCGCCACAAAAACTTGTTCACCCAAAAGCAGGTTGCCCGCTCAGTGCTTGCTACCACCGGCACAGGTCGGCGAAGCCGGGGCGGCGTCGATCTGCGCCCATTCTTCAGGGGTGTAGGTGTGCAGCGCCAACGCATGGAATTCGCCCATCAGTTCGCCCAGCGTGCCGTAGACCTTCTGGTGACGCTTGACGCGATTGAGCCCTTCGAACTGCTGGCTGACCACCACGGCCTTGAAGTGGGTCTGCAGGCCACGGCTGTGCATGTGGCTTTCATCCAGCACTTGCAAGTGCTCAGGCTGCAAGAGCCCGAGTGTCGATTCGATGCGTTGTTGCATGCTCATACCGGGCTCCGCTTACGGCTTTTTCTTGGCAGGGGCAGCGGCTTTTGGCTCGAGCTCGGCCGTCATGTCGGCCAGCAGCTTGTTCACCACCGGCACCGCGCTTTCCAGCTTGGCTTGGGTCAGTTGGGCCGATTGCTGGGTCAACTGCGGCATTTTTTCCAGGACTTTCTTGCCCAATGGCGATTGGTAGAAGGCTACCAGGTCCTTGAGCTCCGACTCGCTGAAGTTGCTGGTGTAGAGCTTGACCATGTCCGGCTTGAGCTTGTTCCAGCCGATGGCCTGGTCCAGCGCGGCATTGGCCTTGGCCTGGTAGGTTTCCAGGGTGGCTTTTTTCGACTCAGGGGCCTTGGTCTGTTCAAAGCGCTGGGCAAACATCTGCTGCACTTGCATGTACACCGGAGTGCCCAGTTTGTCAGCGTGCGCCAGGGTCAGGAACGCTTCGGCGCTGGCGTTGTGGCTGGCGGTATCGGCGAAAACAGGGCCGCTGGCACACACCAGAGCAACTGCGGTACAGATGGCACGAAGACGGGTCATCGAGTTTCCTTTCATTACAGGCGAGGTAAAACCCCAAGGGCGACCATTCTGCGCCTAAAAAACGCCGGGCCTCAACCCCGATGCTTGTCGGGTCCGATTGACGGGCCGAATCCGCCACGCCTAGATTGAGGGAAGATTGAGGGAACCGGTACCGCCCATCTGGGCCTAAACTGCGCATTCAGCCTTTAAGGAGTTTGACCCGATGAGCCGTATCGAAACCGACAGCCTGGGCCAGGTTGAAGTCCCGGACGACGCCTACTGGGGCGCCCAGACACAGCGTTCCATGATTAATTTCGCCATTGGCAACGAACGCATGCCGCTGTCGGTGCTGCACGCCTTGGCACTGATCAAGAAAGCCGCCGCGCGGGTCAATGACCGCAACGGCGACCTGCCCGCCGACATAGCCCGCCTGATCGAACAGGCCGCCGACGAAGTGCTGGCCGGCCAGCATGACGACCAGTTCCCGCTGGTGGTCTGGCAGACCGGCAGCGGCACCCAGAGCAACATGAACGTCAACGAGGTAATCGCCGGGCGTGCCAACGAACTGGCCGGCAACCCCCGCGGCGGCAAGAGCCCGGTGCACCCCAACGACCACGTCAACCGCTCCCAGAGTTCCAACGACTGCTTCCCCACCGCGATGCACATTGCCGCCGCACAGGCCGTCCACCAGCAATTGCTCCCGGCCATCAGCGAGCTGTCCGGTGGTCTGGCGGAACTGGCGGCGCGCCATATGAAGCTGGTCAAGACCGGCCGTACCCACATGATGGATGCCACGCCGATCACCTTTGGCCAGGAACTGTCGGCGTTCATTGCCCAACTCGATTACGCCGAACGGGCGATCCGCGCGGCGTTGCCGGCGGTCTGCGAATTGGCCCAGGGCGGCACGGCGGTCGGCACCGGGCTCAACTCACCCCATGGTTTCGGTGAAGCGATCGCCGCTGAACTGGCGGCGCTGTCAGGCCTGCCATTTGTCACCGCACCGAACAAGTTTGCCGCGCTGGCCGGCCATGAACCCCTGACGTCCCTGTCCGGCGCACTGAAAACCCTCGCCGTGACCCTGATGAAAATCGCCAACGACCTGCGCCTGCTGGGCTCAGGACCACGGGCCGGGTTCGCCGAAGTGAAGTTGCCGGCCAACGAACCGGGCAGTTCGATCATGCCCGGCAAGGTCAACCCGACCCAGTGCGAAGCCTTGTCGATGCTGGCCTGCCAGGTCATGGGCAACGACGTGACTATCGGCTTTGCCGCCAGCCAGGGTCATTTACAGTTGAACGTGTTCAAACCGGTGATCATCCACAACCTGCTGCAATCGATTCGCCTGCTGGCCGATGGTTGCAGCAACTTCCAGCAGCATTGCATCGCCGGACTGGAGCCGGACGCCGAGCAGATGGCCGCGCACCTGGAGCGTGGTTTGATGCTGGTGACCGCGCTGAACCCGCACATCGGCTACGACAAGTCAGCGGAAATCGCCAAGAAAGCCTACGGCGAAGGGCTGACCCTGCGTGAGGCCGCGTTGCAGCTCGGGTACCTGACCGATGAAGAGTTCGATGCCTGGGTGAGGCCGGAGAATATGCTGGAGGCGGGTAGCCAGGGCTAACGCCGGACCCCATGTGGGAGCGAGCCTGCTCGCGATAGCGACGTATGAGTCGACTCTTCATCGACTGTCAGGCCGCATCGCGAGCAGGCTCGCTCCCACAGTGGATTCATGTCGGACATGCGACCGTCTATCGCTCTACAGCAAGCCGCTCGCGTCGGGCCCTGAGCCCGGCCATCAGCGACGGCCCCAGCGCCACTAGCGCCGACCCCAGCACCACCAGCACCGCCCCGCCATAGCCCAATAGATTGATCTGCTCGGCATGGACATAGTCGGGCCACCACCAGGCCGCCATCGCCACTGCGGCAAAGGTCACCAACGGCGTGATCGCCAGGGTCGCACTGACCCGTGACGCTTCCCAATGAGCCAGGGCTTCGGCAAACGCGCCATAGGCAATCAGGGTGTTGAGGCAGCAGGCGAGCAACAACCAGCCTTGCAACGGGCTCAATTGCAGCGCCTCCAACGGATGTACCCAGGGGGTGAGCAGCAACGCGCAGAACAGGTAGATCACCATCATCACCTGCAACGAGTTCCACACCGTCAACAGTTGCTTCTGGCCCAAGGCATAGAACGTCCAGACCGTCGACGCCAGCAACACCATCAGGACCCCGGCGGTGTAGTCGCTCAGGGACGTCAGCAACTCGCCCAGGCGCTGGTTGAAAAACAACGTGAAGCCAATCAACAGCACCAGCAGGCCGATGCCCTGCCCCACGCTGAAACGCTCCTTGAACACGAACAGACTGGCGACCAGCAACATGATCGGCCCCATCTGCACCACCAGTTGTGCGGTGCCAGGGCTCAAGCGGTTCAGGCCCATCAGGTACAACACGTAGTTGCCCACCAGCCCGAGCACCGCCATCGCCACCAGCCAGCCACCGCGAGGGCCCAGGACCTTGCGACTGGGCAGACGCCGGGTGGCCGCCAAATAGATGAACAACAACCCGCCGGACACCAGCAAGCGAAACCAGGTCACGGTGACCGGGTCCATCACTTGCAACACTTGCTTGAGCTTGATCGGCAGGATGCCCCACAGCAAGGCGGTCAACAGGGCGAGGAACAGACCATAGACCCAGCGACCGGACGATATGTGCATGCAACCCTCGAAGCTCAAGACATGAACGGCCATTCTAGGCGTCTATCGCTGCACGACACAGGGACAGTTAGGCGTCGGGCGCTCATGGGATTGTATGGGTCGCAGCCGTCGATCGGCTGGACAGGCGAGAATCAGGGACTGCACATATGCTCATTTGAAACTGACCTCGCTGCACCCTGGAGACCCGACATGCTTGGCAAACGCGCCCTGGATCCCGCCCCTACGACCATTTTTCGCAGCGACCGGATCTGCCGGGTCAATGGCGAGTTCTATTTCAATACCCGCGAAGGCACCCAGGAAGGGCCATTCGCCAGTCGCGAGGATGCCTTGCGGGAAGTGGAGGCGTATGTGCAGCGCATGCTGCAACTGACCCAGGTTGCCAGCTAAACACTCCCACGGCTGGCGCAACATTTTTGTGGCGAGGGAGCTTGCTCCCGCTGGGTCGCGAAGCGGCCCCCCTGCCGATTAATAAACCGCACCGATCGGCGCCTGCTTCGCAGTCGAGCGGGAGCAAGCTCCCTCGCCACAAAAGCGCTTGCGGTTAGCTCACCACCTCGAACAACCCAGTAGCCCCCATCCCGCCGCCCACGCACATGGTCACGATGCCGTAGCGCAGGTTGCGTCGTTGCAGCTCACGCACCAGGTGCCCCACTTGCCGCGAGCCGGTCATGCCGAACGGATGGCCGATGGAGATCGAGCCGCCATTGACGTTGTACTTTTCCGGATCGATTTCCAGCCGGTTGCGGCTGTACAGGCACTGGGAGGCAAACGCCTCGTTGAGTTCCCACAGGTCGATATCGGCAATCTGCAAGCCCTTGGCCTTGAGCAGCTTGGGCACTGAAAACACCGGGCCGATGCCCATCTCGTCCGGCTCGCAACCAGCCACGGTGAAACCACGGAAAAACGCCTTGGGCTTGAGCCCCAGCGCCAGAGCTTTTTCCAGGCTCATCACCAAGGTCATCGAGGCCCCGTCGGACAACTGCGACGAGTTGCCCGCCGTCACCGATCCGTCTTCGGCAAACACCGGTTTCAGGCCGGCCAGGCTCTCGTAGGTGGTGTCCGGGCGGTTGCAATCATCGCGATCGACCACGCCATCGAGAATCTGCACCGCGCCGGTCTGCTTGTCCTCGACCCGGTATTTGACCGCCATCGGGATAATTTCGTCATCGAACAACCCGGCCGCCTGGGCCTTGGCGGTGCGCATCTGGCTCTGCAAGGCGTAGCGGTCCTGCTCTTCGCGGCTGACCTGGTAACGGCGGGCGACGATCTCGGCCGTCTGGCCCATGGGGAAATAGATCCCGGGCACCTGCTCCTTGAGCAGCGGGTTGATCAGGTTGTCGGTGTTGACGCTTTTCATCGTCAGGCTGATGGACTCCACGCCGCCGGCCACGATGATGTCGCTGCAACCGGAAGCGATCTGGTTGGCCGCGATGGCGATGGCTTGCAGGCCCGAGGAACAGAAACGGTTGAGGGTCATGCCGGCGGTGCCGATGCCCAATTGCGAGAGCACCGCCACGTTGCGCCCAATGTTGTAACCCTGGGCGCCTTCATTGGACCCGGCCCCGACGATGCAGTCCTCGACACTGGCCGGGTTGATGTCATTGCGCGCCAGCAGGGCGTTGACGCAGTGAGCCGCCATGTCGTCCGGACGGGTCATGTTGAACTTGCCGCGAAAGGACTTGGCCAGGCCGGTCCGTACGCTGTCGACGATCACCACTTCACGCATGGCTGTACCTCATTGTTGTAGTCGGTTGAGAGTGAATCGAGCATAGATCCACTGCATAACCGACCGCGACAATCATTCACCTCGCGTATGCGTGCTCATCGTCCTAGCGCTTCTTCTTGCGAGCCTGTCGTGCGCTGCGCTCGAAAGCCGCCTCCAGCGCCTGGTTGAGGGTGCGCAACACCTTGACCCGCGCCCAGCGCTTGTCGTTGGCTTCCACCAATGTCCAAGGGGAAATCTCAGTGCTGGTGCGGTCTACCATGTCGCACACCGCGGCGCGGTAGGCGTCCCACTTGTCGCGGTTGCGCCAGTCATCCTCGGTGATCTTGAAACGCTTGAACGGGATGTCCTCACGCTCCTGGAAACGCTCCAACTGCGTTTCCTTGTCGATGGCCAGCCAGAACTTGACCACCACCACGCCGGCATCGGCGAGCTGCTCCTCGAAGTCGTTGATTTCACCGTAGGCCCGCAGCCAGTCGGCCTGGCTGCAAAACCCTTCGACCCGCTCCACCAGCACCCGGCCGTACCAGGAGCGGTCGAACATGGTGAACTTGCCGCGCGCGGGAATATGCCGCCAGAATCGCCACATGTAAGGGTGGGCGCGCTCTTCTTCCGTGGGGGCGGCAATCGGCACGATGCTGTATTGGCGCGGGTCCAGGGCCGCCGTGACCCGTCGGATCGCGCCGCCCTTGCCCGCCGCGTCATTGCCTTCGAACACCGCCACCAGGGCATGCTGGCGCATGCGTTTGTCCCGCAGCAGGCCAGCGAAGCGCGCCTGCTCGGTGATCAGCTGTTCTTCGTAGTCGGCCTTGTCCAGGCGCCGGGTCATGTCCAGGCTGTCGAGCAAGGTGATCTGGCCATCCAACTCCGGCAGCGGCGCCACACTGACCTTTTGCGGCTTGACCTTCGACCGGTCCAGGGCCTGGCGCAAGCCGTCGAGCAGGATCCGCCCGACGGTGAGGCTGCGATAACAACTGTCCATGCCTTCGATCACATGCCACGGTGCGTAATCGCGACTGGTGCGGCGCAGCACCCGCTCACCGTACTTGACGAACTTGTCGTAGGTCTGGGACTGCTGCCAGTCCAGCGGGCTGATGCGCCAGCTGTGCAGCGGATCATCCTTGAGCCCCTTGAGCCGGGCCTTCATCTGTTTCTTGGACAGGTGGAACCAGAACTTGAAGATCAGCGCGCCTTCGTCACAGAGCATTTTTTCCAGGCGCTCGGCACCGGCGATCGCCTGGTCGAGCCGCGGGTCCTTGAACTCGCCATGGACCCGGCCCTGCAGCATCTGGCTGTACCAGTTGCCGAAGAAAATCCCCATGCGCCCCTTCGCCGGCAGCATCCGCCAATAACGCCAGGCCGGTGGCCGCGCCAGTTCCTCGTCGGTCTGCTGGTCGAAGGTGCGCACTTCGATCAGCCGCGGGTCCATCCACTCGTTGAGCAACTTCACCGTCTCGCCCTTGCCCGCGCCTTCGATGCCGTTGATCAGCACGATGACCGGAAACCGGCCCTGCTGCTGCAACTCGAACTGCGCCTCCAGCAGCGCCTCACGCAGGGCCGGTACCTCGGCCTCAAAGGTGTCTTTATCAATGGCATGACCGATTTCAGCGGATTCAAACATGGGCAGCTCCTTCCGGGGATGGGCCAAGACTAGCGGATTGGATGCGGCCCTGTGCAGCAGATTCCATCCAGATGCGCGCTCTATTGCGATGGGTCAAGCAAGCCCATACCGATCGGCTAGAATGGCCGCTCAGTTTTGACCGAGCCTGCCATGACGCCCATCCAGCAACACGCCCAACTCGACTGGGATGACCAGGGGCGCCCGCGCTCGCGGGTGTTCGATGATGTGTATTTTTCCGACCAGTCGGGCCTGGACGAAACCCGTTATGTGTTCCTCGAGCAGAACAATCTGGCCGAGCGTTTCGCGGCCCTGGCCGATGACGGGCGGCTGGTGATCGGCGAAACCGGATTTGGCACCGGCTTGAATTTCCTCTGCGCCTGGCAGTTGTTCGAGCAGTGCGCACCGACCGGGGCGCGGCTGCATTTCATCAGTGTCGAAAAATACCCCTTGAGCCCCCGGGACCTGCGCCGGGCACTGGAGCTGTGGCCGCAACTCAAGCATCAGGCGGAGCAATTGCTTGAGCAGTACGTTGCGGTCCACCAGGGCTTCCAGCGGCTGACTTTGGCGGGTGGACGAGTGACACTGACCTTGTTGATCGGCGATGCCCTGGAGCAGTTGCCGCAACTGGACGGGCAGATCGACGCCTGGTTCCTGGATGGCTTCGCCCCGGCGAAGAACCCCGAGATGTGGACCGCCGAGCTGTTCGCCGAACTGGCCCGGCTGGCCGCACCCGACGCCACCCTCAGCACCTTCACCAGCACCGGTTGGGTCCGTCGATCGCTGAACGCGGCGGGCTTCAAGATGAAGCGCACGCCAGGCATCGGCCATAAATGGGAAATCCTTCGTGGCGTGTTTCTTGGCTGGCCGGAGCAGACACCCGCACCAGCCCCGGCAAAACCCTGGTACGCCCGCCCGACCACTCTGATCGGCGAGCGCCGGGCACTGGTGATCGGCGGCGGCCTGGCCGGTTGCGCCAGCGCGGCCAGCCTCGCCGCCCGCGGCTGGCAGGTGACGCTGCTGGAGCGTCATGCCGGGTTGGCCGAGGAAGCCTCCGGCAACCCCCAGGGCGTGCTGTACCTCAAGCTGTCGGCCCACGGCACCGCTTTATCGCAGATGATCCTCAGCGGCTTCGGCTACACCCGGCGCGTGCTCGAACAACTGCAACGCGGCGTTGACTGGGACGCCTGCGGCGTCTTGCAATTGGCCTTCAACGGCAAGGAAGCCGAGCGTCAGGCGCAACTGGCCGAGGCGTTCCCAAGGGATTTGCTGCACACCCTGGATCAGTCGGAGGCGCAGGTTCGGTCCGGCATCGACCTGGCCTGTGGTGGCTTGTTTTATCCCGAGGGTGGTTGGGTGCATCCGCCGGCGTTGTGTCGCTGGCAAGCCTCGCAGCCAGGGATTGATGTGCAACCCCATCATGAAGTGCTGCAACTGCGCCGAATCGACGGCCAATGGCAGGCATGGGACGGCGAACGCTGCCTGGCCAGTGCGCCGGTGGCGATCCTCGCCAGCGCGGCCGAGATCAAGCGTTTCGAACCGGCCGCCGAGTTGCCGCTCAAGCGCATTCGCGGGCAAATCACCCGCCTGCCGCAAACCAGCCGCAGCCAGAGCCTGGCGACCGTGGTTTGCGCCGAAGGGTATGTGGCCCCGCCACGGCTGGGCGAACACACCCTGGGCGCCAGTTTCGACTTCAACAGCGACGACCTGACCCCCACCGCCGCCGAGCACGCCGGCAATCTGCGGATGCTCGAAGAAATTTCCCAAGACCTGGTGGAGCGCCTGAACGCCGCCATCCTGGACCCGCAACACCTCGAAGGCCGCGCGGCGTTCCGTTGCACCAGCCCGGATTACCTGCCGATCGTCGGACCGTTGGCCGACCGCCAGGCCTTTACCGAGGCTTATGCAGCGCTGGGCAAGGACGCCCGCCAGGTGCCGGATACCCCCTGTCCGTGGCTCGATGGCCTGTACATCAACAGCGGTCACGGTTCCCGCGGCCTGATCACCGCGCCCCTATCGGGCGAACTGATCGCCGCCTGGCTGGACAACGAACCGCTGCCACTGCCCCGCAGCGTGGCCGAGGCCTGCCATCCGAACCGGTTTGCGTTGCGAGCATTGATTCGGGGCAAGGCCTGACGCCGATTTTTGCCCCCACCACAAATCCTGTGGGAGCGAGCCTGCTCGCGATCGCGGTGGCTCAGATGGTACCTGGGTTGACTGACACACCGCGATCGCGAGCAGGCTCGCTCCCACATATCCTTGAGTTATACGGCAGACCAAGCGGCCGCCACCCGTCGCCTTATAACGCATCGATCTAAAACTCACAGCAATCCCCCCGGTCAGTTTCAGGGTACCCGCCATGTCGGCGCGTGCTGCTTGACCCCTCCCCAACGGAAAAACCGGTAAGGACTTATGTGCGGATTAGCTGGAGAGTTACGTTTCGATCAACAACCTGCGGACCTTGCGGCCGTAGAGCGAATCACCCATCACCTGGCCCCACGCGGCCCCGACGCCTGGGGCTTTCATAGCCAGGGGCCGATTGCCCTGGGCCATCGGCGCCTGAAAATCATGGATCTGTCGGACGGCTCCGCCCAGCCGATGATCGACAATCAACTGGGCCTGTCCCTGGCTTTCAACGGCGCGATCTACAACTACCCCGAACTGCGCACTGAACTCGAAGGCCTGGGCTACACCTTCTATTCCGGTGGCGACACCGAAGTGCTGCTCAAGGGCTACCACGCTTGGGGCGAAGCGCTGCTGCCCAAGCTCAACGGCATGTTCGCGTTCGCCATCTGGGAGCGCGATGCCAAGCGGCTGTTCATCGCCCGCGACCGCCTCGGCGTCAAGCCGCTGTACCTGTCGCGCACCGGCCAGCGGCTGCGTTTCGCCTCGGCGTTGCCGGCACTGCTCAAGGGCGGTGATATCAACCCCGTACTCGACCCGGTGGCGCTCAACCATTACCTGAATTTCCACGCGGTGGTCCCGGCGCCTCGCACCTTGCTGGCCGGCATTGAAAAACTGCCGCCCGCCACCTGGATGCGGATCGAAGCCGACGGCAGCACCGAGCAGAAAACCTGGTGGACCCTGCCCTACGGTCCCCGGGCCGACGAACAGCACCTGAACCTGGAAGACTGGATCGACCGCGTGCTCGACAGCACCCGTGAAGCGGTCGCCATTCGCCAGCGCGCCGCCGTGGATGTCGGCGTGCTGCTTTCCGGCGGGGTGGATTCGAGCATGCTGGTGGGTCTGTTGCGCGAAGTTGGTGTTGAAGACCTGTCCACGTTCTCCATTGGTTTCCAGGATGCCGGCGGCGAGCGCGGTGACGAGTTCCAATATTCGGACCTGATTGCCAAGCACTACGGCACCCGTCATAACCAACTGCGCATCGACGAGAAAGAGATCATCGAGCAACTGCCGGCAGCATTCCGTGCCATGAGCGAGCCGATGGTCAGCCACGACTGCATCGCCTTCTACCTGCTCTCACGGGAAGTGGCCAAGCATTGCAAAGTGGTGCAAAGCGGCCAGGGCGCCGACGAGCTGTTCGCCGGTTACCACTGGTACCCGCAGGTCGATGGCGCCAGCGATCCGTACGCGGCCTATCGCGCCGCCTTCTTCGATCGCAGCTACGAAGAATATGCCGCCACAGTGCAACCCAAATGGCTGACGGCCAACGATGCCGCCGGTGATTTCGTCAAGGAGCATTTCGCCCAGCCGGGCGCCAATGCGGCGGTGGACAAGGCCCTGCGCCTGGACAGCACGGTGATGCTGGTGGACGACCCGGTCAAACGCGTCGACAACATGACCATGGCCTGGGGCCTGGAAGCGCGCACGCCCTTCCTGGATTACCGCTTGGTAGAACTCTCGGCCCGGGTCCCGGCGAAATTCAAGCTGCCCGATGGCGGCAAGCAGGTGCTCAAGGAAGCCGCCAGGCGGGTGATCCCTAGCGAGGTGATCGACCGCAAGAAGGGGTATTTCCCGGTGCCTGGCCTCAAGCACCTGGAAGGCAACACGCTGGCCTGGGTCCGCGAACTGCTGCTCGATCCGAGCCAGGATCGCGGCCTGTTCAACCCGGCCATGCTCGACCGCCTGCTGACCGACCCCAACGGCCAGCTCACGCCGTTGCGCGGGTCGCGGCTGTGGCAGTTGGCGGCGCTGAACCTGTGGCTCAGCGAGCAAGGAATCTGATCGATGAAACCTTACGCAACCGTTCACAACCAACGCCTCTTGCGTGGCCAGGCACCGTCCTACGAACGCCTGCAGGCGCGCCTGGCCGAAGACGGCAGCGAATTGGGCGCCGACCCGATCGCGGTGCATTGCGGCTGGGGCCGACTGCTGATCGGCCACACCTTCCCGGACCCGGCGAGCCTGGCCCGGGAACTGCTCAACGAACAACCCGGCGAACGCGACATTGCCTTGTACGTCGCCGCGCCCCAGCAGGTGCTGGGGCTGGAACCGGCGCAACTGTTCCTCGACCCATCCGACACTTTGCGCCTGTGGTTCAGCGACTATCGCCAGGCCACGCGGGTGTTTCGCGGGTTCCGCATCCGTCGGGCCCAGGGCGAGACCGATTGGCAGGCCATCAACCAGCTCTACCAGGCCCGGGGCATGCTGCCCATCGACCCGCAGCGACTGACCCCACGTCATGAAGGCGGCCCGGTCTATTGGTTGGCCGAAGACGATGACACCGGTGCGGTGATCGGCAGCGTCATGGGCCTGAATCATCAGAAGGCCTTCAACGACCCGGAAAACGGCAGCAGCCTCTGGTGCCTGGCCGTCGATCCGCAATGTCAGCGGCCCGGTGTTGGCGAAGTGCTGGTGCGCCACCTCGTCGAGCATTTCATGAGCCGTGGCTTGAGTTACCTCGACCTGTCGGTGTTGCATGACAATCGCCAGGCGAAAAACCTCTACGCCAAACTCGGCTTTCGCAACCTCTCGACCTTCGCCATCAAACGCAAGAACGGTATCAACCAGCCGTTGTTCCTCGGGCCAGGTCCCGAAGCGCAGTTCAATCCTTATGCGCGAATCATTGTCGAAGAAGCTCACCGGCGTGGCATCGAAGTGCAGGTAGACGATGCCGAGGCCGGCTTGTTCACCCTGGTTCACGGCAGCCGTCGGGTGCGCTGCCGCGAGTCCCTGAGCGACCTGACCAGCGCCATCAGCATGACTCTTTGCCAGAACAAAAGCCTGACCCACAAGGTACTGAAGAATGCCGGCCTGAACCTGCCGGCCCAGCAGTTGGCGGGCAATGCCGATGACAACCTGGCGTTTCTCGACGAGCACGAACGGGTGGTGGTCAAGCCGCTGGACGGTGAACAAGGCCAAGGCGTGGCAGTGGACCTGCGCACCATCGAGGAGGTGCAAAGCGCCATCGAAGCGGCTCGGCGGTTCGACAGCCGGGTGCTGCTGGAAAGCTTCCACGAAGGATTGGACCTGCGGATCCTGGTAATCGGTTTTGAAGTGGTGGCGGCAGCGATCCGGCGCCCGGCGGAGGTGATCGGCGATGGCCGGCACACCATCGGCGCGTTGATCGAAGCCCAGAGTCGCCGACGGCAAGCGGCCACGGGCGGCGAAAGCAAAATCCCGATGGATGCCGAAACCTTGCGCACGCTCAGCGCGGCGGGGTTCGACTATGACAGCGTGTTGCCCGCCGGGGAGCATCTGTTCGTACGACGCACGGCGAACCTTCATACCGGAGGCGTGCTGGAGGATGTCACCAGCATCCTGCATCCGACCCTTGTCGATGCGGCGGTGCGCGCCGCGCGGGCGCTGGACATCCCCATGGTCGGCCTCGACCTGCTGGTGCCGGCGGCCGATCAACCCGAGTACGTATTCATCGAAGCCAACGAACGCGCAGGCCTGGCCAACCACGAACCACAACCCACCGCCGAGCGTTTTGTGGATTTGTTGTTTCCCCATAGCCAGGCGGTGGCCTAGCCCTTCTTCCGTGGCGAGGGAGCTTGCTCCCGCTGGGCTGCGAAGCGGCCCTTCTCCGCGGCCCTCCGGGTTTTTGCATCGACCTGGAGCTCAAAAGGGACCGCTCCGCGGTCCAGCGGGAGCAAGCTCCCTCGCCACAGGTTCCCTACTTCAATTTAATGTTCCGTGAGGAGTTTCCATGATCAGCAAAATTCCCGAACCGGATCTCGAATACCTGCAAAAGGTCCTGCTGGAGATGCTCGCCATTCCCAGCCCGACCGGCTTTACCGACACCATCGTGCGTTACGTCGCCGAGCGGCTCGAGGAGCTGGGTATCGCGTTCGAAATGACCCGCCGCGGCACGATCCGCGCCACGCTCAAGGGCCGCAAGAGCAGCCCCGACCGAGCAGTATCGGCCCACTTGGACACCATTGGCGCTGCCGTGCGGGCCATCAAGGACAACGGCCGCCTGACCCTGGCCCCGGTGGGTTGCTGGTCCAGTCGGTTTGCCGAAGGCAGTCGGGTCAGCCTGTTTACCGACACCGGCGTGATTCGGGGCAGCGTGCTGCCGTTGATGGCATCCGGGCACGCATTCAACACCGCCGTGGATGAAATGCCCATCAGTTGGGACCACATCGAGCTGCGCCTGGACGCCTATTGCGCCACCCGCGCCGATTGCGAAAGCCTGGGGGTGGGCATCGGCGATTACGTGGCCTTCGATCCCTTGCCGGAATTCACCGAAAGCGGTCATATCAGCGCCCGGCATCTGGATGACAAGGCCGGGGTCGCGGCGCTGCTGGCGGCGCTCAAGGCGATTGTCGACAGCGGCGAAGAACTGCTGATCGATTGTCACCCCCTGTTCACCATCACCGAGGAAACCGGCAGCGGTGCGGCGGCTGCACTGCCCTGGGATGTGAGCGAATTCGTCGGCATCGACATCGCGCCCGTCGCACCTGGCCAGCATTCGAGCGAACATGCGGTCAGCGTGGCGATGCAAGACTCCGGAGGCCCTTACGACTATCACCTGTCGCGACACTTGTTAAAACTGGCCAAGGAAAACGAGGTACCCGCACGCCGCGACCTGTTCCGCTACTACTTCAGCGACGCCCATTCGGCCATCACCGCCGGCCATGACATCCGCACCGCCCTGCTCGCCTTCGGCTGCGACGCCACCCATGGCTACGAACGTACCCACATCGACAGCCTGGCCGCCCTCAGCCGCCTGCTCGGCGCCTACATCCTCAGCCCGCCGGTATTCGCCAGCGACGCGCAACCGGCCCAGGGCTCGCTGGACCGCTTCAGCCACCAGATCGAGCACGATGCACAGATGGAAAGCGATACCCGGGTACCGTCGGTGGATAGCCTGGTGGGGCAGCGTTCCGATAACTGACCCAGCATTTTCACGGCCTGGAATATCGCCATCGCGAGCAGGCTCGCTCCCACATTGAGTTTTCAGTGCGACTCAAAAACCCTGGGGGGAGCTTGCTCCGGGCGGCGTTCCGACGATGAGGCCGGAACAAACAACCGTAAAACCCAGGCTAGCCGCAAAAGCCCATTGGCCGTAGCATCGCCTCATTGTCTAGCCGAGGTACCCCATGCTCATCCCCCACGACCAACTCGAAGTCGACACGCTCACTCGCCTGATCGAAGATTTCGTGACCCGCGACGGCACCGACAATGGTGACGACACGCCCCTGGAAACACGGGTTCTACGGGTCAGACAAGCCCTGACCAAAGGCCAGGCGTTGATCGTCTTCGACCCCGAAAGTGAACAGTGCCAACTGATGCTCAAGCACGACGTGCCCAAGCACCTATTCGACTGAACAGGCCTTGCGAGTGGCTTGGGCCTTTCTCTTCTGGATCTTGTCGTAGATTTCGGAGCGATGGACATCGACGTGCCGTGGCGCTTCCACGCCAAAACGCACGGTGCCACCGCTGACCGACAGCACACGGACGGAAATATCGTCACCGATGGAAATCAACTCACCTACAGCGCGGCTTAGTACAAGCATGGTTCTTGTCCTTAAGAATGTCTGGACCCTGACCATGCCCGGCCTGTTTCCTGTTCTCAAGACACCCGCGAGAATTCAGTAAGGCCCTACAAGCAAAGCTCCTGTGACTGACGGAAACTTCCTGCAAAACCCTGTCGGATCGCAGGTGGTTTCAGGGCGCCGAGAGTCGTGGGCCGAATAGAATCACACTCGCCCCCAACACGCAGAGCGCCACGCCAATCCAGTCGGAACCCAATGGCCGCACCCGCTCCACCATGGCCAGCCAGCCGATCGAGGCAATGATATAGATACCGCCATAGGCGGCGTAGGCGCGCCCGGCGTACGTCGCTTCGATGCGGGTCAGTAACAGGGCGAACAACGTGAGGCTGAGCAATGCCGGGACGATCCACCAGGCGCTCTTGCCCTGGCGCAGCCACAACCAGAAGGCGTAGCAGCCCGCGATCTCAAACAGCGCGGCGAGAAAAAACCACAGGTAATTGAGCATGCAGATGTCCATCAGGAAGGCCGAATGGCGCCATCCTGAGGACATCGGGCAGCCAGGTCAATTCAGGTTTTGCCGGGCCTTGGCGCGCATCTTGTCGGCCATGACGGTCATTTCGTCGTACAGCAATTGTGGGTTCTTCTGCTTGAGGGCCCACGCCATGCGCCCCTGTTCATGAGGCAGGATCATGAACTGGCCCTGGGCGACTTGCTGGTAGATGTAGTCGGCAATATCCGCGGCGCTGATCGGTGAGCTTTCCAGCAACTTGCCAACCTGGGCCTTCATGGCCGGGGTCGGGCCGCGGAAGGAGTCCAGCAGATTGGTCTGGAAGAACGACGGGCACACCACGTGTACGCCAATTTCCTGCTGCGCCAGTTCCACCAACAGGCTTTCCGACAATGCCACTACTCCAGCCTTGGCCACGTTGTAGTTGCTCATGGCAGGCCCCTGCATCAGGGCCGCCATGGAGGCGATGTTGATGATCTTGCCGCGGCTTTTCTCCAGCAGCGGCAAGAACGCCTTGCAGCCCTTGACCACGCCCATCAGGTTGATTGCGATCTGCCAGTCCCAATCCTCCAGGGAAAGTTCACTGAAGAACCCGCCCGAGGCAACGCCGGCATTGTTGACGATGATATCGATGCCACCGAGCTTCTCTTCGCAAGCCTGGGCGAACGCAGTCAATTGGCTGTAGTCGCGCACATCGCAACGCTGGGTGAAGCCGTCGCCACCGGCGGCGCGCACCAGCTTGAGGGTTTCCACAAGGCCTGGCTCGCTGACATCCGATAAGGCCAGACGCCAGCCTTCGCGGGCCCAGCGCAGCGCGATTTCGCGACCCAGGCCGGAGCCGGCACCAGTGATCATCATGCGATTTTGCATAGCAAACAGCCTTGTTCCGGGAGAGATAGGCCGAGTGTAGCGAAGGAGTTCTGCGGACCCACGCTCCATCAGATTGCTGAATGGCGAGGGCAAACCGTAATGGGTTTTGATCGAGGAGCGCCCTTTGTGGGTATTGGGCTGCACAATTGCACTTTCATACGACCACAAAAAACTTTGAATTTTTTACAGGACGTTACGGTCGGACTTATTAAGCCGCCCGGATTTAACGCATGCGCGCTGGCAGTTGAAAGTTGTATCACCCCAGAACTGACCAATAAGGAAATCTACAATGGGCACAATTCTTATCATCATCCTGATCCTCCTGCTGATCGGTGGTCTTCCGGTCTTCCCGCACTCCAGAAGTTGGGGTTACGGTCCGTCCGGTATCATTGGTGTAGTGTTGGTGGTGCTGTTGGTCCTGCTATTACTGGGCAAGATATAAACCACCAAGTAAGTGCAAAAAAAAGAGGCCTCTAGAGGCCTCTTTTTATGCTCGCTGTTTTATCAATCCGGCTTGCCGTCAACGACGCCAGCGGTGTTATCCAACAGGCTTTTGGTCGCCGTTTGCAGGAACGATTCGAGCTTGAGTTTCATCTGCGCGGTATCCGCTGCATCCGGGATGATTTCCGCATGCGGGTTGGCGCCCAGCTCATAGCGATACATCTTCGGCGCCATTTCCTTCTCCTTCGGCAGTACCAGGATCTGGTCATCGCGGATGATCGCCGTGGTCTGTTCGCTGCCCGACGGCTTGATCACACCAAAACCAGGGTCGCCTTGCGGCAGGTTCAGCAGGTCGCGGCCCCAGCACTGGTTGCGCACTTGCCCGCCGATGCGGCCCATGATGGTCGGCACAATGTCGACTTGAGTGCCCACGGTATGGTTACGCTGGCCGAATTTTTCCTGGATGCCCGGGCCGATCAGCAGCATCGGCACGTTGAAACGGCCCAGGTCCATTTCGGTGATCTGGCGTTCGTTGCCAAAACCATGATCGCCGACCACCACGAACAGGGTTTCCTTGAAGTACGGCTCCTTGCGGGCCTTCTCGAAGAACTGGCCCAGTGCCCAGTCGGCGTAGCGCATGGCGGTCAGGTGTTCGTTCAGGCTGCCGCGGTCGGTGACCCGCTCCACGGGCAACGGTGTCGGCAGAGCATACGGCGTGTGGTTGGACAGGGTTTGCAGCAAGGCATAGAACGGCTTGCCATTTTCCCGCGCCTTGAGCTCGATCAGGCCACGGTCGAACATGTCCTGGTCGGACACGCCCCAGGTCGGATCGGAGAACACCGGGTTCACGAAGTCGTTACGCCCGATGAAGTTGGTCATGCCCTGGCTGCTGAAGAACCCCGACTGGTTGTCCCAGGCGAAATCGCCGTTGTAGACATACACGTCGTCGTAGTCACGGGCGCTGAGCAGTTGCGGCAGGCCCGACAGCTTGTGGCTGCCCTCCGGCGTCTGCATCAGGTATTCGAAACCCGGCAGGTTCGGGAAGCACGCCATGGTGGCGAACATGCCTTGGTGGGTGTGGGTGCCGTTGGAGAAGAAACGGTCGAACAACAGGCCTTCCTTGGACAGCTTGTCCAGGTAAGGCGTGATGTTGCCCGGCGCGCCCAGGGCGCCCACCGAGTGACCGGCCATGCTTTCCATGAGGATCACAACCACGTTCTTGATCGGCAGGGTCTTGTCCGCTGGCGGCGTGTAGTCGCGGCGCACGGCGGCGGTCTCGGTGTCCACGAGTTTATCGTCAGGCATCACCAGCATGTCCCGCACGGTCTGCTGTGCCAGCGGTTGTTCAAGGGTGGCTTTCCAGATGTTGTCGCGGTCTTCGGACATCCGGCTCTTGGCCGCCGCCACCAGCGACAACGTACCGTTGAGGCCCAACTGGTTGGCGAAGTTCGAATCGGTGGTGTAGACGTCACCCCAACGCAGCGGCGGGCCTTGGCGCAAGGTGCCGCGAGCGGCGGCCACGGCCACCAGCAGGCAAACCATGAACACCGCGACACGCCCATACCACGGAGCGATCTGCCGGGTACCGATGGTGCCGCCACTGAACGGCCCACGGGGCCGAGTGGCGCGGTCAGCGCCCTTGAAAGCAAGGCTCAGGATGAGGGTGCCGCCGACCCAGGCCAGCAGGTAGCGCACCACCGGGAAACCGTACCAGAGCATGCTCATCACGGTTTTCGGGTCTTCCTTTACATACTGGAAGACCAGGCCGTTGAGGCGCTGGTGGAATTCACGGTAGAAATCCATCTCCATCAAGCCCAGGAACAGCGCGATGCTGGAGGTGACGGTCAGCCAGAAACGAAAGAACCCACGGGCCGCCATGGCCCTGGCGCTGAACAATGCCAGCAGCAACGGGATGCAGAGGTAGACCACCAGGCGCAGGTCGAAACGCAGGCCGTTGACGAACGCTTCAACGAAGGTCGAGGCCGGGGTGTCGAGGATCATCTCGCGGTTATAGACCAGCAGCGCCACGCGCAGCAGGCTGAACATGACCATCATCACCAGGGCGCAAAGCAACGTATAGGCCAGGTGCGATTTGACGGTCGGTTGCAGCAGGCGATGCGTATTGCGCTGCTGACTCAGGGCGTCCGGGATTGCCATGTCGTTTAAGGACCCTATTGGAGTTGGAGTGACAAAAGAAACAACGGCGCGCCCTCTGTTGACCAAAGCCTGGCCTCGGGGCTTGCGCGAGAGCGCAAATGTTGCACGAACGGCAATGGCATTGCCATTAAATAACCGGCGGCGTTATAAGCGCGGGGGATTGTCCGCAAGATTTTGTGAAAATTTCGTTCAAAGAATATCCGGAAACACAAAAAAGCCCGGCCGATTGATGAAGTTGAGCCGAACGCTATTGTGGCAAAAGGATTTATCTGTGGGAGCAAAGCTTGCTCGCGAAACAGGCGCCTCGATTTCTGAAAGACCGCATTGCCTTTATCGCGAGCAAGCTTTGCTCCCACAGATGCCCTCTGGCTCCAGGGGCCCGTGCTTAGTGGAATTGCCGCCCCAAGCCCGCCGGCACACCTTCGATGGTGGTGTCTTCCCATGGGCCATTGGGGCTGACTGAACGGCTCCAACCGTTGTTCCAGCGGTAATAGGTACGCTGGCGATAGAACGTGTTCGTCTGGTTGTCCAGCACATAGACCCCAAGCTTGGCGTCCCAGTGGCTGTTACCACCCGGCGGCGGGGCGAAACTGGCGGAGGTACGTGGCACCGGCTTGGCCGGTTTGTTCGGGATGACAGGCTTGCCCGGCGGTGTGGACGGGACCGGCTTGGTGGTCGGGGTCGACGGAGGGATCGGTGGCAGCGGTGCCGAGGGCTCCGACGGACGCTGGACCGCACAAGCGCTCAGGCCCATGACGAGCGTGAGCAGGGTGATACGAGCGATGGCGGTCATGGTGCGAATTCCTGTTATTTGTCCGGGCTGTCGATGGTCAGTTGTTGCTGCGCCGTGGTGCTGCTCGCCAGGGGCTGGCTGCGGCCGATCCACTCACCGGCGGTCGGCTGGCCGGCCCGGGAGATGCGCGCCACCAGTTGGACTTCGGGGAAGTTCGACAGTTTCAACTGCGGCATCATTGCGTCCGCGTCACCCAGCTCCACCGTGATCGGCAGATCGGCGACGGTCATGCGCTTGGCGGCCAGCGGCGCCGGCGGGCCGCTGACGGCGCGGGCGAAGATGAACACGCTGTCGCCCGGCTGCACCTTGGCCTTGAGTGCCGGCGCCAGGTCGACACGCACCTTGAGCAGTGCCGCAGCCTTGGTCACAGGAGCCTGGACGACCTTGCCGCCGCTGGCTTGCAGCTTCTCGGTGGCCCGGGTAATACCGCCCTGCAGCGCCTCACGGGACTTGTCACCCTCCGGCAGTTCCACCAGCAGGCGCCCCCAGTAATCGATCGCGTCCTGATAGCGCTCGCCTTCGAACGCGGCGATGCCCAGCAGGCCAAGACTGGTGACCTCCTTGGGATCGAGTTTCAGCGCTTCATCGGTCAGGGTCTGGACCTTGTCCGACCATTTCTTGCCATCGGCGAAATACTGCGCCTGGGCCCACTGCCCGAGCAGCTCGGGCTGGCGGCCGGCCACCGCCACGGTGCGCTCGAAGATCTTCGCCGCGTCTGCGGGTCGATCCTGTGCCATGTAGGTACGCCCGAGGAAGTAAAGGCCTTCAGCGGAGTCCGGCTGCGCCGCCACCGCCCGTTCCAGGCGCTGGGTCATTTCCTCCATCGACTGCGGCGCCTGGGCGAATTCACGGGTCAGCTCGACCTTGTCGCTGGCACCGAAGTGCAGGTACAGCGCCAGGCCCAACACCGGCACCAGCACGGCGGCGAGCAACGGCAATGGCTTGCCCAATCGGGACTCCCGTGGCGCATCGGCGCCCTCGGTGTCGGCGAGCAGCTCGCGGGCGGCTTCGGCGCGACCAGTGTCCAGTTGCGCGGCGTTGAGCACGCCCTCCTCTTGCTCGGCCTGCAACTCGGCGATGCGTTCCTGGTACAGCGCCACGTTGAGCGCGGTACGGTCCTCCTCTCGTTGAGCGCGACGACCACGCAGCACAGGGATCAACAGAAAACTCAGGGCAACCAGAAGAAGCAGACCTGCGGCGAGCCAGAAATCAATCATGCTTGGTTTTATCCAACAGTTGGTCGAGGCGCTGGCGCTCTTCGACAGAAAGCGTATCCGGGGCGGCCGTGCGCTGGACCCGGCGCCGACGCACGATCACCGCGATGACCACGAAACCACCCAGCAGCAGCCCGGCGGGGCCGAACCAGAGCAGCGCGGTCCTGGAGGACAGGGCGGGGTTGTAGCGCACGAACTCACCGTAGCGATCGACCATGAAATCGATGATCTGCTGGTTGTCCTTGCCCTCGCCGAGCATGCGGAAGATTTCCTTGCGCAGGTCGGCGGCAATCGGTGCATTGGAGTCGGCGATGTCCTGGTTCTGGCACTTGGGGCAGCGCAGTTCCTTGGTCAGTTCGCGAAACCGTTCGCGCTCGCCGTCGTTGGCGAATTCGTAGGTGTCGATGGCGGCATGGGCCACACCGACCAGGCTCAAGCCGAGGACGGCAGCCGCTAACCAGCGCTTCATGGCTTGGCCTCGTCCACCAGGGCTTGATACTTGGCAGCCAGTTTCTCGCGCCAGACCTGTTCGTCGATCACGCCGACGAACTTGTCGCGGATGACACCCTTGGCATCGATGAGGAAAGTTTCCGGTGCGCCGTAGACCCCCAGGTTCAGGCCCAGGGAGCCGTCTTCGTCACGAATGTCCAGTTGATACGGATTGTGGAACTCGGCCAGCCACTTCAAGGCGTCGGCATTGACGTCCTTGTAATTGACGCCGTAGATCACCACGCCGTTCTGGGCCAGTTTGTTCAACACCGGGTGCTCGACCCGGCAGGAAATGCACCAGGTGCCCCATACGTTGACCAGCGCCGGTTTGCCCAGCAGGTCGGCGCGGGTAAGGGTCTTGTCGCCTTGCACCGATGGCAGGGAAAACTCCGGGAACGGTTTGCCGATCATCGCCGAGGGCAACTCGGTCGGATTCAGGTACAGCCCCCGGTACAAGAACACCGCCATCAGCAGGAACAGCGCCAGCGGCACCAACATCAACCAACGTTTCATGCAGTGGCTCCCGTCACGCCCAGGGCTTCACGCACCCGGGTTTTCACCTTGACTCGATATCGACGATCCAGCGCCGCCAGCACCCCACCCAGGCCGGTGAGCAAGCCACCGAACCAGATCCAGCGCAC
This sequence comes from Pseudomonas sp. 43mfcvi1.1, assembly GCF_900115935.1. NCBI lineage: Bacteria > Pseudomonadati > Pseudomonadota > Gammaproteobacteria > Pseudomonadales > Pseudomonadaceae > Pseudomonas > Pseudomonas sp. 43mfcvi1.1. The sequence goes on along the minus strand of NZ_UETT01000001.1, from coordinate 98,771 downwards.
GAACGGCTTGACGTGGACTCGGACCGCCCACGCGCCGTCGCCCAGGGACTCGCCCAGCGCCACGTAGAGATCGCGGGTGAAACCGGCATCGATCCCGGCTTCGGTCATGACCGAGTTCTGCACGGTGTAGAGGCGCTTTTCCGGATGCAGCACGGTAATTTCCTCGCCGTTGCGAAGAACCCGCACAGTGCCTTTGTCGGACGTGAAATTCGGCCCCTCGAAGTGTTTGGCGCCCTCGAAAACGAACTGATAGCCGGCCAGGTCCATGGACTCTCCCGGCGCCAGGCGCAGGTCACGCTCTGCGCTGTTCTGGCTGGACAGCACCACGCCCAGGGCGCAGACGGCGATGCCCAGGTGGGCGACCTGCATGCCCCAGTAACTGCGGGTCAGGGTCGGCAGGCCCTTGATCAGGCCTTTGTGACGAGTCTTGTCGAAGATATCCCGTACGCCCGCCAGCAACACCCAGGCCGCCAGCACGAATGTCGCCAGCACCGCCCAATTGAAGTCGCCATAGGCCACGCCGGCCACCACGGCCAGGGCGGCCGTGCCCAGAAGTACCGGGGTCAACATGCCCAGCAGCCACTTGAGCGGGGTGTCTTTCCAGCGCACCAGCACACCGATAGCCATGACCACCATCAGGATTGCCATCAGCGGGATAAACAGCGCATTGAAGTACGGCGGCCCGACCGACAGCTTGGCGCCGGACAACGCATCGAGTACCAGCGGGTACAACGTCCCCAGCAGAATCATCGACGCGGCCACCACCAGCACCAGGTTGTTGCCCAGCAGCAGGGTTTCCCGGGACCAGAGGTTGAAGCCGACCTGGCTCTTGACCACCGGTGCACGCAGGGCGAACAACGTCAGGGAACCGCCGACCACGAACAACAGGAACATCAGGATGAACACGCCACGTTCAGGGTCCGAGGCGAAGGCATGCACCGACGTCAGCACGCCGGAACGCACCAGGAACGTCCCCAGCAGGCTCAGCGAGAACGCCGCGATGGCCAGCAGCACGGTCCAGCTCTTGAACACACCGCGTTTTTCCGTGACGGCCAGGGAGTGGATCAGTGCCGTGCCCACCAACCAGGGCATGAACGAGGCGTTTTCCACCGGGTCCCAGAACCACCAGCCGCCCCAGCCGAGTTCGTAGTAGGCCCACCACGATCCCAAGGTGATGCCAATGCCGAGGAAAGCCCAGGCGACGATGGTCCACGGACGCGACCAGCGTGCCCACGCGGCATCGAGGCGACCGCCAAGCAATGCGGCGATGGCGAAGGCGAAGGCCACGGAAAAACCGACGTAGCCCATGTAGAGCATCGGCGGGTGAACGATCAGGCCGATGTCTTGCAGCAATGGGTTGAGGTCGCGACCATCCATCGGCATCTGCGGCAGGATGCGCTTGAACGGGTTGGACGTGACGATCAGGAATAGCAGGAAACCGGTGCTGATCATGCCCATCACCGCCAGCACCCGGGCCAGCATCACCTGGGGCAACTGCCGGGAGAACACCGAGACGGCGAAGGTCCAGCCAGCGAGGATCAACGCCCAAAGCAACAGCGAGCCTTCGTGGGCGCCCCACACGGCACTGAACTTGTAGTACCAGGGCAAAGCACTGTTGGAGTTGCTGGCGACGTACTCGACGGAAAAGTCGTCGGCCATGAACGCATAGGTCAGGCAACCGAAGGCGAACAGCATAAAGACGAACTGGCCCCACGCCGCCGGCTGGGCCAGGCTCATCCACAAACGGTCACCACGCCAGGCCCCCAGCAACGGCACCACGGCTTGCACCAGGGCAAAGCACAGGGCCAGGATCATCGCCAGGTGGCCCAGCTCGGGAATAAAGATGCCGGTAGTCATCGATCAACCCTCCTTCACGGGAGCGGGCGCCGACTGGCCGCTGTCTTTCAAGGCCTTGGTCACTTCCGGCGGCATGTATTTTTCGTCGTGCTTGGCCAGCACTTCGTCGGCCACCACCACGCCGTCGGCGTTGAGCTTGCCCAGGGCGACGATGCCCTGCCCTTCGCGGAACAGGTCCGGGAGGATGCCGCGATAGGTGATGGTCACGGTCTTGTTGAAGTCGGTGACATTGAATTTCACGTCCAGCGAATCCCCGGAGCGCACCAGCGAGCCTTTTTCCACCATGCCGCCGGCGCGGATGCGGGTGTCCTTGGGCGCTTCGCCGTTGGCGATCTGGGTCGGGGTGTAGAACAGGTTGATATTCTGCTGCAAGGCACTCAGGGCCAGGGCGACCGCGGCACCGACACCCACCAGGATCGCAAGAATGATGACAAGACGTTTTTTGCGCAGCGGATTCACTGACCGTTCTCCCGGCGCAGACGACGCGCCTCTTGTTGCAGATACCGCTTGCGGGCCAGGATCGGCACCGCCACGTTGAGGCCCAGCACCACCAGGCAGATGCCATAGGCTGACCAGACATACAGGCCATGATGGCCCATGGCGAGGAAATCGCCGAATGAAGCGAAACTCATCGAGCGACCTCCAGGCTGTTCTGTACTTCGGCCTTCACCCAACTGGTCCGGGACTCACGCTTGAGCACTTCCAGGCGCATGCGCAGCAGCAGCACCGCGCCGAAGAAACAGTAGAAACCCAGCACGGTCAGCAACAGCGGCAGCCACATTTCGACGGGCATCGCCGGTTTTTCGGTGAGGGTGAAGGTCGCGCCCTGGTGCAGGGTGTTCCACCACTCCACCGAGTACTTGATGATCGGGATGTTGATCACGCCGACAATCGCCAGCACCGCACAGGCCTTGGCGGCACTGTCACGATTGCTGATGGCGTTGCCCAGCGCAATAAGACCGAAGTACAGGAACAGCAGGATCAGCATCGACGTCAGTCGCGCATCCCAGACCCACCACGAACCCCAGGTCGGCTTGCCCCAGATCGCACCGGTGACCAGCGCCACCGCGGTCATCCAGGCACCGATGGGCGCGGCGCACTGCAAGGCCACGTCGGCCAGCTTCATCTTCCACACCAGCCCGACCACACCGCACACCGCCAGCATCACGTAGACGGACTGGGCCAGCATCGCCGTGGGCACGTGGATGTAGATGATGCGGAAGCTGTTGCCTTGCTGGTAGTCCGGCGGTGCGAAGGCCAGGCCCCAGACCACGCCAGAACCAATCAGCAACAGTGCCGCGATGCTCAACCATGGGAGCAGTTTGCCGCTGATGCCGTAGAACCACTTGGGTGAGCCGAGCTTATGAAACCAGGTCCAGTTCATTACTGTTTCCATCACGGTTGCGGCTCGCCATCACGAACCGCCGGGGCGGCCTTTACTTCCAAAGAAGTGGTCAGTTTCTGACCAGGCCTCGTTATTATTCGCCGACGCTGATCTTCAGGCCAGCGGCTATTGCAAAGGGTGTCAAGGTTATCGCCAGGGCGGTCAGGCTCCCAAGCCACAGCAGATAACCGATCGCGGGCATGCCTTGCAATGCCGCCTGCAAGGCACCACTGCCCAGGATCAGGACCGGGATATACAACGGCAGGATCAGCAACGCCAGCAACAGGCCGCCGCGCTTCAACCCCACCGTCAACGCCGCGCCCACCGCACCAAGCAGGCTCAGCACCGGAGTGCCCAGCAGCAACGACACCAGCAACACCGGCATGCACGCGCCGGGCAGCCCCAGCATCATCGCCAGCAGCGGCGAGAGCAGCACCAGTGCCAGTCCGGAAAAAACCCAGTGTGCCAGTACCTTGGCCAAAACCAGAAGGGCCAGGGGGTGCGACGAAAGGACCCACTGTTCCAGTGAACCGTCTTCGAAATCACTGCGGAAAAGCCCGTCCAGCGAGAGCAGGACCGATAAAAGCGCGGCGACCCAGACCAGTCCCGGAGACAAGGTTTGCAACAATTGAGTCTCTGGACCGACCGCCAACGGGAACAGTGCGATGACGATCGCGAAGAACACCAGTGGATTGGCCAATTCGGCCGGACGACGGAACAGCAGGCGCGCCTCGCGGGCAAGCAACAGGCCAAACACACTCATACGGCCCAGTTCCCCAGATCAATGTTGCGATAACCTGCTGGCATTCGCGCCAGCGTGTGGTGCGTGGTCAAGAGCACCATGCCGCCGTTTTCACAGTGCCGGGCCAGGTGTTCCTCGAGCTGGGCGACGCCCTGCTTGTCCAGGGCGGTGAACGGTTCGTCGAGAATCCACAACGGCGGGCTGTCCAGGTACAACCGGGCCAGGGCCACTCGGCGCTGCTGACCGGCGGACAAGGTGTGGCTCGGCACGTCTTCGAAACCGCGCAGCCCTACAGCCGCCAACGCCTGCCAGATCGCCTCGCGCCCGACCGGCGTATGCAATGCGCACAGCCAACTGAGGTTTTCTTCGGGGGTCAGCAAGTCCTTGATACCGGCGGCATGGCCGATCCAGAGCAGATTACGGGCCAGTTCGCTGCGCTGGCTGTGCAAGGGCTGGCCATTGAGCAACACCTGGCCTGCGGTGGGCTGCATCAGGCCGGCCAGCAGGCGCAGCAGGCTGGTCTTGCCGCTGCCGTTGGGACCACTGATCTGCACCATATCGCCACGCGAGAGTCTCAATTCGAGATTTTCGAAAAGCAGTCGCAAGTCTCGCTCACAGGCGAGGCCAACGGTTTGCAGGAGAGGACTGGTCAAGGGATCGCGGGCCTTATACGGTTCAAGTCGGCGGTGCAGCGGCCGTTAAAGAGGTGCAGCATAGATGCTTTGACGACCTGTTCCACAGAGCTGCGTCAAACAATTGCAAGGTTTTCGCCACTCCCTGAAAGACGGGCGGCATTATACATGTCATGCCCTACTCTAAAGAGGGCTTATTTTCCCAGGTAAGACCGCAAATGACAGGCGACATGAACATCCTGCCGCTGCCCCAGCCCACCGCGACGACGCGTACGCCAGTGGTCAGTGGCGAGCTGCTCAAACTGCTGGTGCCGACCGAAGGTCTGATCAGCTCGGGCCAGACCGCCCAGGCCGAAGTGCTCTCGCTCAAGCAGGCCGACCAGACTTTCCAGTTGCTGCTCAAGGTCACCCTGGAGAGCGGCCGCCAGACCACCGTGCAGGCCACCAGCAGCCAGCCGCTGCCCCAGGGCACCAGCCTGGCCGTGACCCAGCCGTCCGCCAGCAACCTGGCGATCGCCGTGCAACAGGCCGTGGCCTCCAGCGTCGCCACCTTGACCCGCATCGACACGGCGCAAATGCCGGTCGGCACGTTGCTGCAAGGCAAGGTACTGACCAGCCAGGCGCTGCCGTCATTGCCCGGGCAGCCGGCGGTCTATCGATCATTGGTGAGCCTGCTCAACACCGCCCAGGCTGGCAGCACCCTGGACATCGACAGCCCGCAACCGCTGCGCATCGGCACGCTCTTGAGCGCTCAGGTGCAAGATGCCCAGACGCTGAAATTCGTTCCTCTGAGCAACCGCCACGAGCAATTGGCGGTGAGCCAGCAACTGGTCACCCAAGTGAGCCGCCAGGGTTCGCTGGACAGCCTGATCACCGCCCTGCAAAACCTGCCGGTCACTGACGACACCGGCACCGAGCTGCGCGCCGCGGTGACTCGTTTGCTGGCTGGCCTGCCGGATGTCCAGCAACTGAGCACGCCCAAAGGCCTGGCCCAGGCCATGGTCGCCAGCGGGGTGTTCCTGGAAAGCAAATTGCTCGCCGGGCAACCACCGAGCCTGGCGCCGGACATGAAAGGCGACCTGCTGAAACTGATCGCCCAACTGACACCGGCCCTGCCCGCCTCCACCAACCTCGGCGCCATCATTGCCGCCAACACGCTGGCCCAGGTCCTGCCCAGTTTCGTGCGCAGCGCCCTGGGGATGCTCGGCCAGGTCAGCGCCAAACCGCAACCCACCAGCTTTCCACTGCCCTCGCGCCTGTTGAAAGAGCAGGACGAAGGCGGCGACCTGGAACACCTGCTACGCCTGGCCGCAGCCGCTGTGTCACGCCTGCAAAGCCATCAGTTGTCGAGCCTGGAACAGACCGGCCTGACCGACGACGGTCGGCTGATGAGCACCTGGCAATTGGAAATCCCGATGCGCAACCTGCAGGACATCGTGCCGTTGCAGGTCAAGTTCCAGCGCGAGGAAACCCCGCCCCGGGAGCAACCACAGGATCGCCGGGAAGAACGCGAGCCGAAACAGCAGCTCTGGCGGGTGGAATTGGCGTTCGACATGGAACCGCTCGGCCCGTTGCAGGTTCAGGCACAGTTGCTCAGCGGCAGCCTGTCCAGCCAGTTGTGGGCAGAGCGGCCGTACACCGCAAGCCTGATCGAAAGCAACCTGACCGCATTACGCGAGCGCCTGGTAACCTGCGGCCTGAACGTCGGCGAACTGGACTGCCACCTCGGCACCCCGCCCCAAGGCCCCAAGACTCGCCTGGAACAACGCTGGGTGGACGAAACCGCATGACAACCCACACCGAACCCCGCCAGGCCATCGCCCTCAAGTACGATGGCCATCACGCCCCGACCCTCACCGCCAAGGGCGACGAAGCCCTGGCCGAGGAAATCCTGCGCATCGCCCGCGAAAGCGAAGTACCGATCTATGAAAACGCCGAGTTGGTGAAGTTGTTGGCGCGGATGGAACTGGGGGACAGCATTCCAGAAGAGCTGTACCGCACGATTGCCGAGATCATCGCGTTTGCCTGGAACCTCAAGGGCAAGTTTCCCCAGGGCTATGACCCGAATGCGCCGAGTGTCGAGAAGGATGTGACCGAGCGCGGCGACGATTACTGATCACAGCCACCAGGGCGGTGTGCTGGCTGGAACGATCAGTGTGTGAGCACTAGAAAAACCTGTGGGAGCGAGCTCGCTCGCGATGAGGTCCTGCCAGCCAACATTGATATTGACTGACACACCGCTATCGCGAGCAGGCTCGCTCCCACAGTTGGATCGAGGTAAAGCGATCAGCCGCCCCGGTGCAGCTTGCTCATCAACTCCGCCTCGGCCTGGGTCAGGCCGCAGGCTTGGGTCAGTTCATCGACGCTGGCGCCCATGCCCACCAGGCGGGCGGCCTGGGCGAAGGACAGGCTGGAGGGGTCGCGCTGTTCCAGCTGGGCAAGTTTATCCGGCAACGGCGCGACCACGGCACGCAGCTCATGGAGCGCTTCGCCCATGCGCACGGTGCCGTTCTGGTAATCGTCGACGCGCTTGGCCAGGTCCTTGATGCGCTGGTCGCGCAGCGCATCGCCCTGGGCCTGTTGAGCGGCGATCTGCCGCTGGCCGCGTATGTACGCCAGGAACATCGCCAGCGTGCCTGCCCAGAAAAGGAACAGGACAATGACTGCTACCTCAAGAATCAATCAGATACTCTCCAGTTCCGACCACTCTTCTTCGCTCATCATCTTGTCCAGTTCAACCAGGATCAGCAACTCGTTGTTCTTGTTGCACACGCCCTGGATGAACTTGGCCGACTCTTCGTTACCCACGTTCGGCGCAGTCTCGATTTCCGACTGGCGCAGGTAAACCACTTCGGCGACGCTGTCGACCATGATGCCAACCACTTGCTTGTCGGCTTCGATGATGACGATCCGGGTGTTGTCGCTGATCTCGGCATTCATCAGGCCGAAGCGCTGACGGGTATCGATCACGGTGACCACGTTGCCACGCAGGTTGATGATGCCCAGCACGTAGCTCGGTGCACCCGGTACCGGGGCGATCTCGGTATAGCGCAGCACTTCCTGAACGCGCATCACGTTGATGCCGTAGGTTTCGTTATCGAGCTTGAAGGTCACCCATTGCAGAATCGGATCTTCAGAACCCTTTTGAGACGACGCCTTATCATTCATACCCTGACCCCTCGAAAAACCGCCTGTGGCGGCGTGTATTCTGTCCGGCGACGCTGCGCGCCACCGGTTGTCTTATTTCGGTTTCCGGACCGGCTTGCTGCCGCCCAGGTGTTTTGCCCCGCCGCTGGCGATCAGTTCCGCCAGTTCGGAAACGTCCAGCAAGGCGCACATGTGTTCGATCACCGTACCGGCCAGCCATGGCCGTTGCCCTCGATGGCTGCGCCACTTGATCTCGTTCGGGTCCAGACGCAGCGAACGGCTGACCTGATGCACCGCCAACCCCCACTCGTAACCCTGCACCGAAATCACGTATTGCAGGCCCTGGCGAAAGTCATCGCGATAACGGTCCGGCATGACCCAGCGCGCGGTATCCAGCACCTTCAGGTTGCCGGCCTGGCTCGGCAGGATTCCGAGGAACCATTCCGGCTGGCCGAACAACGGCGTCAATTCCTGCCCGGCCAGGGAATAAATCGATCCCAGGCATACCAGCGGTACCGCCAGGGTCAACCCGGCCACATCGAACAACAAACACTCGAACGGCTCGGCAGCCCAGGCCGGACGGTCGTCGCCCGGCACCGGTGGCGGCGGATTGCTCGGCGGCAAGTGGACTTCCACTACCGGCGTCACCAGGCCCTGCAACAGCGGGGCAACGGTGGAGACCGGCGCCAGGATCGGCGCAGGCGCATCCATTACCGCCACCTGAGGCTTGATAAACGGTGCCTCGACCGCTGCCGCCATTACTGATTTCTGTGCGTCACGGGCCTGCTCTTCGAGCACGGCCGCTTGAAATTCGTCCAGCACACCCTTGGCTTCGACGTGCTCGGGCAACGCCTCGATCACGCTTGGCTGCGGTGGCAATTCTTCGGTCGCTTCCTGCAACAGCCCATCCAGATAGGATTGCAGGGCCATTTGCGGACGCGAGGTTGTCTTAATCGGGCGGCTCATGGGAACAGTGCGCCACTTGAAGAGGTTATCGGCATGAATGCGGTAGGACTTGAGCGTTCGCAAGCGAACACAGTGCCAGTGGAAAGCCTCGTCACGTTAAGCCACCTGCTGCGGAACAAGCTGCTGGGCCAGCAGGTGCTTGAGCAGCGCCCGGTAGGCCAACACGCCACGGCTCTTGCCATCGAATTGCGAAGGGGTCACTCCGGCCCGACTGGCGTCGCGCAGGCGGGTATCGACGGGGATATAACCTTGCCAGATGTCATCCGGATACATGTCCCGCAATACGCGCAGGGTGCCGAGGGACGCCTGGGTGCGACGATCGAACAAGGTCGGCACGATATTGAAAGCCAGCGTCTGCTTGCGCGAGCGGTTGACCATCGCCAGGGTATTGACCATCCGCTCCAGGCCTTTGACCGCCAAGTGCTCGGTCTGTACCGGGATCACCAGTTGCTGGCTGGCAGCCAAGGCATTGACCATCAGCAAACCCAGCAACGGCGGGCTGTCGATGATCGCGTAATCGAAATCCTGCCACAGCTGCGCCAGACTCTTGGCGATCACCAGGCCCAGGCCGCTCTGCCCGGGCGACTGTCGCTCCAGGGTGGCCAAGGCGGTGCTCGAGGGCAACAGGGAAATTCGCTCGTCGCTGGTGGACAACAGCAACTGCCCCGGCAGGCCCTCGGGCACAACGCCCTTGTGCAGGAACAGGTCGTAGTTGCTGTGCTCCAGGCTGTCGGGATCGTAGCCGAAATAGCTGGTCATCGAGCCATGGGGGTCCAGGTCGACGATGACCACGCGCTTGCCCGCCTCGGCCAGCAACCCGGCTAAAGCGATGGAAGATGTGGTCTTGCCCACACCACCTTTTTGATTGGCGACTGCCCAGACTCTCATTCGGATCGTTCCTCCCGGCCGAAACAGGCTCGACCGAGAAATAGCTCGGTTATAAAGCGGGTGACGGAGAATTGACGGCACTCTGTCTTCCCGGCGGCTTGACCGGAGCCGGTGCAGTTTGTGTGCCAGCCCGCTTCAATGCCGCATCCGGGGTTGCATTGGCCGTACCGGTACCGGTCAGGCTGCGACGCACATCGAGGTTACGCGACACCACCAGCACCACCCGCCGGTTGCGCGCACGCCCCTCGGCAGTGGCGTTGTTGGCGACCGGCTGGAACTCGCCGTAGCCCACCGATGCCAGGCGCCCAGGGTTCACACCCTGCATCGCCAGCATGCGCACGATGCTCGCCGAACGGGCCGAGGACAGTTCCCAGTTGGTCGGGTACTGCGCAGTACGGATCGGCTGGTCGTCGGTAAAGCCTTCGACATGGATCGGATTGTCAAAGGGCCTCAGGATCGCCGCCACCTTGTCGATGATGTTGAAGGCCATGTCGCTGGGCATCGCGTCGCCGCTGCCGAACAACAGGCTGGAATTGAGCTCGATCTCGACCCACAACTCGTTGCCGCGTACGGTCATCTGGTTGGAGCTGATCAAGTCACCGAACGCGGCGCTGATGTCGTCGGCGATGCTTTTCAACGGGTCGCTGCCACCGGCGATACCGGCATCGACCTGTTCGCTGTCCTTGATCAAAGGTTTGGCCGGGGTGCTGCTCTTGGGCCGCTCGTCGCCGATAGGGATCGGCTTGAGGGCGCGGTCGGAGTCGGTAAAAACGCCGATCAACGCCTCGGAAATGACTTTGTACTTGCCTTCGTTGACCGACGAAATCGAATACATGACCACGAAAAAGGCGAACAGCAACGTAATGAAATCGGCATAGGAAACCAGCCAGCGTTCATGGTTGACGTGTTCTTCACGATGCCTGCGACGTGCCATGGTCCATGCTCCCCATCAGTCCATGAAGCCTTGCAGCTTCAATTCAATGGAACGTGGGTTTTCACCTTCGGCAATCGACAGGATCCCTTCCAGCAGCATTTCGCGATAGCGCGACTGGCGCAACGCGATGGACTTGAGCTTGGCCGCGATAGGCAACAGCACCAGGTTGGCACTCGCCACACCGTAGATCGTGGCGACGAACGCCACGGCAATGCCGCTGCCCAGCTGCGACGGATCGGCCAGGTTGCCCATTACATGGATCAGCCCCATCACCGCACCGATAATACCAATGGTCGGCGCGTAGCCGCCCATGCTCTCGAATACCTTGGCCGCCTCTATATCGCGGCTTTCCTGGGTGTAGAAGTCCACTTCCAGGATGCTGCGGATGGCTTCCGGCTCGGCACCGTCCACCAGCAATTGCAGGCCTTTGCGCGAATAGCTGTCGGGTTCGGCATCGGCCACCCCTTCCAGCCCCAGCAAGCCTTCCTTGCGAGCGGTCAGGCTCCAGTTCACTACCCGGTCGATACCGCCGGCCAGGTCGACCCGCGGCGGAAACAGGATCCAGATCAGCACTTGCATGGCGCGCTTGAAAGCACTCATGGGCGACTGCAACAACGCAGCGCCAATGGTGCCACCGAGCACGATCAATGCCGCCGGGCCGTTGGCCAGCGCCCCCAGGTGACCGCCTTCCAGATAATTGCCGCCAATGATGGCGACGAACGCCATGATGATGCCGATCAGGCTAAGCACATCCATTACAGGCAGGCCTCGACCAGGTGTCTACCGATGTCGTCCAACCCGTACACTGCGTCGGCAAGATCAGCTTTTACGATGGCCATCGGCATGCCGTAGATCACGCAGCTGGCTTCGTCCTGGGCCCAGATCGCACTGCCGCCCTGCTTGAGCAGGCGCGCACCTTCACGACCGTCGGCGCCCATGCCGGTGAGCACCACCGCCAGAACTTTGTCACCGTAGGACTTGGCCGCGGAACCGAAGGTAATGTCCACGCAAGGCTTGTAGTTCAGGCGCTCGTCGCCCGGCAGGATTTTCACCGCGCCACGGCCGTCGATCATCATCTGCTTGCCACCTGGCGCCAACAACGCCAGGCCGGGACGCAGGATGTCGCCATCCTCGGCTTCCTTGACGCTGATGTTGCACAGCTTGTCCAGGCGTTCGGCAAAAGCCTTGGTGAACGCCGCCGGCATGTGCTGGATCAACACGATGGGGGCCGGGAAATTGGCCGGCAACTGGGTCAGGACCCGTTGCAGCGCCACCGGACCACCCGTGGACGTGCCGATGGCGACCAGCTTGTAGGCTTTACGCTTGGGGGCCGGCGACGACGCAGTGGCGGCGGGCGCCGGACGGGCAGGAGTCGGTGCCGGAGCGCTGCGTACCGGGGCTGGATTGAAGCTGCCCGACGACGTCGGCGCCGGGCTTGGCGCCACGACAGGGGCTGGCGCGGGTGCGCTGTAGGCACTGACACGCCGGTTGCTGCGGGAAATACTGTGGACCTTTTCGCACAGCAACTGCCGGACCTTGTCGGGGTTGCGCGAAATGTCTTCGAAATTTTTCGGCAGGAAATCCACCGCCCCGGCATCCAGCGCATCGAGGGTTACCCGGGCGCCTTCATGAGTCAGGGACGAGAACATCAATACCGGAGTCGGGCAGCGCTGCATGATATGCCGCACGGCCGTGATGCCATCCATCATCGGCATCTCGTAGTCCATGGTAATCACGTCCGGCTTGAGTGCCAGGGCCTGATCGATCGCCTCTTTGCCGTTGGTCGCGGTACCGACGACCTGAATGCTCGTGTCCGCCGAAAGAATTTCCGAGACGCGGCGGCGGAAAAACCCCGAATCGTCCACCACCAGGACTTTAACTACCATAAACACTCCGTTAGACGAGGCGCGGCCCTGGGCCCCGCCCCTCCAGAATCAAATACGCCGTGCGGCGTAACGCTTGAGCATGCTTGGCACATCGAGAATCAACGCGATGCGGCCGTCGCCGGTGATGGTGGCGCCGGACATGCCCGGGGTGCCCTGGAGCATCTTGCCCAACGGCTTGATGACCACTTCTTCCTGGCCCACCAACTGGTCGACGACGAAGCCGATCCGCTGGGTGCCCACCGAAAGGATCACCACATGGCCTTCGCCCTGCTCCACATGGGCCGCGGAGCTGACCAGCCAGCGCTTGAGGTAGAACAGTGGCAGTGCCTTGTCCCGCACGATCACCACTTCCTGGCCGTCCACCACGTTGGTGCGCGACAGGTCGAGGTGGAAGATCTCGTTGACGTTGACCAGCGGGAAAGCGAAGGCCTGGTTGCCCAGCATCACCATCAAGGTCGGCATGATCGCCAGGGTCAACGGAACCTTGATGACAATCTTCGAGCCCTGGCCCTTGGTCGAGTAGATATTGATCGAACCGTTGAGCTGGGAAATCTTGGTTTTCACCACGTCCATGCCCACGCCACGGCCCGACACGTCGGAAATCTCGGTCTTGGTCGAGAAGCCCGGGGCAAAGATCAGGTTGTAGCACTCAGTGTCGCTCAGGCGGTCGGCGGCATCCTTGTCCATTACACCGCGTTTCACCGCGATGGAACGCAATACGTTCGGGTCCATGCCTTTGCCATCGTCGGAGATCGACAGCAGGATGTGGTCGCCCTCCTGCTCGGCAGCCAGGATCACCCTGCCGCTGCGGACCTTGCCTGAAGCTTCGCGCTCTTCCGGCGACTCGATACCGTGGTCGACCGCGTTGCGCACCAAGTGGACCAGCGGGTCGGCCAGGGCCTCGACAAGGTTCTTGTCGAGATCGGTCTCTTCACCCACCAGTTCCAGGTTGATTTCTTTCTTGAGCTGGCGAGCCAAGTCACGAACCAGGCGCGGGAAGCGCCCGAAGACTTTCTTGATCGGCTGCATGCGGGTCTTCATGACCGCGGTCTGCAGGTCCGCCGTGACCACGTCGAGGTTCGACACGGCCTTGGACATGGCTTCGTCCTGGCTGTTGAGGCCCAGGCGCACCAGACGGTTACGCACCAGCACCAGCTCGCCGACCATGTTCATGATCTCGTCCAGGCGTGCGGTATCGACCCGAACGGTGGTTTCGGCTTCGCTGGCCGGTTTTTCCGCTGGCGCAGCCGCTGGAGCGCGGGCGGGTGCCGGGGCAGCAGCGGCGGGCTTGGCAGGCTCGGCCTTGGGTTCCGGTGCCTTGGCCGCGGGTTTGGGCACAGCCTTGGCCGCGGGTGCTGCCGCAGTGGCGGCGGCAGGCGCGGCAGAAGCGGTACCGACTTCGCTGAACTTGCCCTTGCCATGCAGCTCATCGAGCAGTGATTCGAATTCGTGGTCGCTGATCAGGTCGCTACCCGCGGCAGCGGCAGCAGGCTTGGCCGGTGTCGGCGCCGAAGCGATGGCCGAATCCAGTGCGTCCACGGCAAAGGTGCCCTTGCCATGCAACTGATCGAGCAATGCTTCGAATTCATCGTCGGTGATGTCCGAGCTGTCGCCTGCGGCTTTCGGGGCGGCCGGGGCCGCCGACGGGACGACGGCATCAGGTGCGAACTGGCCCTTGCCATGAAGCTGGTCGAGCAGCGACTCGAACTCGGCATCGGTGATTTCATCGCTGGCAGCCCCATCGGCGGCCGGCGCAGCGGGTGCAACCGGAGCGGCCGGCGCCTCGGCCTGGGCCTTGACGGTGTTGAGGGAGTCCAGCAGTTGTTCGAATTCGTTATCGGTGATGTCGCCCGATTCCTCGGCGACCGGTTCTTCGACCACTGCCTCGGCAACCGGCGCCGCTTCGTCAGCCGATTGCGGCTCGGCCAGGCGCGACAGCGCGGCGAGCAGCTCGGGGGTGGCAGGGGTAATCGGCGAGCGCTCACGCACTTCGCTGAACATACTGTTGACCGCATCCAGCGCTTCAAGCACCACGTCCATCAGTTCCGAATCAACGCGACGCTCACCCTTGCGCAGGATGTCGAACACGTTCTCGGCAATGTGACAGCACTCCACCAGCTCGTTGAGCTGGAGGAAGCCGGCGCCTCCTTTTACAGTGTGGAAACCGCGAAAAATTGCATTGAGCAGATCCGCATCATCAGGTCGGCTTTCCAGCTCGACCAGCTGTTCGGACAGTTGCTCTAGAATCTCGCCGGCCTCAACCAGGAAATCCTGAAGGATCTCTTCATCGGCGCCGAAGCTCATTAATGGCTGCTCCTAAAACAGGGCTAAAACTCAGAATCCAAGGCTGGACAGCAAATCGTCCACATCGTCCTGACCGGACATAACGTCTTCTCTTTTATCGGCATGAATTTGCGGACCTTCACCCTGAGAGAGATGTTTTTGTGGATCTTTTTCAGCAAGCATCGCTTCACGGTCGTGTTCGATACCTGCAAAGCGGTCGACCTGGCTGGCCATCAACACCAGTTTGAGCAGGTTGCTTTCCACTTCGGTGACCAGTTGGGTCACACGCTTGATCACTTGGCCGGTCAGGTCCTGATAGTCCTGGGCCAGCAGAATGTCGTTGAGGTTGCTTGCTACGGCGCGGTTCTCGGTGCTGCTGCGCGTCAGGAAACCGTCGACCCGACGGGCCAGTTCCCGAAACTCTTCAGCGCCGACTTCTCGACGCATGAACCGACCCCAGTCGGTGCTCAAGGCCTGGGCTTCTTCGCTCAGGCCATTGACCAGCGGCGTTGCGCTTTCCACCAGGTCCATGGTGCGGTTGGCCGCGGCCTCGGTCAGCTTGACCACATACCCCAGACGCTCGGTGGCGTCGGTGATCTGCGAGACTTCCTCGGCCTGCGGCATATGCGGGTCGATCTGGAAATTGACAATCGCGCTGTGCAGTTCACGCGTGAGCTTGCCCACTTCCTGATACAGACCGCGGTCACGGGTCTGGTTGAGCTCATGGATCATTTGAACCGCATCGCCAAAGCGACCTTTTTCAAGGCTGTCGACCAGTTCGCGGGCATGTTTTTTCAGGGTCGATTCGAAATCGCCCATTGAAGATTCGTTGTCCATAGCTCCCCCGTGGCGCCGTTAACCGATGCGTTCGAAGATTTTTTCGATCTTCTCTTTCAACGCCTGGGCCGTGAAGGGTTTGACCACATAGCCGTTGACACCGGCCTGGGCCGCTTCGATGATCTGCTCGCGCTTGGCTTCGGCAGTGACCATCAGCACCGGAAGATGCTTGAGTTTTTCGTCGGCACGCACCTGACGCAGCAGGTCGATACCGGTCATGCCCGGCATGTTCCAGTCGGTGACCAGAAAATCGAAGTTGCCACTGTGCAACATCGGGAGCGCAGTGGTCCCGTCATCTGCCTCGGCCGTGTTGGTGAACCCAAGGTCACGCAACAGGTTTTTTATGATCCGCCGCATCGTTGAGAAGTCATCAACGATGAGGATTTTCATGTTCTTGTCCAATTCGACCTCCAAGCAGTCTTAAACGCGCCCAGCACCTGGACGCGCCATTTCAATCAATCCGGCACAACACTCGACAACGGTCTGGAGCACAACGGATGGAGACTGGCGCAGTACTTGCCAGGCCAGCCTCGTTCGCAGTGTCCCCACACTGCCTGTCAACGCGCTCGCCACTCCCCCAAACGCCCCCGCAAACGGGCCGCGCACTGGCTGTGTAACTGGCTGACCCGCGATTCGCTGACCCCCAGGACCTCACCGATTTCCTTGAGGTTCAGCTCTTCGTCGTAGTACAGCGCCAAGACCAGTCGCTCACGCTCCGGCAAATTGGCAATCGCATCCGCCAGCGCGCTCTGGAAACGTTCATCTTCCAGGTCACGCGATGGCTCCATGTGAGCACTCGCGCCATCCTCGTGCAGCCCCTCGTGTTCACCACCGTCCTGCAACAGGTCGTCGAAACTGAACAGGCGGCTGCCCAAGGTATCGTTCAAAATCCCGTAATAATCATCGAGACTCAACTGGAGTTCGGCCGCAACCTCGTGATCTTTAGCGTCACGCCCGGTTTTAGCTTCAATTGCCCGAATTGCATCGCTGACCATGCGGGTATTGCGGTGCACCGAGCGTGGCGCCCAATCGCCCTTGCGGACTTCATCGAGCATGGCCCCGCGAATGCGAATACCGGCATACGTCTCGAAACTGGCGCCCTTGCTCGCGTCGTATTTGTTCGACACTTCGAGCAGGCCGATCATGCCCGCCTGGATCAAGTCTTCGACCTGGACACTGGCCGGCAACCGCGCCAGCAAGTGGTAGGCGATACGCTTGACCAGTGGCGCGTAACGCTCGATCAATTCGTACTGGGCGTCCCGTGCCGATTTTTTGTAGAGATGGTTGTAACCGCTGGCTGTCATAGCACGGGCCCTGCTGTTTGTTGCACAAGACGCTCGACGAAAAATTCCAGATGCCCGCGCGGGTTGGCCGGCAACGGCCAGGTATCGACCTTCTGGGCGATCGCCTTGAACGCCAGCGCGCATTTGGAACGTGGAAAGGCTTCATAAACGGCACGTTGCTTCTGGACGGCCTTGCGTACGCTTTCGTCGTAGGGCACGGCGCCGACGTATTGTAGGGCGACGTCCAGGAAGCGATCCGTGACCTTTGTCAACTTGGCGAACAGGTTGCGGCCCTCCTGTGGGCTCTGGGCCATGTTGGCCAGGACGCGGAAGCGGTTCATGCCATAGTCGCGGTTCAGCAGCTTGATCAAGGCATAGGCGTCGGTGATGGACGTCGGTTCGTCGCAGACCACCAGCAACACTTCCTGGGCCGCGCGTACGAAACTGACGACCGAGTCGCCGATACCGGCCGCGGTGTCGATCACCAGCACATCGAGGTTGTCGCCGATGTCGCTGAAAGCCTGGATCAGGCCGGCGTGCTGGGCCGGGGTCAGGTGAACCATGCTCTGGGTGCCGGAGGCAGCCGGCACGATGCGAATCCCGCCTGGCCCCTGCAACAGCACGTCGCGCAATTCGCAACGGCCTTCGATCACGTCCGCCAGGGTGCGTTTGGGTGTAAGCCCCAAGAGCACGTCGACGTTCGCCAGGCCCAGGTCGGCGTCCAGCAGCATGACCCGTCGGCCAAGCTCTGCCAGAGCCAGGGACAAGTTCACTGACACGTTAGTCTTCCCGACGCCACCTTTGCCGCCGGTCACCGCGATCACCTGTACGGGATGCATGCTGCCCATGTTCGTTCTTTACCTTGTCTTACTTAGACGGAGGCCACATTACTGGCTGCGCGTTCGCATACGGAACAATGCATGGCAGACCATCGATGTAGGTACAAAAAATATTCATGATTACCTCAGCCAACCTGCTTGGTCGGGCTGTGGTAGATATCAGCGAACATATCAGCCATGGCTTCTTCGCTGGGTTCTTCCTGCATTTGCACACTCACGGCACGGCTGACCAGTTGATGACGGCGCGGCAGATGCAAATCATCCGGGATCCGCGGCCCGTCGGTCAGGTAGGCCACCGGTAGTTCATGACCGATCGCCAGGCTCAACACCTCGCCCAGGCTTGCCGTTTCGTCCAGCTTAGTCAGGATGCAGCCGGCCAGCCCGCAGCGTTTGTAGCTGTGGTATGCGGCGGTTAGAACCTGTTTCTGGCTGGTGGTTGCCAACACGAGATAATTTTTTGACTTGATGCCGCGTCCGGCCAGGCTTTCGAGCTGCATGCGCAGGGCCGGATCGCTGGCTTGCAGGCCGGCGGTATCGATCAGTACGACGCGCTTGCGCAGCAACGGTTCCAATGCCTGGGCCAGGGACTGGCCCGGATCCACATGGGTCACCGACACGTTGAGGATCCGTCCCAGGGTCTTGAGTTGCTCCTGGGCACCGATGCGGAAACTGTCCATGCTCACCAGGGCGATGCTCTGGGCGCCGTACTTGAGTACGTAGCGGGCGGCGAGCTTGGCCAGGGTGGTGGTCTTGCCCATGCCGGCAGGACCGACCATGGCAATCACCCCGCCCTCTTCCAGCGGCTCGACTTCCGGCGTGGCAATCATCCGCGCCAGGTGCGCCAGCAACATGCGCCAGGCCTGGCGAGGTTCTTCGATACCATTGATCAATGCCAGCAGGTCCCGGGACAACGGACCGGACAGGCCGATGCGTTGCAGGCGACGCCACAGGTTGGCCTGGGCCGGACGGCTGCCTTGCAACTGGTTCCAGGCCAGGGAGCCGAGCTGGACTTCCATCAGCTCGCGCAGGCTGTTGAGCTCGAAGCGCATCGAGTCCAGGGCGCGCGGATCGACCCCACGGGCAGGCGCGGCGGGTGCCGGCTCTGGACGACGCGGTTCGGCCTGGGCCTGCTCGATCAGCGGCTCGGCAGCGGTCAACGGCAAGCCGGCGGTCAGTGGCTGACCGGCGAACAATTGACGATTGGTGCCCGCGGCACCCTCGCCTTCGCTGCTACGCAGGCTCAGTTCGGCCTGGGCGCTGGCGATGCGCGATTGGGTCTTGCGCAGCTCATCTTCGAGTTCCATGTTCGGAACCCGCGGGGCCAGCGCAGACAGTTTGTAATCCAGGGCCGCCGTCAGCTCGACACCGCCGGCGATACGACGGTTGCCAATGATGGCTGCTTCAGCGCCCAGCTCGTCACGAACCAGTTTCATGGCCTGACGCATGTCGGCGGCGAAAAAACGCTTCACTTGCATAAACCACTACCTCAGCCGTTGGGCCCTACTGTCGCAACGATGGTCACTTGCTTGTTGTCCGGTATTTCCTGGTACGCCAGCACATGCAGCCCCGGGACCGCGAGGCGCCCGAATCGCGAGAGCATCGCGCGAATCGGACCGGCCACCAGCAGGATCACCGGCTGGCCTTGCATCTCTTGCCGCTGGGCTGCTTCGATCAGCGAACGCTGCAGCTTCTCGGCCATGCTTGGCTCCAGCAGGACACCCTCTTCCGAGCCTTGCCCTGCCTTCTGCAGACTATTGAGCAATATCTGTTCCAACCTTGGTTCCAGAGTGATCACAGGCAGCTCGGACTCAGTGCCTACAATGCTTTGGACGATTGCGCGGGACACGCCGACCCGAACAGCTGCCACCAAGGCGGCGGTATCTTGACTCTTGGAAGCGTTGTTGGCGATAGCTTCGGCAATACTGCGTATGTCGCGCACAGGCACTTGTTCGGCCAACAGCGCCTGCAGCACCTTGAGCAACTGCGACAACGAAACCACACCCGGCACCAGCTCTTCGGCCAGCTTCGGCGAGCCTTTTGCCAGTACTTGCAGGAGCTGCTGGACTTCTTCGTGGCCGATCAGCTCGCTGGAGTGCTTGTACAGAATCTGATTCAAGTGGGTCGCCACCACCGTACTGGCGTCTACCACGGTATAGCCGAGAGACTGGGCCTGGGCCCGCTGGCTGATTTCGATCCACACCGCTTCCAGGCCGAAAGCCGGATCCTTGGCGGTGATGCCGTTGAGGCTGCCGTAGACCTGTCCGGGGTTGATCGCCAGTTCGCGGTCGGGGTAGATCTCGGCTTCGGCCAGGATCACCCCCATCAAGGTCAGGCGATAAGCGCTCGGCGCCAGGTCGAGGTTGTCGCGGATATGCACGGTGGGCATCAGGAAGCCCAGGTCCTGGGAGAGCTTCTTGCGCACCCCCTTGATCCGCGCCAGCAATTGCCCCCCCTGGTTGCGATCGACCAAAGGAATCAGGCGATAGCCGACTTCCAGGCCGATCATGTCGATCGGGGTTACGTCATCCCAGCCCAGTTCCTTGGTTTCCATGGCGCGGGCCGGCGACGGCAGCAGTTCCTGCTGGCGCTTGACCTCTTGCAGGGCCTGGACTTTCTGCACGTTCTGCTTCTTCCAGAACAGGTAGGCGCCACCGGCCGCCAGGGCAGCCATGGTCAGAAAGGAAAAGTGCGGCATGCCAGGCACCAGGCCCATCACCGCCATCAGGCCGGCAGCAACGGCCAGGGCCTTGGGCGAGGCGAACATTTGCCGGCCGATCTGCTTGCCCATGTCTTCGGAGCCCGAAGCACGGGTCACCATGATCGCGGCCGCTGTGGATAACAACAGTGATGGCAATTGCGCCACCAAACCGTCACCGATGGTCAACAAGGCGTAAACCCTGCCAGCGTCGCCGAAGGTCATGTCGTGCTGGAAGATACCGACGGCCATGCCGCCGATCAGGTTGATGAACAGAATCAGCAGGCCGGCGATGGCGTCACCGCGCACGAACTTGCTGGCACCGTCCATGGAACCGTAGAACTCGGCTTCCTGGGCCACTTCCAGGCGACGCAGCTTGGCCTGGCTCTGGTCGATCAGGCCGGCGTTGAGATCGGCGTCGATCGCCATCTGCTTGCCCGGCATCGCATCGAGGGTGAAACGCGCGCTCACCTCGGAAATCCGCCCGGCGCCCTTGGTCACCACGACGAAGTTGATGATCATCAAGATGGCGAAGACCACGATACCGACCACGTAGTTACCGCCGATCACCACCTCACCGAAGGCCTGGATCACCTTACCGGCGGCAGCGTGCCCGTCCTGGCCGTGGAGCATGACCACCCGGGTGGACGCCACGTTCAGCGCCAGGCGCAACAGCGTGGCCACCAGCAGGATGGTCGGGAATACGGCGAAATCCAGCGGCCGCAGGGCGTATACGCACACCAGCAGCACGACAATCGACAGGGCGATGTTGAACGTGAAAAACACGTCCAGCAGGAACGGCGGTACCGGCAGCATCATCATGGCGAGCATGACCAGCAGCAACAGCGGCACGCCCAGATTACCCCGACTGAGGTCTACGACATTGCTGCGCGCGGTGCTGAGTAACTGAGAGCGATCCACCAATATTCCCCGTGCCTGTTAAGCAAACTTTTGACGCCTGCAGCGTCATACGGCCTGCTTTTGCAAAAACCCGTCCAACTTTGCCAGGAACTGAAAAATCGGCAGAACACTCGACCCGCTATCACCTTATCAACTCAGCGTCAACCTAACAGTTCTAAGAGTGGTTGGCGCCAACATGGAGGTATTGAATAAGCACTTGAGCGGCTGCGCGGACAATGAAGTCGCCTCTACTGCAGCGCACCTTGCGGAGACCTGTCATGACCGAGAATATCTCCCTTAACGAACTTGCAGAACAAATGGGCGTGCATCCAGATGACCTGGACGAACATGGCGTGTTGAAACCATATGTGCCGACAGTGTTAGCCCCCTATCCTCCCGCCGAATATCCCGATACCGAACACCCCACCCGTTGTGAACCCGCTCCAGGCGATGAACCGCTCTCAACGCCCAGGATAGGCTGGTGCCCCAGTGGCTCCA
The DNA here is from genome assembly GCF_900115935.1 of Pseudomonas sp. 43mfcvi1.1. Classification (NCBI taxonomy): domain Bacteria; kingdom Pseudomonadati; phylum Pseudomonadota; class Gammaproteobacteria; order Pseudomonadales; family Pseudomonadaceae; genus Pseudomonas; species Pseudomonas sp. 43mfcvi1.1. Next base: position 77,000 of record NZ_UETT01000001.1, on the reverse strand, counting down.
TCAGCGGCGGTATCTGTTCGCCTTTCAACAATGTGCGACCGAATTGGATGGGCTACTACCCCGGTGCCACCGCCAGTCTGCGGATTGACGAAATGATACTGCCCGGCACCCACAACTCTGGCTCGGACAAACAAGCCGACTACACCAACAGCTATGACACTTGCCAGGACGTATCACCTCATGCCCAATTACAAACAGGTATCAGGGTGCTCGACCTGAGGGTGCGATTTTACCCGGGCTACCCGGCAGGCGATTGGAAAAGATTCATGATTTACCACAGTCTCGACTCTGGAAGAACCGTCCGCGGCGACATCCTGCAAGCAGCGATGAATCTTTACAAGGCCTACCCTAAAGAGGTCGTTATCCTGGACTTTCATCAGTTCAGTAACTTCACCGACGCCGCACATCGCGAACTGGCCAACGTTATAAAACAGACCTTCGGCGATAAATTGATAGAGCCCAAATGGAAGCCGCTGGTGCTCAGGCAACTCTGGGCCTTACAGAAAAATGTCGTGATTGCTTATGACGATAACCGACGAGACCCGCAGTTCTGGCCGGGGGTCAATCAGCGTTGGATAGGAAAGGACATACCCTCCAGCAGCGAGCTGAAAAGTTTTATCGACCGCGTCGGCAATGAGACAAAGCCAGAGTATGAACTGCGTGCCATCCAGGCCCACAAATACACGCTGGTCGGACAACCCGACGATATGTCATCGGACGTCATGAGCTGGTTTGCGGCGGGCGACGCCAATTCTCCCATCATGAAATTCCACATCATCAACACCGACTGGTCGCTACGTCACCGGCATATCGACAACTGCATTCATGCGAACAGTTTCAGAAGCAAAATAGGCACCTCCCTTTACCTCAATCCCACGGATCTTGCCGCCGACGGCTACATTCCCCGTGGACACCGGGCGGTCGCCCTGGAGACATATAATGGTAATTGGAGATCCTCGATAGGCCTCCCGATAACGGGATTCCACGGTGCCACCGTACTCATCATCTGCAAAGCTAATTTACCGACAGACCTGCGGGTTTCCAACAGTGACTTTCCGCTCCCCCAACTGAGTTTAGTGCAAGGCGATGTGCTGCTATTCCAGTTCGATAGCTTCCAGCAAAAATGGCTGTTGCAAGATGTCCCTACCTATTCCCCCAACACGTCTGGGGAGACGGTTCCCACCCCGCGTACCGATGAAAAACTCGTCAGATACCAGACAGCAGATTACAACTGGACCGAACATATCAGCCTGCCGACCACTGCACCGGACAGTAGCTATATCGAGGTATCTTCCGTAATTACGGCAGTCGAAGGCTGGCACAGCCAGATCCATCGCAAACCCGCGGAGCGCGTCTACCGCTGCCAACGAGGCGACAAATATCTCTTCAGGTTTGGACAAGGCAGTTGGTGGCCCCTCCAGACGCCCGTACATACCTACGGCGCAGCCAAGGCCGGAGCCCAAATGGAAGATACCGGCACCGAAAAAACCCAGGTGCATTTCCGGGATGGCGACTGGATTGCGCAAATTACCCTTCCCCTCACAGCCTGGGAAAACGACGAAGTCACCTTGACCTCCAACGCCACCTATACGACAACCATCATGGGCACTAATCTCGTATCCGGTACCTCCATGCAACTTAGAAAAGGGGATACCCTCAAGTTCAGATACGTTGCTAACACCCGGAAATGGCGCTCTTCGAACTAGGTGAACGCGCTCAAAATCATCCCAGGCTCGACGGCCTATCAGGAATCACGCCGCAAATCCGGCGGAATCGGCAAGTCCTTGAGCGGCTCTGGACGCTTGCCTTTACCCGCGCGGTGCTGGCGGATCTGGTAGACGTAGGCCAGCACCTGGGCCACGGCCAGATACAAGCCCCCGGGGATTTCCTGGTCGAGTTCAGTGGAGTAGTAGATCGACCGCGCCAACGCCGGGGATTCGAGCAGCATCACTTCATTGGCCACGGCGATTTCACGAATCTTCAGCGCCAGGAAATCACTGCCCTTTGCCAGCAACACGGGGGCGTTGCCTTTCTCGGGGTCATACTTGAGGGCGACGGCGTAGTGGGTCGGGTTGGTGATGACCACATCGGCATCGGGAATCGCCGCCATCATCCGCCGCTGGGAGACCTCACGCTGCAACTGCCGGATCCGCTGCTTGACCTCTGGCTTGCCCTCCGAGTCCTTGTGCTCGTCGCGCACTTCCTGCTTGGTCATCATCAGCTTCTGCTTGCTCTGATAGAGCTGGATCGGCACGTCGATGGCGGCGATCAGGATCAGGCCGCAAGCCATCCACAACGTACTCCAGCCCACCAACTGCACGCTGTGGATAATCGCCTGCTCCAGCGGTTCGTGAGCAATGCGCAGCAGATCATCGATATCGGCCTGCAACACTGTCAGCGCGACGAACAGGACCAACAGGAATTTCCCGAAAGCCTTGAGCAACTCCATCAGCGCCGAGGTAGAAAACATGCGCTTGAGGCCTGCGGCCGGGTTCATTCGACTGAATTTTGGGGCCAGGCTACCGGCGGCGAACAACCAGCCGCCCAGTGAAATCGGGCCAATCACGGCGGCCAGCAGCAAACAGATCAGGACCGGCTGCACCGCCAGGATCGCGATCTTGCCCGAGTGCAGCAGGTGTTGGGACATGGAACCGGGAGAAAGCAGCACCTCACGGGGCAGGGAGAAATTCAGGCGCATGATTTCCAGCAGGTCCAGGGCCAACCCGCCGCCATAAACCAGCAATCCGCCCGCCCCCGCCAGCATCACCGCCAGCGTGTTGAGTTCCTTGGACCGGGCAGTCTCACCCTTTTCCCGGGATTCGCGCAGGCGCTTTTCCGTAGGGTCTTCTGTCTTGTCCTGACCACTCTCGCTCTCGGCCATGGTTCAGCGTGCCTGTGCCATGTCGCGTAAAAGCTGCAAGGCCTGGGTGGCCAGCGGCTGATACTGGTTGAGGATATCCCCCAGGCTGACCCAGAAAATCACCATGCCCAGCACGAGGGTCAGCGGAAAGCCGATGGAGAAAATATTCAATTGCGGTGCCGCGCGGGTCATCACGCCAAAGGCGATGTTGACCACCAGCAACGCGGTGATCGCCGGCAATACCAGCACCATCGCCGCGCCCAGGACCCAGCCGAGCTTACCGGCGATCTCCCAGAAATGATTGATCAGGAACGCATTGCCCACCGGCATGGTGGTAAAGCTCTCGGTCAAGACCTCGAAGACCACCAGATGCCCATTCATGGCGAGGAACAACAGGGTCACCAGCATCGTCAGGAACTGACCGATCACTGCCGTCGTCACGCCATTGGTGGGGTCGACCATGGACGCGAAGGCCATGCCCATCTGGATCGAAATGATTTGCCCAGCCACCACGAAGGCCTGGAAGAACAGCTGTAGCGAGAAGCCCATCAAGGCGCCGATGAGAATTTGCTCGGCCACCAGCATCAGTGCACTGAGGTCCAGGGCATGGACCGGCGGCATCGGCGGGAGTCCGGGCGCGATGACAACCGTGATCGCCAGGGCGAAATACAGGCGCACGCGCCGGGGCACCAGGGTCGTGCCGAAGACCGGCATGCTCATCAGCACCGCGGTGACGCGAAACAGCGGCAGGATGAACGATGCCACCCAGGAACTGATCTGGGTGTCCGTAAGCTCGAGCATCGACATGCGGTCAGCCGATCAACTGCGGAATACTGCCGTACAACTGCAGGATGTATTCCATGAAGGTTTGTACCATCCAGGGGCCGGCGACGATCAGCGTCACCAGCATCACCAACAGGCGTGGCAGGAAGCTCAAGGTCTGTTCGTTGATCTGGGTCGCGGCCTGGAACATCGCCACCAGCAATCCGACCAGGAGGCTGGGGATCACCAGGATGGCAACCATCATGGTCGTCAACCAGAGCGCTTCACGGAACAGGTCTACCGCTACTTCAGGCGTCATATCGTCCTACCCGCACAAAAGGCCTAAACACCGCCGAAACTGCCCGCCAGGGTACCGATGATCAACGCCCAGCCATCCACCAGCACAAACAGCATGATCTTGAACGGCAGGGAAATGATCAGCGGCGAGAGCATCATCATGCCCATGGCCATCAGTACGCTGGCGACCACCAGGTCGATGATCAGGAACGGGATGAAAATCATGAAGCCGATCTGGAAAGCGGTCTTGAGCTCGGAGGTCACGAACGCCGGCACCAGGATGGTCAATGGCGCCTGATCGGCACTGGGGATATCGGTGCGCTTGGACAGGCGCATGAACAGCTCCAGGTCGCTGCTGCGAGTCTGGGCCAGCATGAAATCCTTGATCGGCACTTCAGCCTTGGCCACGGCATCCTGAGCAGTGATTTTTTCCGCCAGGTAGGGTTGCAGCGCATCCTGGTTCACCCGGTCGAACACCGGCGCCATGATGAACATGGTCAGGAACAGCGCCATGCCGGTGAGGATCTGGTTCGAGGGGGTCTGTTGCAGGCCCAGGGCCTGGCGCAGGATCGAAAAGACAATGATGATCCGGGTGAAACTGGTCATCAGCATGACGAACGCCGGGATGAAACTCAGCGCGGTCATGATCAGCAGGATCTGCAGGCTGACCGAGTATTCCTGGGCCCCTTCGGCGTTGGTTCCGAGGGTGATCGCCGGAATCGACAGTGGATCGGCGGCGAACGCCAACGGTGCGGCCAGCATCAGGGCCAATGCCAACAGAATGCGCAACGGCATTACTTTTTATCCTTCTGGTCTTTACCCAACAGTTCCATGAGACGCTGGGCAAACTCGGGACTTGCCTGCTCGGCGGAGGGCACCTGCACCGGCTCCTTGAGGACGTGCAAGGCGGTAATGGTGCCCGGGCTCAGGCCCAGCAGGATCTGCTCGCTGCCGACCTGCACCAGCACCAGCCGGTCCCGCGGACCGAGCGCGCGGGAGCCGATGATGTCGATGACCTGGCCTTTGCCGGCTGGCCCGGCCTGCTGCACCCGACGCAGCATCCAGGCGAGGAAGAAGATCAAGCCCAGCACCAGCAGCAAACCCAGCACCAGCTGTGCCAATTGCCCGGCCACGCCACTGCCGGCAGCCGGCGCAGCGGCGGCCGTGGCAACCGGCTCGGCCGCCAGCACGCTCAATGGCAGCATCGCGGCTGCTGCGAAGAAACCTTTCACTCAGCGCAGCTTCTTGATGCGTTCGCTCGGACTGATCACGTCCGTCAGGCGAATACCGAACTTCTCGTTGACCACCACCACTTCGCCATGGGCGATCAAGGTACCGTTGACCAGCACGTCGAGTGGTTCGCCGGCCAGGCGGTCCAGCTCGATCACCGAGCCCTGGTTGAGCTGCAGCAGGTTGCGGATGTTGATGTCGGTGCTGCCCACTTCCATGGAAATCGACACCGGGATATCGAGGATCACATCCAGGTTCGGGCCATCGAGCGTTACCGGCTCATGACTCTTCGGCACGCTGCCAAATTCTTCCATCTGCAGGCGGCTGGACGCATGAGCGCCACTGTCGGCCGCCAGCAAGGCGTCGATGTCGGCTTGCCCGGCATCACCGGTTTCTTCCAGGGCTGCGGCCCATTCGTCGGCAAGCGCCTGGTCATCCTGGGTATTCATATCGTCAGCCATCATTTGTCCTCGGCGGGCAAAAATCAGTTAAAAACGTAAAATCCGTTACAAACTCAAGGGGTTCGACCCCGCTCAGCGGCGTTCGATCGGCTCGATCACCTGCAACGCCAGGTTGCCTTTGTGAGAGCCCATCTTGACCTTGAAGGCCGGTACGCCATTGGCGCGCATGATCATGTCTTCCGGCATCTCGACGGGGATGATGTCACCCGGCTGCATGTGCAGGATGTCCCGCAGGCGCAGTTGGCGCCGGGCAACCGTCGCGCCGATCGGCACGTCGACATCCAGCACATCCTGGCGCAGCGCATTGATCCAGCGCTCGTCCTGGTCGTCGAGGTCCGACTGGAAACCGGCATCGAGCATTTCTCGCACCGGCTCGATCATCGAGTACGGCATGGTCACGTGCAGGTCGCCGCCACCGCCATCGAGCTCGATGTGGAAGGTCGAGACCACGATGGCCTCGCTCGGGCCGACGATGTTGGCCATGGCCGGGTTCACTTCCGAGTTGATGTACTCGAAGTTCACTTCCATGATCGCTTGCCAGGCTTCCTTCAAGTCGACGAAAGCCTGCTCCAGCACCATGCGCACGACCCGCAGCTCGGTCGGGGTGAATTCACGCCCCTCGATCTTGGCGTGACGACCGTCGCCGCCGAAGAAGTTGTCCACCAGCTTGAACACCAGCTTGGCGTCAAGAATGAACAATGCGGTGCCGCGCAACGGCTTGATCTTCACCAGGTTGAGGCTGGTAGGCACGTACAGCGAGTGCACGTACTCACCGAACTTCATCACCTGCACGCCACCGACGGCCACGTCGGCCGAGCGGCGCAGCATGTTGAACATGCTGATGCGGGTATAGCGGGCGAAACGCTCGTTGATCATTTCCAGGGTCGGCATGCGTCCACGAACGATGCGATCCTGGCTGGTCAGGTCGTAGCTTTTGACGCTGCCCGGTTCAGCAGCGTTCTCGGTCTGCACCAGGCCATCGTCGACACCATGTAGCAGCGCGTCGATTTCGTCCTGGGACAACAGGTCCTGCACGGCCATGTCGTGTTCCTACTGCAATACGAAGTTAGTGAAAAGCAACTGTTCGATCACCACTTTGCCAAGCTCTTTCTGAGCCACTTCCTGCACGCTGGCCGTGGCTTTCTGACGCAGCATTTCCTGACCGACCGGGGTGGCCAGGGTGTCGAAATTCTGTCCGGAAAACAGCATCACCAGGTTATTGCGGATCAGCGGCATGTGCACCCGCAGCGCTTCCAGGTCAGCCTGGTTGCGACCCAGCAGGGTGATGCTGACCTGCATGTAGCGTTGACGACCGTTCTGGGTGTAGTTGGCCACGAAGGCTGGCGCCATCGGCTCGAAAATCGCCGGTTGCTTGCCCACTGGTGCGGCTTCGACCGCCACCGCCGGCTTGCTTTGGGCGCTGTGCATGAAATACCAGGTCGCCCCCACCGAAACGCCGATCGCCAGGAGCAAACCCACCACGATCATGATGATCAGCTTGAGTTTGCCTTTGGTTGCAGGGTCTTTTACAGCTGCTGCTTCACTCTTCGCCATGCCAATAATCCGTCACTAATCGGGGTTTTCACTGTTGCACGGCAAGGCTGGAGCAAGTGTTATGCCAGAAGTGTCGGCGCTTAAGATGACGGGCAGACGCGATCTTCAATCCCCATAAAAACAAAGTGGGAGCGAGCCTGCTCGCGATAGCAGTGGATCAGCCCACGCAAGGGTGACTGACAATCCGCTATCGCGAGCAGGCTCGCTCCCACAGGGGCGAGCATCGTTGGGTCAGGCGTAGTAGTCGACCGCGCTGGTGCCGATGACACTGGTCGTGCTGACAGCCGCTTCAGCAATGCTGGCCGTGCCAGCGTCGTCCGCCGAATCCACCCGCCCACCGGACGACGTGGTGCGCCCCGCCTGGGCTTGCTGCTGGGCCTGCTGCCCCTGGTTCTGCGAGCCACGGGACTGGTCCGATACACTGACGTCGACCTGGCCCATGCCCTGCTGGGCAAAACTGTCCCGCAGGCGATGCAACTGGCCTTCGAGGGCTTCGCGAACGCCGGAGTGGGCGCTCATGAACGTGACCTGGGTCTGCTGGTCCGGAACCATGTTCACCCGGATATCCAGGCGCCCGAGCTCGGCGGGTTGCAACTGGATATCGGCCGCCTTGAGATTGACGCTGGACAGGTACATCACCCGGTTGACCACCTCTTCGGTCCAACCGTTCTGATTCATTGCGATAGGCTGGTTGACCGGCACCGCATTGGCGGTTTTGGGCGTAGCGGCCTGGGTCAGTGCGGCCAAGCGGTTGGCGAAATCGTCCACGCGAGTGTCACTGGAAGCGGCGCCAAGGTCCTTGAGGCCTTCGCTGATCAAGCCACCGAATGCCTTGTCGCCACCCTGGCTGCCGGGCCCGGTACTGTTCTGGTCGGCTTGCACAGTAAGCATGCTCGCCATACCGGCGGCAAAGGTTTGTGCCGAAGTCGGCTCACCATCGAGCGACGCCGGGGCCGCGCTCTTGGGTTGGGCCTGGCTGGTGGCGGAAACATGGCCGCCCTGCTCCATCGCCAAGCGCAAGGCTGGCAACGCGTCGAGTGGGTCGGCTTCAGGATCGAAGGCGGGATCATCCACCGGGACCGCCGCCTGGGTCACCTGGACCGGTGCGGCCAAGGGGGCAACCGGCGCCGCTACTGCCGTACCCAGCTGGGTGTCAGTCGTGACCGCCACAGGTGCAGGTTCCGCCGTGGCTGTCGCCACCGGCACCGCCATGTCCGGCAGCAGTCCTGGATCAAGGCTCGGATCGATAGGCGCAGCATCGGCAACTGGCGTTTGCGCAGGGTCGGCGTTGTCGTCACTGGCGGCGTTATCGTCGGCGCTGGCCGGTTTTTCCGTGGGCAAGGGTTTGCCGCTATCGGCAACCGTCGGCTCCGGGGCGGCAGGGGTCTGGTTGCCAGTGTCTTTTTTGACGGTGTTGTCGGCAGCCTTGTCGCGTACCGATTTCACCGATGGCTCAGGGGCCGCAGCCGATTTGGCAGGCGCCTGCTTGGCGAAGACTTGAGCGAAGCTGGAGGCTCTATCCCCGAGTTCCGGGGCCGCTGCCGGTGAATTGACGGCGACCTGGGGCTTGGCCTGGACAGAGGCCTGAAGCAGTGTGTTGGGGGTAACAGGCATAAAAGGGTCTCCGCTGCACTGGAATCATAGGTACAGTCGAGACTAGGCAATGCAAGGCACGGGCCAACGTCTGCCCGACCGTCGAATCTCAGCAGTGAAAGCCTTCACGCTCTTCCCTGCAAAGCTTGCGGACATGAGCAAATTCATTGTCGATTTCGTTGACCAGCTTTTCGATACCGCCCAATGACGGTTGCTTGGCACGCTGTTCCAGCTCGCCGCACAGCTCGGCCAGGCGGATGGCGCCCATGTTGCTGCTGCTGCCCTTGAAGCTGTGGGCCGTGGCGCTCAGTTTTTCAGCATCCCGTGCTTCATGCAGCACCCGCAGGCGAGCCTCGGAGTCGTTGAGAAACGTATCCAGCAACTCCAGATACCCCTCCTCCATGACTTCCTTCAACGTGCTGAGCACGTCGCGGTCCAGATGAATCTCGTTCACTTGTTCGCTCCCTGATCAAGAATGGCCCCGATTATGCCAGAGCCTCCCAGAAAAACTCCACGCGCGCACTACGACCATCGTCTGACCAACTGGCCTGGTGGCTCAACTGGCGTACCAGGCTCACGCCGCGCCCCGACAACCGATCACTGTCCACGGGCCGCGCCAGCACTCTGGCGACATCAAACCCCTCGCCACTGTCTTCGACTTCGATGGCCAGGCGACCACCCTCGCCGTCTGGTGAAACACGCAAATGCACCCGCACGTAACCGTCGCTCAGTTCATCCAGGCGCGTATTGCGCTCCCGGTAGTAGCGGGCAAAACCCGCCGCGTCACGCTTGAGGCTCGAGTCGAGCCCCAGCACCCCATGATCCAGGGCATTGGAGTAGAGCTCCGACATGACGCTGTAAAGGGCGCCACTCTGCGCCCTGAGTCCATGGACCTCGAGCAACAACTGCAACAGGTAAGGCATCGGGTTGAAGCGCTTGAGTGTCTGCGCCCGGAACTCGAAGCTCACCGACCAATCCAGCGGGCTGGACTGGCCGCTATCGGAATAGACCGGCGGCGGCGGATTGAGTTGCGTCGGTGCGACCAGCCGTACCTCGACCATACTGAAGTCGTCCCGAGCCTCGCCGCGAAAGTCCCGCAGGGCCTGCTGGATATCTTCGAAAAGAAGATCGGGCTCACGGTTGGCTGCAAACACCTGCTGCAACCCCTCCACGCCAAACGGCCGATCATGGTCGTCACTGGTTTCGATTACGCCGTCAGACAACAGGAACACCCGGTCCCCCAACGACATGGCGTGCACTTCGGTGCGATCATCGAATAGCTGGGGCGAGAGCACACCCAACGGCAGGTGCCGCGCCGGCAATGGCGTGCGCACGCCGCTGAGGCTGTCATGCAGGTAACCCTCGGGCATGCCGCCATTCCAGACTTCCACCGTGCACCGCTGGAAACTCAGGCATAGCAACGTCGCGCAACAGAACATGTCCACTGGCAGGATGCGTTTAAGCTTGGCATTCATCTCCCGCAGGATCTGCGCCAGGCCGTAGCCCTTGGCGGTCATCCCGTAGAACACTTCCGCCAGCGGCATCGCACCGACCGCCGCCGGCAAACCGTGCCCGGTGAAATCCCCCAGCAGGACGTGCATGTCGCCGGCCGGGTTGAACGCCGCCAGCAGCAAATCACCGTTGAACAAGGCATAAGGCGATTGCAAGTAGCGGATGTTCGGCGCGCTCAGGCAGCCGGAGTGGGCGATCTTGTCGAATACAGCCTTGGCGACCCGTTGTTCGTTGAGCAGGTAGTCATGGTGCCTGGCGATCTGGTCGCGCTGCTCCACCACCGTGGCCTGCAACCGACGCAAGCGGTCCATGGCCTTGATCTTGGCCGCCAGGATCACTTGGTTGTAGGGTTTGGCCAGGAAATCGTCACCGCCCGCTTCCAGGCAACGGGCCAGGGCTTCGCTCTCGGTCAACGAGGTGAGGAAAATGATCGGGACCAACTGGTCCCCGGCCAACTGCTTGATTTTCTGCGCGGCTTCAAAGCCGTCCATCACTGGCATCATCGCATCCATCAGCACCAGGTGCGGACGTTGCTCCAGATAGACATCGACCGCTTCGGCGCCATCGGCCGCAGTGAGCACATGATGCCCCTGGCGGCGGACAATGGTCGACAACAGCAGTCGATCAGCGGCACTGTCTTCGGCAATCAGGACCGTCAGCGGCTCCGACGACGATTGCATGGCCGTCAACTGATGTCGAACAGCTTGTCGAAATTGGAGATCGCGAGGATTTTCTTGACGTCATTGCTGCTGTTGACGACACGGATATCCGACTGGTCGCCACCGGCATGATCGCGCAACAACAAAAGCATGCCCAAGGCGGAACTGTCGAGATAAGTGGCTTCTTTCAAATCCACCACGATGGAGTCAGGTTTCTGATTGAGCCGTTCATAGGACTCACGAAACTCCTGATGCCGTCCGAAATCGAATCGACCTTTGATCGAGATCGTCAGCTTGTGCCCATCGGGGGATACTTCGGTAACGACTGACATGATCGGCTTCCTTGTCATGGACATACGTGTACAAGGTGTAGCATCTGGTAAAGGTCTGAGCAAGGTTTTGTCAGAATCTGCCGACAAAATCCCGGTTTCGCATCAATAGGGATTCTGCCGCGGCAGGCGCTGGGACAACTCATCGAGCAGTTTCTGTTCGCGCCTGTCTTCCAGTTGCCGTGCCTCATCGATATAGCGCTGCACCAGCTTGCGCAACCCTTCGACCCGGGCAAACGCCTCTTGCCAGCTCTGGCGAGCCTTCTCTAGGTTGTTCTGGTGCCAGACCAGGCTCTGGCGCTGCTGGTCGATAGCGGTACCCAACTGCGCAAGAAAGCCTTGGTAGCCCAACAACCACTGCCCGGAAACCCCGTGGGCACCACGGGCGATCCACTGTTCCTGATATTCGAGTCGAAAGTTTTCGAGGTCTGCCAGCTTGCTTTCGGCGACTTTGACCTGGCCCTGGAAATACGCCAGTCGCTGGACGGCGGTCTTCTCGGCCTTTTCCGCCATGTCCACCACGGGGGCCAGGCGGGCCGCACGACTCGTGGCCATGGTCGGTTAAGTGCCTGAGATCGGGGCGAAAAGAGTCTGCAAGTGCGCCTCACTGGCGCCCATGCCGATGTTGTCGTTCAGGCTCTGGCGCAGGTAGACGGCCATCGACGGGTGCAGGTTGATCGCGGTGTCGGTCTCGCGGTCGCCGCCAGGCACATAGGCGCCGACGCTGATCAAGTCACGGCTTTGCTGGTAGCGCGACCAATACTGCTTGAACTGCTGGGCCCGCTTCATGTGTTCGGCACTGATGACCGACGGCATGACCCGGCTGATGGAAGCCTCGATATCGATGGCCGGGTAATGCCCTTCTTCGGCCAGGCGCCTGGACAGCACGATGTGGCCGTCGAGTACGCCCCGGGCCGAGTCAGCGATAGGGTCTTGCTGGTCATCGCCTTCGGACAGCACGGTATAGAACGCGGTGATCGAACCACCGCCCTTTTCCGCATTGCCGGCACGTTCCACCAGTTTCGGCAGCTTGGCGAATACCGAAGGCGGATAGCCCTTGGTGGCTGGCGGTTCGCCGATGGCCAGGGCGATTTCCCGCTGGGCCTGAGCGAAACGGGTCAGCGAATCCATCAGCAACAGGACGTTCTTGCCCTTGTCACGGAAATACTCGGCGATACGTGTGCAATACATGGCCGCTCGCAAGCGCATCAACGGCGCATCATCCGCTGGCGAAGCCACCACCACCGAACGCTTGAGCCCTTCCTCACCAAGGATATGCTCGATGAATTCCTTCACCTCACGACCCCGTTCGCCGATCAGCCCCACCACGATGATGTCGGCTTCGGTGAAACGGGTCATCATGCCCAGCAGCACGCTCTTGCCCACCCCGGTACCGGCGAACAGGCCCAAGCGCTGGCCGCGTCCGACTGTCAATAAGCCGTTGATGCAGCGGATACCCACGTCCAGCGGTACGCTGATGGGGTCGCGCTTGAGCGGGTTGATCGTCGGGCCGTCCATCGGCACCCAGTCTTCAGCCTTCATACCGCCCTTGCCGTCCAAGGCCCGTCCGGCTCCATCCAGCACGCGCCCGAGCATGCTCATGCCCATGGGCAGGCGACCGTTGTCGGCCAAGGGCACCACGCGCGCGCCGGGGGCGATGCCGGCGACACTGCCCACCGGCATCAAGAAGACCTTGCTGCCAGAGAAGCCCATGACTTCGGCTTCGACTTGCACCGGGTGATAACTGTCGTCGTTGATCACCATGCAGCGGCTGCCCATGGCGGCACGCAGGCCTTCGGCTTCGAGGGTCAGGCCGACCATGCGCAGCAGACGCCCTTCCAGGATCGGTTGACCGGCCAGTTCGCTGGCCTCGGCGTAGCTGCCCAGGCGCTTGCCGAAGCTGGTTCGCTCAAGGCGCATCGCGGCTGTCCGGTGCAGAAGCGTCCAATTCAGGTACATCCAACCCGGCATCGGTCGGCGCGGCATCCGCACTGACCGGAGGTTCGTCCGGCAACTCCAGGCTCAGGTCGGCAGCGGCCGGGTGCAAGGCCTGTTCGTGCAACTGGTCGAACAATTTGGCCATGATCTGGCTGATGCGAGTTTCAACGGTTGCGTCGATGCGACTGTGTTCGGTTTCCACACGGCAACCGCCCGGCAGCAGCGCCGCGTCCTCGACGATGCGCCAGGTTTCTTCATGGCGTTCGCGCAGGGCCTTGACCAGCTCGAAGTCCTGGGGATTGATGTACAACCGCACGTTACCCACGCCCAACGGCAACAACTTGAGCGCTTCACGCATGACATGTTCGATCTGGCTCGAATCGATAGCCAGTTCGCGCTGGATCACTTGTTTGGCGATGTGTTGCACCAGCCCCACCAGGGATTTCTCGATCTGGGTGTCCTGCTCGGCGATGGGGTCGAACAGGTTGAGCATCAGCGATTCCAGCGCGCGAAGCTTGGCCGTCAGCGCCACGTCGGCTTCCTGGCGGACCTTGAGCGTGGTGCTGTGGAAGCCTTCCTTTTCGCCCACGGCAAAGCCTTCGTTGTAGGCTTCCTGGCGAATGCTCTCGACTTCCTCGAGGGTCAGTGGCTGGACTTCCTCCAGCGGCACTTCCTCCATTTCCGGCAGCTCTTCCTCCGGCTCAGGCTCAGGCTCGGGCACGTGGGGATCGAAGCTGGGCAGCGACCAGACGTCGAAACCACCGACGTCCCGGGCGCGGATCAGGTCGCTGGGTGCTTCATCACTCTTGGCAGACATAACGACCTTAGATCATCTCTTCGCCGCCCTTGCCACCGAGAACGATCTCCCCGGCTTCGGCCATGCGGCGGGCGATGGTGAGGATTTCCTTCTGTGCGGTTTCCACGTCGCTGACGCGCACCGGGCCCTTGGCCTCGAGATCGTCGCGCAACAGTTCGGCCGCCCGTTTGGACATGTTCTTGAAGATCTTTTCCTTGACGCCTTCGTCCGAGCCCTTGAGGGCCAGTACCAGCACGTCGGACGACACTTCGCGCAACAGGGCCTGGATGCCACGATCGTCGACATCGGACAGGTTGTTGAACACGAACATGAGGTCTTCGATCTGACCGGACAGGTCTTCGTCGAACTCGCGGATCGAGTCCATCAACTGACCTTCGATCGAACTGTCGAGGAAGTTCATGATGTCCGCCGCACGCTTGATACCACCCAAGGTGGTGCGCGAGGCATTGGAGTTGCCCGAGAACTGCTTCTCGAGAATCTGGTTCAATTCTTTCAGGGCCGCCGGCTGCACGGTGTTGAGCGAAGACACCCGCAGGATGATGTCCAGGCGCACCTTGTGGTCGAAGTTGCCCAGGACTTCACCGGCCTGGTCCGGGTCGAGGTAAGCCACCACGATCGCCTGGATCTGCGGGTGCTCGTAACGGATCACGTCGGCAACCGCCCGCGGTTCCATCCACTTGAGGCTGTCCAGGCCGCTGGTATTGCCACCCAGCAGGATCCGGTCGATGAGGCCGTTGGCCTTGTCCTCGCCCAGTGCCTGGGTGAGCATCTTGCGCACGTAGTCGTCGGAACCGACGCCGAGGCTGGTCTGATCGCCGACGATGTCGACGAACTCGCTCATCACCTGCTCGACCTGCTCGCGGTGCACGTTGCCCATCTGGGCCATTGCCACGCCCACGCGCTGGACCTCCTTGGGCCCCATGTGGCGCAGCACTTGGGCAGCGTCGGTAGAACCCAGGGACAGCAGCAGGATCGCGGCTTTGTCGACCCGGGACAATTTGGCAACAGCGGCTCGATTATCACTCATCTGCGTTAATCCACTCTTTCACGACCTGGGCCACACGACCCGGGTCTTCTGCCACCAGACTCTTGATGGCGTTCAACTGAGCGTCATAGCCTTCGCTCGGGCTTGGCAGCAGGATGCTCTGCGGCCCGCCGAGGCTGACGCGATCGTTGGCCAATTCGCCATCCAGGCCGCCCATGCCTCCCAGCTCGACATCACCGAAACCTGCCAACTGCTTGTTCTTGCCGCCACCGGTGATGTTGTTGAGCACCGGACGCAGCACGCCAAACACCAGTACCAGGATGAACAGCACACCCAATACTTGCTTGACCACATCCCAGAACCAGGGTTGCGAATAAAACGGAATATCGGCGACCACTTCACCGCGCTCGAGGGAGAACGGTACGTTGATCACGCTGACGCTGTCGCCGCGGCTGGCGTCAAAACCGACGGCGTCCTGCACCAGGCGAGTGAAACGCGCCAATTCGTCGGCGCTCCACGGCGCACGACTGGTTTCGCCATTGGCCGGGTTGACCTTGACCTGATCGTCCACCACCACGGCGACCGACAGGCGATTCAAACGACCCTGTTGTTGCTTGGTGTGACTGATGGAACGGTCGAGTTCGAAGTTCTTGGTCGACTGCTGACGCTTGTCGGCCGGGTACGGCGCCAACATCGGCTGACCGGTGGCCGGGTCCATGATCTGCTGGCCATTGGCATCGATCAGCGGCTGGCCTGGCTGCACCATGCCAGCGGCCGCGGTGGCGCCCCCGGTGGTCTGCGGCGCGCTGGCCGGCGACGGCGGCTGGTTGCTCAGGGCTCCCGGTACGCCTTGCGGGCCATTGCTGGCGGTGCGTTGTTCATTGACCGACTGCTCGCTGCGCAACGCCGGCTGGTCCGGGTTGAACTGCTCGGAGGTCGACTCGACGGCACTGAAGTCGACATCGGCCGACACTTCGGCCTTATAGCGATCATTGCCCAGGATCGGTTGCAGGATGTTGTGCACCCGCTGGGTCAGCATGCCTTCCATGCGACGGCTGTAATCGAATTGCTTGCCGGCCATGGTCAGTTCGGAGTTCTCCGCCTGATCGGACAGCAGGTTGCCTTTCTGGTCGACCACGGTGATCTGCGACTTGCTCAGCTCAGGTACGCTGGTCGCCACCAGATTGACGATGGCAACGACCTGGCCTGGCTCCAGGGAGCGGCCCGAATACAGCTCGACCAGTACCGAAGCGCTGGGCTTGCGCTCATCGCGCACGAACACCGAGCTTTTCGGAATCGCCAGGTGCACGCGGGCACCCTTGACATTGTTCAGGCTGGAAATGGTCCGCGCCAGCTCACCTTCCAGGCCGCGACGATAACGGGTCGCTTCCATGAATTGGCTGGTGCCCAGGCCCTGGTCCTTGTCGAGGATCTCGAAACCGATGTTGCCATCGGTAGGCGTCACGCCGGCCGCGGCGAGCTTGAGGCGCGCACGGGCGACGTCATCGGCCTTGACCAGCAAGGCGCCGGAATTAGGTTCGACGGTATAAGGAATGTCGGCGGAAGCCAGGGTTTCCATGACTTGCTTGGCGTCCATGCCCGCCAGGCTGCCGTACAGCGGACGGTAGTCCGGCTGCTGGGACCACAGTACCACGGCAAAACCAATCGCCACGCTGGCAGCCAGGCCGACCAACAGGCCTACCTGACGCAGCATGGTCATCTCGGAGAGATTTTCCAGGAAGGACAGACCGAACAGCGGCGGTTTGCCGTCTACCGGAGTGGCCTTGGCTGGAACGTTATCAACGGCTGCTTCTGCCATGACTCAATAATTTCCTTAGACCGGCATCTGCATGATGTCTTGGTAGGCTTGAACCAGTTTGTTGCGAACCTGGGTCAACGCCTGAAACGAGACACTGGCTTTCTGCGAGGAGATCATTACATCCGTCAGGTCGACGCCACTTTTGCCAATCTCGAAAGCACTGGCCAACTGATTCGATGCCTGCTGGGTATCGTTCACTTTATTGACGGCCTGACCGAGCAAGTCGGAAAAGCTGCTGCCACCCACCTGGGGGACCGCGACCGATTTAGGCTGGGCCATGGCGTCCATCTGCATGGCCCGCATGTCCAACATCAACCGATTAAATTCAATACCTTGGCTCATGGTCTACTCTCTCTGGCGGCCCGCATTTTTTTGACACTTACTCAGCGGGTATTCAGGTATTAGCAACAAGGGTGCCAGCTCCATGGCCGCAAAAAACAAATGCGTGTGGGAGCGGGCTTGCTCGCGAAAGCGGTGGTTCAGTCAATGCAACGGTGACTGGTAAATCGCTTTCGCGAGCAAGCCCGCTCCCACAAGGGGTATTCGGTGCACATTACTCAACTGGCGAACAGATAGGCCTCGACATCCATTCCGGCGTCGCGCATCTGCGCCAACTTGTAGCGCAGGGTGCGCGGGCTGATGCCCAGGCGTTCGGCCGCCTCCTTGCGACGACCGCGCTCGGCGCGCAGGGTGTCGATGATCATCTGGAACTCGCGACGACGCAGGTCATCGCCCAAGGCGCCGGCCGACTCACCCTCGACTTCCAGCGGGGGCGCGAAGGCCGCTGTTGGTACCGGCGACAATGCAGGCAATGGTGCACAAGCGACCGGACCGGCCAGGCAGAAATCCTCCGGCTGGATCAAGCCGCCCTGCTGCAGGATCAAGGCCCGCTGAATGGCGTTATCGAGCTCTCGGACATTGCCCGGCCATGGGTAGGCAACCAGGCAGGCCCGAGCCTCGGCCGAAAGCCGGGCCGCCGCATGCTTCATTTTATTGACGTGCTTGTTCAGCAGACGCTCGGCCAGCGGCAGGATATCGGCGGTGCGCTCGCGCAGCGGACGCCAAGCCAGCGGGAAGACCGACAGACGGTAATAGAGGTCTTCACGGAAACGCCCCGCCGCCACTTCGCCAGCCAGGTCGCGGTTGGTGGTTGCCACCACGCGAATATCCAGGCTGATGGGTTTGCGCGCACCGACCCGCTCCACTTCCCGCTCCTGCAATACGCGCAACAGCTTGGCCTGCAGGCCCAACGGCATTTCGGAAATCTCATCGAGCAGAATCGTGCCGCCGTCAGCCTGCTCGAACTTGCCAGCCTGGGCCGCAATGGCCCCCGTGAACGAGCCCTTTTCGTGGCCGAACAGCGTCGCCTCGAGCATGTTGTCAGGGATTGCCGCGCAATTGATGGCAATGAACGGTTCGTTGGCGCGCCGGGACTGTTGATGAATGTAGCGCGCCAGCACTTCCTTGCCCGTACCGGACTCGCCGGAAATCAACACAGTTGAATCGCTGCGGGCCACCCGCGCGGCCAACTCCAGCAATTGCGCACTGGCCGGTTCGATGGCCACCGGACCTTCACCCTCGACCGCGAGACTACCCAAGGCATGGCGCGCGACCAGATCCAGCAGTGCTTTGGGCTCGAACGGCTTGACCAGGTAATCCGCGGCACCTTGACGCATGGCATCCACCGCTCGCTCGACGGCGCCGTGGGCGGTCATCAGCAAGACCGGCAGTTGCGGCTGACGGGCGCGCAACAGGCCGAGCAATTGATGGCCATCCATGCCCGGCATGTTGACGTCACTGACCACCAGGCCGAACGCTTCGCGGCCCACGGCAAGCAGCGCCTCTTCCGCCGAACCGACGGCGGCGTAGTCGTGGCCAGCCAAGACCAGCGTATCGGCCAGCGCCTCACGCAGCGCCCGGTCATCCTCAACCAGCAACACCTTGATCGCCATTGCTTTCACTCCACCCCTGGCGCATTGGAAAACAACGGCAAGCACACCGTCGCACAAGTGCCACGCCCCAGCCGCGAGCGCAGTTGCAATTCTCCCTGATGGGCACGGGCCACAGCCTTGACCACGGTCAGGCCCAAGCCGGTGCCGGTGGTCTTGGTGGTAAAGAATGGCTCACCCAGGCGTGCCAGCACGGCCGGCTCGATACCACTGCCGCTGTCGCTGACACACAGGCGCAAGATGTTGTCGCGGGTATACAAGTGCACTTTCAGCCGGACGTCGCCGCCGCTGGCCTGGATCGCGTTTTCGATGAGATTCAACACCGCACCCACCAACGTGTCGCGGTTACACAACACTTCGCCGACATGGCTGTCGCACTGCCAGCGAATCGGCAGATCCTGCACATGAGTCAACGCCGCGGCCTGCAACGATTGCAGCAAGGACTTGGGGGTGACACGGTCGGTCAACGGCAGCTCGCCGCGAGCGAAGACCAGCATGTCGCGCACCTGGTGCTCCAGCTCATGCAGGCGCTCTTTCAAGCGTCCGGCAAAGCGTTGCTGGGTTTCCATCGGCAATTGCTGTTCAGTCAGGTGACTGGCATAGAGCAGCGCGGCGGAAAGCGGCGTACGAATCTGGTGGGCCAACGAGGCCACCATCCGCCCCAGGGAAGACAGACGCTCATGGCGAGCCAACTGGTCTTGCAGGTGACGGGTTTCAGTCAAGTCATTGAGCAGCACCAACTGCCCAGGCTCGGCATCCAGCGAGCGCGTCGAGATGGACAGGCGCCGACCGTCCTTGAGGGACACTTCATGGCCGTCGTCTTCACGGGGCGCAAAGCAACGGGCGATGACATGCCGCCACAGCTCCCCCTCCAACGGCAGGCCGAGCAATTCGCAAGCCGCCGGGTTGGCTTCGCGCACACGGCCGTGGGCATCGATGACGATCACGCCACCGGGCAACAGGTCGAGGAGATTTTGCAGGCGATTGGCCAAGCGTTCCTTTTCCGCCAGCTCCTGCATGCGCTGGGCGCTGACCACGGCCAATTCACCCTTGAGCTCGGTGACCCGGGCTTCGAGCAGGCTGTAGGAATCAGTCAGTTGGCTGGACATCTGGTTGAACAGCGAAAATGCCTGCTCAAGTCCAAGCCGGCTTGCCTGCTCGGCGGACGGCCTGTGTTCCAGCTCGGGGACAGGAGACATCTGGGCGACTTGGGTCATCGGGCTCTCTCGCTTGGCTGACCGTCAGTTAAACGGAACGTTGCGAGGGCTATAGCAATACCCGTGCCGAAAAAAAACCGCCTGAAAATCAGGCGGTTGGAAAACAGGCGTCAATCATCCGCCTGTTCATCTCCTTCGCGACGGCTCATGCCGTACTTGCGCATCTTCTCCACCAGGGTGGTACGACGGATGCGCAGGCGTTCTGCGGCGCGGGCCACGATACCGTTGGCATCGTCCAGCGCCTGCTGGATCAACCCTTGCTCCAGGCCTCCCAGGTAATCCTTGAGATCCAGGCCTTCGGGCGGCAGCAAGGCATTGGCAGTGAAATCCGGCGTGTGGCCGTTGATTGCCACCCGCTCCTCCAGATCGCTGCGCAGGCTATCGACCATTTGCTCGTCTTCGTCGTCGACGTAGCGGAATTTCTTCGGTAGCTCGTTCACGCCGATCACCCCGTACGGGTGCATGATCGCCATGCGCTCCACCAGGTTGGCCAGCTCACGGACGTTGCCCGGCCAGCCATGGCGGCACAGGGACATGATCGCCGCCGAATTGAAGCGGATCGAACCGCGCTTTTCGTGCTCCATGCGCGAGATCAGCTCGTTCATCAGCAACGGGATGTCTTCGACCCGCTCACGCAGCGGCGCCATTTCGATCGGGAAAACGTTGAGGCGGTAATAGAGGTCTTCGCGGAAACTGCCGACCTCGATCATGCTCTCGAGATTCTTGTGTGTGGCGGCAATGATTCGTACATCGACGCTCTGGGTCTTGTTGCTGCCCACGCGTTCGAAGGTGCGCTCCTGCAGCACTCGCAGCAGCTTGACCTGCATCGGCAACGGCATGTCGCCGATTTCGTCGAGAAACAGCGTACCGCCGTTGGCCAGTTCGAAACGCCCGGCGCGGCTGGTGATCGCGCCGGTGAAGGCACCCTTCTCATGACCAAACAGCTCGCTCTCCAGCAACTCGGCCGGGATCGCGCCGCAGTTGACCGGCACGAACGGCGCTTCGCGGCGCTTGGAGTGGTAATGCAGGTTGCGCGCGACCACTTCCTTGCCGGTGCCCGACTCGCCCAGGATCAGCACGCTGGCGTCGGTATCGGCGACCTGCTGCATCATCTGGCGCACATGCTGGATCGCCCGGCTGGTGCCGACAAGGCTGCGGAACAGGTTGGGTTCGCGATGCCGGCCGCGCTCGCGAGCCTGATCGTACATCTCGCGATAAACCTGCGCGCGATGCAGCGAATCGAGCAGCTTGCTGTAGCTGGGCGGCATTTCGAGCGTGGAAAGTACCCGTCGGCGCTGGTCTTCAGGCAAGTCAAGGGAAGAATTTTCGCCCATTAACAAAACCGGAAGGAACTCATCCCAGGTTGAGAGTGTCTTTAGCAAGCCCAAAAGCGTTGCGGGAGCATTCACGGTCCCGATAAGGACACAAATGACTTCACGACTGGACGACAAAGAGCCGACGGCCTGCTGCCAGTCATGGCTTCCGCAGGGTAAATTTTCTTCGCCAAGAAAATTTAAGATCACCGCCAAGTCGCGGCGGCGGACGCTATCGTCATCGATCAGGAGAATTTTGGTTTCACGCCACATGCAATAGCAACTTCCCTAGTCAACCCAATGCCCGAAATTAGGGGGCAAGCTAGACGCTTGCAGACTTGTCATGCCTGTAGACGCCTTAAATCTGTAAACAGCTACTAGTTAAGTCAAAAAACCGTGCACAGTCAAATTTATGGCGCAACGGGCTCGGATTAACTGAGCATTAACCGAACAGATGGTAAACCTTTGCCGCGTTCTGTGCTTGATGGATCTGTTGCATCTCGTCGACGATCGCCTGACGCTCCCCCGTCGCCGCCTCCAGCAATTGCCGATATACCCCCAGCAACTCCTCAAGATTTGTCCGCAAGGCTGCCTCATCCACCTGAGGCTCGCCCAGGACGTCTTCCATGCAGGAACGGCAAGCCAGGTCCAACTGACCGATGGCTTCCCAGTTACGCTCGGCCAGGGCATCAACCAGGGCGTCACGGGTTTGTTCGATTCGCTGCAGGACAAGACTCATGAGAGCACTCCTTAGAATTGCGGACCAGGCGCGGCAATGGCATCCCAGCCTTCCTTGACCGTGCGAAGCAGATCGGTGACTTCGTCGAGGATCTTCGGATCGGCCTTGACGTTGGCTTCGGCCAGACGTTTCATCATGTAAGCGTAAAGAGCATCCAACTCAGCGACCGACTCGGCCTGGTTTTCCAGGTCCAGGCCTTCACGCAAACCACCGACGATGCCGATGGCCTTGCTGATCAGAATGCCTCTGTTTGCAATATCCTTGCGCTCCATCGCGCCCTTGGCCTGGGCAATACGATCCAGCCCGCCTTCCATGAGCATCTGCACCAGACGATGGGGACTTGCTTCGGAGGTTTGCGCCTGGGCGCCAATCTTCTGGTATTGGCGAAGGGCTAACATCGGATTCATGTTCTACCTCATCAAAAAACTTCGGTTCGTATAAACAGCGTATCGACGCTGCGTCAAAAAACTTTAGGTCGAAAAGCCGAAAGCCCGGAACGTTGTCAAAACGTTGCCGGGCTTTTTGCATCGGTCGAAAATCAGCTGTTTTTCTGTTGTGCCGTCAATGCTTCGAACATCGAGGTGATGTTGCTGGCGGTGGCCTTCAGCTTGCCGACCAGGGTATCCATGTCATTGTACTTCTTGGTCAGTGTGGCGGTCAGGGTCACAACCCGGCGATCCAGAGCCTCCTGATCGTTCTTCAGGCGGGTCTGGGTCTTGGTCAGCGTGCTAGTGCGCTGATCCAGGATGCCGCCGGTCTGGCTATAGGGTTCGATCGCCTTGCCCATGCGCTCCAGCAGGCCATTGGTGCCCGTGAACAACGTTTGGACTTCACCGCTGAGCTTTTTATCGTTCATCGCTGCGGTGAATTTGACGGTATCGAAGTTCAACGCACCCGTCTTCTGATCAGTGGTAATACCCAACTGGGCCAACGACGTCAGCTTGTCGCCAGCGCCGGTTTCAGACAAGGGCGTTCGAATCGCCGCCAGCAGCGAGCGAGGCAACGCGTCACCGGTCAATTTTGCCGACACCGTCAGCTTCCCATCATCGTCGAGCGACGGCTTGGTCAGTGCGGTGATGCTATTGGCGATCGCGTTATAGGCATCGACGAATTTCTGGATCGAGGCTTTCAGGCCATCGTTGTTTGGCGCGACGGTGACGGTTGAGCTGGCGCTCGGCCCGCCACTGAGCAAATTCAAGGTCAACCCAGAAATCGCCGTGCTGACCGTATTGCTCTTGCTGGTCAGCGCCATGCCATCGACGGAGAACTTGGCATCCTGGGCCAGGGCACCGATGGCACCCGCCGAAGTGGCCGTCAGAGCAGCTCCACCAGCACCCACGACGTTCGTCCCATCGATCTCTAGCCCGGCAATGCCGCTCACCGAGATGTCGGAACCAGCGCCGGTCGTGCTTGAACCCAGTACCAGGCGCGAACCGAAAGAGTCGGTGATGATGTTGGCACTGAAACCCGCAGCCTTGAGCGACGTGTCGGCATTGATCGCGTCACGAACCGATTGCAGGGTGGCACCGGCCCCCACATTGAGGTTGTAGTTGACACCGTTCTGCGCGATGGTCAGCGTGCCGCTCGGGATGGCACTGCTAGCGCCACCGGCGAAGGCCGCCGAGGTGACCTTGGAAGCCGTCGCGATATTCTCGACCTTGATTGCATAGGTACCGCCCACCGCAGAGTTGCTGGCGGTTGCCGTCAAAACAGTTGGGGTCGAGGAAGTCGCAGCAAAACCCGAGAATTGCGGGGTCGTTGTGCTGGACAAGTCCTTCATCGCGGTATTGAAAGCTGCCAACAGCGACTTCAGGGTTCCCACCCCGGAGATGCTGTTGGTAGTCGTCGTCGTCGCTCGGGTGATCTGACCTTGCTTGGCGGCCTTGTCGGAATCGACCAGCGCCTTGACGATCGCGGTGGTGTCAAGGCCAGAGCCTAGACCCAAGCCAGGTAGAATTGGACTTGCCATGTGGGACTCCCTTCAGTGTGTCGCCGGCCTTTTGACCTTTACAACGCCCAAAAGAACATAACAACAAAATTCGTGCCGGTTGTCAGGCTTCGGCGCTGAACAACAAGCTGTTTGCATCATTCAAACTGTTGGCCAGCTTCAGAACTTCTTCGTTCGGGATCTGGCGAATCACTTCGCCGGAACCACTGGCAATCACTTTGACCACTACTTTGCCTGAAGGCTCATCAATAGAGAACTCCAGGTTGCGCTTTACCGACTGGACGAACTTCTCGATTTCCTGAACGGCCTTCTTCAGTTTGTCCTGCTCGGCGGCAGCGTCTTTGGGAGTTTCCTTCACCGGAGCCACGATAGCAGCGTCGGCTTGAGGCTTCTCCACCGGCTTGTCGACCACCGTGGGAGCTGGCTTCGCCGCTGGATAAGACAAGTTCAGCTTCACGCTCATATCCATGTCCATCACCTCTTGAACGGAAAAAGCGAGAGAGCACGCAAGCGCACTCCCCCGCTAAAACTCATCCAGCTATTACTGAAGCAGCTTCAGTACAGCGGACGGCAGTTGGTTGGCCTGGGCCAGAACCGAGGTAGACGCTTGCTGCAGAGTCTGCTGCTTGGTCAGTTGTGCAGTTTCAGCAGCGAAGTCGGTATCTTGTACGCGACCCAGTGCAGCACTGGCGTTTTCGTTGATGTTCTGCAGGTTGGAGATGGTGCTGTTCAGACGGTTCTGGGCAGCACCGAGGTCGGCACGAGCACTGTTGATAGTGTCGATCGCGCTGGTGATTGCATCCATGGCGGCCGAGAAGTTGGTTTCCGAAGTAGCGCTGTCGGAACCAACGATGGTGATTGCCGAGTCAACACCCAGGGTAGCAGCGTCGAAGCTGGCGCTCAGGGTCAGGGTGATCTGGTTGTCAGAACCGTTGTTGGAACCGACCTGGAAGGTCATGGTGCTGGCGGTACCGTCAAGCAGGTTCTTGCCGTTCAGGTTGGTGCTGTTCGCGATACGGGTCAGTTCGTCGCTCATCTGCGAGAACTCTTTGTTCAGAGCGATACGGTCATCTGCGCTGTTGCTATCGTTACGAGCCTGGATGGCCAGTTCACGCATACGCTGCAGAATGTTGGTCTGCTCCTGCATCGCGCCTTCAGCGGTCTGCGCCATGGAGATACCGTCGTTGGCGTTCTTGATCGCCATGTTCTGACCGCGGATTTGCGAGGTCATACGGGTAGCGATCTGCAGGCCGGCGGCGTCGTCTTTGGCGCTGTTGATTTTCAGGCCGGAAGACAGGCGGGTCATCGAAGTGGACAGAGCATCGGAAGCCTTGTTCAGGTTCTTCTGAACGTTCAACGATGTGACGTTAGTGTTTACTGTTAAAGCCATGACGAATTCCTCGTTGGTTGGGTACTGCGGCTTCCGGCCCTGGCAACCGCCGGGTGTGGCCTAGAGAACCTTCGTAATAGTTATCGTCGGGTTAGGCACTTGCTTGAGGGCTTTTTTCAAAAAATTTGCTAGCAGACTGCCACCCCTTGCGAAACAAGGGTTTAGCCGCGGGCAAAGGCCCGAAAAATGGCGTCAAGAAACCGCGAAACAAAGTCACGGGCAAAAAAAAGCGCCACAGGCCAGCCTGAAGCGCTATTTGGAAGAACGTAGTTTGATCAATCGCGATAAAGAATCGCCGATCCCCACGACAGGCCCACACCGAAACCGCTGATTGCCACGCGCTTCCAGTCAGCATCCAGAACGTGCTTTTCCAGCAGCAGCGGAATGCTCGATGACACGGTATTGCCGGTCTCGACCATATCCTTGATAAATTTCTCAGGCTCACCCTCGAAACGCCGCGCCACGGCATCGACAATCGCCGCACTGCCCTGGTGAATGCAGAACGCATCGATATCACTGGCTTGCAGTGACAACTCGTCCAGTAGTTCGTGCAAATGAGCGGGCACTTTCAGCAAGGCGAAGTTGAAGACTTGGCGGCCGTTCATGAAAAACACACCGTCGCTGACCTTCAGGTGCGGCGCGCCGGAACCATCGGTGCCGAACTTGGCCTTGCCCAACTGCCAGGTCGCGTCGTCGGCCATCCAGGTGGCCGTGGCGGCGTCACCGAACAACATGGTGGTGTTGCGGTCTTCAGGATCAACGATCTTCGAATACGGGTCGGCGGTGACCAGCAGCCCGTTCTTCAGCCCTGCGGCCTCCATGAAGCCTTTCAGGGCATAGATGCCGTATACGTAGCCCGAGCAGCCCAGCGATATATCGAACGCCGCCACATGGGTCGGCAGCCCGAGTTTGTCCTGCACGATGGCGGCAGTATGCGGCAACCCCTCTTCATCACCGTTCTGGGTGACAACGATCAACGCGTCGATGGATTCGCGCGAAAGCTGCGGGTTGTTGGCGAACAATGCATTCACCGCCTCGACACACAGGTCCGAGGTCTCCTGGTCAGCGTCTTTGCGCGGCAGGAACGCCGAACCAATCTTGCCAAGGATGAATTCTTCATCCTTCTCGAATTTGGCACCCTGAGCGTAGTTATCCACACCAGCGGTCGGCACATAACTCGCTATGCTTTTTATGCCAATCATCATGGCTTCCCGATCATGTACTGCGACTAGGTTCACCCCCAAAAGCTCAGGGGCGCTTCAAAATAGTTGATTTTCCAAGGGGCGGACGCCTTGTCCAGCAAACGAACAGGCCTCCACTCCGGGGAATACAATACAGTGAAGATGCACTTTATGACCTATGCGTCACGCCGTTTTGTTCTGGAAAGGCATTTTTTCATGACAAACGAAGCCATGTCATTTCCCGCGACGGTATTGGACACTGGACAGGAATCTTGAGGATGGCGGTGCAATTGGGCAAGAACGCCGGCAGTCTTACCTGCCGGCGTCAATGGAACGCCTTGCAAGGCGGAGTTATGCCAGCAATTCGGTCCAGGGTACGTTGCGCACCGGCCCCAGGGTAAAACCAGCACCTTGCAACGCCAGGTTCCCATTGTAGAAACGATCCTGGGCGAGTGCCTCGAACCACTTCTCACGCAGCGCCGCACGCGCCTGCGGCGTACTCGCCAGCACGCCGGACTGGATTACCTGCACGTGTGGCGTCCATACCGTCAGATACCCGGCCTGGCCGACTCGGAGGCACAGGTCCACGTCACCCAAGGCCGCGTCGAACAAATCGCTGTCTATGCCGTCAGCAGCATTGAACAACTGCTTGGAAATCATCAAGCAGGCAAAAGACACCGCCGAGCAATTCTGCTCGACGACCAACCGGTTCATGTAGCCTCTGGCGGTCTTCGGCTCGCCGATGAAAGCCGAGCCAACGACGTCATTCAAGCCCAGGATCAGGCCGGCCTGGGTGATACGGCCATCGCGTTCGGTCAGCTTGGCACCGACCACGCCCACTTCCGGACGCAAGGCCTGATTGAGCAACGATTCGATCCAGTTGACGTTGAGCACTTCGCTGTCCGCCGCCAGGGTAACCAGATACTCGCCCTTGGCTTCCTGGCTGGCAGCGTTGATCAAGGACCCGGTTGCCATGTCCGGCTCGATATCCAACAAGCGAACGCGACTGGCCTGGTGCCCCTGCCCCTGAAGCCAGGTGCGCAGCACGGCGCTGTCTGCCGCAACGGCGCCGAGCAATACCTCGTAGCGCTGATAGCGGGTGCGCTGCAGCACGCTGAGCAGGCAACGCTGTAGCGTCGGCAGATCGCCAACGCCATGGACGATGATCGACACCAGGGGGCGCTCGGCAAAGCGGTAGTCGATTTTGTGCGTGCCCGGCACGACCGCACTCACGTCAGCCTGATAACCCCGAACCGCCAGGTGACGCAGCAATGTCTTGCGCTCATCGGCATTATCTTCCACCGCAGGCGCCTGGCAAATCAGCAGGGGCTCATCCAGATGGGCAAGCCCCTCCAGGCCGTCCTGCTCGATCAAACGCAACAGCAGGTCGAACTCCATCGCGTTCTTGAACTCGCGCGAATAACCGCCGAGTCTTACCAGCGTCTCGCGGCGTAGCAGCCAATGGCGGGCCATCAAGGCCGGGGCGCTTTGCAACAAGTCAAGGTTGAACCCTGGCCGGAAGACATCGGCCAGCGTCCCGTCAGGCTGGCGCTGGAACTCATCCATTGCCACAGCCTGGCACTGTGGAGCGGCCAGCAATTCCACACCCGCGCGGAACAGGCCGGTCGGCGTCAATTCGTCACCGACCTCAGCCAATACCATCCAATCGCAATCGCTGTGGCTGACCACCTGATTGATCTTGTCGACGTAATTGCTTTCGTTGACCTTGACGAAATGCAGGACGTTCTGTGGCGTCGTCTCGGCGGGCAGGTCGCCGGTGGTAAACACGATGATCTTGAACGCCCGGCAATAGCCATTGATGATGCTGTCGAAAGTGGCCTGCATCTTGAAGACGTCGGCGTCCAGGTCCAGGATCAAAATGCCAAACGTGGGGCCACCGTTGCGAGCGGCCAGGTATTTAGACACTTTCTGGGCTTCACTGGCGCTCGGCTCACGCGCCTCGAGCCAGTGCAGCAATTGTCCGGAGCGCGTAGCGTCGAACAACCTTGCGGTATTTTCAAACGCCGCTGCCTTGAGCCGTGGCTCCCAGGCCTGGAGCATTTGCACGTAGCGCGTGTCACCCTTGGCCTGCATGACCTCGAGCAGTTGCTTCACCAGATCCTGGTTGAAGGCATAGCTCAGGAAAGCCCTCGCCAGTTGTTCATCAAGCGGCTCGGCGCTGGTGTTGCGCTGGGGGCGAGACAGCTCTTTCTGCTTGAGCATGACTGCTTCCAGCTCCTTCAACTGCACCAGCCCGCTTGGCGCCGCATGAAGCAGGAATTCCAGAGTGGCGAGCACGTCAAAAAAAGCCTGGTTATAGAAAGGCATTTCAACGTATTGCGTTGGTTCGAAACGACGAACCGGTTCGCCACGTCGCGAATCCCAGGTCGACTCAAGCAGTTTTTGGGTCTGCGGCACCGAACGCTCATCCAGCTTTTTGATGATGGCCCTGGCGTACTCTCGCGCAGGATCCGTACCAAAGGCACTGGCCAACGCCGTGGCAAAACGCTCCTGTTCAGCGACCGCACGCAAGTCCGGAGAGCCGGGCGCCGTAGCGACCAGGCTCGGCGGCTTCGCCACGCGACTGCGTTCATGCAGGCCATAAGGAATGGCCAGCAAACGGACGTTTGCATCTGCCACCAGCCCATAGCAATGGCCGGCCTCCTGCAACCGCGAATCAAAACCGGCGGGCAGCGAAGCGCAACTGCGTCGCAAGGCTTCAGTACGCGTGAGTGCACTCACCAACCATGGGCAATCCTCGGCAAACACGGCCAGCCGGGCATCGGCCGATCCTCCGCAGTAGTCTTCAGCCCCTTTGCGATCGAGCAAGTAATAGTCGATACGGTCGGCATGGGCTTCGAACGCCAGGCTATAGCCTTGACAGGCACTGTATTCGGAGTGCGAGTCCAGGAAACTCAGCGCTTGTTCGAGTGCCTGGGGCAGCAGGAAACTCTCGACATCGGCAATCGCCAGGTAAGGCGTGGCGACTCGCTCGACAGCCTGGCGAACCTTGTCACCGAAACCACTCGCCTCAGGCACGTGCAGATACTGCACAGCGGGGAATGCTGCCTCGATATCAGCGTCGATCCGGCTCGATGAGTCGATAACCAATACGGCGAACGAACTCTCGCTGTAGTAGCGCAACGCCCGCCGCAGGGCAGTCGACTGGTCGTGGGCGAGCAGCACCAGGGTGAACCGTTCATTCAACGGCGCAGTCGATCCTGTTGAGACATTGCTTAGCATATTGATTCCTTAACGAGTGGATGGCCGTATCAGCGACACCGGGAGTTCGAGGTCGAACTCATCAATCCGGCAACCAACCATTGGCCCAGTACTGCAAGTTATCGCCGCGCAATACAAAGTCGCGCAGCACCACTTCACGTAATTCATCGCCCATCCGATAACTGGCAATCGGATCCGCCAGGTGCATACGGATGGCCTCCAGCCATTCTTCGGTGCTGTTGGTAAGGACCCGGGTGCAAGGCAGGTGCCCCCGGTAAGCCTCGGTATCCGAACAAATGACCGGATAGCCGCACGCACCGTATTCCAACAGGCGAAGGTTGCTTTTGCAGTCGTTGAAAATATGGAATTCCAGCGGCGCCAGGGCCAGGTCGAGATTCAGGCTGGCCAGCTTCGCCGGATAAGCCGCCAGGCTCACGCCAGGATGAAACTCATGGACATAGGGCTTGAGCAGATCCGGGCACATGCCGAAGAACACCCATTCGACTTCGTCAGCCAGTTCGCGCACGACATCAGCAATGAGCTCCAGGTCGCCACGGTGGCTGGTGCCGCCGCCCCAACCGATACGCGGTTTGCTTGAGGTGGCACGCTGGCTTCTGAGCTGGTGCCACAGGCCGGCAGCCAGCATGTTCGGCACCACTCGGATGTCGTGGTGCATGCTGGACAAGACGTCCGCCAGCGGATGGGTGGACACCACGACCCGATCACACAGGCCGATCCCTTGGCGCAGCAAGTCCTCAAGGTTGTCCGGCATATTGCGGCGGTGTTCGTTTTTTTCCGGGACCCTGGCGATGTAGTCATCCAATTCGTAGATGCGCATGGCGTTGGAGTAAGTCTTGACTTGAGTGATGTCCTTGAACTTACCCACGTTATAGCGACCCTGAAGGATGATCACATCCGGTGACTGGCGCTCGATGTCGATGATCGAGGGTGTATCGTAGGCAACACGCCCCACGATTCGCCCAGCCGCTTCCAGTTCGAATAACGGTTGGCTGACCCGGTAGTGCCCCACCGCCGAGGTATTGACCGCCATACCCAGGATCGAAGGTACGTTGCGGGTAATCAACGGATTCCATCCGGTGCGTGGCCCGGGCTCGAGACTGAAGCTTTTCCCGGTCAGGGTCAGGTTACGGTTGTAGGCCGGATCGTTGGCGATCCTGGGCAACCAGCGCTGATAGAACGCCTCTTGTTCGTGCTCCAGCCGCTGTTTCCACGAAGAATCACGACTCGTTTCCACGCCGGATGCCAGCACGACATCACTGTAAGGTGTGGTGACGAGCAGGTAACCGTTTTTTCCGACCTGCTGGCATAACTCCAGAGAGTTGATGCGCTGCGTGGTGATCGACTCATCGAACCCACCGGCCTCCTCCAGGACTTGCTTGCGTATCAACAGACAGTGGTCGCCGACGGCGCTCCAGTTCTGCACCGTCTGCAAGCGTTGCATATAGCCGCCAGACGTTACCGATTCGTTGACGAAAGCCCTGCCCGCCAACCCACCCAGTCCCATGATCATGCCGGAGTCAATGACCCGGCCCTGTTGGTTGAGTGTGCGAGGTCCAACGATACCGACCTCGGGACGTTGTCCATGATTGAGCAGTTCTTCCAGCCAGGTGGCTTCCAGCACGATGCAATTGGGGTTGAGCAACAACAGGTATTCGCCGCGGGCCTGTTGCGCGGCGAAATTGCGAATCACGGCTTCGCTGCCGCTTGCCGGGTGCAGGAATATTCGCAATTTTTCACTGCCCAGCTCGGCCATGGCCCGCAGCCAATGCTGCAGCTCGGCGTTTTCACTGGCGTTATCGACAATGATGATTTCGTAGTGCGGATACGCGGTCGTGCTGATCAGGCTGTTGACGCAACGCTCCAGCGCGCCCAGGTCATCCTTGACGCTGATGACGATCGACACCAGGGGGCGCTCGGCGAACAGGTATTCGATGCGCGGGACCAACGCCAGGATCGGCCCCGGATGAAGCCGGTGCGGCACGCCGATACGCTGTAGATGAGCGCCGATCAGCCCGGCGTTTTGCTCGATGACTTGCGGCAACGACAGCCACTGGGCAAACGAAAACGTCGACTCGACCTGGACTTCCGGAATGTGACCGATGACCTGCGGCCCATCCGTCTCCACCAGTCGCCAGATCAAGTCATGGGGCGCCAGTTCGCCCAGGCTCGGATCGAACCCACCGGAGGCCAGGAATCGGGCACGCTCGAAAGCCAGTGTCCGACCGACATAGGGATAACCGCGCATCAGGTCGAGATTGAAGTCTGGCTTGAAGATCGGCTCCACCGACTTGTCATCCACCAGCGCACCTTCATCGCTGTAGAGACAGGCAACGGCCGGCGAGCTGACAATCCGATCGGCCATTATCAGGAGCGCGGACTCGGTCAAGCGATCGCCGGCACGCAGCAGGTAGAACCAGTCGGCGCCGTCCAGTTGAGGCAACAGCCCGTTGAGCTGTTGTGCCCAGTCCGCTTGCAGGCCAAGGCGCAGGACATGGTTGTCCACAGCCTGGCGACCGTTGGACAGTAGCAGCACCGATTCGCAGGCATAGGCCTGGGCAGCGATACTCTGCAGGGTAATACTCAACGCATAAGGATCGTCCTGCGCGTCGATGATGATAGGGATGATCATCGGACGATAGGCCCAGCGGGAGATCTGCCGGGACAAGACTTGCTTGCGCAATGGACTGAAACGTCGACACGTCAACCACTGGGCATAGAGGTCCGCGTAGCTTTCGATGTCAGTGCCGACTTGCGAGCCGATGACGCCCTGCCGAGTCGCAATGACCGAGTAGACGTTGATTTCTTCCCACTCCGATGCCCCTGGCTCCTTGGGCTGCCCCAGCGTCTGGTAGCGCACCCAGCCACTGGCGGGCGCCGGCTCGCCACTGCGCTGGGCCAGCATTTCCTTGAGCCATGTCAGCTCCACCGTAGCCGCATCAAGCATCTTGGCCTGACGCGCCAAGCGCTCCGGATGCAACCGTTGGCCACTTCCCTCGGCGTAGAGCTGGACCAGATTACCCCGGCGCAACAGGCAGATGAACAAGGCAAAATCGAGCACTGCCTCGAAGCCTTCACCCGGCCGCGCCAAAGCCGGCAGCAAGGCCTCGACATCGGTGCGGCGCATCAATGCGCCACTCAAACCGCCGAGAATATTACGGGTGGTCTTTTCAAAATACGCCAGCATGTCAGTGCCGTTGAACAGCGCATCGAACTGCGTGATGCCCGTGTTTTCCACGCGGATCGGCAAGGCGTAATTGTCGGCATCGATCAAGTGATGCTTGTTGACCACCAACGATACTTGCGCATGCTCCTGCAGGATGGCCGCCTGCTGACTGACGCAGAACGCCAGCAACTGATCGTCATCACACAGGAACTTGATGTACTCGCCCCGCGACTCTTCAAGGCAGCGCAACAGGTTCTGCTGGAACCCCAGCCGAGTCGGGTTGCACAGGTAACGCGCCGCCACATTGGCGCCAACGCTCAGTTCCTGGACGATCTGCTCGATTGCATCGCTGCGGCAATCGTCGCAGATGACAATCTCCAGGTTCTCGTAGGTCTGCTCGAGCGCGCTTTGCAAAGCGAGACGGAAAAAGCGTGGATTGAACGCGGGGATGGCAATACTGACAAGAGGAGCTGATTTCACACGCATGGCTCTCAACCGGCGGGCGTCAACTCAGGCGAGAGCAGGACGTCCTGAATCGTATAAAGGAACGGGTCAAGGACCGCTTATAGCGTCACGGTCCCTGCCCTGGATCAGATTTTGTTGAACAATCCCAATTGAGTGATTTTGCTGAACGCCAACTGTGACGCCTGCAGCATAGTCTGCTGCAAGGTCAGGCGCGTCATCACTTCGGCCGGATCGGAATCACGAATCGCCGACTGGGTCTGCGAGTTGGCAAGGACGAAGCTCTGATTGGTATCGCTCTGGGTATCGAGCGACTGGCCACGACCACCAACCGAACTCAATGCACTGGTCAACTGGTCAGTACCGCTGGCCAGGTTACCTATAGCCGAAGCCAATGACGCATTCAGTTTCTGGATGGCGATGTTGTCGCCATCTGCCGGCGTGTTCAAAGCAGTCCGCAACTGGTTCACGGTGTCCAGGATGTTCTGCGTCTCGTGGGTATTGACCGAAATGCTGAACTGGTCGTTGGCGGCCGGAGCACCGTTGAGCGTGAAACTCACGCCGGATGCGGTGGCAACGTTGCCCGCCAGGGTGCCGCTGGACACCGGCTTGCTGTCCGCGTTCAAGGGCGCTGCGTACAGGTCGAAATCCGTGGCACTGGTGAACTTCAGCACCGCCGCCCCCGTCGGGAAACTGGCGTGGTAGGCCACCGGGTCAGTGATCTGGCTACCGGTGATCTGAGTCGCGGTGGCGTTGCCCGGGCTGCGGGCCGGAGTGAACGTATCGGGCTTGGCGGCCAGGGTGAAGGTATGGCCGGGCAGTATCGTGCCGGCAACGTCGCCCGCATGAAGGTTGACGTTCAAGGTCAGGTCGACGCCGCGAAAGCTCACGGTCTGCCCGACCTGGTTATTAGGCTCGATGACACCGCCCTTGCTGGCTTCGGCGGTCACATCGTTGCCGCCCGAATCAGTGATTTTCAACTGGGTGCCGCTGACAAATTCCACCGTGTACGGCTCGCCACTGCGGAACTGGCTGTTGTAGGTCACGCTGGACGACACTTGGCCGTTGGTCAACACAACACGCCCATCGTCCACCGCCGGCGCGGTCATGGTGACTTGGCTACGACTGGTGTTGACGGCTTGCTGGAACGCTTCCCAGCCGGTGCTGTTGGTGGCCATCGTCATGGTGTCGCCGATCGGCAGGTCAAGGGTGACCTGGTCGCCGTTGTAGCTGTAGGTGCCATCACCGTTGCGGGTGAACGGTACGACATCGCCCTTGGAACCGGCAAAGATATATTTGCCGTTTTCATCCTTGGTGTTCATCAGGCTCAGCAACTGATCTTCGATCGAGCCCAATTCCGAAGCGACCGCTTTACGGTCCGCGTCGGTGTAAGCGGCGTTACCGGCACTCACAGCCAATTCCTTGGCGCGCTGCAGCACGTTGCCAATGCTGGTCATGACCGCTTCGGTCGTGCCCAGGGTCGCCTTGATGGTGGTGACGTTGGCTTCATATTGGGACAGCATCGAAGCCTGGTTGCCCAGTTGCAGCAGGCGCGAAGCCCCCACCGGATCATCAGCGGCGGTGTTCACCCGCACCAGGCTGCTGGCCTCTTCGCTGGTCTTGACCACCTTGGAGAAGTTTTTCTGGTAGTTCGCAGCCGAAGATTCGTAAAACTGCGAGGTAGAAATGCGCATGGGCTACGGCTCCTTAAAGACTGCTGATCAATGTGTTGAAGATTTGCTGCGCCGCCTTGATGATCTGCGAAGACGCCGTGTAGTACTGCTGGAACTTGACCAGATTGCCGGTTTCTTCATCCAGGTCCACGCCCGACAACGAATCGCGGGCGGTCTTGGCGTTGTCCAGGATCGCACCGGTGGCGGCACTGTCGAGCTTGCCCTGGGCGGCCTTGGCGCCGACGCCTTCCACCAGCTTGCCGTAGGCATCATTCAGGGAAATACCCTTGCTGGAGGAACCGGTGTCGACGGTCTTGGCAGTCTGCAAGCCGGCCAGGACGGTGCCGTTACGGTTGTCCAGGCTACCGGCCTGGCTGAGGCTGATATTGATGGAGGCACCGTTGGACGGGGCTCCAGCAATGGACATGTCGAACGTGACGGTGCGTTGCACCGGCGGTACGGACGAATCCATGATCGGGTTGCCACTGGCGTCCTTGAGCGGAACACTCAGGCTCAGGGTGTTGCTTTCGCCGGGCTTGATCGTCCCGCTGCTGATCGGGGAGCCCTTGGCATCGAGCAGTTGGTAAGCCTGGCTGGTGCCATCGGCGGACGTCGCGCCGAACACCACCTTGACCGGCATGGAGTTCTTGATGCCGTTCTGGATGATGGTCGTGGTGGCTGCGTCGTAGATGTCCAGCTTGGTGGTCATGCTCGGCTGGCCGCTGGCCGGGATGGTCAGCGTACCGCTGCCACCTGGCACGATGGCGGCACCCAACGGCGCGGCAATCGCCAGCCGCTTGGAGTCGGTCATCTCGGTCTTGATGTTGGCCGCAGCGTTTCGGGTCGGGGTGAGCCTGAACGAGTCGCCGGCGGCTGCGGTGCCGTTGGCAAACGTCATCGAAAAACCGTCGATCACCGGTGGCGGCGTGGTGGCGGTGTTGAACGCGCCCATCGAGGTGCCGTCGGGCAGGCGCTGGACGGTGTAGTCAGTGCCGCTGGTGAACGTCACCTTGTAGTCGTTGGTGGTCAACTTGCCGGAGTCTTCGATGGCGATGTTGAAGTTGCCGGAGCCAGCGCTGTTGTTCAACGAGGCGACGCTGCGCTGGCTGATCTGCGCGGCGCTGTTGATGTTGCTGAACAGGTTGGAGCCGAAGGCCCCGTTCATGTCGATGCCCGAGGCCTGGATGCTGTTCATCTGGTCGGCGACCACCAGGGCCACGCGCCCCAGCTCGTTCATGGCCGGGTCGAGCACGGTACTGCGGTAGCGCATCAGACCGCCAATTTCGCCGCCAGTGAGCACCGAAGTCAGGTCCATGGAGCTGGAACCACTGTTGAGTTGGATGCCAATACGCCCCGGATCGTTCTTGTCCGGCACCGCTTCCAGGGTATTGACGATATTGCCCATCACCAACGGCTGGCCGGAGCCCAGGTAGATGTCCAGGCTGCTGCCGTTCTCGACGACCTGGGTGCCGGTGAACGTGGACAGTTGGCGGATGGTTTCGCTGCGGGCGTCGAGCAGGTCGTTCGGCGCGCCGCCGGCGTTGGAGACCTCGGCGATTTTCTTGTTCAACTGCGCAACGGTGGCGGCCAGGTTATTGACCTGGTCGACCATGTTCGACAGGTTGCCGTTGATGTTCTGGCTCTGTTCCGTCAACTGGCTGGCAACCGAATTGAAACGGTTGCTCAGGGCCTGGGCATCGCTGAGCAGCAATTGACGGGACGCATCGTCACCGGGCTTGGCATTGACGTTCTGCACCGAGGCGAAAAACTTGGTCAGTGCGCCATTGAGGCCAGTACCGCTGTCCGACAGCAGGGAGTCCAACGGGGTGATCTGTCCTTGGTAGGCCGCCGCGTCACTGTTGAGCGACGTGGTGGTTTTCAGTTGCGCTTCAAGATACGAGTTATACACCCGACGCACATCGGCCAGGGTCGTGCCGGAACCGATGAACACGTTGCCGTACTGATTCGACGCCTTGGTGGTCTGCACAGTCTGCTGGCGCGAATAACCGGCGGTATCGACGTTGGCGATGTTGTTACCCGTGGTCACCAACGCAGTCTGGCTTGCTGACAGACCCGACATCCCTATATTGAGCAAACTCATGGTTCAGACCTTATAAAGTCGTGGTGGCGCCTGCAGAAGCGTAGTTTTGGTAACTCGTCATCTGCCGGGCTATGTTCGAAATCTTGCTGGCGTAGTGCGGATCAGTGGCGTAACCGGCTTTCTGCAACTCGCGTACAAACTGTTCCGGGTTATCGGCCGACTTCAACACATCTTGATAGCGACTGTTGCTTTGCAGCAGGTTGACCAAGTCGTGGAAGCTGTCGCGATACGAGGCATAGGAACGGAACTCAGCCGTCTCCTTGACCATCGCGCCATTGCGGAATTCGCTGGTGATCGCCCGCGCCGAATCGCCCTTCCAATTGGCGCTGGCC
Source organism: Pseudomonas sp. 43mfcvi1.1 (assembly GCF_900115935.1). Classification (NCBI taxonomy): domain Bacteria; kingdom Pseudomonadati; phylum Pseudomonadota; class Gammaproteobacteria; order Pseudomonadales; family Pseudomonadaceae; genus Pseudomonas; species Pseudomonas sp. 43mfcvi1.1. The sequence continues at coordinate 39,473 of NZ_UETT01000001.1, read as the reverse complement.
TTGATGCCGAACAGGTTGTGGCTGCTGCTGCCATCGGGCTGGCGCATGACCGATTTGCCCCAACCGGTTTCCAGGGCAGCCTGGGCCACCAGGTAGCGCGGGTCGACACCGATGCGGTCGGCGGCTTCCTTGGCCATTGGCAGCATGGCGTTGACGAATTCATCGGCATCGCGGAAGGCCTTGCGCGCTGGGGCCAGCGGTGGCTGGGCCACGGCACGACCATAGACCTGCATGTCGCCTTTGGGCTCGGCAGCCTTGAGCGCGGCCAACCAGTCGCCATTGGCCAGTTCGCCGGTGGCCGGCTTGACGGCGGCGATGGTGCGATCCGGCAGCAGGTTCTGTGCGGGCACATCGGTATTGGCCGACGCCGAAGGCACCAGGCCGGCGAGCAGACGGTCAGCCAGTTTCGGCGGCAAGGCCAGGCGGCGCTGGTTGAGCAATTCCATGTCGTTGCGGTGGACACCCTCGGCCCCTTGCGGCGCACTCACGGCCCGCGACGCCCACAATGGACGTTGGCCGCTGGTACGCGACAATGGACCGTCAGTAGGCAGGGTCCCGGCAGCCACCGGTGTCGGCACCGGTGCCTTGGCGACCTTGTCCAGCGCCTCTTGTTGCTTGGCAGCCGACAACGTGGCCGCCTCACCGGGCGCCAGCGGTTTGTTCTTGGACATCTGGCGCAGCAGCACATCGGCCAGGCCGATACCGCCGCCCTCGCGGGACATGGAAACGGCCAATTGCTGGTCGTACATTTCCTGGTATTGCTTGGCCTCGGGCGTATTCATGGGGTTGTCCTTGCCCAAGGCCTCGGTGGCCGAACGCATGGACTTGAGCATTTCGCCGAGAAACAGCGACTCGAATTCCTGCGCCACTTTACGCAGGTTGCCGTCGCTGTTCTTGTCGCCAACCTTGAGCTGGTTCAAGCGGTTCAGGTCCGAGTAGGAACCCGAATCCCCGCTGATCAAAGCGCCCTTGCGCATATCCATGGCTCGCCCCTCAAATCACGATCAGGTCGGCTTGCAACGCGCCGGCCTGCTTCAAGGCTTCGAGGATCGCCATCAAGTCGCCCGGCGCCGCGCCGACCTGGTTCACCGCCCGGACGATTTCATCCAGGGTGGTGCCCGGGCCGAACTTGAACATCGGCTTGGCTTCCTGTTCGGCATTGACCCGCGAACGCGGGACCACGGCGGTCTGGCCGTTGGACAGCGGCCCCGGCTGGCTGACGATCGGGTCTTCGGTGATGGTCACCGTCAGGCTGCCGTGGGTCACGGCGGCCGGAGATACCTTGACGTTCTGGCCGATCACGATGGTGCCGGTGCGCGAATTGATGATGACTTTCGCCACCGCCTGGCCCGGATCGACCTCAAGGTTTTCCAGGATCGACAGATAGTCGACTCGCTGGCTCGGATCCAGCGGCGCAGTGACGCGGATCGAGCCACCGTCAATGGCCTGGGCCACGCCCGGGCCAAGCATGTCGTTGATCTTGTCGACGATGCGCTTGGCGGTGGTGAAGTCGGAACGGTTGAGGTTCAGCGTCAGGCTGTTGCCCTGGTTGAAACCGCTCGGCACCGAACGCTCTACCATCGCACCACCAGGGATTCGACCCGCCGACGGAACGTTGACGGTGATCTTCGAACCATCGCGCCCCTCGGCATCGAAACCACCCACCACCAGGTTGCCCTGGGCGATGGCGTAGACGTTGCCGTCGATACCCTTGAGTGGCGTCAGCAGCAAGGTGCCGCCGCGCAGGCTCTTGGAGTTACCGATGGACGAGACGGTGATATCCACCTGCTGGCCAGGCTTGGCGAACGCCGGCAGATCGGCACTGATCGACACCGCCGCGACGTTCTTCAGCTGTACGTTGCCGGAACCGGCCGGCACCTTGATGCCGAACTGCGACAACATGTTGTTGAAGGTCTGCAGGGTGAACGGGGTCTGGGTGGTCTGGTCGCCGGTGCCGTTGAGCCCCACAACCAGGCCGTAGCCGATCAACTGGTTGGAACGCACGCCGGAAATGCTGGCGATGTCCTTCAAGCGCTCGGCCTGAGCGGTAAAGGCCGCCGACATCAGCAGGGCACCGATCAACAGCTGCTTAAGATTCAACTGGGCCACCTAGAAAGGGAACTTCGGGCTGAGGAAGAAACGGTCGAACCAACCCGGCTGACTCGCATCGGCAAAGGCACCGGTACCTGAGTAAGTGATACGGGCATCGGCCACGCGGGTCGAGGAAACGGTGTTATCGGTAGCGATGTCGTCGGCGCGAACCATGCCGGCGATGCGCACTAGCTCGTCACCGGTGTTGAGGGTCAGCCACTTCTCGCCGCGCACGACGATGATGCCGTTGGGCAGCACATCGGCAACGGTCACGGTGATCGAACCGGTCAGGCTGTTGCTCTGGCCGGACTTGCTATCGCCCTTGGTGGCCCGATCAGAGTTGTACCCGGCGTTGAGGCTCAGGTCATTGCTCCCGATCGGGTTGTTGGTGGTCAGGCTGGAGCCGAACAGCGAGGTCAGGCCGACGCTGGTCTCGCTGGTCTTATCGATCTGCGAGTTGGCGTTCTTGCTGGCCTGGGTCCGCTCGTTCAGGGTGATGGTGATAATGTCACCGACCCGGAAGGCCTTGCGGTCGCTGTACAGGTTCTGTTCGAAACCGGCCTGGTAGATCGAGCCATTGTTGGCCGCAGCCGGCAACGGCGTACGCGGCAACACCGGGGCGTAATACGGGTCATTGGGCCTGGGTGTCGGTGCGACACAGCCCGCGAGTGCGGTGATCCCACTCAGTGCCAGAACAGATGCGAAGCGTTTCATGACCCTACCTCTTGGTGTTGCAGGCGACCCTGGGGCCGCCCTGTCTACGTAATGACGGACGTTGCGACGCGATTACAGGTTCTGCGTAACGAACGAGAGCATCTGGTCGGCGGTGGAAATCACCTTGGAGTTCATCTCGTAGGCACGCTGGGTGGTGATCATGTTGACCATCTCCTCGACGGTGCTCACGTTGGATGTTTCCAGGGTGTTCTGCAGCGTGGTGCCGAAACCGTTCAGGCCCGGGGTGCCGACTTGCGGCGCGCCACTTGCGGCGGTTTCCAGGAACAGGTTGTTGCCCACCGCTTGCAGGCCGGCCGGGTTGATGAAGTCGGCGGTCTGCAGGTTGCCGATCACCTGGGCGGCCGGGTTGCCCGCCACGGTGATGGATACGGTGCCGTCACGGCCCACGGTAAAGGTCTGGGCATCGTTCGGGATGATGATGGCCGGCTCCAGGGCGAAACCGCTGGCGTTGACGATCTGGCCATTGGAGTCGAGGTGGAAGGTACCGTCACGGGTGTAGGACGTGGTGCCGTCCGGCTGCAGGATCTGGAAGAAACCGCGACCGTCGATGGCCATGTCCAGCGGCTGCTCGGTGGTTTGCAGGCTGCCGGCGTTGAAGTTTTTCTGGGTGCCGACGATGCGTACACCGGTACCCACTTGCAGGCCCGACGGCAATTCGCTGTCCTGGGTCGACTGGGCACCAGGCTGGCGTTTTACCTGATACAGCAGGTCCTGGAACTCGGCGCGATCACGTTTGAAACCCGTGGTCGAGACGTTCGCCAGGTTGTTGGAAATGGTCGTCAGGTTGGTGTCCTGGGCGGACAGACCTGTTTTGGCAACCCATAGAGCCGGAAGCATTCGATTCTCCTCGTACGCCTGTTTTTCGGCGCGACGCTTTAATTAATGGTTAGATCTGCAAGACCCGAGCCATGGCCTCGTCGCCTTCTTTGGCGGTGTTCATCATCTTGACGTGAAGCTCGAACTGCTTGGCCAGGGCCAGCACCGAGGTCATTTCATCCACTGCATTGACGTTGCTCGCCTCCTGGAAGCCCGACACCAACTGCACGTTGGCATCGATGGGCGCCGGCTGGCCATCCTTGGTACGGATCGAACCGTCCAGGCCCTTGGTCATGTTCTTGAGATCCGGGTTGACCAGCTTGATGCGGTCCACTTCAGCCATCACCCGCGGGCCTTCGCCCATGGCGCGGATGCTGATGGTGCCGTCCTGGCCGATTTCGATTTTCTGCTCGGGCGGCACGGCGATCGGACCGCCGTTGCCCATCACTGGCATGCCGTTGCCGGCGCGCAGCACGCCCAGGGCGTCGACGTTGAGGCTTCCTGTGCGCACGTAGCTTTCGCCGCCGTCAGGGTTCTGCACGGCCATCCAGCCTGGGCCGCTGACCGCGACGTCGAGGTCACGACCGGTTTCCACCAGCGCCCCCGGGGTGAAGTCCGTGGCAGGCCGTTCGGACAGGGCAAAGGCCCGCGCCGGAAAGCTGTCGCCAAACACCGGCATCGAGCGAGCCTGCTCCAGGTCTTTCTGAAAACCATTGGTGGAGATGTTCGCCAGGTTGTTGGCATGGGCCCGTTGCGCCAGTGCGTTCTGGCTGGCGCCGGTCATTGCCACATAAAGGTACTTGTCCACTGTCGTTCCTCTGCATGCCGGACGTTTGCCGTCCACTGCTGTGTTGCACAGCCTTAAGCAATTTGCAGACCAACTTTTTTCTGGCGGGCCCAGGCCCTGAAAACAAAGGGCTCTGGGTATTCAGGGGGCACTGTCGAGTTGTGTCGAAGACGAAAAACCGGCGGTGTCATGCCGCTAAGTGGCAAGGCCTGCCAAAGCACTGCCGAGAACATCCACCACCCGGTCCTGCTGCTCAGTGGTCAAACCGAGCCACATTGGCAAACGCAACAGGCGCTCGGAGTAACCATCAGTGATATCCATCGAGCCGTGCGCACGCCCATAGCGTGCGCCCCCAGGCGATGAATGCAGCGGCACGTAATGGAACACTGCGTAGATTGCGTGGTTCTTGAGTACCTCGAGAACAGCCTGGCGCTCCACTCCAGGGGCGAGGAGTACGTAATACATGTGCGCGTTGTGCTGGCAATTTTCAGGCACTATCGGACGTCGCAATACCCCTTGCCGCTCAAGCCCTGCCAGAGCCGCATGATAATTGTCCCAGATCGCCAGGCGGCGATTGGTGATGGCTTGAGCGTCTTCCAACTGGGCCCAGAGGAAGGCCGCGGTCATTTCTCCGGGTAGAAACGAGGAGCCCACCTCTTGCCAGGTATATTTGTCCACCTCGCCCCTGAAGAATCGACTGCGATCGGTACCTTTCTCCCGGATGATCTCGGCTCGCAATGCCATGACTGGGTCATTGGCCAGCAAGGCCCCGCCCTCCCCCGAAATGACATTCTTGGTTTCGTGGAAGCTGAACGCCCCAAGGTCACCGATACTGCCCAGCGCTCGGCCGTTATAGGTTGACATCACTCCTTGCGCAGCATCTTCGACCACGGCCAGTCCGTACTTGCGCGCAATGGCCATGATCGTGTCCATCTCGCAGGCCACACCGGCGTAATGGACAGGCACGATCGCCTTGGTCCGTGACGTGATCGCCGCCTCGATCAGGCGCTCGTCCAGGTTCAGGGTATCGGGACGTATATCGACGAAGACTGGCACCGCGCCACGCAATACGAAAGCATTGGCCGTGGAGACGAAGGTATAGGAAGGCAAGATGACTTCGTCGCCCGGCTGGATGTCCAGCAGCAAGGCCGCCATTTCCAGCGCAGCGGTACAGGAGTGGGTGAGCAATGCCTTGTTGCATCCCGTTTGCGACTCCAGCCAGCGGTGACAACGCTTGGTGAATGGGCCATCACCGGCGAGCATGTTGCCGAACTTGGCCTGGGCAATGTAATCCAGCTCTTTGCCGGTCATATACGGGCGGTTGAATAATATCGTTTCATTGCTCATTGCAAACTTCCCTGGGTGGGCATGGTAATTAGTGGCGCACAGCACAAAACCTCAAACCGCACTGATCCGCCCACCTATCTGACTGCCTGTATCAAGATTTTCGTAGAAGTACGGGGTGAACCCGGCCCTCTGCATTGCCTGCTGGGTTTCACCAATATCGTATTCAATCCGATGCAGGGCGAAGACTTCACCGTCCCAGGTCGCGAAACCTGCCCGCGCATCACCATCACGTGGCTGGCCGACTGAACCGGGGTTGCAATAGACCTTGTCCTCGCCACGCCACAAGTACTGGACATGGGTATGGCCGGATGCGAAGTACCGGCCAGGCAACGGCGCGAAATACGCTAGTGATGGCCGCACATATTCATCCAGCGGATCGTTCCAGCCGCCGTGGACAATGCTCAATCCATGCTGGATCGAGCGCTCCGGAAGCGATCCCAACCAGGCCAGGTTCCGCGCAGTGATGATGCCCTGTTGATAGTCCAGGCAAGCATTGGCGCTATTGGAACGGGGGCATCGCTCATTCCTGGCCAGATACCAGTCATGATTGCCCATTACGGAGAAGATGTTTCGCTCGCGCAGGGCCTCGCAACACTCGTTGACTTGGCTGTAATAACCGGCCGTGTCACCCAGACAGATAATCTGCGACACACCCAGTTCATCTAGTTTGGCAAGCACTGTCCGCAGGGCACTGTAATTGCCATGTACGTCAGAAATGATTCCGATCATAGACAATGAAATCCTCTATATAACGAACAGCGAAACCACTACGAATGGTTGTCTGGGCCGGTGTCTTGCCATCGAGGTAGTAATCCAGGCACATGGCGGCTTCGTTGTAACCAAATGCGCGACGTATCGAACTGGTCGAGGATATTCGTGGATTGATCTCAAGCAGGCTCCAGGAGCCGTCGCTGCCACGCCGGAACTGCAAGTTGGTCGGCCCCACCGGTTTGAAGGCACGGCACAGTCTGCTAACCACCTGGTCCAGTGAGTCATCCTGGTACACCCAAGCCTTGGCGGTGGAGCCGTCTGAGGCCAGCTTGCGCTGGAAAGCGATGATCGGCCCCGTGTCGCCACGGCCATCGCCAAACGCTGCCACGGTGAATTCGTCGGCCGCGCTGCCAATGATGGGTTGCGCCATGAGGTAATCACCGAGCAGTGCCGCGTGAGGCGTAAAATCACGCTCGTCGCGAACCCAGACCAACCCTTTGGAGGCGTAGCTTCTACGCGGTTTGAGCAGAAACGGCAGGCCCAGGGCAGCCTTGAGTGAGTGAAAATCACCCGACAGCAAGGTGGGAATACGACTGGCATCCTCCAGCGCCAGCAGCGCTTGGTGCATCGCCCACTTATCCTTGGAAAGGTCGATCAATTCCTGGTTGTTGAGCACGACCTGACAATCGAATGCCGCCAACAACGCTCGGTTGTCCGACAGCCAATGGACATCCTGTTCAATCCCGGGAATCAGCAGGTCAACCTTGTGCCTGGCCAGCGTATCGCCCAACCACTGGCCGTAGCCTGGGTCAGCGGTCAAAGGGGCCTGCACGAACACATCGCTCCAGCCGCGACCGACAGCGTCGTCGTAGATATCCGTGCCGACCAGCCGAACAGAGGGGGCCGCCTCGCGCAACGACTTGAGCAGGCCGTAGCCCATGATGGCGCCTACGCCAGTCACCATGACGGTCTTCATGACAGATTCTCCCGGTGCGCCCTCATCAGCTCAAAGCCCCGGCGAACATCTATTCGCGGAGTAAAACCTATTTGCTCGTACAGCTGATGCGCGCAGTCAAAGGGCGGCAGATCGGGAATATCGCTTTTTTCCGGTAGGAAGCGGACATCCACCGGCTTGCCAAACGCCTCGAATGCGGCCTGGGCAATTTCGGAAAGACGGAGAGATTCGGGATGGCCGCAGTTGTACAAACCAGCAACGCCCCGTTCTGCCAGCCGCGCGCAAACCTCGGCAAGATCACTCAGATGCACGTAGTTGCGCCTGGCGTCGTTGCTGCCATACAGCTCGACGGTTCGCCCTACCTGCGCCTTGTCGGCGATGGCGTATAACAACGGCTGATGAAGTCTGCACTGCCCACCGTCATCGTAGACCTGACTGATACGCAGGACAGTCAACGCCATACCGCGTTCCTGGCAATACAGGCTCGCTACTTCCTCGGCATGGCGCTTGGACAGCGAGTAGATGCCAAAGTAGGGATCCGTCGTCTGGTCGCAGGCCGAACGCGACGACAACAAAATAAAATGACGCGCCCCGCATTGTTCGGCCAGGCGGCAGGCCGCCAATGCACCGACACTGTTGACCAGTTCGGCGCGAACCAGGTCATCTGGCTGACGGCCGCCGAAATCGGCAGCGGCCAGCACGACGACGTCGAAGTGCTCGTCGCAAGCGCAGGGCACCGGGCTGCTCAAGTCAAAGGTGATATCCGCCTCCCGGCGCCCCGCCAACTTGACCGGCCCACAGCGCGACAACGCTTGGGCGACCGCCTTGCCTACGACCGAGGTACTTCCGATGACCAGGCTTTTCATAAATCGGCGACTGTCGCTTCGAGCATCAGCGCACAACTCAGCTCTGGGTAATCGATGCCCACGGTGCACATGGCTTGAATGATGTCCGGGCCCAAGTTCAAGTCTTTCAATTGTCCAGTGGTGAAGGGCTTGAGAAACACACCTTCCTTGCGCACTACCTGGAGCCCGGCGGCTTCCAGTTCAGCGGTCAAGGTCTGTAGCGAGTAGCTGCGCACATGACCCAGTTCCAGATCGCCACGCCCCAGCGCCATCATGTCGTCAAGCAGTCCGGCGGCATGACCGAACCGCCGATGCAGGGACTCGCCATTCGGCACCAGCACGAAGCAACGACCACCCGGTGCAAGAAAGCGCTTGAACCTTTGCAGTACGGTTTGAGGGTCATCGACATGTTCAAGGACAAACCCCATCACGATGAGATCGAAACGCTTGTCGGTGTCGAATGTCTCGAAATAACTTTCGACGACCGCAGCCGTATTGTCCGGGTACTGGGCCTTGAACTGGGCGATCACCGATGCGGAGCCATCGATGACTGTGTGTTCACTGAAGAACTGCGAGAAGCGGTGGGTGCTGAAACCATGGCCAACACCGAGTTCCAGCAGGCTTTCCCCCTGGGTACACAGCGCCATGATGCGTTGGGGATACCAATTGAGAATGATGTTGTTGTCATACGAGTAGCCAAAGCTGTCGCTGTAGGCCGCGATGAAGGTATCGAGATCGTTGCTCATGTCACATGCACTCCGCTGGGCGGCCAAGGTAGTCATTAGTACACATCAATCGGCCAACCAGGCCCGTCGCCAGGCGTCCAGGCGCTCGCCTTCGAGCAGCCACTGCGCCCGCACCGTCGACTGCAAGGCATCCCCCAGCGTCGCGGAGGCCTCACGGTCTTCCAGATGCAAGCGAATCGCCCGAATCCAGTCTTGCGCCTCATTACTGACCCGGGACAACGGCAATACCTCGCCGCCGACAAAACCCGGCACCCGGCTGCAAATGACCGGATGGCCGCACGCGGCATGCTGCAGGACACGCAGGTCACCCGAGCAGGCATTGCCCAGGGTTTCAGCCATGGGTACCAGCGCAAGATCCAGATTCAAGGCTGCCATGGCCCCAGCCAACTGCTGCTGCGCGACAGCTGGGTGCAGTTCCTTCAGAAAAGGCTGCAGTGACGCGGGGCACTCGCCGAGCACCACCCAGTCAACTTCGCCAGCGAACACGGGCAGCACGTCGGCCAGCAGTTGGGTATCCTTGCCGCCCAGCCAGCCCAGGCGCGGCTTGGCCCCCGTGCGGCGCTTGCTTTGTACACGCCCCCAGGCGGCCGGCAGCAGGGTTTCCAGCACGCGGATGTCGTCATGCTGGCCCTGCAACAGCTCGGCCAGCGCCGGCGTGGGGACCAACACCCGATCAGCCTGCAACATCCCGAACCGCAGGCGCTCCAGCAGCTCATCGGTGGAGTAATCGCCTTTCAATTCCATCTGCGGCAGATAACCGTCCAGATCGTAGACCGTGAACGCCTTGGAAAACGCTCTCAAGCGGCTCAGGGCCAATAGCCCGGCGTCATCCAGAGGGCGCTGCAACACCACGGTGGTCGGCGCCAGGCGTTCGATCTCCACCGGCGACAGCAAACTCGAAACAGCCGCGCCTTCGATCTGCCCCGTTTCAAGCAATGTGCTGAACGGCTGAACCAGTCGCGAGTATGCCCCCACCTGCTGTTCAGTGACGCAGACCAGCACCCTTGGCACGCTGCCTTGTAGCGGATACCAGCACAGGTCGGTGTTTTCCCGGGCAAAACCCTCGCCGGCGCGCAGCGAAAAGTTGGCATTGTAGGCAGGGTCGCGGGCCAACTGCGGCAACCAGCGCGCGAGCATGGCGTCCTCTTGCTCGTTACTTGCACGGGTATCTGGCACAGCGTCGATTAACAGACGTGCGTAAGGCGTCCAGACGTTCAGGTAACCCGCCTGCTGCAGCTTCAGACACAGGTCAACGTGTGCCCAGGGCGCCAGCAACGGATCGGTGTCGAAGCCATCGGCCTCAAGGAAAAGCGCTCGCCGCAGCATCAGGCATTCACCGCCCACGGCGGAGCAGTTCTGCTCAAGCTCAAGCCGTCCCATGTAACCCTCCGCCTGGGACGACAAGCCTTCAAAAGCCCGACCGACAATCCCCCCCTGCCCCAACACCAGGCCCGCCTGGCGTATGCGCCCCTGGCTATCCTGCAGCTTGCCTCCCACGGCGCCGACTTCCGGGCGCTGGGCATGATTGAGCAAAGCTTGCAGCCACCCTGGCTCAAGCACAGTGCTTTGCGCATCGAGCCAGAGTAGATACTCGCCACGTGCCTCCTGCGCCGCCGCATTGCACATGGCCGCACGAGACTGCCCCGGCATGAATCGCAACACCTGGAAGCGGCCTTCCCCCATCTCCTCGACCAGCCCCAGCCACTCCAGCAACGCGGGGTCGTCGCCGCCCGGCTCAATCAGCAAGACTTCGAAGTCCACAGCATTGGTCTGTATCAACAGGCTTTCCAGGCAACGCTGGAACTGTCCCAATTGTCCATCCAGGTAAATCAGAATACTGACCGAGGCCTGCCGCTCGTGGCCATAGTCGATGCGATAGCGGCCCGGCTCCTTTTCCAGTGCAATCGCTTGCGCCTGAGCGTAGCCACGCTCTTGCAGGTGCGCATCAATGACCGCCCGCTCATCAGCGCATTGTGACTGCCGCACGTCGTTGGCGATCAGCAGGGGTTCGCTGACATGTCCGATACTCGCCACCCCGTGCTCGCTGATCAGGCGCAGTTGGTAGGCCAATTCAAAGGCGTCACCGCAAGCATTGTCAAAACCGCTCAAGCGCACCAGCGACTCACGGCGGTACATCCAGTGCCGGGAAAGACTGGCCGGGAACGCCAAGAGCAGATCCAGATTCAGATCGGGCCGCAACGAGAGGTTGACCACCCCTCCCATGCGCAGCGCCTCGTCGGCGTATACCGCCAGGCAACTGTCAGGCGCTTCAAGCAGATTCTGAGCCGTCACCAGCAACCCCGCCGCGACAAACTCCTCCCCCGCCTCGACCAACATGAACCAGTCGCTCTGGACGCTCTCGAGCAAACCATTGATCGCGGCCGCAGGTAGCTTCGGATCACACGCCAACCATTGAACGTTGGCACGTCCCGGGTCAGCATCACCCATCACGCACACATGGATGCGTTGGTACAACTGTCGATCCAGGCTGTCCAGGGTGTGAGCCAGGGCCAATTGATTGCCGTCATCGCGAACCAGGACCGTGAAGGCAGGTGCCGCCGGGTTCGCCAACCGTTCATTGACCAGACGCAACTGCTGCGCCGTAGGGTAGCGTTGGCGCAACCAGTCGAGCGCCCCCAGACGGTTGCCGACCGCCTCACGAGCGGCAGTCGCCTGGGTTTTGGCAATGAATACGTCCAGTTGCTGCCAGAAAGACGCGGTGCGTTCAACGTAACGTTGCAGCGCGTCACCGAGACTTGCCCGCGCATGTCCCAACGGGTCCGGCTGATCGAGCATGGCAAAACCGACACTGCCGAAGAAACTGGTGTCGAGCAGTGGCTGGTCGACGCCATGCCCCGGAATGAAGATCACCGGACAGCCACACAGCACGGCCATGACGCAGGTCATTGACCACTCGTAGCTGTACATCACCTCGGCATTGCGCAGCAGCTCGGCCAGCTCAGGCAGGGCCAGGGGATTGGCCATGCTCAGCAGACGGATATCCGCCGGCAGTTGCGAGTAGTCGATCTGATCCAACGGGTGGCGGTTCTGGTAGAGATAGCTGCCCTTGCGCACGGCGCCAGCGCCCACCGTCGAGAACATTTCGATATCGATCGCCGGCAGGCACAGCAAATCACCGTCATGGTCGCCACGGTGCTCGGCGAGTCGGGCTGCGTAATAGAAAAACAAGTCGGTGGGCGCGGCGTCCATGCCTTTTCCCGTGAGAAACCCCTCGAAATTCAGTAGGAAACGCGCCACGACCGAACAGTTGAGCGGATTGCCGGGGAACACCTCGGGATAAACCGCGATTGGCACCTTGCCCGCGGCGATATGGCGCTGTTTGATTGCCGAATTGATCACCGGGGTCTTGAGGTTTGGATTGACTACCTCGGTGCCGCAGATGTAGGCCTCACGCCCACTGAGATTGAGCATATGGCAGAGGTAGTGCAGCGAGACGACGCCCGACGACGATTCACGGTAAGCAGGCGCCAGGAAGTAGTAAGGATGCTCGGGTTTGGCATACATCAGCCGCAGACGCGCCAACGCCTGTTCGAACGAGTAAGCGTCCATCTGCGAAAGGTTCGACATCGGGTGCAGTCTCCAGAATCAAGTCAAAAGGGTTGTCAGTGGCAAGGCCCGCTCAGGCAGCCCTTTTATTCAGAAAAGCCGATGCATCCGCGCCGGTATTGAACAACAGGTCGATGACGCTGACCGCGTGCTGGAAGTCGCCGTACACCTGCGGATACTCGGGATAGCCGGCATAGCTCATGTACGACACGGCAATCCCTTCGGCGGCGAACGCCGCTTCGTCGAGGTAGTGACTGGCCGCCGGCCCAGAGAGGTATTCGTTGGCCCCGAGGGCCTGGCATAGATGGATCAGGCGTTCATTCTTGCCCTCTACGCCCCCCAGATCCTCGGAACGGTGAAGCGGCGTATGGATGCCCAGCAGGGGGCACAAACCGGCGATGAACAGGTGGTTGATGCGGGACAGATGGGTGAGGTCGGCAGCCTGCTCGTAGAGCGCGCGAATCGGCGCCTCCATCTGGGTAAAGCACGGTGCGCGCCGGTAGCTCTGCTCAATGGTCTTCCAGTGCGCCGCGGCCCAATCCGGGCTGCTGACCTGGACTTCGTTGATCAACTGTCCGAGACGGCCCTTCTTCCTGACCGCAATACTCAGCCAATGCTCACCCTGGGCAGTCTTGATCTTGTTGCGGTTGCGCCAGTCACTCCGGGTGTACTGGACATCGTCGTACAGGATGAACGCGTCGACGCTGCGGATCAGATCGAAATAGCCCTTCCAGGGAATGTAATTCGACTGCACCACAGCTATCTTCTTTTGCATCCTGAACCTCACATACGCAGCGGGAATCGGGGCTCTGCCCTTGTCAAAAAATCGCCACCAAATATGAATAAGCGTGGACAGTTCTCGATGTAGCAAATCCCATACCAGCGAAAACAATGCCCGCTAAGGCGCAGCTTTGCCCACCTCGTACTCCCGCAACTTATTGGCGATGGTGGTGTGGGAAACCCCCAGCCGCTTGCCCAATTGCCGACTGCTGGGATGTTCGGAGTAAAGACGTTCCAGCACCGCTTTCTCAAAACGCCCAACGATCTCGTCCAATCCGCCCTCGAGGGAAAAATCGCCAAGGGGTTGGCGCACGCCGTAGTCCGGCAGGCGAATATGCTCGGCTTTCACCGTCCCGCCGTCGCACAGGGAAACGGCCTGGAACAGTACGTTTTCCAATTGCCGGACATTGCCCGGCCAGTGGTAGTGACTCAGACGCTCCATCGCCGCCGGCGCCAGCCTGGGCAGCGCACAGCCGATCTGGCGGCTGGCCTGGTCGAGGAAGTGCTCCACCAGCGGCGCCAGGCCATCGAGGCATTCGCGCAGCGGCGGGATGTGCAAGGAAAGGACGTTCAAGCGGTGGTACAAGTCCTGACGGAATTCTCCCCGGGCACAGAGTTCGGACAAATCCACCTGGGTAGCGCAGATCACCCGGACGTCCAGGTACACCTCTTCATCGCTGCCTACGCGACGGAAGCAGCCGTCCTGCAGAAAGCGCAGCAGTTTCACTTGCAGGCGCGGGCTCATCTCCCCGACGCCATCGAGGAACAACGTTCCCCCGGCAGTCAGTTCCAGCAGGCCAAGCTTGCCTTCGGCCCGGGCACCTTCGAAAGCACCGGGGCCGTAGCCGAACAGTTCGGTCTCGGCCATGGACTCCGGCAACCCGGCACAGTTGAGCGCCATCAATGGCGATTGCCCGCGCGGACTGGCCAGGTGACAGGCGCGTGCCAGCAATTCCTTACCGGTGCCGGTTTCGCCTTCTATCAACAGCGGCGCGTCCAGCGGTGCCATACGCCGGGCCTCACGCACTACCGCCGCCATCACCTTGGAACTCTGGAAAATACTGTCGAAGCCGCGAAGCTCCTGTTTGCGCACGTTATAGATTCGCTCGCCGACCCGGTCGGCCCGGTGCAACGTCAGTACCGCGCCGGCCATGGCCTCGCTGTCGTCGTGCTCCGATTGCAACGGGGCGATGTCGGCCAGGAACACATCGCCCTTGACCTTGACCCGCAGCCCGTTGATCCGCGACTGGTTGGCGCGCACCAGTTCAGGCAAATCGAAATCCTCGGCGTAGCGGGACAGTGGAATCCCGGGCACCTCGTCCACCCGCACCCCGAGCAACTGCGCCGCCGCCCGGTTGGCCGCGACGATGGAGCCGCCCATGTCGATGGACAGCACCGGAAACTCCAAGGCACCGAGCAGGGCATTGAGCTCCATGTGCCGACGCTCGCTAGGCATTAATCCTACGCGCTTGACGCCAAATACCCCGGCGATGCCTTCGAATTTCGGACGTAGCGCCTGGAACTGAATGTTGATCAGGTTCGGGCAATGCAGGTAGATCGCGTTGCCATGCTCACCCCCGACCTCGCCCCGGGCAACGTTGATGCCGTACTCCACCAGCAGGTTGAGGATGTCTCGCAGGATGCCGATGCGGTTTTGGCAATGGACTTTGATGCGCATGAAAAGGCCCGATATCGATGTGTATGCAAGCATGGGGAGGAGGTTGCTGCGCAGCCAGCGCAAGCAAGCTTCCTCGCCACAAGGTTTTCTGCATGGCAGCGCAAATAAACGTCAAGATTATGTGACAGCTGTAGGCCATTTCCCAGCTGAAAATCTCGACAACACTGGAGTACCGCCCAATACGTAACGAAAACTTTACGAATTCATGCCTTTATCGCAATCCATCCCTTCGTCTGCCTGCTGCACACATCCCTGCTTCGAGTTATCTCTAATGCATCGCTGGACATAAAAACAAACAGCCTTCCCCCCTGAGGGAAATCAGCAGGAGAGCAGCATGAAGCAGACGCAGTACGTGGCCCGCGAGCCCGATGCGCAAGGTTTTATCCACTACCCCGCCGAAGAACATGCGGTGTGGAACACGCTGATCACCCGCCAGCTGAAAGTCATCGAAGGCCGCGCGTGCCAGGAATACCTGGACGGCATCGACAAGCTTGGCCTGCCCCACGACCGTATCCCGCAACTGGGCGAAATCAACAAGGTGCTGGGCGAGACCACGGGTTGGCAAGTCGCCCGGGTGCCGGCCTTGATCCCCTTCCAGACCTTCTTCGAACTGCTCGCCAGCAAGCAGTTTCCGGTAGCGACCTTTATTCGTACCCGCGAAGAACTGGACTACCTGCAAGAACCTGACATTTTCCACGAGATTTTTGGCCACTGTCCGCTGTTGACCAACCCCTGGTTTGCCGAATTCACCCACACCTACGGCAAACTCGGCCTACAGGCCTCCAAGGAAGAACGCGTCTATCTGGCGCGCCTGTATTGGATGACCATCGAGTTCGGCCTGGTGGAGACCCCGCAGGGCCGGCGCATCTACGGTGGCGGCATCCTGTCTTCGCCCAAGGAAACCGTTTACTGCCTGTCGGACGAGCCTGAACACCAGCCTTTTGATCCGTTGGAAGCGATGCGCACGCCGTATCGCATCGACATCCTGCAACCGGTGTATTTCGTGCTGCCCGAGCTCAAGCGCCTGTTCGACCTGGCCCACGAAGACATCATGGGCATGGTCAAGCGCGGTCGGGAACTGGGCTTGCACGCCCCGAAATTCCCACCCAAGGCAGCGTGAACCGCGTCTTTTAATCTCAATTGAGTCTGTTGCACAACGCGGCTTTGCTTTAGCGTGGGTGCATCGACGTTTTTCAAATATTCGATCCAGGAACACACCATGAACACTCTGAACCAAGCCCATTGCGAAGCCTGCCGCGCCGATGCCCCGCAAGTCAGCGACGAAGAACTGCCGGCGCTGATCAAGCAGATCCCCGACTGGAACATCGAAGTGCGCGACGGCGTGATGCAGCTGGAAAAAGTTTTCCTGTTCAAAAACTTCAAGCACGCCCTGGCCTTCACCAACGCCGTCGGTGAAATCTCGGAGGCCGAAGGCCACCACCCAGGCCTGCTCACCGAATGGGGCAAAGTCACCGTGACCTGGTGGAGCCACTCCATCAAGGGTCTGCACCGCAACGACTTCATCATGGCCGCCCGCACCGATGACGTGGCCAAGACCGCCGAGGGCCGCAAGTAATGCATTTCGATGCCATCGGCCGGGTACCCGGCGACCCGATCCTCGGCCTGATGGAGGCCTACGGCGCGGACAGCAATCCGAGCAAGTTCGACCTGGGCGTGGGTGTCTACAAGGACGCCCAGGGCCTGACGCCGATTCTTCAATCCGTGAAGCAGGCCGAACAATGGCTGGTGGATCGCCAGACCACCAAGACCTACATCGGCGGCCATGGCGACCCCGCGTTCGGCCAGTTGATCAATGAACTGGTGCTGGGCACCGACTCGCCGCTGATCAGCGCAAAGCGCGCTGGCGCCACCCAGACACCGGGCGGCACTGGTGCCCTGCGCCTGAGTGCCGACTTCATCGCCCAATGCCTGCCTGGCCGTGGCGTCTGGCTGAGCAATCCGACCTGGCCGATCCACGAAACCATCTTCGCCGCGGCTGGCGTCAAGGCCAGTCATTACCCTTATGTGGGCGCCGACAACCGCTTGGATTTCGAGGCGATGCTGGCGACCCTGAACCAGGCGCCCAAAGGCGATGTGGTGCTGCTGCATGCCTGCTGCCACAACCCCACCGGCTTTGACCTGTCCCATGAGCAATGGCGCCAGGTGTTGGAAGTGGTACGCAGCCGCGACCTGCTGCCGCTGATCGATTTCGCTTACCAGGGCTTCGGCGATGGGCTGGAGCAGGACGCCTGGGCAGTTCGGCTGTTTGCCGATGCGCTGCCGGAAGTGCTGGTCACCAGTTCCTGTTCGAAGAATTTCGGCCTGTACCGCGACCGCACCGGTGCGTTGATCGTCTGCGCCCGGGACGGTGAAAAACTGCTGGACGTGCGCAGCCAACTGGCCAACATCGCCCGTAACCTGTGGTCGACGCCGCCGGACCATGGAGCGGCCGTGGTGGCGACCATCCTCGGCAATCCGGAACTCAAAAGCCTGTGGGCCGATGAAGTCCAGGCCATGCGCCTGCGCATCGCGCAATTGCGCAGCGGCTTGCTGGAGGCCCTCGAACCCCATGGCCTGCGCGAGCGCTTCGCCCATATCGGCGTGCAACGCGGGATGTTCTCCTACACCGGCCTGACGCCGGAACAGGTCAAGCACCTGCGCGAACGCCACAGCGTCTATATGGTTGGCACCGGCCGGGCCAACGTCGCCGGCATCGACGCCACGCGCCTGGACCTGCTGGCCGAGGCGATTGCGGACGCGTGTAAATAACGCCACCGTCGGCTGTTGATTTTATGGCGAGGGAGCTTGCTCCCGCTCGCCTGCGCAGCAGTCGTAAACCGGCTTGGCGCGGTGTGCTTGGAAGACTGCGTTGTTCCACTTGGGGCGGCTTCGCCGCCCAGCGGGAGCAAGCTCCCTCGCCACAGTGGATCAATCCAGCCTCAAGCAATCCGCTGCCCTTGCGAGGTTACGCGCCCGTCCACTCGCGGACAAACTGCCCGACATCTTCCTGCGGCGCCGTACGCGCTTCTTTCTGCGGCGTGCCGAGGTAGAGGAAGCCAATGACCTCTTCCCCGTCTTCAAGGCCAAGCCCCCTGGCCACATGCGGCGAGTACGCCAGCTCACCGGTACGCCACACGCCACCAATCCCTTGGGCATAAGCCGCCAGCAGGATGCCATGGGCCGCACAGCCGGCTGCCAGCAATTGCTCGGATTTAGGGATCTTGAAATGGTCCTGCAGACGGGCAATCACCACCACGACCAGAGGCGCGCGCAATGGGCCATTGAGAGCCTTTTCCACCATCGCGTCCGGTACCAGCGGGTCACTGAACCGCGCCGCTTCGGCCAGCAGCTCGCCCATGCGATGCCGCGCCTGCCCTTCGACCGTCAGAAAACGCCATGGGCGCAACTGGCCATGATCCGGCGCCCGCATGGCCGCGGCGAACATGAGTTCGCGCTGTTCGGACGTGGGGGCCGGGTCTACCAGGCGCGGGACGGAAACACGGTTGAGCAAAGCGTCGAGAGCCTGCATCGGCCACCTCCTGAAAGAATGTCCGGCTATTCTAGTGGCTGTTTGGCGAGTTCGTTAGTTCAAATTCCGTTGCCACGCGCCCGCGCCCCGCAAGCGCCGCCGGGTGCCGGTTTACATGACGCTTGCCACAGGTAGAATGGCGCCCTTCCCTTTCAGCCTGAGCGGACTTCATGGCGTTGCCGACCCTGCGGATCATTGGTTTCATCATCGGCATCTTCCTGATCACCCTGGCGATCTTCATGGTCGTGCCCATGGCCACCCTGGTGGTCTTCGAGCGCACCCAAGAGCTGCCGTCGTTCCTGTGGTCGAGCATGATCACCTTCGTCGCCGGCCTGGCCCTGGTGCTTCCCGGGCGCCCGGAACACATCCACCTGCGCCCGCGCGACATGTACCTGCTGACCGTCAGCAGTTGGCTGGTGGTATGTATCTTCGCCGCGCTGCCGTTCCTGCTGACCCAACACATCAGCTATACCGACTCGTTTTTCGAAAGCATGTCCGGCATTACCGCCACCGGCGCCACAGTCCTCAGTGGCCTGGACAACATGTCCCCGGGCATCCTGATGTGGCGCTCGCTGCTGCACTGGCTCGGCGGTATCGGCTTCATCGGCATGGCGGTGGCGATCCTGCCCCTGCTGCGTATCGGTGGCATGCGCCTGTTCCAGACCGAATCGTCGGATCGTTCGGAAAAAGTCATGCCCCGCTCCCACATGGTGGCACGGCTGATCGTGGCGTCCTACGTAGGCATCACCATTCTCGGCACCCTGGCGCTCTGGTGGGCAGGGATGAGCCTGTTCGACGCCATCAACCATTCGATGTCGGCGATCTCCACCGGCGGTTTCTCCACTTCGGACCTGTCCCTGGCCAAATGGACCCAGCCAGCCGTGCATTGGGTCGCCATCGTCATCATGATTCTTGGCAGCCTGCCGTTTGCCCTGTACGTCTCGACGCTGCGGGGCAATCGCCGGGCGCTGATCAAGGACCAGCAGGTCCAGGGGCTTATCGGCGTGCTGCTGGTGACCTGGCTGGTGCTCGGCACCTGGTATTGGGCAACCACCGACCTGCATTGGCTGGATGCCCTGCGGCACGTGGCGCTGAACGTGACGTCCATCATCACCACCACCGGCTTCGCCCTGGGCGACTACAGCCTGTGGGGAAACTTTTCGCTGATGCTGTTCTTTTATCTGGGATTCGTCGGCGGTTGTTCAGGCTCGACGGCCGGCGGGATCAAGATCTTCCGC
The DNA here is from genome assembly GCF_900115935.1 of Pseudomonas sp. 43mfcvi1.1. Classification (NCBI taxonomy): domain Bacteria; kingdom Pseudomonadati; phylum Pseudomonadota; class Gammaproteobacteria; order Pseudomonadales; family Pseudomonadaceae; genus Pseudomonas; species Pseudomonas sp. 43mfcvi1.1. The sequence goes on along the minus strand of NZ_UETT01000001.1, from coordinate 19,648 downwards.
TTCCAGGTCGCCTACATCCTGCTGCGGGCCAACCTTAATCAACTGATCCACCCTCGTGCAGTGATCAAGCAGAAATACAACGGTCATCGCCTCGACGAAGAAATCGTCCGCTCGATCCTCACGTTCTCGTTCTTCTTCGCCATCACCATCTGCGTGATCGCCCTGCTGCTGTCGCTGCTGGGCGTGGAATGGATGACGGCGCTGACCGGCGCGGCCAGTACCGTGTCGGGCGTCGGCCCGGGGCTGGGGGAAACCATCGGGCCGGCGGGCAATTTCGCACCGCTGCCGGACGCAGCCAAGTGGATTCTGTCGGGGGGCATGTTGCTGGGCCGTCTGGAGATCATCACAGTGTTCGTGCTGTGTATCCCGGCGTTCTGGCGTCACTGACCGGTGCAGGCTGGCTCGCCAGGCGTGCCCGGTATTCACCAGGCGTGGTGTCGAACCAACGGCGAAAGGCCCGGAAAAAATTGCTCGGGTCGGCAAACCCCAGCAGGTAGGCGATTTCCAGCAACGTCATGCCCGGCTGCGCCAGGTACTGCTCGGCCAGTTCGCGCCGGGTGTCTTCGAGCAGGTTCTGGAAACTCGTGCCCTCCTCTTGCAGGCGCCGCTGCAAGGTGCGCTGCGACAGGTGCAGCGTCTGCGCCACCACGTCACGCTTGGGCTCACCCTGGGGCAACAACCGGCACAACACCTGTCGCGCCTTGTGGGTCACGCGGCTTTCCGAAAAGCGCGCGAGGTACTCACCGGCAAACCGGTCGTGAAGCTGCGCCATGGCTTCGTTGGCCGTCGGCAGTGGCGCCTCCATGTCGGCCGGTTCAAAAATCAGCGCATCATAAGACGCGCCGAACACCAGCGGCGCGGGGAAGGCTCGGTGATAAGGCCCCAGGTCCAACGGCTCGGCCCCCTGAAACAGCACCTTCACCGGGTGCAGGGTGCGCCCGGTCAACCAACTGCACAGAGCCAGCGCACAGGCCAGGGAGGCTTCGGCACTTTGGCGAGTGGGGGGCAGATGGTCGCCATGCACCGTCAGGATCAGCCCGTAGCCTTCTTCCAAGCGACGAAAACTCAAGTCGGCGCTTTCGGCAATGATCCGCTGGTAACGCACCAGCCGCTGGAAGCCCTCTGCCAGGGTGCGACTGGACATCAAGGCATAGCCAACCACATGGAACGAGGCCGGACGCACCACTTTGCCCATGTTCAAGCCAATGGCCGGGTTACCCGACAACTCGACCGCCCGTTGCCAGAGCCGCGTCATCGAGTCCTGGGGGAAACGGGCATCCGGATCGTCCAGGGCCTCGAAGTCCAGCCCCAACTGCTTGAACAGCGCCCGGCAATCGACGCCGTCCATTTCCAATGCCTTGACGATCCCCATCGCCCAGCTTGAAGAAGTCGTTCGTTCGCTCATGACGTTTTTACTTGCATGACGAGCCGCAGGGTACGGCTGGATTGGCGAAGGATAGCAGTGTCTTTCATTACAAAAACAAGGGGTATTTGTAACACAGGACACTAGAGTGGCGCCCATTGTCACTAGCCGCTGTCCATGATCGCTCTAGACTTCAATAAACAACAATGACCACAGAGCTCGCAGTCGTGGAAAACGCCAGACGATTCAATACGTTCACTGAGTTCTACCCGTATTACCTCAGCGAACACAGCAACAGCACCTGCCGACGACTGCACTTCGTCGGTACTTCCCTGCTCTTTGTGATTCTCGCCGTGGCGCTCGTCGCGGGCACCTGGTGGTGGTTGATCGCCCTGCCCGTCGCTGGCTACGGCTTTGCCTGGGTCGGGCATTTTTTCTTCGAAAAAAACCGGCCTGCCACGTTCCAGCATCCGTTCTACAGCCTGCTTGGCGATTTCGTCATGTACCGCGACATGCTGCTGGGCAAGGTGGCGTTCTAAGCGTTGAATGCCCATGAGCCAAAGGACCCTCGATGAATACGCATGCACGCTTTACCCACATGCAGGACGGCACCCAGGAAGACTGGGCGATCATCGCAGCCGATTTCAGCGCCTACGCGCGACAGTTGCCGGGCCGGATCCTGGCCCACTTGAAACTGCTGGACGGCGACTTCGGCGGGTTCCCGGTGGATCGCCTGACCCATTCCCTGCAAACCGCCACCCGTGCCTACCGCGACGGGCGCGACGAGGAATACGTGGTCTGCGCCCTGCTTCACGACATCGGTGACACCCTGGGCTCATACAACCACCCGGATATCGCGGCGGCGATCCTCAAGCCATTCGTCAGCGCCGAGAACCTATGGATGGTGGAGAAACACGGGATTTTCCAGGGCTATTACTTCTTCCATCACCTGGGCATGGACCGTCACCTGCGCGAGCAGTTTTGCGAACATCCGCAGTACCAGGCGACGATCGACTTTTGTGCGAAATATGACGCGGCGGCGTTCGATCCGAAGTACGACACACTGCCGTTGAGTTTCTTCGAGCCGATGCTGGAAAGGGTGTTTGCCGCGCCGAAACAATCGATCTACAAGGCGGCGATGGCTGAACAGCCCATGCTCTGACAGACACAGAAAATCCCTGTGGCGAGGGGATTTATCCCCGCTGGGCTGCGCAGCAGCCCCAAGAAAATTTGCTTCAGCGCGATCAACTAGGCACACCAATAGGGGGCTGCTTCGCAGCCCAGCGGGGATAAATCCCCTCGCCACAATGGTGTAAGGCTCACGCAGGTTCGGCGACTTTCAGTGCCTTCAACTGCGCCTCCCGCGCCTGGGCCTCCGCCAACCGATACAACTCGATCGACCCATCCCAATGCTCGATCAACGCCGTGCACGACTCGACCCAATCACCGCAATTGAGATACTCCACCTCCCCCACCTTGCGCATCTCGGCATGGTGGATATGCCCACAGACCACGCCGTGCAGTTCGCGCTTTACACACTCGTGGGCGATGGCCTCCTCGAAATCGCTGATGAAGCTGACGGCGGTCTTGACCTTATGCTTGAGGTACGCCGACAACGACCAGTAACCGTAGCCGTAACGGGCCCGCCAATGGTTGAGCCAGCGGTTCAGCGTGAGGGTGAACTCGTAGGCCGAATCGCCGAGGAACGCCAGCCAACGGTGGTAGCGGGTGATGACATCGAACTGATCGCCATGGATCACCAACAGGTGCCGACCATCGGCGGTGACGTGCACCGCTTCGTCCACCAACTGGATATTGCCCAGGATCAGCTTCGAATAGCGCCGCAGGAATTCGTCATGATTGCCGGTGACGTAGATCACTTCGGTGCCGCGCTTGCTCATGGTCAGCAAGCGGCGAATGACGTTGGTGTGGGCCTGGGGCCAATACATGCCACCGCGCAGTTTCCAGCCATCGATGATGTCCCCTACCAGGTAGATCTTGTCGGCGTGGTAACCCTTGAGGAACTGCGACAAGTGCTCGGCCTGGCAATCCCGGGTGCCCAGGTGCACATCGGAAATCCACAGGGTGCGAACACGCTGTTTGCGGCTGGGTCTGGCGAGCTCGGCGCTGGTCATTGGGCAACCCTCTGATCGTTTTTGCCACTGTGCACGCCAGCGGTTAATGGCCCATGACAAACACAAGTCCATTGCATGACAGCGCCGGGCGTTGCGCCCTCGGTGTATGCTGGCGGCCTGACACGGGAGACCGCGATGAGACCGATCCTCACGCTACGCCACTACAGCCACGACTTGATCGTCCACAGCCATGACCATGCCCAATTGGTGTTCGGGTTGTCTGGCGCACTGGATTTCGAGGTCGAAGGCCAGGGCAGCCAGGTGGTGCAACAAAGCTTCGTGGTGATACCGGCCGGTGCGCATCACGCCTGTGGCAGCCCCCATGGCAGTCGTTGCCTGGTGCTGGATGTGCCCAGTGATGATTGGGTCGGGCAATGCCTGGGGGATCACGCAGACGCCAGCCGCCGCTTGCTCGACGACACCGCGCGCCTGCCCCTGGATGCGGGGCAAAGCCAGTTGGTCACCTGGTTGGCCGGCAGCCCGGTGGACGACCCGGTGATCGCCCAGCAAGGCGCGGTGCTGCTGCTGGCGAGTCTCAATGGTGCTCGCCAGGAAACCCTCGGTGGCCGGCGCCTGCCTTATGCCGCACTCAACGCCCATATCGACCGGTACGCGGCCTATCCGCTGCAAGTGGCGGACCTGGCGCAGGTCGCCGGTCTCTCCAGCGCCCGCCTGCATGCGCGCTTCGTCGCCGAGTGCGGGCAAACCCCGATGGATTACATCCGCAGCCGCCGCTTGCACAAGGCCGTGGCGTTGTTGCGTGATTCGCAATTGCCCATCGGCGAGATCGGCCAACGGGTCGGCTACAGCTCCCAGAGTGCCTTCGCCGCAGCGGTACTGCGCGAATTCGGCGTCTCGCCGGGCAAGCTGCGGCGTCAGCGCTAGATTCGCGCTAAAAATCGCTAGGATCGCGACAGACAGAAGCGCTCGGCAACAGGTTCAATACCCTGACGCTCAACCGTTGGACAAGGATTGAAATGACGCCCCGTACTGCCCTCGGCGCCCTGCATATTGGCGCACTCATGTTTGGCCTGACCGGTGTATTCGGCAAACTCGCCGCAGCTTCGCCGGCGGTCATCGTGTTCGGTCGCGCCGTCTTCGCCGTACTCGCCCTGACGATATTTGCCCGGTTTGCCAGCAGCAGCCGCTGGCAAAAACTGCGGGCACAGGATGGCCGGCGGTTGCTGCTCGGGGGGCTGTTGCTGGCCGGGCACTGGGTGAGTTTCTTCATTGCCGTGAAGGTTGCCGGCGTGGCGATCGCCACGTTGGGGTTCGCCAGTTTCCCGGCCTTCACGGTATTGCTCGAGGGGCTGATTTTCCGCGAGCGGATTCGCGCCAATGAAATCTGGCTGGTGGTGCTGGTGAGCATTGGCCTGGTGTTGGTCACGCCGAACTTCGACCTGGCCAGCGGCGCCACCACCGGTTTGCTGTGGGCCGTGGCCTCGGGGTTGCTGTTTTCCCTGTTGTCATTGACCAACCGCGCCGGCTCGGCGCATGTGCCGCCCGTACAGGCCGCGCTGTGCCAGAACGTGGTGGTCGGGTTGTGCCTGTTGCCAATGGCCGCGCCACAATTGAGCGACGTGCGCCCCATCGACTGGTTGTGGATCGGCTTGCTCGGCGTGTTCTGCACTGGCCTGGCCCACAGCCTGTTCGTCGCCAGCCTGGCGGTGATCAAGGCCCGCACAGCGGCGGTAGTCTTCGCCATGGAGCCGGTCTACGGCATCGCCATGGCCTGGTGGCTGTTCGATGAAAACCCGACACTGCGCATGCTGCTGGGCGGCGTGGTGATCATCGCGGCCATCGTGATCTCAAGCCAACTGGGCGGTTCGAAGAAACCGGGGGTTGGCGCTCAAGCCGCGTCTCACTGAACCCGATCGTTGTGGCCCAGGTCCCGCGCCGGGTCGATTTGGTCGCGGACCCGCTGCTTGAGGACCTTGGCTTCGGGAAAACCGCCATCGGCCTTGCGCTCCCAGATCTGCGTGCCGTCGCAACTGATGTGGAACACACCACCAGTGCCCGGCACCAGGGACACTTTGCCCAAGTCATCGGCGAAGGTGCTGAGCAGTTCCTGGGCCAGCCAGGCGGCGCGCAACAGCCATTGGCACTGGGTGCAATAGGTGATGACGACTTCCGGTTTGTGTTCGGTCATTGCGGGTGGACTCCTGGGTTCGAAGGCGTCGTTATAATACCTGCCTTTGATCGCCCGCCCCCGAGATTGACGATGCGCCGCCTGCTGCCCCTCCTGCTTCTGTTGCTGTTGCCCCTGCTCGGCCATGCCAACGCGCCCGCCGTCGAAGCGCCACGCCCGAAAATCGGCCTGGTGCTATCCGGCGGCGCGGCACGGGGGCTGGCCCACATCGGTGTGCTCAAGGCCCTGGAAGAGCAAGGCATCAAGATCGATGCCATTGCCGGTACCAGCATGGGCGCGGTGATCGGCGGGTTGTATGCCTCGGGCTACAAGATCGACGAACTGGAAAAACTCGCCCTGGGCATCGACTGGCAACAGGCGTTGTCCGACGCCCCACCGCGCAAGGACGTGCCCTTCCGGCGCAAACAGGATGACCGCGACTTCCTGGTCAAACAGAAACTGAGCTTTCGCGACGACGGCAGCCTTGGCCTGCCCTTGGGGGTCATCCAGGGCCAGAACCTGGCCTTGCTGCTCGAAAGCCTGCTGGCCCACGCCAGCGACACCCGGGACTTCGACAAACTGCCGATCCCTTTCCGTGCAGTTGCCACCGACATCGCCAGCGGCGAAAAAGTGGTGTTCCGCAAAGGCCACCTGCCCAAGGTCATCCGCGCCAGCATGTCCATCCCGGCGGTGTTCGCCCCGGTGGAACTGGACGGCCGGCTGCTGGTGGACGGCGGCATGACCGACAACATCCCGCTGGATGTGGCCCGGGAAATGGGCGTGGACGTGGCCATCGTGGTCGATATCGGTACGCCCCTGCGCAACCGCAAGCAACTGGTCACGGTGGTCGACGTGTTGAACCAGTCGACCACCTTGATGACTCGGCGCAACTCTGAAGAGCAACTGGCAACCCTGAAAAAAGACGACGTCCTGATCCAGCCGGCCCTGGCAAGCTTCGGCTCCACTGACTTCGGCCGGGCCCGGGAGATGATCGACGCCGGCTACCGCGCCACCCGGATACTCGAGGCGCGCCTGGCCCCTCTACGCCCTTCCGAAGCGCCCGACGCCGAACTCATGGCCGCACGCACCCCAAGCGAACGCACGCCGGTCATCACCGCCATTCGCGTGGAGAACGATTCGAAAGTCGGCGATGACGTGATCCGCTATTACATTCGCCAGCAGATTGGCGAGCCGCTGGACCTGGGGCGCCTGCAGACCGACATGGGCACGCTGTACGGCCTGGATTATTTCGAACAGGTGCAATACCGCGTGGTCCGCAAGGGCCCGGACCACACACTGGTCATCAGCGCCCGGGGCCGACGCACCGGCACCGACTACCTGCGGCTGGGGCTGAGCCTGTCGGACGACATGCGCGGCGACAGCGCGTTCAACCTGGGGGCCAGCTATCGGGTCAACGGTATCAACCGCCTGGGCGCCGAATGGCTGACCCGGGCGCAGATCGGCGACAGGCAGGAGTTGTACAGCGAGTTCTACCAGCCGTTGGATGTCGGCTCGCGCTACTTCATCGCCCCTTATGGGCAGTTTGAATCGCGAAACGTGGAATCCATCCTGGACAACGATCCGGTGGCCCAGTATCGCGTCGAACGCTATGGCTTCGGCCTGAACGTCGGCCGACAGATCGGCAACAGCGGCGAAATCCGCCTGGGTGTCGGCCAGGCCTGGGGCAAGGCGGATGTGCGCATTGGCGATCACGACCAGCCCAGCGAAAACTTCAATGAAGGCTTCTATGACCTCAAGTACTCCTTCGACTCCTTCGACAACGTGTACTTCCCCCATGAAGGGGAGGACATCGGCCTGACCTGGCGCCAATACGAACCGGGGCTGGGTTCCGACCAGCGTTACCGCCAGTGGGAATTCAAACTGGACAAGGCCCTGAGCAGCGGCCCGGACACCTTCATCCTGGGCGGGCGCTACGGCCGGACAATGGACACCGCGGAGGTCGTGACATCCAGCTTTGTACTCGGCGGCGCACGGCAACTGTCGGGCTTTCGCGAAGACGGGGTCTCCGGGCAGAACATCAGCCTGATGCGCGCCGTGTATTACCGCCGGCTCACACCGCGGGCCTACCTGCCGCTGGACTTGCCGCTGTACATCGGCGGCTCATTGGAACGCGGCAGGGCCTGGAACAACGACAACGAATTCGACAGCGGCTACATCAACGCCGCCAGTATTTTCCTGGGGTTCGATACACCGCTGGGGCCCCTGAATTTCAGCTATGGCTTTAACGACGATGATGAGCAGGCGGTTTATCTGAACCTGGGGCAGACGTTCTGATAGCGATGCGGTATTGGATTATCCGGCGCCGATCCATTGTGGGAGCGAGCCTGCTCGCGATAGCGTCGGCACATTCAATATCGAACAAGCTGCCCCACCGCAATCGCGAGCAGGCTTGCTCCCACACGGGCTCGCTGGGGTTCACCAATCCGAAGTTCAGCGAATCCCGGCCAATAGCACTCGCGCAGTCTGCTTCAAAGGTTCGTCCCCCTCTTCGAGCAGTTCTTCAAGCAGGGAGACGGCGGTCTTCAGGTCCCCATCATCGATGCAATTCTGCGCCTGCTCCAGCTTGAGCGAGTGTTCCGGAGCCTGGGGTTCGAGGGGCATGGCGTCCAGGGAAACAGGTTCAAGGGTCAGCGGCTCAAGCTCCAGCGACTGCTCCTCATCGGCAAAACCGTCGAGAAAGGCATCGTCCAATGACTCGGTTTCCAGCGGCGCTTCCCATTGCAAGTCCGGTTCGTCGAAGCCTGAAAGCGACAAACCATCGGCGGCAAGGGGAGAATCAGCGTCTTTTCTGACAGTGTTGTCCTGGGCATCGGCCAGGTCCCAACTGGTTTCCATGGACAGTGCATCCAGGTCCAACTCGAATTCGTCACTGGGCACCGGCTCACGTTCGGGAGCAGATGCAGGAACCGGTACCTGAGGTTGCACCGATGCCACTGTCGGTGCAGCGATCGCGGCAACCTTGGGGTAACGCCCACGGATTTCCGCCAACATCCCGGCATCGATACCCTGTGCCAGTAGATGATGTTCCTGGGCCTGGAAACCGATGACATCGCCCTGCTTGCCCAGTACCTCCAGCAACTTGAGACCCAGGTCGGTGCGTTCCGGCTCCGCCAGCAACGCGGCACGCAACAGCCCCGCGGCCTCGGCGAAACGACCGTAGGTCAGGTAAATCCCGACGCCCTCCAGCACATCACCCAAGGGCGCATCCCCATTATTGAACGATGCCGCGGGCTCGGACGGCTCCGTATCGGGAATTGATGCAAAGGTTTCGTCGCCCTCCTCCAGCATCGGCTCGGGACGCCCGCTTATCGGCTCCAACTCGGCCTGCTGCTGCCGGCGCCGAACCAATAGCAACAGCGCCAGCAACCCCAACAGGCCCACCAACCCCGCCACCCATGACCAATTGATGCCCTCTGGCTCGACAACCGGCTCTGTAGCGGGCTGTGCGTCCGGTACCGGTTCCGATGCAGGGAGCTGCGGCTGCGGTTGCGCCACTGCAACGGGAGTTGGCGCAACTTCGGCCAACCGAGTCTGCAATTCGCTGATCTGCTTGCGCTGGCCAGCGATTTCCTCATCCTGGGCCTGGAGCCGGGCTTGCAGTTCATCGATGGTTTTCTGTTGCTGCTGGTTTTGCAGCACGCTGGCGGCCAGTTGTTCATCGGACGCAACGGATGCCTGGCCGGCGCTGGTTGCAGCAGACGTCGGCAGCACGGCTGAGTCAGGCAATAACAAGCGCTGGCCGATGGAAAGCCGGTCGCTGCCGGGGTTCAAGGCCTGGATGCCCTGCATCAGTTCATTGACCGACGCATTGCTACCGGCATCATGCAGGCGCTTGGCGATGATCCAGGGGTTGTCTCCCGGCACCACCGTGTAGCGCTTGCCCTGTAGCGCCGGGGGCGGCTTGATCGCCGGCATCGCGGGCTGCGGGGCCTCGGCAGGTTCGTCGCGGGCCGGCACGATACCCGGTGTGCCCGGCGGGTCGATCAGTACGGTGTATTCGCGCAACAGGCGCCCGTTGGGCTGATTGAGCTGCACCAGGAAATTGAGAAACGGTTCCTCCACCGGTTTGCTGGAAGTCACCCGAATGAAGCTGCGCTCCCCGCGCAATACCGGGGTGAAGCGCAAGTTATTGAGAAAGAACACCCGCTCCACACCCGCACGACTGAAATCGTCCGGGCTCGCCAGGCTGGCCGACAGATCGCCCTCGCCGATCCCAGCCACATCGACCAAGGCGATATCGGCGCGCAACGGCTGGTTCAGGGCAGAATGGAGCGTGATCTCGCCAAGCCCCAGCGCTGACGCCAAGGCCGAATACCCCAGGGCACCCACGACGACCGACACGTTGACCCAACTGCGCAACGTGGACTGCAAACTTTCAAGCATGGGCATCCCTTTCGATTACCAGAACCAACCTCGGCGTAAACGCCCCCAATAGGAACGCTTACTACTGGTTATAGTTCGCTAACCGGCGAATCTCAAAAGTCTGACGCCAGGGATCTGCCTCAGGATTTTTCCAGGTTGGCCAGGATCGTACCGTGGACCCGCATGCACACGCGCATGTCCGCCTCGTCGACACCCTCGAACAACTCACGACGCAATTGCGTGGCGATGGTTTCGATTTGTTCGATCAACGGTAGGGCCGGTGCGCACAGCACGATTTTCTTGGCCCGGCGATCCTCGGCCACGGCCTGGCGCTGCACCAGCCCCTGGGTTTCCAGGCTGTCGAGCAACCGGGCCAGGGTCGGCCCCTCGACGGCGACACTCTGGGCCAGTTCACGTTGGGTCGGTGCCTGTTCGAAACGGGCCAGGTGCAGCAGCACCAGCCAACGCGCCTGGGACAAGCCCAACCCGGCCAGGCGACGGTCCAGTTCGGCACGCCAGCCGCGAGACATTTGCGCCAACTGCATGCCAAAACGGTGTTGATCGGTTAACGGCATAAAAAACTCATCAGATCTGAAATAGAGAAAAACTAATTATTAGTCAGCTAAGCATGAGCTTTGGATTCAAGCAAGGTTCGCCTTGCACTGAATCGTTAAAGGAACGCAACTGACTGATCAGACTTCAAATTCCGACTGCAACGCAGCCCTGACGCAGTACAGCACGCCTTCGGGAACTCGTCCGACAAACAATGCAGCGACTTCAGACACTGGCGGTAACTCGCCTTCGCCATCCAGGAACGCGTCCTGTACCTCTCCCATCAGCTCTTCGGGCAGATCCAGTGCCTGTTCCAGGGATAACTGCTGTTTGCCAATGGCCTCGGCCAGCATCGTGTAGACGTTCTTTTCCGAGCACTGCAGTTGCCCGGCGATCTGCAACGGCGTCATGCCGGCGCGGGCCAGGGTGATGAGTTCGTGGCGTACATCGGCCACCGCTTTCGGTGCTTCGGCCTCGCCGCCCAGTACCTGGAGGAAGGCCTCGCCATAGCGTTCCAGCTTGCGCGCGCCGACGCCACTGACCCGGGCCATTTCCGCCAGGGAGGTGGGCTGGCTGCGGAGCATTTCCAGCAGCGTCGAGTCGGGGAAGATGACGTACGGCGGCACGCCGTGTTCTTCGGCCAGCTTGCGACGCAAGGCGCGCAAGGCTTCCCATTGATCGCGCTCTTCGCCGCGCACCAGTTGGCTGGCCTGGCTCTTGCTGCTCTTGATCGCCGTTGCCGGCTTGAGGTCGCGGCGCAGTTCGAGGGTGACCTCACCCTTGAGCAAAGGCCGGCAGGTTTCAGACAAACGCAGGCCGCCGTAGCCTTCCAGGTCGATGTCGGCCAGGCCGCGGGCCACGAGTTGTCGGAACAATGAACGCCATTCACTCTCGGTGCGGGCCTTGCCCACCCCGAATACCGAAAGGTGCTGATGACCGAAGTTGCGGATCTTCTCGTTGTCCTTGCCCAGCAACACGTCCACCAGATGCCCCACGCCATAGCGCTGGCCAGTGCGAAAAATCGCCGACAGGGCCTGGCGGGCCGGCTCGGTGGCGTCCCAGGTTTCCACGCCATCGACGCAGTTGTCGCAATGACCGCACGGCTGAGGCATGTCTTCATCGAAATAGGCCAGCAGGGTCTGGCGACGGCAGCGGGTTTCTTCGCACAGCGAGAGCATGGCGTCGAGCTTGTGCTGTTCCAGGCGCTTGTGGCGCTCATCGCCTTCGGAGTTCTGCAGCATCTGCTTGAGCATCACCACGTCTTGCAGGCCGTAGGCCATCCAGGCGTCGGCCGGCAAGCCATCACGGCCGGCCCGCCCGGTTTCCTGGTAATACGCCTCGAGGGACTTGGGCAGGTCCAGGTGCGCGACAAAGCGCACGTTGGGCTTGTCGATACCCATGCCGAACGCAATGGTGGCCACCATGATCAGGCCTTCCTCGTTGAGGAAGCGCTTCTGGTGATAGGCCCGCAGGTCGTTGGGCAGGCCCGCGTGATATGGCAACGCCGGGAACCCCTGCTCACACAGAAACGCTGCCACTTCATCGACTTTTTTGCGCGACAGGCAATAGACAATGCCTGCATCGCTACGGCGCTCGGCGAGGAACGCCAGCAACTGCTTGCGCGGCTGCTCCTTGGGCACGATGCGGTAGAAAATATTGGGACGGTCGAAGCTCGACAGGAACCGCTCGGCATCCTGCAAGTGCAGGCGCTCGACGATTTCTTCGCGGGTGCGCTTGTCGGCGGTGGCGGTCAGGGCGATGCGCGGCACGTCGGGGAACAGTTCCGCCAGTTGCCCCAGTTGCAGGTATTCACGGCGGAAATCATGGCCCCACTGGGACACGCAGTGGGCTTCGTCGATGGCGAACAGGGCGATCTCCAGGCTCTGCAGGAACGCCAGCATGCGCGGCTGCACCAGGCGTTCCGGGGCCAGGTACAACATCTTCACTTCGCCGCGCTTGATGCGCGTCGCCAGGTCCCGCTGTTGCTCGGCGCTGAGGGTGGAGTTCAGCGAAGCGGCGGCGACACCCAGCTCCTCGAGGGTCGCGACCTGGTCGTCCATCAGCGCGATCAGCGGCGAAACCACCACCGCCAGGCCGTTGCGCAGCAGCGCCGGCACCTGGAAGCACAAGGACTTGCCGCCGCCGGTGGGCATCAGCACCAGGGCATCGCCACCGCTGGCCACGCGCTCAATAATGGCACCCTGGCGGCCACGGAAACTGTCGTAGCCGAAGATGTCCTTGAGGACGCGTTGAGCCTGTTCGAGCATAGAAACTCCAAAAATCACCGAAACATCCCTGCAAGGCTGGTTCAGAATCGCAAAAGCTGCACCGGCGAATCGTAAGTGCGCGTTTCAGACCGGCGGACGCCGCAGGGCATCACAAAACGCGGCAGTATACCCGAGGCCTTCGTTGCGAAGGGCGTCGCTGACAAGAGGCTCTTTGGACTTTGAAGATAAGGAAGCCGAACACTGCATGTGTGGCGAGGGGATTTATCCCCGCCGGGCTGCGCAGCAGCCCTCTCGGCTTACTAGGTGGATCGCAAACTCAGGTGGCCATTTTGGGTCTGCTGCGCAGCCCAACGGGGACAAATCCCCTCGCCACAGGGACCGAGTTCAGCCCTTCTTTTTCGGTACGCCCCCCAACCCTGCCCTCATGGGCAAGGCAAATACACCACGCGGCTGGCCTGGGCGCTCAAGAAGGCCTAGAATTCCCGCATTGTTTATTCCCCAAGGTAGCCCGTAATGTCCTTCGCTGAGCAACTGACCCGCCTGCAAGTCTTCCTCGATGCCGATGAGCTGCACGATGAAGCGCTGGACTACGTGGCCGCTCATGGCTACCTGACCGCCCTGTCCATCTGCTCCGAACAGGTGCCGGACCGTGAGTGGATCGACGCCCTGTTCGCCGAAGAGCCGCATTACGCCAGCGAAGCCCAGCGCGCCGAAATCGAATCCACGCTGGTCGGCCTCAAGGCCCACATCGCCCGCCAACTGGCCTCCGACGAAGAATTCGAACTGCCCTGCGAACTGGACCTGGGCGATGACCCGGACGATTCGGAACTGCGTGGCTGGTGCATCGGTTTCATGGAAGGCGTGTTCCTGCGCGAAGCCGCCTGGTTCGAAACCGCCGAAGAGGAAGTCAGCGAAATGCTGCTGCCGATCATGGTCGGTTCCGGCCTGTTCGACGAACAACCGGAGTTCTCCGACATCGCCGCCGATGCGAACCTGATGGACGACATGATCGTCCAGATCCCCGAAGCCCTCACCGCCCTGTACCTGCTGTGCAACGCCCCGGACGAGAAACCGGCGATCCTCAAGCCTCGTCACCACTGAGTAACCGGGTGTCCGCGCCCATCGGCAACCGCCCGTTGATCCTGCGTTACGCTCTACTGGCCATCGGCTGGTTGAGCGTGGTGCTGGGGGTCATCGGCATCTTCGTCCCCGTACTGCCCACCACCCCTTTCCTGCTGCTGGCCGCAGCGTGCTTCGCCCGCAGCTCGCCGCGCTTCTACCAATGGCTGGTGGAACATCCCCGCCTCGGCCCGTGGATCCGCGACTACCTCAGCGGCAACGGCATCCCGCTCAAGGGCAAGGTCTACGCCATTGGGCTGATGTGGGCGAGCATCCTCTTTTCCTGCTACCTGGTGCCCTTGCCGTGGGCGCGAGGGTTCATGCTTACCAGTGCGGTGCTGGTGACGGTTTATATCCTCAGGCAGAAGACATTGCGAAAACCCTGAGTATGAGTGCGGCGCATTCCCCTGTGGCGAGGGGATTTATCCCCGCTGGGTTGCAAAGCAACCCCAAAACCAGACGCCGCGCAGCGACAGATGGCCCCTACCGACCGGTTTGCGACTGCTGCGCAGCCGAACGGGGATAAATCCCCTCGCCACAGCAGCCCTCACACCGTGTCCACCTTCAACGAGTGATCATTCAACATCCCGTTGATGATGGTCGCCGTGTCCGCGCCCGCGATCATCCCGTCCGCACCCGGCGTGACGCCGTAGTGGCTGGCAAGGTTGACGCCGGCCAGGTCGATGGTCTGGCTTGGCGTAGCGCCAGCGGTGGCGCTGACGTCGATACTGGTCACGAGCGACGCACCGCTACCGGTGACAGAGAAGTGCAGGTAATCGTCCAGTGACGCCGCACTGCCGTTTTCCCCCTGCAACAGTTGGGACAAGTCGAGTTTATCGAGGCCAGGCGTGAAGTCGGTGATCACGTCATGGCCGCTGTTACCCGCTTGCCACTGGAAGGTATCGGCACCGCTGCCGCCAGTCAGGGTGTTGTTGCCCAGGCCGCCGATCAGCAAGTCGTCGCCGCCACCACCATTGAGCACGTCATGGCCCAATCCGCCGTTGATGCGGTTACTGGCGCCGTCGCCGGTGAGGGTGTCATTGAAGTTCGAACCGATCAGGTTTTCGATACCGGTCAGCGTGTCGGTGCCGGCGCCCAAGGTGTTCTGCGCCGCCAGCAGGCCCAGGTTGACGGTGACCCCGGCGGTCGCGTGGGCATAGCTCGCGGTGTCGTTGCCCGTACCGCCGTCGAGCAGGTCGTTGCCCGCGCCGCTGTAGAGCAAGTCATTGCCTGCCCCGCCGTGCAAGGTATTGTTGCCCGAACCGGCGCTGAGTATGTCGTTGCCGTCGCCAGCATTGAGGGTGTTGTCACCGCCACCGGCCATCAGCACATCGTCCCCGGCGGTGCCCGTCAGGGTATGGCCGGCCTGGTAACTGATGCCTACCGACGCGCTATCACTGCCGCCATGATTGTCGCTGGCGGTGTAGCTGCCGTGGTAATCCGACGTGCTGTCCTGCGCCCCGGCATAGTCGACGGTCAGGGTCAGTTGATAGTTTTCCGCAGCGTTGGCGTTTCCACCGCCTGCATTGGGGATGTTGGTGACGTGGATCTGGTAGTTGCCATCCGCTGCCGCGGTGAAAGAAGCGCCGTCACTGATCGCGATGAAAGGCCCGCCGTTGAGTGAATACTCCATGGCAATGCGACCGGCCGCCAGGTTGTGGTCCAGGGTGAGGGTTTCACCCTGCTTGAGGCTGATGTTGAGCCGGTCCTCATCGTTGGTGTTGTTACTGGACACCATCCCCAATGCACCGCTGACCACCAGCGCCGCCGTCATACTCGCGGTATTGGCGACAAAGGCGCTGCGGCTGAGGTTGATCGACTGCACGTTGTTACCGGTGAAACTGACCGTGCCTGTACTGCCGGTAAAGTCCGCGCCTTTGGCGGCCCAGCCGGTATTGAAGCTGGTGGGTGACGCGGTGAGCGGATCGCCGTTGGCGTCGCTGTCGTTACCCAGCAGCAGCTCACCCGGGATCACAATGTTGCCCGACAGCACGTTGGTGATGATGTTGTCGTCGACGGCGATCGGTGGGCTGTTGGGCACGACATTGATCACCAGGTTGGAGCTCGCCAGGTCACCGTCATTGTCGCTGACGGTGTAGCCGATGTGCTCGGTGATCAAGGTGCTGGTGGCCGTCTGAGAGGTGTAGCTGAACGCACCGGTATCCAGGTTGACCACCAGGGTACCGTCATGGTCGGTGGCAATGCTCAGTGTATTGGTGACGGTATTGAAAGAGCCGTGGTTGGCCCCGCCACTGGCGCTCAGCGCACCCTGGCCACCGTTGGCCGCCGGGTCGTAGCTGTACGTGGTGCCGTCGACCACCAGGCTTTTGACAAACCCGCCATCGGCGCCGAACGAGCCCCCCTCGCCCAGCAGGTTGCCAGTGACCGGCGCACCTTGCACGGTGTCGGAAAGCACCGAGTTGAGCTGGTTCAGGTCGGTGACCACCACCGCGTTGGTGTTGGTGTGGGCGCTGCCGTCGTAGGCCAGCGGGTCGAGGTGGGCGTTGCTGACGCCACTGCCCAGGCCAATGGCGTAGTTCTTGATGCCGTTGGCGTCGAGGAAGGCTTTCCAGGCGGCCTCGTCTGCCGAGCCGATTTCACCCAAGGTCGGCTTGCCGTCGGAGAAGAAATAGCCGACGTTCTGTGCGCCGGTCAGTTGGCCTGGATTTTCGAACGCAGTCTTGGCCATCGCCACGGCAGCATCATAATTGGTGTCACCGTGCGCGCTCAGCGCCGAGATCAGCGTCTTGGCAGTTGCCACATCCACCCACAGGGTGCTCTGGTCGGTGGCACTGCCGCTGAAGGTCACGAGCTGGACTTTCACATCGCCCATGTCGTCGTATTTGTCGAGCAAGGCGCTGATCGCCTGTTTCGCCAGGTCCATCCGCGAGAGCCCCGGCACACCGGAGGCATCTTTCATGCTGCCAGAGACGTCGAGCACGATCAGCAGGTTGGTATCGATCTCCACCGCCGTGACCGAACGCTCGGACGCAACGGCCTTTGGCACGTCATCGACGATGCTGACCACCAGGTTACCGGTGGTGCTGTTGCCCAAGGCGTCCGTGGCCTGATAGGTGAAGCTTTCGCTCAAGGCATTCGGACCATCGTTGGCGTGGGGCGTGGTGCTGGCCGGCGAGGTCAGGGTGTAGGTGTACGACCCATCAGGATGGAGCAGCAACTGGCCGTAGGCGCCCGTGGCGTTGCCCACCAGGGTAAAGGTGACGGCGCCCGTGGCACCGCTGACCGACCCGACCAAGCTGCCACTGGCGGTTTCCCCGGTGGCGCTCGGGTCACTGCCGGTGACGGTGCCGGGGGCCAGGTCCTGGCCATCCTGGGTCAGGTCCAGGGCTTTTTCATAGACGGTAATCTCGTGATCGGTTTCCGCAACGAGGCAGCTGTTGTGCACGTCAATGGTGATGGTCGTGGTGCTTTCATCGCCATCGGCGTCGCGCACGGTATAGGTGAAGACATCGGTCGCACCTGGCGCGCCAACCGCGTCGGGGTTGCTGTGGTAGACGGCGTTGCCGTTGGCGTCCAGGGTCAGGTAGCCGTAGGTGCCATTGATCTGGCTGTTCAGGCCACCGATGGCCGGGTTCGAGGTGTCGTTGCCGGCGCGCACACCAATGACTGCACCGCCGTCGGCACCGAGTACGTCGTTGTCCAGCACATTGCCGCTGACCGTGCCGCCCTCCACCACCGAGGCAACATCGGCATGGGCGTTGGGCACGTCGTCGACGATGTCGATGACGATGGTGCTGGTGACCGTATTGCCCAACGAGTCCGTCGCCTGATAGGTGAAGCTTTCGCTCAACACGTTCGGGCCATCGTTGGCGTGAGGCGTGGTGGCGGCTGGCGCCGTCAGGGTGTAGGTGTAGGAACCGTCGGGCTGAAGCGACAGTTGACCGTAGGCTCCGGTGGCGTTGCCCACCAGCGCGAAGGTCACTGCGCCCACGGCGCCGCTGACCGAGCCGACAAGGCTGCCGCTGGCGGTCTCGCTGGTGGCGCTCGGGGCGCTGCCGGTGACGGTGCCGGGCGCCAGGTCCTGGCCGTCCTGGTTCAGGTCGAGGGCTTTTTCGTAGACGCTGATTTCCTGGTCCGATGTGGCGACGAGGCAGCTTTCGTGAACATCGATGGTGATGGTGGTGGTGCTTTCATCGCCGTCGGCGTCACGCACGGTGTAGGTGAAGACATCGGTGGCACCCGGAGCACTGACGGTATTCGGGTTGCTGTGGTAGACGGCGTTGCCGTTGGCGTCCAGGGTCAGGTAGCCGTAGGTGCCGTTGATTTGAGTGTTCAAGCCGCCAATCGCCGGGTTCGAGGTGTCGTTGCCGGCGCGCACACCAATCACCATGCCGCCGTCGGCGCCAAGTACGTCGTTGTCCAGCACATTGCCGCTGACCGTGCCGCCCTCCAGCACCGAGGCAACATCGGCATGGGCGCTGGGCACGTCGTCGACGATCTCGATAACGATGGTGCTGGTGACGGTATTGCCCAACGAGTCTGTGGCCTGGTAGGTGAAGCTTTCGCTCAACACATTCGGGCCGTCGTTGGCGTGAGGCGTGGTGGTGGCTGGCGCAGTCAATGTGTAGGTATAGGAACCGTCGGGCTGAAGCGACAGTTGACCGTAGGCACCGGTGGCGTTGCCCACTAGCGCGAACGCGACTGCGCCAACGGCGCCGCTGACCGAACCGACAAGGCTGCCGCTGGCGGTCTCGCTGGTGGCGCTTGGGGCGCTGCCGGTGACGGTGCCGGGCGCCAGGTCCTGGCCGTCCTGGTTCAGGTCGAGGGCTTTTTCGTAGACGCTGACTTCCTGGTCTGGCGTAGCGACGAGGCAGACATCATGGACATCGATGGTGATGGTGGTGGTGCTTTCATCGCCGTCGGCGTCGCGCACGGTGTAGGTGAACACATCGGTGGCACCCGGGGCGCTGACGGTGTTCGGGTTGCTGTGGTAGACGGCGTTGCCGTTGGCGTCCAGGGTCAGGTAGCCATAGGTGCCGTTGATCTGGGTATTCAAGCCGCCAATCACCGGGGTCGAGGTGTCGTTGCCAGCGCGCACGCCAATCACCGCCCCACTCGCGGCCGGCCCGTCGGCACCGCCTTCGTCGTTATTCAGGACGTTGCCACTGACCGTCCCGCCTTCATCCACCGAGGCGGAATCAGCGTGGGCAGTCGGCAGGTCGTCGACGATGTTCACGTCGAGGTTGCCGTTGGCGGTGGTGCCGTTGTCGTCGGTGACAACTACGGCAAATTGCTCGCTCAGGCTGTTGGCGCCATTGGCGTTTGGATGGGTTTCATTGTCCAGCAGCGTGTAGCTGTAGCTGACCACGCCTGTGGTGGCGTTGTAGCCGGTGATGGTCAGGGTGTTGCCCAGCGCGGTGGTAATCGATTGTGGGAAACCGGCTGCCACGCCGCCCGTAACCACATTGATACCGCCGACGCTCAAGGTCTGCACACCGTCCAAAGCAGTAATCGTAAAAGTACCGCTTTGCGTCAGGGCCGGCGCATCCGGGCTGCTGCCGTCGCTGAGGTTTTTTTCCTGGACCGTCAGCTCGCCGCCTTCGGTGTCGAGGCCGGTGATGATCACCGGGTCGTCGTTGTTGTGCACTTGCAGTACCAGGTTCGCGGTACTGGTGTCGCCATCGGCATCGGTCAGGGTGTAGGTGAAGGTCTCGCTGCCATTGCCGCCACCATGCAAACCTTTGAAATCGGCGTCGGCAGTGTTGAGGGTGTAGGTGTA